>NZ_CP040710.1:445000-1157500 GCF_005943945.1 Aggregatimonas sangjinii | reverse complement strand
CGGAAAAAAGCAGATACTCATTTTCCTTGAGCGAATTTTTTAGAAACCGATGTGCTACAATGACATCTTCGCCCATTAGTTTTATGTGCGTACCTACTTGCGCCATTCCAATTTGTTCCGAATAATGAACAATGATTTTTAAGCCCAGCATATCTGGGGTTTTGTGAGCTTTGCGTTCTTTGCTAAAATCACTTGCAATGGCGAACATAGCTTCGTAAAACTCCTTATAAAAAAGTTTACACTGGTCTACCAAGTCATCAAATTCTGGAAGCACACCCTGTTTATAGAAAAGAATGGCATCCCCTTCTATTTCAGAGACCTTGAACCCTAAAGAATTGGTGTAGATAATATTGTTCAACAAAGACGGGATTATTTGCGAGCTGACTTTAAAATCCACTTCGGTCATAAACTTCGTAAAACCACTGATATCAGGTATACATAATAGGGTCGGGCTTGCCTTAAAAGTTTCGTTTTTCATACTTCTCATTAAGACCGATAAGATAATTACTTCTATGGACTGTTTGATAGGACTTAACGCCTAAATAATGTTACTTTTTAATTCTTGAAGTGGCTAATTATCTAAAAACCAAATCAGCGAGGTAGGACGAGTACGAAATCTACTTGGAATCTTAGAGGTGTTACAGGGTAAAAGTCTTAGCCATTTCAGCTCTGTGTAGCGGGATAATAAGCTATTATGAGAGATTCACTTTTCAAAGTAATCATCTATGATGTCACGCCTGTAAAATTAATAATTCTAAGCATTTCAGTATTTCTACTTGCAGCCAGATTCAACCCCTCGAAAATTGACAGAATGTAGAATTTTCAGAGAACCGACCGTTTATTTTCGCTACAAAATAATTCCTTGATGAATCTTTTTAAGGGCATTGCAATTATTACGGCTAGTGCGCTCAATCAAAAATGACAAAAGAATCATGAAGTGCTCTCCAATTGATTGTTTTTCTGGAAATGAGTAGGATTAGGAAGTATACTGATTCAAATATGATTCGGATGTAAAGTGATAATCCAGGCCCTTCGAAGATAGAGACAGCGAACGATTGAGGCTGAGAAGTCACAGACTTGCAACAGTGTAGCTCCCATAAAATTCTTATACTGAAAAAGTGCTACACTCCCTTGAAAAATGGACACTATCGAAATCTCGTTTTCTATCAACTTTACGGTTAAATAACAGGGTAAGACTTTTTGCCCCCTAAAATGATAGTGCAATGAACAACGATAATTCAGTCCGACTGACATACACGGAAAAGCTAACTCCAAAAAATTCCACATTCGTTATGGTAGACTATTTGACCGGGTTCGATCCTGGTCTTCGTACCATTGAAAAAGCGACGTTCGTGAATAATGCAACCGCGTTAGCGAAGCTTACAGAGATTTTTAAAATGCCGACCATTGTTTTGGGGGAGGATACAGGTTTTAGAGGTAATTTCTATCCTTTGGTCAGCGAGCATCTAGAAAATGGTATCCGTGTAGAACGCCACACGCCTAGCGCTTGGGACGAGCCTAAATTTAAGGAGGAAATCGAGAAGATTGGAAGGCAAAAGATTATTGTTGGCGGAATCTCATTGGATATCTGCACGCAACTTTTGACTTTGGATCTTCTTCGAAATGGTTACCAAGTATATGTGGTCGTAGATGCCTCAGGTAGCGATCAGAAACTAGTGGAGCACGCAGCCATGCTCAGAATGACCCAAGCGGGAGCCACAATGGTATCATGGGGCACACTAGCCTCTGAATTGATGGGTGACTGGGAAACTCCTGAAGGTGAAGCGATCGGCAAATTATATCAGGAACACAGTGCCTGGGGTGGCTTTTTTCAGTCTTATCAGAATTAAATAGCCGTAGATGAAGAAACTTCCTTCGAAATACTACATGCCGATTTTTATGCTACTGATGACCTTGTTCATAGGCGCCTCACTTTCGGCGATAATGCTTTGGCTCGACAAGGGATTCATCGAGAGTTTTGTTTCCACATGGCTAAGAAACTTTTTCAGAACATGGATAATAGTGCTTCCAATTGTTTTCATAACAATGCCATTAGTTCAACGCATCACAAAACTTTTAGCGTATGAATCAAAAGACAACTAAAGGCACTTCAACCGGCTGGCCTAATGGAATTCGATTGGTGCATACTTTATTCCAATATTGGACGATAAATAACAAACTGAAAAATAGCAAAGATGACATTTGAAAATTTTGAACATATTAAATTATTCGTAAACAACACCCGATTGCATATAAGAAAAGCCGGTGAAGGAAAAGTAATTCTTTTAGTACACGGTTGGTTGGGAACATCATATACTTGGCGTAAAGTTGCTCCAAAATTGGTAGAAAACGGTTATATGGTCATATGTCCTGACATGCGAGGTTATGGCGATAGCGATAAACCGAACAACGGATATGACGGCCTGAATCTGGTAGAAGATTTAAGAGCAATTTTAAAACAGCTGCAGATCACGGAAAAAGTTAATGTTGTAGGTTGGGATATGGGCGCTTTACCTACATTTCTCTATGCGGCCAAATTTCCCGAAGAACTGGCATCGATAACTTATATGGATGAGCCTCTACCGAGCGTCAATCTCCATAAATTCACAACATATAATAGAGAAAATCACGGTGGATATTGGCATTTCGGCTTCAATTCCGCGATTGATTTACCTGAAACCCTGATTCTTGGTAAAGAACGTGAGTTTTGGAGCTATTTGCACGGATTGATGTTGTATAATCCCGCAGCGGTCAGTGAGGAGGACATGGATGAATATATGCGAACTTATGCGAACAGCGCTGGAATTCGGGGAAGTGTTGGTTGGTACCGTGATGCCTTAGAAACCACTGATCAAATTGCCGAGGCCATTGAAAATGGAAAAATCACTGTAGCGGTACTAGCCTTGGGTGGTGAATACGGATCATCATATACCCATTCTCAATTAGAGCCGTATTGTGAGAGGATAGAGGGAGGTATTATACCTGATTGTGGGCATATGATCGCAGAGGAAAAACCAGAGGATTTGTTAGAACAACTGCTGAAATTTTACAAATAGATTATTTAAAAAGTAATCTGCCCATCAAGACTTATGTCAAAGTTCGAAAAATGCATTCTACTACTCATCTTGATTTCCTTATGGTTTTCCAAAACTCAAGCACAAGAAATAGCGGACGTTAGACCTCCTATATTACCTATACGTTATTTAGAAAACTATGGGTTCCTAAAAGACAGTTCTAAGGCAACTGCTCCTTTCGATACCATCAAATTCATACGATTGAATGCCGAGGGTTCATCCTACGTATCTTTTGGTGGTGAATTGAGGTCTTTTTACGAAAGTATTCATAATCGCCAAGATGAAGGGGAGGGATTTCTTTTAACGCGGCTAATGGCACACGCAGATTTGCATTTGGGAAATCGCTTTAGATTTTTTGTGCAGCCCGCATCGGGCTTTGAACTTTTTAAGGAAACTCCTGCGCGAGTAATCGATAGGGACGAACTCTTTTTGCTCAATCTTTTCGCCGACTATAAGTTTATAGATACCGGAAGTGAATCTCTTACAGCTCGCTTAGGTAGACAAGAACTCAATTACGGCAGGGGCCGAATGGTCACCATTAGGGAAGGGCCGAACGTACGGCACTATTGGGAAGGCATTAAGCTAATTTATGAAACTTCTCGTTGGAAGGTAGATGGGTTCTTGACGAAATATGGAAATAACCAACCCGGAGTTCTCGACAATCCTATCTTGGATTCCGAAGAAACCTTTTTGGGAGTCTACGCCCAGTCGAATACCGCTGAAATTCTAGATAGCAATATTGATCTACATTACTTTGGGTTTATCGACGAAATCTCTCAATTTTTTAATGCGGAAGGCGAAGAAACTAGACATTCCCTTGGCCTTAGATTGTACAACATTAAAGGGAAATGGGACTATGATGTAGAGGCCATCGGCCAGTTCGGGACCGTGGGAGAAAGTAATATCGCCGCCTTTGGTTTTTATGGGGAAACGGGATATACCTTTTATCCCAAGGCTTCCATCACTAAAAGAATAGGCCTAAAAGTCGATTATTTCACAGGTGACCGTGATTCTACCGATACTAAATTGAACTCCTTCAATCCCATGTACCCACGACAAGGGTATTATCGGGGCGCGGGAGCACTTTACGCCTCCAACTTTTGGGACATTCACCCAAGTTTCACAATAGCTAAGGAAAATGATTTTAACTTATTGGTGGACTGGGCCTGGTATTGGCGTACCTCAGTCGAGGACGGTCTTTACATTGGAGGAAACGGCATGCCTTTGTTAGAACCTGATGGACTGGAGAAAGAATTTCTAGGGAGCCAGTTGAATTTCCAACTCACCTATACTTTCAATCCTTATATGAGCTCAACAATAAATTATTCACGTTTCTATTCGGGCGGTTTTGTCCGTGATAACCCAACGCCCATGGAAATCAGCGATTTTTTAAATCTCACATTCCTATTTCGGTTCTAGATGATAGTATCACATTACAACGCATTATATATTCAAATAGATAACATATGAAACTAAATAAAAGCATTTTGCTCTTAGCCTGTACAATGGTAGGTGTCGCTTGCACAAATTCCAGCGTAGAACGTAAGGAGTTTTTGGAACTAAAAACAGAGTTCGAACGATTTAGGGATAAGGAACAGATTGTCGCTTTAAGCAACGTCTACTCCGATGCTGCGGCACTACAAGACAAGAAACTTTTTCAAAGTCTATGGGCAGAAAATAGTAAATGGATCATTGGGCCACCCATCAATAAGACCTTTAAAGGTCGTGATAGTATCGCCAATGCCTTTGAAAACTTACTATCGGATTGGGAGTTTTTCGTACAGCTCAATACCAGTTTTAATGTCGATCTTTCCGAGGATGGCAAGACGGCCACAGCAAATTTCTATCTCAACGAAATCGCGAGGAATGCCAAAATGAGTAATTACAATATCGCTAGTTATAAGGATAGCCTTATCAAGAAGGACGGAAAATGGTTGTTTAAAACCCGCGAGTATAAGGTTATTTACCTAGACACAACGGCGTTGGCCGGCCAAGCATTTCAAAGGGTCGAAAACCAATAGCATGAAAATCAACGTCAAATTCGTTAAAATCACACTTCTCGCATCCAGTACTCTTACCGTTATGTCTGGGGCCACTATTGCTGCTTCCCTACCCTTGATAAAGGAAACCTTTTCGGACAATCCGGATTCGGATTTTCTTTCTAAACTCATACTCACATTACCTGCACTGTTCATAGCCATCATATCACCTATCGCCGGTGTCGCGGTAGATAAAATCGGCCGAAAAACACTCTTGATAGTTTCACTTATACTCTATGGAATCGGGGGAAGTCTGGGCGGTCTGGTCGACAGTCTCATGTGGATTTTAGTCAGCAGAGGACTGTTAGGCATCGCCGTAGCTATCGTTATGACCGTGACCTCCACATTAATAGCTGACTATTTCGAAGGCGAAGAGCGTAGTAATTTCTTGGGGCAGCAAGCGGCGGCCATGGCCATTGGTGGCATCCTATTTATTAGTCTAGGTGGAGTGCTAGCCGAAATGAGTTGGAGAGGTCCGTTCTTCATATACGGGTTATCCCTATTGATAGTCATACCGGCCATACGGTTCATTAAAGAACCTGAAAAAATGGAAAGCGATGAATCAGCCAATCTAAAAAGCATAGAACCTAAACCACGTAATGCCATACTATTTCTCCTACTTTTGATTTTCGTAACCATGGTGTTCTTTTACATGATGCCGGTACAAGTACCGTTCATATTGAACAAAATCGGAGTAAGTAGCACTAAAGTCGGCTTGGCCATTGCAGCAGGAACGCTATCGGGAGCTATTTCATCCTTGGCTTACAAAAAGCTGAATACAAATTTTCATACCTCCTGGTTATATATGGCATCGTTTCTGATCATGGGTACTGGATATGTACTCATAGCGTCATTCGACACCTTCATCGGGATTACGGCCAGTCTGTTCATAGCCGGATTTGGAAATGGGCTCATAATGCCAAACACGACCGCCTTAGTAATGAACGTAGCACCCAATAGAGTGCGCGGAACGATTATGGGCTTGCTCTCGGCATTTATGTTTTTAGGGCAGTTCTTTTCCCCAATTTTAATTCAACCCTTGGCCGATGCCACAACTATGAATTCGGCATTTTTGTACGCCGGTTTGGCCATGGCAACGATGGGCGTAGGCTTTTTTATATACAATATAACTACGAACGACAATACGCTGCTCAAGCTTAAATCATAGTAAGGGTCTGCAAATATTCGGTTTCAAAAGGATGCTACACTAATATGCAGAAAAGACAATCGTTTCTAGTAGAATCTTCGCTATATTTAAGTAATGTATATTTTGAGCCTACAGAATGAGTAAAGCGAAAAAGGCCAAAAAGATACATCAACACGAAACGTCCTGGAATATGATGTGACAGGTCTGAAACAAGTCAATTTAAATATGCAAAAAATAAAGGATTTAGCGGAGAAACATCATTTGATCTCGAACATTTTTGATTGGCCAAATTCAAAGGAAGAATGGCAGCAATACCGATTGACCGACGAACAGGTGAATCATTTTCATGAAGAGGGCTATGTATCGGGCATAAAGCTCTTAAGTAATGAACAAGTCGAAAAATTGCGAAAGGAATTGAGGGAAATACTGGATCCCGAACATCCCGCACACGAACTGTTCTATGAATTTCATAGTAATGAATCCGAAGACCCGAATTCGGTCCTATTCCATTCCTTGGGTCATTGGCGTATTACCGAAGGGTTTCACGATGTGCTATGGAATCCGGCCTTTGTCATGGCGGCCCATCAGCTATTGGAAAACAAGCCCGTTCGCTTTTGGCACGACCAGTTATTTTGCAAACCGGCAGAACACGGTGGTGTAGTAGCCTGGCATCAAGATTATTCGTACTGGACAAGAACCATCGCCATGCAACACCTCACTTGTTGGACAGGGTTGGATGACGCAAATACGGAAAACGGATGTTTGCATTATATTCCCAAAAGCCATAAATGGGGACTATTAGATGCCCCGCCATTGGCTGGTGATATGAACGGCCTGATAAATTACTTGAACGAAGAACAAAAGGAACAATTTAAGAATCCCGTGGCCATAGCGTTGAAAAAAGGGTACGCAACCTTTCATCATCCCTTGATGGTTCATGGTTCTTACGAGAACAAATCCAATAGGAGCCGCAGGGCCTTTGTACTAAATGTTTTTGCCGATGGTACGGTCAGCAATACGAATGATGAGTTGTTGGCGGGCGTACCTCCGGTTCCGAAGGGTGACAAAATGCAGGGAAAATTCTTCCCACTACTTTTTGAGCCAAATTAAAATCCAAATAGAATGTCCGAAAAATCCTTTTCAAAGCATGGATAGAAGGTCGGTTGACAAGTAAGGGTGAATTAGAAATTAGTATTAAAGAAATTTAAATGAAAGCATCGGACTTATGTATTAGTGCTCTGGAAAATGAGGGAGTTGAATATATTTTCGGACTACCCGGGGAGGAAAATCTCGATTTTTTGGAGTCGCTCAGAAAATCCGATAAAATCAAATTCGTACTTACCCGACACGAGCAAGGTGCCGGTTTTATGGCCGCGACGTATGGAAGGTTAACCGGAAAACCTGGTGTCTGTTTGGCCACTTTGGGGCCAGGTGCGACTAATCTTGTGACACCGGCCGCTTATGCACAATTGGGGGCGATGCCCTTGGTCATGATTACGGGGCAAAAACCTATCAAAAAAAGCAAGCAGGGTAAATTTCAGATCATCGATGTCGTGGAGATGATGCAGCCACTAACAAAGTTTACGAAGCAAGTAACCCATGCGGAACACATTCCGTCAATCATTCGAGAAGCCTTCAGGTTGTCGACCGAAGAACGACCCGGTGCAGTGCATATAGAACTCCCGGAGGATATTGCACAAGAAGAAGTATCCGACCCAAAGTTGTTCAAGGTGGTGAACTATAGAATTCCGAATGCAGGACCCGAAACGATTCGAGAGGCTGCTAAGATGATACTTGCCGCCAAAAAGCCATTGTTGTTGATTGGCGCCGGAGCCAATAGGAAGAGAGCTAGTACGGCACTTACGGAATTCGTGGAAAGATTGGGAATTCCCTTTTTCAACACCCAAATGGGTAAGGGTATCATAGACGAAAGACATCCCTTATACTTAGGAACAGCTGCATTATCGGACTATGATTTCTTACATGAAGCGATTGACGAGGCGGACCTGATTATCAATGTGGGCCATGACACGATTGAAAAGCCGCCGTTTTTTATGAATCCCGAAGACGAACGAAAAGTGATTCATATCAACTTCTTTGCGGCCGAAATCGACGAAGTCTACTTCCCCCAATTCAATGTCATCGGTGATATTGCGGACAGTGTACACCAATTGACAAAGGCCTTGGTTGCCGATTCAAAAAGTTGGGATACCGATTTTTTCCTCGCTATTCGAGACAAGGTCTCAAAACGTCTTACCAAGTATGAAAAGGACGACCGGTTTCCAATCTTACCACAACGTTTGGTCAAAATCATACGTGATATGCTTCCGGAAGATGGTATCGTGACCTTGGATAATGGAATTTATAAGTTATGGTTTGCACGCAACTATCCCGCCTACAAGCAGAATAGCCTTATTCTTGATAATGCCCTGGCTACTATGGGTGCAGGTTTGGCATCCGCCCTAATGGCGAAAGAACTGAATCCCGATAAAAAAGTTATCTCAGTCAACGGTGATGGCGGTTTTATGATGAATTCGCAGGAAATGGAAACCGCCGTTCGCCTTCAACTTGATTTGGTTGTAATTATATTGAATGATAACGCCTATGGAATGATCCAATGGAAGCAAGAAGGCGAAGGTTTCCCGAAATACGGATTGGACTACGGCAATCCAGATTTCGTAAAGTATGCGGAAAGTTTTGGCGCCAGAGGCCATAGACCAAATTCTGTTGAGGATTTTGAAAAGACCTTAAAAAGCTGTCTACACGCAACCGGGGTTCACTTGATAGACCTCGCCGTAGATTACTCCTTGAACCATAAAATATTGAATGTTCTTATTAAAGAATACTCGCAGAACCTAAAGAAAGATTGATAATGGATTATGCTGAAATTATAGACCCCGCTACGGGTGAAAAAGTAGCGCAATATGCCCGAATTTCCGATGAAACCGCTCTTGAAAAAGTACAGCAAGCCAATAGTGCCTTTAAGCTTTGGAAAGAAAATAGTTACGAGGAACGGGCGGCGATGATGTACAAGTTGGCGGAAGTGATGGAAGAAAAGAAGGAAGAATATGCAAAATTGGCCACCCAAGAAATGGGCAAGACCATTGGTCAGGCTCGAAAGGAATTGGAGAAATGTGCCTTGATATGCCGCTATTACGCTGATAACACTAAGAAGCTACTGGCGAATGAAAAAGTGGAAACCGAGGCGGCGAAAAGCTATGTGACGTTTCAGCCAATAGGTGTGATTCTTGCCGTCATGCCCTGGAACTTCCCTTTCTATCAAGTGATTCGTTTTGCGGTGCCGGCTATAATGGCAGGAAATACCGGAGTTTTAAAGCATGCCTCCAATGTTCAAGGCTGTGCGGAGGCTTTGGAGAAAGCTTTTTCGCAAGCGGGATTCCCAAAAGGGATATTCACCAACCTGAACATCGGATCAAAACAAGTGAAAAAAATAATCGAGGATGAGAACATCGTTGCCGTCACATTGACCGGCAGTGACCCCGCAGGGCGTTCAGTAGCCTCTATAGCAGGACAAAATCTGAAAAAGACCGTTATGGAGCTCGGTGGAAGTGATGCCTATATCATTCTAGACGATGCGGATTTGGAGAAGGCCACCGACTTGGCGACCTATGGTAGACTACAGAATAACGGTCAAACCTGTATCGCGGCCAAGCGTTTTATAGTACTGGATGCTATCTACGATGACTTTTTGCACCGATTTACGGAAAAGATGAAGAAGGCAAAGATGGGCAAACCCACGGATGAGGATACCTATTACGGGCCGATGGCCCGGCACGATTTACGCGATGAAATCCATGAGCAAGTACAGAAAACCATCTCTCAAGGAGGTCGGTTGGTTTTGGGCGGAAACATTCCTGAAGGTAAAGGCGCTTACTATCCGGCGACCATTCTTGCCGACTTGAAACCGGGAATGGAGGCTTTTGATGTTGAACTTTTTGGACCGGTAGCCTCCGTAATCAAAGCGAAGAACGAAGCGCATGCTATTGAACTAGCGAATAATTCCCAATACGGATTGGGCTCGGGTGTCATCACCGGAAATACTGAAAGAGGTGAAAAAGTTGCCCTGCAATTGGAGGCTGGCAGTAGCTTCGTGAATAAGCTGGTCGTGTCAGATCCAAGACTACCGTTCGGGGGCATTAAAAACAGTGGCTACGGGAGGGAACTTTCGGGTTATGGCATTCGGGAATTTGTAAATACAAAATCGGTCTGGATTGATTAAACGATACTTCCGAATTACCATAATCAACGGCTTCAATAAAGGTTATAACGGATTGCACTGAAGCAAATCTTATTCGCTCCGTTCTTTGTTCTAATGGAATTTGTGATGTTCTAACAAGTACTAATTTGACATTGGCACCTCTAACAGGAGTATCCTTGAATAAGCTTCCATGTCCAGACTGAATGTGGTGACATCTTCTAGCGAAAGGGCATCCCGTTTTCCCAACTTCTCATTATTTATGGAACAAGTTCCTTCCAACAAAAAAGCATAAACGCCATTGGATTTCTTCTTCAATATATATTCAAGTCGGGTAGACTTATCGAAGTACCCGAGATGAAACCAAGCATCCTGATGGATCAAATACCGTCATCATCTGAATTAGGGGATACTATTTGGCAAAGCTGATTTCTTAGGTCTTCTTCATCTAATGATATTTGGTCATATCGAGGTTCGACATTGGCCTTTTTTGGCACTATCCATATCTGTAGAAATTTTACCGTATTGTCTTTACTATGATTATATTCACTGTGCTTAACGCCAGTACCGGCACTCATGACCTGAATATCCCCGCTACGAATGACCGTAGTATTGCCCATATCGTCTTTATGCTCTAAATCACCTTCCAAAGGTATCGAAATGATTTCCATATTGCTATGCCCATGGGTACCGAAACCCATGCCTGGCGCTACTTCATCATCGTTCAAAACCTGAAGAACACCAAAACCCATTCGTTTCGGATCATAATAATTGGCAAAGCTAAAAGAGTGATAACTCTTGAGCCATCCATGATTGCCATGGCCTCTTGATTCGGCTTTATAAAGTGTTGTTTTCATATTTTTTAGTTCAAATATCGTTTAGTGCCTTTCTTGGACCCTTAAAGAACAAAAGATTTGCCCTGACCTAAGATAGTCAGGACAAACCTTACCAACTAACCAACCTAAAACTTTATTATTTTTCGGAATGTTCCTTTTCCCACTTATCCAAAGTTTTCTTGTAATCGATTCCCAATCCGTAGGCACCTCCCCATTTTTTCATTATATCGTTCATTTGAACATAAGTGTCTGAACGCTCCCAGTCCCGGTGTATTTCCAGACCATACTGCATGGCCGTCATGGGCTTGATACCTGCTTGCATCATTCGGGCAATAGACATATCGTGCGCCTCTTTTGACACACCACCGCAAGCATCCGTAATGACATAGACGTCATACCCGTCTTCCAGGGCCGAAAGTGCGGCGGAAAGAATACAGACCTCTGTCCAAAGACCGGCCAAAACAAGTTTGGGTTTTTTAAAAGCGCCTACGGCCTTGACCACCCGTGTATCCTCCCATGAATTCATCGTAGTACGGTCGATATAACCGCTCTCATCGGGAAAGAATTCCCGAACTTCAGGAAAAACAGGTCCGCTGAACGATTTTTCAGCAACCGTCGTTATTACGGTCGGAATTTCATAAAGCTGGGAAATAGCGGAAATCAGCCCTACATTATTTCGTATTTCGTCTATCGGATTAGACTCTACCGCGAAGGCCATCTGACTCTCGTGGTCAATAAGCATTAAGGTATGGTTTGCCGGGTTGATCAATTCCTTTGAAGCGTTCGCAGGATCGTTATTCTTATTCGGATTATACTGTTTCCATTGTGCCATGGCCGATGATGCCATAAAGATTGCGAGTAGTGTAATTAGATTTTTCATAATGTCGAATTTTTGTTTTTAGGATAGTAGTATCCTGAGTTTCTAAATCCAAAATTAGTCCATGCCTTCTCTTGTGAAATTCACTTTTGCAAGCAATGATGGTAGAAATTAAGGTGCACTGAATTGAAGTTGATAAACGGTCGATGCATCCCCCGATCAACGATAAGGTTTCCTTCGCTAGGGTATAAGAGTATTATTGCCTTGACTATCAAAAATTATTCGACATCAAGGTGCTACCGACATTTTCATGGTAATCTAAATGATTCCTTACCTATTTTGAAATGTTCGCTAGACCAACACCTTAAACGCATTAAAAAGTACCATAATAACTGGAAATTAGTAATATCCACAACCTCCTTTTATATGGAACTTTACCTCAAGAAATAAGTTGAACTAGAGCATAATAAGTAATAAAGGCTATGAATGAATTAAAAAATCCATTTCGCACAGAACTCACTCCGGACAATTGCTGCTTTGTTATGATCGATCATCAGGTGGGGCTATCCACGTTTTTGACGTCGATCGATCCCGCACTATTGAAGAACAATATTCTGGGTCACGCAAAAACCGCTAAAGCCTTCGATATTCCGACCATCTTAGGGACCAGTTGGCCACAAGGCCCCAATGGCCCCACGCTACCGGAATTAATAGAACTTTTTGGTGGGGAAAGTGTCATCGATAGACCTTATGTCAACTTCTGGAACGATGAGACCTCAAAACGAGCAGTGAAATCCACAGGCCGTACCAAATTGGTAATATCTGGACTGGCAACGGAGGTCTGTGTAGCGTTTCCGGCTATTGCGGCAGTTCAAGAGGGCTACGAAGTCTATGCCGTAATCGATGCCTCCGCCGATTGGAATCCGTTGGTTACGGAAGTCACCATGAAGCGCTTGGCAATGGCCGGCGTCGTTGTGACGACTTGGGTGGCCGTATTGGCCGAATTGGCCAATAATACACAGATAAACGGCATGCATATCGCAAATTTGCTAAGCGAGCATATGGGACAATATTCCGTGGCGATGTCAAACTATTTAGGGGTCGCCAAAAATGCCGATATGATGAAAGAACAAATCGGGACACCCCCACTACAAGCTCATCTTTGAGCATTCGATGTTAAGAAATTACAGTACCCTAATAATATACTAATGAGCGAGATAAAATATCACACGAAAAGAATTGGCAGCTTAGATCAATCTTACTTAGAATGCGGTACGGGTGATGTACTGCTATTGATTCACGGATTTCCTCAGCATTCCCATATGTGGCGAAAGATGATGCCTGAACTTTCTAAAAACTTCAGAGTCATTGCCCCGGATTTAAGGGGTATGGGAGGTACCACTATAACGGATGGAGGTTATGAGAAAGAAAATCTAGCACGGGATATGGAAAAATTTCTGAATGCCCTTGAAATAGATAAAATCAACCTAGTCGGGTATGACCATGGCGGTGGCGTAGCGTACTCCTTTGCTTCACAATTTTCGGACCGAGTCAAGAAGGCGTGTTTCATCGAATATGTTCCGCCTGGCTTTGGTTATGAGCATGGGCTTCAACCAGTACGAAACTGGCAAGCTTGGCAGTTGGCCTTTTTTACGGTACCTGACGTTGCTATACAGTTTATCGCCGGAAAAGAACGTGAATTACTGGCGTGGTATTTCTGGCACTGGAGTTATAACCCCGATGCAGTGTCCCAAGCTGATTTTGAGAATTACGTACGTAATCTTCAAAAGCCCGGAGCATTACGAGCTGGCTTTGCACACTTCGCTGCGGTCTTCGATGATACAGAGCATTTTAAGGTAACGGCAAAGGTGAAACTCGACATGCCGGTGCTGGCATTGGGGGGTGAAATGGGTGCCGGGGAATTCATGGTTCCTGGTTGGGAACAGCTAGCAAATGATGTAACGGGTTCAGTCGTAGCGGAATGTGGCCATTGGATTGCGGATGAACAGCCTAAACTACTGAATCGTCAACTATTGGATTTCTTTTAATAATCATCGGTGGTCGCTTTGAAGATAACATGCCGTCAATTGAGGACGGTAAAAGGAAGCTAAAACATGGAACTTACATGAAAAAAATAACCCAAATAGCGCTGAATGCTTGGCAAGCGGGAGAATCAGACGGTAATTACATCGAATTCATTGAACTGCTTTCCACTGACTTCGACCTGTTTTCACAACCATTGATGGGAAAATTCACCGGTAAAGAAGCCTTGATCAAAATGAAGGAACTTATCTCGGAAAGACAGGAAAACCCTAACAGTTTGACCTTTTCAAATCTAGTTATTACAACCGACGAGTCTTATTCAGCGGTAAGCTTTGATTCTAAAGGAACGGTCATGAGCGGCAGGTATCCTTATGAAGGATATAACAGTATTCAGTTTAAGTTTACTAATGACAAAGTATCGGGTTTTAGAGAGTACTTCGGATTTGTAGATCCCGAAATGTTCAATGCAAAATAAATAATATGATCAAATTGATGAACTATGTCCCCTTTAAAGCACATTTATAAACCATAAAACATAGAAATAATGAAATTGACAGCAGAAGATAAATTGGATATCATACAACTAACGGCAACATTCGATAATGCCATGGACAGTGAAAATGTTGAAAAATACATGACCGTTTGGGCGGATGATGGAGAACTCTCCGGGTTTTGGGGAAGCACAAAAGGCAAAGAGGATTTAAGGAAACAATTCCCTGGGCTATTAGACAGTTTCGCGAGAGGCAGAAGACATCTATTGACCAATCATGAAATTGAAGGTGACGGCAAAAATGCAACGATGTACTGTTACTTAACGGTATTCAATAGAGACGAGAATACCATGGCGGGCACGGGTACCTTCAACGATGTTTTAATAAAAGAGGATGGAAAATGGTTATTCGTAAAAAGGGAACTTTCGGCCGATCCGAATGTGATGAAATTGATAGAATCACTTCAAGGTGACAATTGATCGAAGCCAATTCCTTTACCATTCAAAATTAAAATGAACAATAAATTTACAGAAAGATGAGAATCCCTAAGAACACGATATTCATAGCAGTGTGCGTATTGACAATAAGCTTTTTGCTCGTTGCATTCACTTCTAGCCCAAATCTGATAGAACCCAATCGATACACACAGAAAATAGCCAAGGATAACGCTACTTTCGTTATGGTGGACTATTTGACAGGATTCGATCCAGGACTCCGAACCATAGACAGGGCGACTTTCGTAAATAATGCTACCGCCTTTGCAAAGGTTTCCGAAATCTTCAATATGCCCACCATAGTTCTTGGTGACGAAGGAGGTTTTAGGGGGGATTTCTACCCTATGGTGCAGTAGCATTTGTCAAACGACATCAAAATCGAACGTCATACGGCAAGTGCGTGGGGCTCCAAACCCTTTCGGGATGCCATCGAGAAGTTCGGCAAAAAGAAGATAGTCATCGGCGGTATTTCAATTGATATCTGCACCCAGTTGACTACCTTGGATTTGCTCGCAAACGGTTACGAAGTCTATGTTGTGGTCGATGCTTCGGGCACCGATCAGCCTATCGTTGAACAAGCGGCGATGATGCGTATGCAACAGGCCGGGGCTACAATGATTACGTGGGGTACACTTGCCTCTGAACTCATGGTGGATTGGAAAACACCCGAAGGCCCAAAGGTGGGAAAATTGTATCAAGAACATAGTGCTTGGGGAGGCTTCCAGGATGCCTATGCGAAATAGTTCCGATTTTTCTTGATTTACGTCATATTCACTAAAAAAAAACTCATGAAGGACACCGAACAGAACGCACTGCCATTGCACAAAAAGTTTTTGTCGGCTGAACTAGGTAGCATTCTCCCGATTCTAGACAATGTTTACACTATAAAAGCTGATAAACATCGCTACCGCTACGGCAACATGTACATTATTGTACATCAAGAACACAAAAAGCTACTGCTCATCGACGCAGTCCGTGATGAAAGCGTACAATCCTTGAAGAACTGGATGGCCAATGGGTATAGTATATCCGGAGTCTTTCTGACCCATCGGGACCTCTTGGGACAAGCTTACGCCCCCCTTCATGAAATAAGTGAAGATTTAGGCAATGCACCTATTTTCATTCATCCAGATGATACTCCAAAGAATAGCAATGCTCTATTCGATATCACCTGCGCCATAGACATTTTCACGGACTTCAATGTTCAAGTACATCATTCACCGGGTCATACTCCGGGTAGTGTCGTCATATATGCGGAAATGAATGGAGGAATTCTGTTCACCGGTGATAGCGCGGTAGGCTCACCATATGAGGAGGAGCAATATTATTTTGAACGTCCTCCCAATAACGAAGAAAATGATGAACGCTTAAGGGGTTTTTGGGAAAATGTGGAGCAACGCTTTAAACACATCTTGCCGCTACATGGCAAACCCCAGTTTGGATTGAATGAAATGCAGCAAGACTATATAGTAAAAAATCTATGTAAAGCGGAAAAAACAAAATCGCTGTAGATTTTCGCTACCATCTAAAAACTCATACTTGAGAAGATCAGCTAATCTGTTAGCGGTATTGAAATTGTAACAATGGTCAGCCCTTGTAACGGGAACAGGTATATGATTCTATTAACCATAAAAGGAAGAAACTAATGAACGTTTTAATCATAGGCGCTACTGGAAATGTCGGTCAACACACGGTGGACTACGCCCTTAAAAATGGCCACACGGTAACCGCCTTTGGACGATCTGTGGAAAAAATTGAAAACTTGAATCCAAATCTGACCATCTACAAAGGCGATGTTACGAAATTAGAGGATGTCCAAAATGCTATGCAACATCAAGATGTAGCGATTTTAACTTTTGGTGCTCCGTTGAACAAAGACACGCTGTTCAATGTTCCCGATCTCTGTGAGAAGGGAACCCTGATTACGGTAGAGGCAATGAAAGGGGCAAATGTGCCGCGATTGATATGCATGACGGCTATCGGCGCCGGAGACTCCAAAGGGCACGGCCGTTTCATCTTCCGAAATATTATCGAACCCGTACTCCTCGGTAGAATTATGGAGGATAGAACACGACAGGAAGAAATCGTACGAAACTCCCAATTACCTGAATGGTCAATCATCAGACCTACGGAGTTGAGCAATGATGAAAGTAGCGAGGTACGCTTTATCAAAGATCTCGAAAACGAAAAAGAACCGGAAACTATTTCAAGAAAGGACGTCGGCAGGGTGCTAGCCAATTTGATAACCGATAAACGATACGACAAACAAACGATTTTAATCACAAATTAAATCCTCTGCCCTTTTATGGAAACCAAGTATGTCATTGAGAAAGTACATTCCACACTCGCTTTTAGAGCCAGATTATTGGGAATATCGGGTATTGGCGGAACCTTCAACGAATTTTCGGGATCGTTCGTTCGGAATAATGAAGATTGGTCGGCCACCGAAGTAAGTGTTGAAATTGATGTTGCCAGTATCGATACAGGCGTCGCACAGCGTGATGAGCACCTTCAGGCAGAGTATTGGTTCCATACAGAGGCGCATCCGAAAATCGTATTTACCTCGACAAGTTTTAAGGCACGGAAGAAAAATCAATTTGTACTGGAAGGAAATCTCCAGCTAAAAGGGAAGAAACGAGACGTGACCTTTATCATGAATAAAGGAGGAAGCGCCAAGGATAAGGATGGTGTGAGAAAGTTTGGTTTCACCGCCAAAACAAAAATTGACAGAGAGGTATTTGGAATCGCAAAGGGCGCGGAATTACCCAATGGAGCGGTCTTTTTGGGAAAAAAGGTAAGTGTACGGTTTGATTTGCAACTGGCCGAAGTAAAGTAAATCAAATGCAATGGAAAAAAGGCCATGGGAAAGAGATACATCATTCAATACTGTACCAAATGTACTGCGGAGGACGGTGAGGAAAACTTTGAATACCTTGAGTGCGTTGATGATAACGGAAAAGTCAAGAACTTCTCCTACGCCGATGTGCTACGATTAATGAGCGAAAAAAAGACCCTATTTTTTATAATTGTCAATGGCATTCATTCCTTGACCTATGCAGAAAAAAATAAGCGCGGAAGGTATACGCTAAAATCCGCTAGCGACACCAGCTATTTGAATTACACGACCCGGATACCGGTCAAGACGTTCAAGTAAAAGGTGATTTATCGAAAAATACAACATGCGAACGGAGCGTTTAGAGACATTTACTGATGGGGTACTTGCCATCGTCATTACGATAATGGTCCTAAATTTTCAAGCGCCGAGCGAAGTGGAATTTGTATCACTATTGCCGTTACTCCCCAACTTCTTCAGCTATATCCTGAGTTTTGTGTATTTAGGCATTTTTTGGAGCAATCACCACCATCTGTTACGTATCTCAAAGAGGGTGAACGGAAAGATTCTATGGGCCAATCTTCACCTGCTGTTCTGGTTATCGCTGATTCCGTTTGGCGCCAGTTGGATCGGGGAAAGCGGCTTTGCCCGAAATGCATTGATCTTGTATGGCATCATACTGTTGGGTTCCAGTTTTTCCTTTTGGTTGTTGGTGAATTACTTGGCCAAAACCCACGCCGGTGATGACGCTATCGTAAAACTTCATGATGGGGACAACAAAGGTAAATATTCAATGCTTCTTTTTGTAGTGGGTATCGGGGTAACCTATTTTTTCCCGATTCTCGGATGCATCGTTTATTTGGTCAATACGGCCATTTGGTTCTTTCCGAATCGAAAGGTCGAAAAAATATACAACGAAGAAGAGTGACAACCTGTGGTTGAAATTTAGAGAATGCTGTAATTACGCATTTCCAAAATAAACTCACGATGCTTTCTGATGGCACTAAGAAAAGTGATTATCTCCGGTGCTTTTGACTCCAAGGGATTTCCCTGAACGTTGGCATTCCATTCGATACGCAGTATGAAATTCTCTTTTTCAGAATCACACTCTGTCAGGTCGCAATAGGTGCAATTTTTATAACGATGTAATCCCACGAGTGCGGTTTTCATATCCCTAACGAATTCCCGGATGTTATTTTTATATAGACGGTATCTAATGTATGTAATCATAATATGAACAATTGAGGTATAAAAAAGCTTTAGGCACTCATTGATTTTCGAAACTCTAAGGGTGTCAGCTCCTCGAATTTTTTGAAAAACCGAATAAAATAGCCGGGGCTTTCAAAACCCAATTGGTACGCGATTTCGGAAATGTTATTCTGGGTATGCAACAATTGGCATTTGGCCAACAAGAGGGTCTTTCTATTGATAATAGACTTTGCCGATTTTCCGCTCGATTTTCTGACGCACTCCCCCAAATAGGTAGGGTTGACATTCAAAAGTTCGGCGAACTCTTTTATCCTTGGGGGTTTCATAATGGTACCTTTTGCCAAGTCAGTAAACGTCTCGTCCAAAAGTTTTAGAAACTTGGCACAGATAACGTCTGAGGAGCGGGTAAGTTTTTTCGGTTTGACCAGTTGATGTTGCTCCTGGTGCAACCGATTGGTCTTAATCAGCAACACGAATATCCAGAACCGAATAAGTTCGGTAGACTGTAGTTTTGGCTCGGCATACTCTTTACCAAGTTCATTGAAGACATTTTGATAGTACGCAAAGTTTGCTTCGTCCAATGCAAATTTTCGTTGCGAATCGGGCATCAAATAATCGAAACTGTTGATGATGTTCTTATCATTGATCAACATCAAGAGGTAGTCAATGGTAAAGGAAAGAAGATATCCCTTTAATCCCTTCATTTTCTGCCAGGTCTTGATTTCGCCCGGTTTTGAAAAGAAAACCTCTTTGGCGTTCAATTGTAACGATTCCAGTTGATTGATTTTCGCAAGGGAACCAGCTTCCACGAAATAGATGGTAAAGAAATCATAGATGTGCGGTTTGTCTAACGGAGAGGCATCATCAATTTCCGAAAGGCGGCAAATATGAAATTGCATCTTCTGGTTTCGATGAGTAATAGTATGCCTGTTGGGGGCATTCATCAAATTTTGAACAAAGCGATCGATATCGAGGCTAGGAATGTTTTTAAGTAGTGTCGTCATAACAGCGTTCTTTACTGCTTACTATCCTAAAACGATACCAAGAATGGTTCTGAACGAAATACGCTGACAATACCCTAATTCATTGACGTCTAAGCAAAGACACCTTGCATGCCATAATTAAATCACGAAAATATAACGAAAAAAAATCGTGACATTCACGATATTTTCGTGAAATAGGATTATTTTTAAGAAAAGGTTTAAACTATGGAAAAGAAAAAAGAAAAGAATCAGGACCAAAATGAAATCCTGTATTCCATATTAAATGATATCACCTCGGTACAATCCATACCAGAATTGCTCCAAACTATATTCTTAAAAGTAAACAAAGTTATCGACTTTGATGATGTAGGCCTTTTTCACGTACTCGAAGATGGACGGCATCGAGACTTAACTTCTGCATCCGAGTTATCCTTTGGAGCAAATAAAACAATAAATCAACATCTTGGAGATATATGGTTAGCACCCGAAAAGTCAATGAAAGCTGCGTCTGAAAAATTGCGCACAGAGACCGTGGATGAATTTTTCAAGAAATATCCAAAACATCCGCATACCGAATATATTAATAGTGAAGGATTAAAACAATTTATAAGCATTCCTTTAATAAGAAACTCTAAAACCTTTGGCGTCTTTTTGTTATGGTCAAAAAAAGAAAGCACCTACAGTAAAAGAGACATTCCCCTTTTTACTAAAATAGCCGATATGATAACGGTAACGCTTTCTAATATTTTGGATAGGGAAGAAATCTTACGTCAAAATGCAATCAATCAACATCTTTTAAGTATAAGTGAGGCAACCGCTGCTGTTTCCGATTTTAAGCAATTATTTGACATTATCAATAAGAAAGTGAAACTGCTCTTTCCATTTGATGATTCAGGATTATTCCATGTGTTGCCCGATGGTCGTCATAGAGATTTTATGGTCGACTTTGTTGGCAACGAAGATATCTCAATAAGCCTAAAAAGCAATAGCATTGAGGGCTATATGAAACCAGAGTCAAGTATTATTGATGCTCTAAAAGGCACCCTGTTATATGACGGACAAGAATTTCTTAAGCGTATTAAAGACCACCCACATTTTCAGGAATTAGAAGAGGCTGGTGTAAAACAGGTAATCAGTACCCCACTTATAATTAGCGGTAAGCCCATCGGTGTATTCAATCTAATTTCTTTGGAACCCAACGTCTATTTTGAACAAGATTTTCCACTATTTCAAAGTTTGGCAGATTTAATTGCTTTGGCATTAAATAATCTTATAGTTAAGGATGAACTTATAGCAGAAAAAACCTTTAAAGAAACCCTTCTCGGCATTAGCGAAGCTGTGACCAATATCAGGGAAAGGAATGACCTGTACAACACTATAATGAATCTTATTCAACCCATCATCCAATTTGATGAAGCCGCCCTAATTACCATTGATAGCGATAGACAGACATTTAAGCACATTCTCTCAATGGCGTCTAAACCTGCACAAAAGAATAAGTTGTACCCGGCCGTTATGGAAACTGAATTTGACATCAAAAGGTCGCCCGCCGAACAGATAGTGAATGGGGATGACATCAACTATTTCGAGCTATCTAAATGGTTGCAGGATTATCCCGATTTTCCAGGCCTTCACTTAATGGCTGATTTAGACTTGCACCATACCACCTCATTAAAACTAAAGAATCAAGGGGAGCTCATCGCCTTTATCAATTTTCATTTTAAAGAACCACAGAACCTACATCATCCTAAAAACAAACTGTACCCTAATATCGCAGACCAACTTTCGGTCGCGGTTAGTAATATTTTGGCTAATGAGCAATTATTGAACGAGAAAAATTTTAAGCAGACACTTTTGGGTATAAGCGAATCTGTAAACAGTATTCGAAACAGAGAGGACCTGTACAATTCCATAATGACCGATTTGCTACCCATTGTAAATTTTTCGGATGCCGTACTATGTTTAGTTGATACTACTACAAACAAACATCACCACCCGTTAACGATGTCGCCTAAAAGCACCACAGACCATCCATTATATAAGGAAGTGGTAGAAAATCAGGTCGATACCAAAGGTACACCCATAGAAAAAGTACTTGAGGGCGATGATGTGGCGCATTTTGTTTTATCGGACTGGTTGAAAGTATATCCCAAATACCCTGGCCTTTTGTTGATGAAGGATATCGGGCTAGAACACAGTATTACGCTATTGCTAAAACATCAAGAGGTGAGCATAGGCATTCTCTTTTTCCATTTCAAGACCGAGCAAATTCTTGACGGTTATAGACTACGATTATTTGATAGTATCAGAAGTCAATTCTCTGTGGCCTTAAGTAATATATTGGCTCAAGAATCCCTTGACAAGGAAAAGAATTTTAAAGAAACTTTGCTGAATATCAGCGAAGTAATATCCACCGTACAATCTGGCAATAAGCTCTTAAGAGTAATTTTTGACAAGATTCGGCCCATATTCAATTTTTACGATACGGGTCTGTTCGTATTCAACGAAGATAAAACAGCACTCGAAGATTGGTCGTTAAAATATAATGCTTTGGCACTATCCCCAGAATCCAAAGAGGCCTTGGCTGATGTTGAAGTTAACAAACCCTTGTCCATTGAAAAGGGTTCCAATATGGCTTGGGAGCTAGCCTTGCTTCGCAAAGCAAACGGCCCTATAATCATCGATTTGACCGATATGGCCAAACAGTTTCCGCAATACGAGCAAAGTAAATATTTGGTGGAGGCCAATTATCACGATAGTATGCAGGTACTACTCAAGTACGCAGGAAACACGCTAGGCTTTTTCTGTATCAATGCCAAAAAGCGCGGTTTCTTTACGCAAAGTCAGTTACCGCTTTTTCAAGCCATTGCAGACCAACTTGCAGTTGCAGTAAGCAATATTCTAGATAACCAGACACTAGTCAGCGAAAAACAATTTAAAGAAACCCTTCTCGGTATCAGCGAAGCTATGGCCACCATTCTCGACCGAAAAGAGCTGTTGGCGACCATAGTAAACTACCTCAAACCGATTATCACAGTCGATGATTTAGGTGTTGTGGTCTACAATGAAGAAAAAACCCATTGGCGCGATTTGACCGTAAGTGAAGAGTATCTCGAGCTTTCCAATGTATCTAACGCCTTGTACGAACATAATATGGACAAATGGATTCCCTTTTGTTCGTTGACCAAACGAATGCAAAAGACACCATTACGCATTTGGACGATTGAAGAGTTTTTGTCACATAAAGATTTCGCTTTTCGCGAAATACTTGCCAACGAAAATCAAAAGCAATTCATTACGGCACCCTTAAAATCTGGAAACGAGATTATAGGAGTACTCGTACTCGTATCGCTCGAGAGGGCTATTTATACCGATGCGCAATTACCTTTGATGCAACAATTGACCGACCAGGTCGGGCCAGCGGTCGATAAAATACTGAGTACCGAAAAATTGATTGCGGAAAAAAACTTTAAGGAAACCCTATTAAGAATAAGCGAATCTATTGCCACCATTCAAAATTGGAGAGAACTTTTCAAAGTTTTCTTTGAGGTTATTGCACCTATTTTCCCTTCCGATAGTCCAGGTTTAATGATAATCGATGGTGATTCACATTATGAGATTTTAGATGAGGAAATACTTAAAGAAAAGTCCACTTTATATATATGGAAAAGCGCTGGCAGAGGTCCATTTAAAAACAAGAACACACCTGTTGAACATTCTATCAAGGACGCTGGCCCACATCTCATATTAATAAAGGATATGGTACATCCGCATAAGGCGAGTATGCTTAAAATGGGCTTGAAACAAGAAATCTACGGTGCTTTAAAATATGGCGGTAAAACAATTGGCGTGCTTTGCTTTAACAGTCGCAAGGAAGATGAATATTCAGAAAGCGATTTCACACTTTTTCAAGCCTTGTCAGACCAATTAGCGGTCGCTGTGGCAAACGTTTTGGCCAATGAGGCGTTATTGGAAGAAAAAAACTTTAAGGAGACCCTTTTAAATATAAGCGAGGCGGTCACCACTATTCGAAATAGGTCTGAGCTCTTTAAAATTCTTTTTGAGAAAGTTCAGCCCATTGTGCCTTTTGAATGTCCCGGCCTTTTCATCATAGATGGCGACCATCATTATGAGGTCATTGATGAAGGAGTTACCAATGATATGCACAGCATTCAAGTCTGGAATAAAATAGGAACAGGACCATTTGCAAACAAAGAATCATTTGTACAAGAAGTATTGAATGACCCTAAGGTGTATACCAGCCCTATTGAGAATGTAAAGCATCCCCATATTGCGACAATGCTTAAAACGGGTTTAAGGCATATGATATATGGTCCGCTTAAAAATCGCGGTGAAATTATAGGGGTTTTCATATTAAATTCTACGAATGAAAATGAATATAATAATACAGACCCACAATTCTTTCAGGCAATTGCAGACCAGTTCGCTGTGGCCACCAGCAATATTTTATCTAAAGAAGCACTTTTAGAGGAAAAAAACTTTAAGGAAACCCTACTCGCCATTAGCGAAGCCGTAGCATCGATTCAAGACAGGCAGGAATTATTCCGGGTGATTTTCGAGAAAATAAAGCCAGTGATTCCCATTGATGACGTCGGTATAGTACTACTTAATGAGGACAAGAATCAATTTGCAGACTTAGCTGTAACCGATAATTACAACCTTACCGATAGTAATGTAGAACTGGCAAACAAAGGTTTATCTGGCTATATGGATATAGATACACTCGTAGCCTATATGCTCGAAAGCACGGAAATAAGTTCGATTGACACTTTAATAGAGAAATTTCCAGATAATGCCTTTATGCCCATTATGAAAAGTCAGGGTTTCAAAGAAATGATGTTTACACCCCTAAAAGTGGGCAATTCGATAATAGGGGCTTTGGCTTTTGACAGTTTCAAAGAGAATGCCTATTCAGAAAACCAATTACCCTTATTTCAAGCCATTGCAGACCAACTGGCTGTGGCGGTCAATAACGTTTTAGCCAATGAAGCCCTTTTGCAAGAAAAAAACTTTAGCCATACTCTTTTAAGAATTACTGAAGCCGTAGCGCAGGTAAAGAATTCTTCTGGCTTATACCGAACTATTTTTGACCATATCAAACCAATTTTCCCCTACGACGAGCTTGGTCTGTTCATCTATAATGCAAAAGAAGATATCCACTACGAATTGATTACGGCAGACGATTTGCAAAAATCGGATGCCCAAAAGCTCGTTGAAACTAATTTAGGACAACATACTCGTTTTAAACATACTGGAAGTTCGGTAGAATGGGTTATGAACAATGGTCCTATTTCTATAGATATTGTAGAATTGGATAAAAAATCACCGCACCCGCAACATCAATATATGTTAGAAGGTGGCCTGCAAAATGTAATTGGAGGTCCATTGGTACACGGTGGTGAATCCATAGGTCTATTATGTTTTAATCATAGTCAAGCTGGTTATTACCAGGAAGAGCATTTGGTACTTTTTAAATCGATAGCTGAACAGGTTTCCATAGCCGTATCCAATATTCTCGCCAATGAAAAAATCCTAGAACGCGAACGTGAAAAAGCCACTTTACTTGAAATCACTTCCGCAGTATCCAAAATCAGGAACTTGCCCGACTTTTTGAGTTTTGTGACCACCAAACTAAAACCCATTTTTAATTTCGTTGACGTAGGCATTTTCTTATTGACCGATGATGGTAAATATCATTACGATATGGCTGGTTTTAATGACAAAATCAGTTCTTCCCCAATTAATTCAGCTTTATTAGCAAGTGGAAATGAATCAATATTACATAAAGATTCTCTCATTGATTGGATGATGCTTCAAATAGAAAAAGAAAATGGTCCGGTTCTCTTCGATTTTAAACTATTGGTACGGGATTTCCCTGATTACTATCAATTCACCTTGGTAGATATGCCTAATAGCGGGTATCGAGACTGCCTTGCCGCCAACTTGAAAATTGGTGATTCCGTATTCGGGATGTTCTGTATCAATGCCTTGCAAAAAGATTTTTTTAAAAAAGAACAGTTTTCGCTTTTTCAGAATGTTACCGAGCAACTTTCCGTGGCTATTTCCAATATTCTCGCCAATCAACAGACGGAAGAAGAAAAGAAATATAGTGAGAATCTTCTAGAAATTACCGAGGCCTTGGCTGCAACTACCAACGCCGTAGAACTCTATAACGCCATTGATACGGTGGTAAAGAAAATCATTCCTTTTGATCAGGTAGGTGTGTTGATTTTAGACAAGAGCGAGTCGTACCACTATGAATTGATCAACGAAAAATTTGTAAATCAGGTCGAGGATCAAAATAGGAAGGGCGCGACCGTTGAAAAACAAACTTTATATAAACATCAGGGATCGTCTGTGGAATGGTTGGCCAATAACGGCCCGGTGATTACCTCAATGGATTTTCTGGTGGAGAACACCGAGCATCCACGCCACATTGATATGGTGAATGCCGGCGTAAAGGAATTGTTAGGAGGCCCTCTGGTCAATCAAGGCAAGAAAATCGGTATGATGGCCTTCAAACTGAAGAAAGAAGGCGTTTTTAACGAACAGCATATCAAACATTACAAGTCGGTTTCCGAGCAAGTGTCTATTTGCGTGGCCAACATTCTTTCCAAAAAAGAAATCCTTTGGAAGAGCGCGATTCAGGATCTAGAACTTAAAATATCCAACATCCTGACCACAGAACAAAAATCCAATGACAAATGGGATGATATTTTTCAAGAATACAAGGCCTTGATCCCTTTCACTTTTGCCACGGTAATCAAAGTAACAAAAGACAGGCTCAATGATTTTACATACGAGTGGATCACGCCTGTTGAGAAGCGTCAACTATCCCTCAAAAACATAGAAGAAATCACAAAGCTTTCCACAACTGAAATCACAAAGGCGCAAAAGGGGTTGATTCAATTATCAAAAAAAGAGAATGAAGTCATTCAACTTAAGGATATACCCAAAGCAACCAAAGGCTATATGGACGCATTGGGACTACAATCCGTATTGCCGCATAGATTGCATCTCAAGAAAAAGCATACCGAAGTTTACTTTTTTATGTTCAGCAAGGATAAGAACCATTATAGCATTAGGCATTGTAATATTTTAGAAGGTGTTCGCAATACCTTAAGAATTTCCTTGGAAAACTTATTTTCTTCCTTCTCCATAAAAGAAATGTCGGAGCAGTTGCAATTGGAAAAAACCTATCTGGAAAGCGTGGTCAAGGAAACCTACAACTTTGAGCATATGATCGGCGAGAGCAAGGCGATGCGCGACGTGTTCGCACAGGTTTCCGAAGTAGCCGCCGTAGACGCTACCGCGCTCATCTTAGGTGAAACCGGCACCGGAAAGGAACTGATCGCCCGTGCCATTCACGAAAATTCGACCCGGAAAGACAGGGTGCTCGTAAAGGTGAACTGTGCGGCCATACCGTCGCAGATCGTAGAATCAGAATTGTTTGGACATCAACGCGGTGCCTTTACGGGCGCGGTAAAAGACCGAATAGGAAAATTCGAGTTGGCCAATAAGGGAACGATATTTCTAGATGAAATCGGGGAAATGCCTTTAGAATTGCAAACCAAGTTGCTCAGGGTCATTCAAGAACGTGAGGTGGAACGCCTGGGCAGCAATGTGACCATTCCCTTGGATATTCGGATCATCGCCGCGACCAACAGAAATTTGAACGAAGAAATTACCACGGGTATATTCCGATCCGATTTATTCTATCGTCTGAACGGGTATCCCATTCAGGTACCTCCGTTGCGCGCACGTGGTGAAGATGTGCTGTTGTTGGCCGACTTTTTCGCACGGCAATTTTCGGAACAATACGGTCTGCCGTTCAAGGGTTTCACCGCAAATACGTTAAAACGGTTTCAGGCCTACGACTGGCCGGGCAATGTTAGGGAATTACAGAACAACATCGAACAGGCCATCATATCTCAAAAAGGCAAGATCATCGAGATTCATCCCGGAAATTCCAATGTGGCCGATTTTGAATGGATGGCATCGGAGGGTACCAATACGAGGGCATTGAAATTGACCGATGACTTTGATATGGATGCCATAAAAAGGGAGAAAGATCTCTTAGAACGCAACTATCTGCTAGAGGTTCTGGAAAAGAAAAAATGGAAGGTCAGCGGTAAGAATGGTGCTGCACGACAGTTGGGGGTTGCGCCTTCTACCCTAGAGTCCAGAATGCGTAAACTCGGAATATCCAGAAGTTGACCGATTTATGTACAAGGTCATATTTCTTAATAATTTGCGGTAAAGGCACGGTATTTTAGTAAGGCTACAAAAACTACACCTCCAAAGGCGTTACCGATAAGCGCGGTTGTCTGAAACCCGACATAGGTCGAAAACAGGATGTCATCGGTAAACAAAAGACCGGCCAATACTTCAATGTTTCCGACAATGCTATGATGAAAACCTGCAAAACCTACAATGGCGGTGATCATATAGATAACGAAAATGCGGCTAATAGTCTCGTTTGACGAGGTGACCAGCCACGAGAGCAATGCCATCAACCACCCAGCGAGCACGGCACTACCGAAAATGACATAGAGTTCAGCCTCGGTAACATGTCCCGCTATTTCCCCTATACTGTATTGAGAAATAATCCCGGTCGCAAACCCCACCCAACAGATGATCAAGGCGATGAAAAAACCGCCAATCAGGTTTCCTGCGATGACCAGCCCCCACAAACGCAACAGCTGTAGTACCGAACGTCTACCATGCAGCACGGGTAGTGCCAACAATGAGGTCTGCTCGGTAAAGAGAATGGACCGCCCTAAAACTACCATGATAAATCCGACAGGATAGGCAAACGCCACCAGATAAGGTATGGTATGGGCAGAAAATTTATCCTCTAAGAAGGTGTAGAGTACGACGATCAATAGATAGCTGAATCCGATTTCAAGACCGGCGGCTACTGAACCTATAAACACTTTAGAGTTCTGCTGTTTATAGGCCTCCATGCCTTCACAAAGCTGTTCCACCAGAATCTCCTCCTGCGATTTTTGACGGTTCGTGCTACCTTCTTGGTGTTCATAAGTATCAATAACATCCTGCTCATTGATTTTCCGGCTCATGGTCCACGAATTTGTTCAAAATCTAAAATAAGCCTTCGCCCAGGAACTAGCTCTTTTTACATTAAAAAGTGAAGTCATAACGCTAATTCGTATCATTTTCATGCGGCCGTTACTTAATACATTTAGAATCGATTGGCAAAACATTAAACGCTTGATTTCTATGAACCCATATCACCATTAGAGAAGCTTCTTCGACTATCGAGGAAAATAAGACCTTATTGTAAATGCCAAATACCTTTTTAAAACGGGGCGATGAAAAAAAAATGGAAAGTAGCTATGTCGCGTTCGCAAGTAGGTTTCAATTTATATCATCTAAATATTCCCAAGATAGTCGGTCAATTGGAACTTTTTTCGGGATATGTACTTCAAACCAATCCTGACGGTTTTCAGGATGCCAGTTTTCGCTTGCAGGCCAAAGCCTCAAGTGTAAACACAAGAAATCAAGAGCGTGATAGCAAACTGTGCTCCCCTGAGTTTTTAGACGTAGGGAATCATCCGGATATCGTTTTTGTTTCCAATCGAATAGTGCAAATTGACCCAGCTCATTACATCATAAAAGGCAACCTGAGCATTACCGGAATTTCAAAATTCGCCTCGCTCACGGCACATTTGGGAATTACCGCTAACGACCAAAACGGACCGACTAAAATCGTATTCGAAATAACGGGTCAACTATTAAGTACCGACTATGGAATGCGGTGGTACGAAGAGACGCCTGAGGGCACTCAAACTTGGTCGCATGTTGTATCGCTGCATATGTTTTTGGAACTTCTCCCTGAGGAACCATTTGAATAAATTCAGGTAAAAATGGTACTACGAATGAATAACTAGGCTTAATGTAGTATGAAAAGTCTATTTACCGATTTTCGCCGTAAATAAATAAGACCTTCCACGAGTACCAAACCACTTTTCCAAACGAGTTATCTTAAGCTAACTACCTCGAACCGAAATGCGAGGTAAAATGTTGCACGCTGATTTATTACCGCGTTCCAGGCAAGACTTTATTTTCAACGAAGTGCTGCAGGACGAAAAAATTAATCATAGCGCAGCATATTTTGGAATGTAACCCCTTAAATCTGATATACCATGAAAATTTTTACGTCTTCCATTATTCTCTTAAGCATTCTCCTTCTTGGAAACAATTCTTTGAAGAGGTCCAGTGAATTTGAACCGATGATAAATGAACCCGTTTTTGAATTGGATGATATTTCAATTGACAACAATGTTCGTGGAATGCAAATCGTAGCAAATCTAGCGCTAGATTCCGCCGAAGATCTTTTGGCATTAGTGGATCGCGCTAAAGCCAAGGGCGCCAACACCATCTTTTTCGCTGATTCAAAGACCAATATTTTTGGAATAAATGGTACTGCGGGCGCAAAGTGGGACCAAGAAATGAAAGCGTTTTCCGATGGCGTCAGAGCAAGGGACATGGATCTCATATTCATGACCACTGTAATGGGCTTTTGTGGTTCCTTAATTGGGGATAATCCTGACCTTACTACGGGTTACCCGATCAAAAATCAAGAATTAAGGGCCGAGAACGGCGAATTGGTACCTGTCAATTCATCTGAGCTGTTCAATGGGGATTTTGAAGACTATTCCGGAAATTTAGTGACCGATTGGGGCTTTCAAGATGCCCCTGGTACACGCACTTTCATAGATACACAAGTAAAACGATCAGGACAAGCTTCGTTTCGGGCCGAAGGAAAAGGGGGCGAATCGTCGCGAATTTTCACGACTTTTAAGGTCGTTCCATTTCATCAGTACACCTTACGTTTTTGGGTAAAGACCGAAAATCTTACGGCGGACAATCTCTTGGCCTTAATTCGTGATGAAGACAATCATGATAGGGAACTCACAAGTTTACAACTATCCACAACCAGAAAAGACGATGGAGGCCGCTCTTATTTTAAAAGCCCCAATCAACTCACTTTGGACTGGACAGAGGTCAGGATCGCCTTCAACAGTCTTGAAGCTATTAGGGTAAACTTGGCCCTCGCGGTCTATGGAGGTACTACGGGCAAAATTTGGTGGGACGATGTTGAAATTCTGGATACCCCCGCTTTAAATTGGTTGAATAGGGAAGATTTGCCGAAAAGCGTACAATTCCAAAACGGTTCTCCACTTGATTTCGGTGTAGATGTGGCCGTTCCATTGGATACAAAATTAGGCTTCTCCGGTTATCCAGGAGATTTTGATACACAGCATGCGCCTCCCAAAATACAAATCATCAATAACGGTAAAATCAAGGAGGGCGACATTGTGACCATCAACGGTTATCACGGTCTACCGACCGCCGCCGGCCAGGTTTCCTGTTCTTGGAACAATCCCGAGACTTATGAACGCATGCGCCAAGTCCACCAAAGTTTACAAGATACCTATCAACCTGATGGCTTTTTATTGAACTATTCGGAAATCAGGACCGGAGGATGGGAACCAGCCGATGCGGACAATTTCACCACTTCAGGTGCTGCCTTGGCACAAAGTATCAAAGTCGCTTTTGAAGATTTGTTCGAAATAGCACCCGATGGACAATTTTATTTTTGGAGCGATATGGTGGATCCCAACCACAATGCCAACGCCTTTTACTATCAGGTCAAAAATACCTTGGACAAATCTTGGTTGACCTTAAATGCCGACAAGGTAACTATTGCCAACTGGTGGGAAACCGTAGATATTCCCGAGAAGGCAGCCGCCTCGCTGCAATTTTTCTCGGACAAAGAGTTTAAGCAAATTGTTGGCGCTTTTTATGACAGCGACGTTAATGTAAACTACGATAGGTGGCAACAGGCAGCGGAAGGTGTTGAGGGAATTGTCGGAAATATGTACGCCACCTGGACTGCGGACGGGGACTTCACCAAAATCGAACCTTATGGTGATCTATGGTGGGTAAGGAAAGAGGTTCAGAATCAAATCGTTTCACTTTCAGCCCCTGAAGAAGTTACCCCGAGAGAAACATATTCCATAGAGGTCGTACACGAAGCTGAGGCTGCAAGTGATATCGTCGTAATACTACAGCTGAACGAGTCACCATGGACGAACTATGGGGCTGCTCGCGTGCCGGTAGTCAGTGGCAGCAACACGGTGACCCTTGATTTTCAAGTGAACGAAGACATTCCGCTCGCAGAAGGGGCTTATAAGTGGACGGCTTTCAGCACGCCTTCGGGATTGGACTGGGAAGAGCAAACGGGTATCGTCATACAGGCTGGCGTATCCTGCATTCCCGAACAAGTTTTCGAGGATAGTCTAACGAATTTAATAGTACCAGCACAGGTCTCACCTGGAGAAAGTTATACCATCAGCGTAGATTATTCTGCCTCGGAAACTCAACGCATGGTTGCTTATCTTCAATTGAACAGGTCGCCATGGTCGGATTATGGCTACCAGAGCTTCGAAGTGCAGTCCGGGGCCGACAAAGCAACCCTTGAAATGACGATGCCCGATAGCCTGCCTACCGGTGTCGCGGATTATAAATGGGTCACATATCTGACTCCTATTGGAGGAAACTGGGCCAATAATGTAGCCCTATTGGAACAAACAGGTATCGATGTACTGGCGGCTTCTGCCTTAAGAACCTCAGTACAAAATTTGAACGGCTTAACCATGTATCCGAATCCGGCGGGAACGACTGTGACATTCGAGAGTGATTTAGAATTACAAACATTCGATATTTATAGCAACGAAGGTCGACTGCTAAAACAACTTACAGCGAATAAAGAGTCGGCTATAGATGTTTCGGACCTGACGAACGGAATATATATAGTGGTAACTACCCTTTCAAATGGAAAAAAATTGAGCGGGCAACTTATCGTCCAACATTAGCGGTCTAGTGAATCATGGAAATGAATCCTTAAAAAAGAATAATCAATTCACGATAATTTTAAGGGATTTTTGAGTGACGGTCTTCGTATCATCATCCAAATACTGAAGTTTGAGCAGGTAGATTCCCGCAGAAAGTTGGGGCGCCGAGAATTCTGCGGGTTTTCCGGAAAGGTTGATATTCGTCATAAGTTTCCCTTCCATCGAATAGATTTGCGCCCCATAAATATCGCTCGACGAAGAAATGAATAGGGTTCCGCCATTGAACGGATTAGGGTAGATAAACATATCCGTGGCCTCTGACTCGGGCTCCTTATCATTATCAAAAAAATCTTCCGGCAGGATGAGTATAAAACTAGAGGTACCAGAAGTTTCCCCGTCGTCATCCGTCACTTTAAGATTGACCTTGTAAAGACCTGTTTCCGAATAAATATGTGCAGAGATTGTTTCATCGTATTGGACGCCATCTCCCATATCCCATTCATAGGAAACTATGGTGCCGTCCGGATCTGTTGATTGTTCGGCGCTGAATACGATTTCTTTGTTTATCTGCAAACTGTCGCCAACTACTGTAATGTCGGGTAGCGGCAGTTGATTTTGTAGTTCATCCATTTTAAATTGGTCCCAGTCGCCATTGGGCCACATAACCTTGCACCAATCTACCATTCGATTCACCGTTTCCGGTTCCAACCGTACTTCATTTTTAAGCCTGGGAATCAATCGGTAAAATTGGTCGGCCACTTTTCCTCCATCAAAAAACAACTCGCCCTTATTGGGGTCATAATCTACGGGAACGTAATCTTTGGGATCAATGGTATTTTGATGCGGACCCTCGGCGGTCTCCCTAGGAAATTCTTCCGGGTCGTACGAGAGTGTTTTATCCACAAAATCGGCTAACAACACTTTTGTCACTTTTCGTCTTAAATCATAATCGATGTTATCTAAATGTGCCAACATCTCACGTCTTAAAGCCTCGTTTCCTGCCAAAAAAGACCCATGGGCGCTATATAGTCTTCTTGGGTGAACGTGATGCAACCACCATCCCTCTTTATTGGGGCCGTTGTCGTCCCCAAGTCCATCAGGGCCTGTCATATCGAGATTTTGCCACATTTTGGCAACGGTCGTTAAGTATCGTAAACTGTGCATTTCGCCCGATTCCCTCGTGTTGTAGTACAAATGGTCCATCTGGTATTTCCAGTCGATGGGTTTGTGATTCTGTGGTGATCGGTGCACGGGGTTTAAAATAAGTTCCAGTTGGTACCATGCTGTATTCGTGTAGGCACCCACCAAGCGGTCTTGGTCTTTAAAATTGAACGAATTGTTCGCACTGCGGTGCGGGGCGAGATCGAAAACGGAACTGTTAGAACCTATCCATGAATATTTTTCACCGTAGGTATACGCTTGATCCGAAATATTCTCCAGGCCGTAGGTCTGCATGATATCCCATAGTTTGACGGCCAACCAGTGCATGACCGCAAGCGATTTGTCCTCACAGTCGTAGCCGGGCGCTCCGTTAAGTCCTCCAACACTATTGGCGGTGCCATTGTTCTTGCAGGGTTGTGGCCCACGTACGCCGACGAAACTGTGCGTATCGGTATTGAATCGATTTAGGAGTTCCAAGAGCCTTCCGTTGGCTAAGAGCACGTCGGGACCATCCGTTTCCAGGGCTTCCAAAAGAGTACTATAAGCGCGATAACCATAACTTTCCTCAAAAAGCTCTCCCCAAATGTCTACGGGATGTACCTCTGGCAACCAATGCTTCCAGTCCGGGAATTGGATGGCCACGGGAAGTTCCCTCATGTTCAAGGTGCTTTTGATGCCCAGGACTTTTTCGATCTCGTCTTCCGAGGTTCCCTTTGGGAAAAGATAGGGCAGCATATCCTCATCATTTTCCAATACGGCATCCAATCCCGCACCGGCTGCCCATTCTTGAACCGGTTTCTCGTCCAATCCGGGGCCGGGTTGATAGGGTGGATTCCAAGGTCTGGCCTGTTCGGGAGCGGGAACATCCAACGAACGGATATAACTTGCAATTTGCTCCCCTTCCTCATGGGTTAGTTTATGGAATTTGGAACGCTCGATGATGGACTTGTTCGAATAATTGAAATACTTCATGTCCCTACCATCGGTGGCATGGCAACTGGCGCATTTGGCCTTGATAACTTTCGCATCCGGCTTGTATGAATTCCATAGTTCCGCAGTTTCCCAGAGACTTTTACCAGCGGCTACGGTCGCGGCATCCATTGGCAATTCAATCGGGTCAAGATTCGGATTTGCATCTATAAAGGTTTCAGCAGGAATCAGGGCAGTCCCCGAGCTATCCAATATATTGAACGCAAGAACCCGATACCCTATCGATATTCCATCCGAAAAATTAAATCGAAACCGAATCACATTATTAGTATCCAACGAAGCGGGGGCTACAGGTATTTGAAGATCTATGGTATGATGGCCACCATCAATGCCACCGTAGACGGCCCCTTTGCCAATGACGTGGGAGTCCTCGAAGTCTACCCAACCATTTCCGTTTAGATTATAACTGGCCTTCCCATCGTAGGAAAGGTTGTTACAGCGTAGATAAAGTACCGAGCCTTCGGCGGGTTCTTCAAGCAGGAAATCTATTTTTTCGGCCACGCCTTCTTGGCCCAAAACTTCTATCGGCATTGTAATGCTTCCCTGACCATTCATAAAAGAATGAGCCATATAGGTAATCGCCATTATAAAGTACATCGAAAGTTTGGGTACGGGCATCACAATAGGTCTTGAATCTTACAACTTAGGTATACCGGTTATATTGTTTGGGGAACTTGTAAATCGGACGCTTTTCGATAAAATGCAAGTTATAGGAAAGTCAAGCGAATTGATTTAGGGCCTTATAAGGAATTAGTCTTAAGAATACATGAAAAAGTAGTAAGGTACTTTTCTTGTTTTGGTTCAATTTTAACCATAGCAGTACGCCAAGTATGACAGATTTGAATGGAACGTTTTTCAATAATGAAACTTTAAGACGGTTTGAAATGACCCTTCAGAACGCTTTCGTTCATGTGGCCTATGAGGAATGTGCCGAAAATGAATTCCACCTGAGAAAAACGATATTCAACGACATCGCCGAGGAAACTGGCTTCCTCCTAGCCGCAATTAGAACCGTAATAAGACATCTCGAACTGCAAAATCAAAAAGTGACTACCGAGTGTATTTGGATAAAGGCCTGTTTAAGACTTTACCCCAATTCAAAGAATAGTTGATGCGAAAGTGGTATGCTCCAAGAAGCTTTCAATAAGTCATACGATTACTGTAAAAAGTTGTATTTCCACCGTTCAAAGGCAGACTATCTTCACCTAAACTAAACAAGCAACCATCCTTGCTTTCAGAATTGAGAATTCTCTTGAGATATGACAGGTAAAAAACTGTTACATAACGAAGCGTTGAACGTGCAGGATAACATAGAGATGTACTACGGCACGACGGATAATTTTTACAACGAACTGTATCTAAAGTTCCTGGATCGTCACAGCGCAGTAGAGCGACACTTGAAGGCCCGAGTGGCGGCAATTGACAAACAAATCGAATGGGTCAGGGAAGAGATTGCAATCTTCGGTTCACAGAATGCGGAGAAAATACTGGATGCAATTCGTTTGGATGCGGAAATTTTAATTACAAAAAAAGAGTTGGCAGAGCATCAAGAAGAACTTGCAAAATACGATACCGGCTTCCTCTCTTTTTGGGAAGATATCAAACACAAATTTGGATTCAACTAAAACTTTAAAGATTGGCATTATGACAGAACAGAAAAGTAAAATTAAAAAATGGGCGATTATCGTGGTCAGATTTTTATTGGGAGCCGGCTTGCTCTTCAACGGTATTAATATGTTTGCCATGTTTATGCCCCTACCGAATCCCCAACAAGGCGAATTGGCTACACGTTTTTTGACCATTTTAGGTGAGGCAGGCTATTTCTATCCCATTTTGGGAACCGTTAAAATACTGACCGCCTTGGCATTGTTTACCAACCGCTATATGGCCCTGATGCTGGTCGTTATGTTTCCCATAACGCTGAACGGAATTCTTTTTCACTTCAGAATGGATCCTTCCACTCAGTTTGCGGCACTTTTCGTAGGTCTTCTACAGGTCTATTTGATGTACGAGTCAAGAGATCGCTATTTCGATATCTTTCGACCTTAAAGCTATAAACCTCTAGGGATGTCACTGCGACGAAAATACAAGGCTCGGAAAAGAAGGTATAATCTATTCATAGTAGTCTTGTTCGTTCTTATGGTGACCGTGGCCATACTGAGTAATATGTAGCCATTTGGGCCGAAAGTACCTGAGGAATTGGCTTTTACTAAAAAAGTAGCATGTTCTCTTGAATTAGTACACCTCTCAGAATTAAGTCCCGAAGTACCTTTCCTCGTATTAAGGGTTCGGGCAATACCTCCCTTACTTAAACATCTGTACTATGAAAATTTTCACAAGGCGGTCTTGGACCTCTCGCATATTATACTTTTCACTCTTTCTTGTCATCTTTGGCTGCGCCACATCTAAAAAATATGTGGCGGAAGAAGTTGAAATAAATGAACCGATTACAAAAGAAATAAGTCATTCCTTTTATTTATTCGGTGGATACAAAGCCGACAAAGAGAAAGCGACAAACCCCTTGTTACTTCAGGCGCAAGAAGAAATCGAGAAAACCAACACCCCAAGCACCATTTTTTTTCTGGGGGATTATGGCAATAAGGCAATAACATCGATAGAACAGCAGATGGGATTGGCCAAAGCTAGTGACCAGGCTTACTTTCTATTGGGTGACGAGGAGTGGAAGTCAAAAAAAGTCGATTCCATCAAAAAGTTCGAAAAATATGTGGAGTCAAAGGATTGGAAAACCGTTGATTTCGAGCCAGAAAACAACTGTCCGCTAGAGCGAAAACATATCGATGATAACCTCGATATGATTATCGTTAATTCTACATGGTTGATTTCCGATTGGGATAGAATACGAGGCATACATCAGGATTGCCCTGATATTGTTACCCTAAGACAATTCTTGGAGAAGCTTCAGAATTATATCAACGACGCACAGGATAAAAACGTGCTGATCGCCATGCACCACCCGGTTTTCAGCAACGGCAAGTATGCCGGTCAGCATACTTTCGGAAGCCAATTGCTACCAATACCTTTTCTGGGGGCGGCAATCACTAACTATGGAAGCTTGGCCGGATTTTCCCCGAAATCAATCACCAACAACAGGTACAACGCCTACGCAATTTTAATGAGTTTTCTCGCCCAAGAGTCCGAACGCGTGACCTTCGTTTCAGGTCATGAAAACAGTTTACAGTATTTGGTAGGTCAGAACGGAACACATCAGATTATCAGTGGGTCTGTTACGGAAAAGGACGCCACGCATCGCACCTCTGAATCCATCACGACCATGGGCGGAAGTCTCGAATTTGAAGGCAAATATACTTTCGGTGAAAACGGTTATGCTCGATTGGACTATTTTGAAGACGGATCCTCTAAAGTAACTTTTAAGACCGCAAAGGAAACCAATACCCTTTCGGTGCACGAGCCTTTTCCGGATAAATCAGCAAACCAGGACTATTCCCCCATTGCTCAAAAGGAAATCAAAAGTGCTATTGTGGGCGACGAAAAAATATTGAAGAAGTCGGGTTTGTACAAAACGATATGGGGAGAGCGCTACCGTAGGTATTTTACCGAAGAAGTAACCGCCCCGGTGGCTATCCTCGACACGCTCTATGGAGGTCTAGAGGTCGTTAAAAAAGGTGGCGGGCATCAATCATATAACCTACGATTAGAAGATAAGGACGGTAAGGAATATGCCATGCGGTCCCTCGACAAAAACGCCGCCCGTATCTTAAAGTTCAATCTTTTTGGTGCTGCCTATAATTTGGACGAATATGAGGATTCCGCAACCGAGAAAATCATTTACGATTTCTTCACCACTTCGCACCCCTATCTCACATTACCCATTGGACCGTTGTCGGAAGCAGCCGAAATCAACCATGCCACGCCAAAGCTTTTCTATATTCCAAAACAAAAGACATTAGGGCAATACAATGAGGTGTATGGGGATGCCCTCTATTTTATCGAAGAGCGACCCTCCGAAAAATGGATCGATTACGAGGGCTATACGGTTTCCGTTCCAGATGAGGCCGGAAGCATAAAGGCGTTTGAGAGCACCGAAGATATGCTATCGAAATTGGAGGAAGACGAATCTTACTCCGTAGATGAACGGTCGGTGGTCAGGGCACGGTTGTTCGATATGCTCATAGGCGATTGGGATAGACATGCAGACCAGTATCGCTGGGGCGAATATGAAATAAACGATGACGATAAGAGATTCGTGGCCATACCCCGTGACCGTGATAACGCCTTTCCTAAATTCGATGGCATAGGCGTACCCTTCATCCAATGGTTTACACCCTTGATTCGTTCATGGCAGACCTATGAGCCGGAAATCAAAAACCTGAAATGGCTCAATGATAAAGGCAATTTGTTGGATAATGTATTGGTGACCAAAAACGGAAAGGAACTATGGATAGAAGAAGCCATGAATATGCAGGCCAACATAAGTGACGCTGCCATTGAAAAAGCATTTGGGATTTTACCAAAAGAAGTACAGGATGAAGTATCCGAAGAAGTTAAGAACAACTTTAAGCAAAGACTTAAGGATTTACATAAGTACGCTGAGCAATACGGTGAATACTTAGAGAAACGGGTTATTCTTCATGGCACCAATAAAGATGATATCATTCAGGTGGAACGACAAGCTGATGGCAAGACCAAAATCGTTTTGCGTAGAAATCTTACCGATGACCCGAATGAGAAATTCTATGAAAGAGTCTTTGACAAGGAACGTACCAAGGAAATCTGGATCTATGGCCTAAACGATACGGATAAATTCATTGTTAGCGGAGAGGGAGACCATGAGATATTCATAAGATTGATCGGTGGCTATGGGGAAGATACCTATCAAATCGAGAATAATGATCGGGTAAAAGTCTATGATTTCAGATATGAGGACTCCGACTTTTCTGAAATGCCCGTTCGTAAGAACCTGACCAATCAGTTTTCTACCAATTCGTTCCACTGGCGTAATTATCAAGAGAACAACAATGTCGTCGTCCCCGCAATTGGCTATCGTACCAATGACGGTTTTACCTTGGGCTTGACCGATATCTACACGGTGAACGGATTCAATGGAAACCCCTTTAAACAACAACACTTGTTTTCGGCCAATTACTATTCCATTTTTCAAGGGGTTGATGCGCGCTATCAAGGTACGTTCGCCAATATCATCCCAAAATGGAATCTTGAGTTGGAGGGATATTTGACCAATAACAGATATTCTATAAACTATTTCGGTTTCGGCAACGAAACGGAAAATTTGGAAGATACCCTTGACTTGGACTTTTATCGTTCGGTAATGCAGAACTACAAGGTGCGGGCAGGTCTGGCCATTCAAACGTTGCGTATATCCGCAGTTTATGAGAATTTCAAAATCAATGAATTTGATGATCGTATTTTCAATAGGACCAATCTATCTCCAGAAGTTTTCGAAAGCCAGAACTATATCGGGGCGGAAGCCGGTATAAGGTATCAAAACGACGATGCGAATGATTTTCCCACTCGTGGATTCTTGTTGGAATTCCAAGGTGGATATAGACAGAATACCCAATTGGACAATAATCGTTTCGGATACGCCAGACTGAAACTTGCGTTCTCCAAAAAACTGATTAAATCGGGGGATTTGGTCTTTGGTACAGAGTTCGAAGGAATGACCAATATCGGTAACGATTTTTTCTTTTACCATGCACCTTCTCTCGGGGGTCAGAATGGTTTAAGGGGATTCAGGGACGAACGTTTCACCGGAAAATCCTATTTCTATCAGAGTACCGACCTGCGTTTACGTCTTAAAAGGGTACGAACCTCCATACTGCCTCTGACCATCGGTCTGTTCGGAGGGTTTGATTACGGTAGGGTTTGGGTATCGAACGATACTTCGAACGTATGGCATCACTCACAAGGTGGAGGTATTTGGGTCAGCGGTCTAAGCTCTTTTGGTCTTAGTGCCGGGTATTTTAATTCGGTGGACGGGAATATCATTCAAATCGGTTTCGGTTTCGGCTTTTAATACAACAGAAGGGATAGCAACATGAAGACAAACCTAAAACCTGAGTTGATCGTACTATTCTTTGCGATTTTGGCCTCCAACTATTTGCAAGGACAACAAACTTCAAATAGTAGTTCGGACGATACGCGATGGGACTATTTCAAGCATGATATTGGCAGTATTTTCGGGGGTATGGGGTATGCCTATAGCAGACCTGTCCATTGGCAGGGCGACGATTGGCTTACCTTCGGTGCGGTGAGCGCGGGCACGGTTCTCTTATACACGGTAGATGACGAAACAAGCCGATTTTTCAGAAAACGAAAAGAAGACATTCCCCAAATCGTAAGCGACTACGGATTCTTATACGGAAGTCCCGAAAACAACTATATGCTCACAGGAGCAGTGTATGTGACCGGATTGGCACTCAAGAACGAAAAATTACGAAGAACCGGTGTCTTGCTCATTGCATCGGCTAGCGCTACCGGATTTCTACAACAAGTACTTAAGTCGGTCACCGGTCGTGCCAGGCCACGTTCCGGTTTGGCGAAAAACTATTTTGAGCCTTTTGCCAGTGACAAGGATTTGCATTCCTTTCCTTCGGGGCATGCGATACTGGCCCTATCCAATGCCCATGCCATTGCGAAACAATTTAAAAATGTTTGGGTAAAATCGGGTATCTATATCTTAGGATCCATCCCGGCCCTATCCCGAATCTGGGAAGGAGCACATTGGTTGTCCGATGTTGCATTGAGCGCAGCCATAAGTATCGCTACGGTAGAATCCATAGACCGATATCTTGACCGGCGTTACGATGAAAAATACAATGCTGGCGCTAAAAAGGTTTCATGGAATCTCAAGTTCGGCCTAGGGCAAATGGGAGTGGTTATCCATATCCATTGATTATCTAGAATCGTACTTCAAATTAAAGTATGTCAAAACAAATAAATATTTAATTTTTGGGTTATTACCATACGTACTTTATGAGCAGAAACATTACATAGTATACCTACTGATGCCAAAAAACAAATTTGATAATCTATTTTTTGCGCTAATTGTCGGTATTCTCATCTTTCATACATCAGCATCCCATTCCCAACTGTCAGACCTGGCCCGTGTCGACTACACGCTTCTTCCAGCTACCGATGACGGTTTCGAATATGAGGCAGCCCGAGTTACGCTGAACTATCCCATAAAAATCAAAAGTGGCACCTATCTGTTCGTGGGTGCGGGGTATGCCAATATCGACCTTAACTTTGGAAAAGAGCCACAACCCTTCAACACCAATGCCATTGACGGTCTACAGGTTTTTGAATTGAATATCGGGTATACGTTTCCTTTAAAAAAAGATTGGCGGTTTGCGGCCAGATTCGCTCCGGGCATGAGCTCCAATCTTGCGGCAGATAAGCTGAAGGCAGACGACTTGGTGCTTTCCGGCGAGTTGGTTTTTTTACGGGATAGAACCAAATCTCAGGATGGCAGTAAACCTTCAAGGCTCATTTTTGGCATATCCTATTCTGGAAATCGCGGCTTTCCCTATCCATTGCCTTTTTTGAGCTACTACAGAAAATTCCATCCGAAATGGTCCTACAACCTAGGAGTGCCCAAAACCAATCTACAGTACCATATTTCGGAGAAACATCGGTTAAAGCTGTATGCGGAGCTAGACGGTTTTACCTCTAATATCCAAAATGGAATCCCCTTACTGAACGGCGATAGCGCTGAAAGTATAAACATGTCCCTGATCCTGATGAGTCTTCAGTATGAGTTCCATTTTTTAGACCATTTCGAATTTTTCTGTCGGGCCTCTTACATTCTCGATAAACGCGTTCAATTAAGGGATTCCGAAAAGGATAATATTTTGTTATTGGATGATACCCGAGGAACCTATTTTAGAACAGGATTACGATTTAAGATATGATTGATTCAACTTCCGCATAAAGTCGCAAGCTAGCATAGTAAAAAAGCATCCTTCGAAAAGGAGTAAGTCTGCTGCTTCGCCGAAAATTCTGTTAAGAAAACAGAGGGGGTGACTTTCCGATGAAGAAAGCGGACTTAATTCACCATTTTGGCTAAGGAATGTAGTGTTCCTTTCCAGTCCCGAGGATTCGGGACGGAAAGGGTTAACGGAATGGAAAGCTGAAATTGGGGATTGTGTCCAAGATATTTGTAAGGAAGCTCTTTTCCCGGAATGTAGTGATTGCCTGCCTTTTCAGCAGGGAAGCGTGGAATGTAGGGGAATGTGCTGAGTGGGATAATTGAAAAACAATTCCCCTACGCTATTCTAAATTTTTCTTCATTTTTTTTGATCTTTTCCAATAAGGCTGCAGACGATGGTCTGAATAAGACTATTAACTATGGGATTCAAAATTTTAAACCAACCAGTCTAATTTTTTAAAATATTTTATATATTTGTAACCGATATGGGTTACAAGCATAACAAAGAAGACATTTTAAAAGTTGGATATGAAGTTTTCAGAACCAACGGGTATCACAATGTGGGCATCAATCAGATTTTAAAAGAGTCCGGCATTCCAAAAGGTTCTTTCTATAACTTCTTTGAATCCAAAGAGGATTTTGCCCAGCAGGTCATCCAACAATATGGTGAGAACAATAGATGCTGGATGGAAGATTACTTTGAAAACTGCGACCTGTCTCCCATTGAATGCTTGAAATCCTTCTATAACTTTATGATGAACCTTAATGAGGCTGACAGATACAATGGAGGTTGCTTGGTCAATAATATGAGTGTAGAGGTTGGCCATCACAGTGATGTGATAGGTGCGGAAGCTAATAATCATTTTGTGGGCTGGCTAAATGTACTGGCTATGGAAATTACCAAAGGGCAAGATGCAGGTGAAATAACCAAAGATTTCTCCGCTCTTGAATTAGCCGAGTATATGCACGCTGGTTTTTACGGAGTTCTCGCTCGAACAAAAGTCACTAAAAATAGAGTGTATATGGATGTCTGGTTCGAAATGACATTCAAATTCATTTCAACTTAAAAAAATTTAAAACTAAAATAAACAGAACAGTCTAATTAATATAAATATAAGAATGAACAAAAGTGTAAAAATTTTGAGTCTAGTAATCTCAGCCGTTCTTCTCGGTTCTTGTAAAGCGGTCGACTTGCGAACAGATGCGTTAAAAACAAACAACATCACCAACGCAGAACAAAAAGGAAAAGATTTATTAATAAAAGCCAAGAATGCTATGGGCTATGATAAACTTTCAGAGACCAAGGTTTATGAAGCCAACACAAAATTTAATTGGAATGGCACTTGGCTATTAATGCCTATGAATGCCTTTCCTGGCAATAATAATAAAGAGCTTCAGCTTCGATTGGTAACAAATAGTTTTGATGGACAGGTTGAATACAAAGAAGGCAGAAAAGAAGGTGTCATACAAGGAGTCCAATCTTGGGAAGGTTATAAAAAGGAAGTCGGTAGCGGTTTTCTTAAAAGACACGAACACGATAGATATATTTGGGGATTGGCCACCTATCACTACTTACTAGAGGCGCCTATGCATTTACCAGATGCCGAAATCATTAGATATGCAGGAACAAAAGAAATAGATGGTAAATCCTATGAGACCGTTTACGTTACTTGGGGTACTGAGGAACCTAATAAACAGTACGACCGTTTTCTCGTCTATATCAATCCTTCAACAAAACATATTGATTTATTAGAGGTCACCATTAATGATTTTTTCATTTCAATGCCTAAGGGTTTACAACACGCAACCGCACGGTATGAACGCAAGAAAACAAGTATAGGAGCTTACTTACCAAGCAATGTACAGATACAGCTTAAAGGGCCTAAAAAACTCGACAACAAGGTTTACAGTTTCGCTTTAAGCAATTACCAGTTTGATTCTTTCGATAGAGAACTACTCTATCCTCTTGAGGAGGTAGAACAAATAGGGTTCAACAAAATAAAAGAATAAAATATGTCGAATAAAAAAGAAATATCAGCAGCCTTTCCATTTGAGTCTAACTTTTTAGACGTATCGAAATCTTCTATACACTATGTTGATGAAGGTGATAAAAGTGCAGAACATTCTTTCCTGCTCTTACACGGAAATCCCACGTCCTCATATTTATGGCGAAATATCATCCCCCATCTTTCGCCATTGGGACGTGTCATTGCTCCTGACCTCATAGGTATGGGTAAATCTGGAAAACCTGACATAGACTACACATTTAAGGACCACATTGAGTATATGGATGCCTTTATTGATAAGATGCAACTCAAGAACATCATTTTCGTTATACAGGATTGGTGTTCGGGAATAGGGTTTCATTATGCAAATCGCTTTCGCGAAAATGTATCGGGAATCGTATTCTTGGAAGCTATTGTTAGGTCTATTACTTGGAGTGATGCCAACTTGATTGAGCGTTTTATTTTCAAAAGATTCCGTCACCCTAAGAAAGGGTATAAAATGATTGTGAAGAAACACTTTTTCGTAAATCGATTTCTACCAATGATGACGGGCAGAAAACTGACCAAAGAAGAAATGGAGCACTATCGAGCTCCTTATTTAAAGGAAGAACACCGCAAGCCTTTATTTGTATGGCCTTCACAAATTGCAATAAGCGGTACTCCAAAGTTCAGTACTGATATTATCAATGCCTACAATGCTTACCTACCCAACTCAGAAGTCCCTAAGCTGATGTTTCACGTAAAGCCAGGGATGATTATCAAACCAAAGGAGGCCAAACAGATTAAGGCCACTTGGAAAAACCTAACAGCAATAGATTTAGGAAAAGGAAAGCATTATATACAAGAAACACATCCTCACGAGATAGGCCAAGGCATAGCAAACTGGTACATAAAAACCTTCAATCAAAGCAACAAATGAAAAGAGTAGAATTTAATGAAATAGGTGGCACCGAAGTACTTAATATAGTTGAGCGCGACATTCCCACACCAACAGAGAACGAGCTTACAGTGAAAATAAAATTTGCAGGATTAAATCGAGCCGAAGAGCTTTTTTTTCAGGGACAGTATCTCTTTCAGCCCAATTCCCCCTCGCTACTAGGTCTTGAAGCTTCGGGTGTGGTAGAAAAAGTTGGTTTAGGTGTTGAAGGCTTTAAGACAGGTGATGAAGTTTGCCTCACACCCAACATTACTCCAACCGAATATGGTTTTTTAGGGGACTATATACTTGCTCCGGTAAAAGCGGTCATAAAAAAACCTAAAAGCCTCTCGTTTAAGCAAGCTGCAGCGGTATGGATGACCTACGGGACGGCTTATGCCAATCTAGTACTTAGAGGTGGTCTGGAAAAAGGAGCAAATCAGACCGTGTTAATCTCGGCAGCTAGCTCGGGTGTGGGTACAGCTTCCATTCAAATGGCAAAACGATACGACGCCAAGGTGATAGCAACCACTAGAACCAGTGAGAAAAAGGAGTTCCTTAAAGCGCTAGGTGCAGATTTGGTAATTGCTACGGAAGAAGAAAACCTTGTTGAAGCGGTACAGGAATATACTCAAGAGAAAGGATTTGACATCGCTATGGATGCTATCGCAGATTCTGATTTTATGGGGCAACTTATTGAAACAGCTGCCTTTGAAGCAAAGATAGTCGTATACGGGGCATTGGCCCTTAATCCTATGCCATCATTCCCCCTTTTTCCTATGCTTATAAAAGGAGTTTCAATTCAAGGACTACATTATGTTTTTCAGACCTTAGAAATTGAAGAGCGATTTAAACAAATGAAAGAAGACCTGTTCCAAGGTTTCGAATCTAAAAAATATGTCCCTATGGTCGATAAGATATTTAGCTTGGAACAAATACAAGATGCCTATAATTATATGGCCTCCAATAAACAGAAAGGGAAGATTTTAGTCACAACAGATTTTGGAAGACGTTTAATCGATGACGAATAGATTTTGAAATGTCCAGTATAGATTAAAATGTAAAATAGCAAACACAAATCAATAATCAAACAAAAGCATAAAATTATAATCCGACACATTGGATGACCTTTTCTGCTTGTCATTTTCTAGGTAGTATTTTAATTCTGCAAACTGTGTTCGATAGTGCTTTCTAATAGCTTTCGAGTACTGCTGTTTTATATAGAAAAATGTCCAAAAGGTTAGTTTTATATCAACTTTCCATCGTAGAATGGAAACATTTTTATCGAGCGATATAACTTTCACCGAAACTTCGATTTTCTTATAGGGAAATGAGAAACCTCTTAAGTTTATAAAAGCTAAACTTCTACTTTCTGAACTAAATTGAATTAACCGCTCAATGTATTCATAGTTTTCGGGATAGATAGCCCTCCTTTTATCACTAGGCGCATTCATTAATATAGGTGGACTAAAACCTATGGACTCAATCACATTACTATCATACACCGCAATATCTCCAAACCCTTCTCCGAGATAATCCCATACGTTATTAGCATTGACCTGAATTACTATTTCTTCCATTTTTATATAAAAAAACTGCGCCAAAAATGACGGAGCCGTTATCGGGGGCACTTAATTTTTAAGTTTTTGTCCGTTTGCCATAGATGTAGCGATTAATGCTATGAGCACTATACATTTCGAAAATAAGTTCATCACTTTTTGATTTGAGTAGCCATATCAGCAATCATCTGCCATTTGTCCTCTTGATTTTTCACTAATAATATGGTCACTAATTGTCCACCACCGTTCTCATCCTTAAAATGTGCACGCACGGTAGCCGAGTGTTCTGCAATAGCTATATCGTTAAATTTTACTTCAAGTTTATTTCCGCCTATTACTCCTTTGGTAATAAGTGCGATGTATCCGGCTGCTGGTATTATAGAGGTTTTGTCCGGCGTTGGATATCGGTTGGCAATCACCCTAAAATCTTCGTGGAAGAGTTCGTCGTAAGCAGCTATATTTCTTTCTTCTCCCGCTTTCGCGAAAGCGATAACTACATCTTTAATTTCTTTTTCCATAGCTGGGTCATTTTTTGTGTTTTGTGATTTACAACTTATTACGCTCAGGCATAGAATGGCAACGAGCATTGATGTGATTTTTTTCATCTCAATATGTTTTTAGATTACAAGCACAAATTTATTTTTTATAAAGGCGAAAAAGTGTGATTGAAATCACATAATGCTATGGGAGAAGGAGAAGGTTTATCCTTTGGCTCGAATTCGGCTCAAGGTTTCGCGTGCCAAACCGAGATAGGATGCTAGATGAGAAAGAGAGACCATTTGAAGTAATTCTGGCCTATTATTTTCTATGTACTCGTATTGCTCTTTAGGTGACAGCGTTTTTATTACCGAGGTGAGTTTGCGTTGTTGGGTTACTATATGCTCGAGCATTTTTCTCCCGAGACGTTCATATGCAGGGGAAACGTCATATAGTTTTAGCAACTCCTTACGAGATAAAAAGAAGGTTTTACAATCGTCTAGTGCCACCAAGTTTTTTCTGGCTACCGTCTGTGAGGTAAGGCTCTCAAGGTCTGTTGCAAAACTGGTAGTAAGAAAGAAATCAAGATACACTTCCTTGTCATTCATTAGCTCGTAAAGACCAACTACGCCCTCAATTACAAAGAACAATCCGCTATGATAATTGCCTTGGCGCAGTAGATATTCTTTTTTCTTGAATTGCTGAAGGTCAGTGACATTAAGAAATTGCTCAAATTCGTCATCTGTCAGTATATTGAACTGATTTAAGGTATTGCGAAGAATTTGACTTTCTGCCTTCAATTATTACGGTAGGGTTTAAAAATGTGTACCTATAAAAATAGTGAAATTGAAGAGAGTATGATGTGATTTGAGTCACAATAAATCGTTTGTAGGGATTAAGGGAATGGAAAGCCAAAATTGGGGATTGTGTCCAAAACCTGTATAGTGAAGTTCTTTTCCCTAAATGTAGCTTTTCGAGACATGTAAGGGAATGGGCTGAACGGGTTTCTTGAACTAGATTAAGTTTTAAGTTTTTCGATAAATGTATCTTTATGGTCAATTTAAAAAACAATAATATCCGTCTTAGACCATTTGGAAACATACAATAATATACTACAAAATATCGCTCGATATGTCACTCTTTCCGAAGAAGAAAAAGAGCGATTAATTGGCATTATTCGTACAACCAAGATTAAAAAACGGCAATTTATTGACCAACCTGGTTACGTTTGCAACTACAGAAACTACGTAGTAAAAGGTGCTTTCCGCTCTTACTTTATAGATGGTGATGGCAAAGAGCATACCGTTCAAATCGCTATTGAAGATTGGTTTGTAAGCGACTTCTATAGCTATATTACTCAAACTCCGGCTACTCTTTACGTAGAGGCTCTAGAAGACTCTATTATTTTTCAGATGACCTATGAGGATATTGAAGGGCTTTGCAAAGAAATTCATAACCTAAGCGAGTATTTCAGAATTTCTACGGAAAAAGCGTTCGCGTTTTCACGAAAGCGTGCTCTGTCCAATTTGAGTATGACGGCAGAAGAAAAATACCTTGAACTTTTACAACGTTACCCAAACATTGTCCGTCGAGTTCCGCAGAAAGTAATTGCATCCTATTTGGGTATGACACCCGAATTTATGTCCAAAATCCGAAAGAACCTTTCCTCAAAATCTTAATCTAGTTCAAGACTATTTCCTAATCTAGTTCATTTTTAAAGTGACCCATCAGTCGCAACTTTGTAGTGTCAATATTGACATAACTATAAAGTACATAAAATGAATACTAAAGAAAGTTTACCTACCTATCAAGAAGCCCTCACTAATTTAAGAGGAAATTTGGGTGAAATGCTTCCTAAAGAGGCTTTGGATGTGTTTGACAACGATGCCCAGAACCTTCAAAAAGAACACCAATCTATATTGAAAGTAGAAGTTGGTGACAAAGCATCGGATTTTTCGTTATCCAATGCATCTGATGAAACTATCACGTTATCCAAGTTATTACAAAAGAACAAAGTGGTGTTGGTTTTCTATAGGGGAACCTGGTGTCCATACTGTAATCTACAGTTGGCACATTATCAAAATTCCTTAGATGAAATACACGCTTTAGGTGCAAAATTGGTTGCTATTTCGCCACAAACCCCAGATGAATCTTTGAGCATCAGGGAAAAGAACGAGCTCAAATTTGAAGTATTGAGCGATAACGGTAACATCGTCGCCAGAAATTATACGACTGTTTTCAAAAATGGTGACGCACCAGTGGATAAGATGACTGAATTAGGTTTTGACTTCGACGCCCATTATTCCGATGATTCTAGGGAATTACCATTTCCTGCCGTATTTGTAATCAATCAAGACGGTACTATCGCTTTCGCGAAAGCGGAAGGCGGTGACTATAGAAACCGAGTGGAAGTCTCGGAAATCATTAACTCTTTAAAATCATAACGATGAAAAATACAATTCAAAACATCGCCATCTGGCTACTCGCTATACTAATGATCATATTCGGTCTTAATAAATTCTTCGGTTTTATCCCAGTAGAACCACCTGCCGATGCAACAGCACAAGGTTTTATGGGTGCAATGTTTACATCCTATCTCTATATTATAGTTGCTATTGCAGAAATTACCGGCGGAATTCTGCTATTGATTCCCAAAACTAGATTTATAGGTTGGCTGGTATTACTACCGGTGATTTTCAATATTATGGCCTTTCATATCGCCCACGACTTTATCGGTAACGGAATATGGTTGCTACCAACAATTCTTTTCGTGATTATATCTTACCTACAGTTCAACAACATCAAAAAAGCAATGACTTATGGATTTATATAAAACAGGAATTCTGACTCTTTCTTTTCTATTGATGATGTGTAGTCTGAACGCCCAAAATACGGTCAAAGTAAAGGTTGAGAACGACATTGTTCTGAATGCTGATTTGGATGAAGTATGGACAGCAATTTCCAATTTGGGAAATCTTGACAAACTGGTTCCTGAAATCATAGGCGAGACAGAGGGAATTGGTAATGGTAAAGGTGCCATAGTGACATTGACTTTAAACGCAAATGGTGCTAAGGTCGTTGAGGAAATCACAAAGCTTGATAATAAAAAACGCGTCATCTCGTATGAGATGCTGGAAACACCGATGCCACTATCCTATTATAAAGCGACTATAAGCATCACGCAAACAGATAGTCCTGAATTTGTGATTCGCTTTAAAGCAGTCTTTAAAACAGATAAGACAAACGAAGAGAAGATGCGAACAACAATCGACAACTTTCAAAGAACACTTTTAAGTAACGTAAAAAATAAATATTATGAAAAATAGAATATGGTTTATCACAGGAATATCAAGCGGATTGGGTAAGGCACTTGCTGAATCTGTAATGGCTACTGGCGACTTCGTTGTAGGAACATTCCGGAAGCAATCTCAGGTTGAAGAATTCAATAAGAAATTTGCCACAACAGCACATTCTGTTCTACTGGATATTACGAATGAAGAAAATATAGAAACTACCGTCAGAGATATCATCACACAATACGGTCGTATCGATGTATTGGTCAACAATGCAGGCATCGGTTTTGTAGGCGCGGTAGAAGAAACCTCGATGGAAGAAGTAAGACGTGTTTTTGAAGCGAATGTTTTCGGTACGCTCAAACTTACCCAAACCGTTTTACCGTATATGCGAGAAGAGAAAAATGGACAAATCGTTCAAATATCATCTCACGGTGGTATTAAAGCTTTTGCGGGATTCGGAATCTATAACGCAAGTAAGTTTGCCTTGGAAGGTTTCAGCGAAGCTTTGGCGCAAGAAGTCGCACCTTTGGGCATAAAAGTTTCCATTATCGAACCAGGTCCGTTCCGTACGAAATTTGCCGGTGACGGTTTAGGCCTTGCTGAAAATGAAATCAATGACTACGCTGAAACTGCCGGTGCTTTTAGGGCCAAGCTCAAAGGCGTAGACGGTAAACAAGAGGGTGACCCAGAAAAAGCTGCCAAAGCAATTATTGATTTGGTGAATTCCGAAAAGCCATCGCTTCGTCTTCCTCTTGGTAAAGTGGCACTAATGACCATTGGAATGAAATTGGATAGTGTCCGAGATGATTTGGAAGCTAACAAGGAAATAGCGCAAACTGCGGTTTACTAATTTCCCAATGGCTCTTTTTAAAGCGAACTCTATTCACAATTTCGGCTCGGGAATGTAGTGTTCCTTCCCAGAGCAGCGGGAAGGGTTAACGGAATGGAAAGTTAAAATTGGGGATTGTGTCCAAGATATTTTAGTGAAGCTCTTTTCCCGAAATGTAGCTTTTCGCGAAATGTAGGGGAATGGGCTGAACAGAATAAAAGTAGTATTTCCGTATTTTTGTTAAAATCACTTTATGATAATTTGAACCATTTTTCCACATTAGAAGCATATTGCAAGGGCATCGGCATTTCAAAACCACGTTGGCCAGAATTTGACATTCGAAGTTTCGAGGAAAATATGAAAACCGTGCATCATAATATGCCACCATTTAAGCACGAGTTCTATGCCATTGCTGTTAAACTAGATGGCGGTGGTTTCGCAAAAACAGGCAACTACAGTACAGCAGATAAAAAAGCGACCGTTTTCTTCAATTCACCATATCAAATTATCCAGTGGGATATTGCACCAGACTGGGAAGGCTTCTATGTCATATTTTCTGAGAATTTTTATAGAGGTGCGCTTTCGCGAAAGCGTATTACCGAAGATTTTCCTTTTTTGCTCATAGACAATACTATCCCCTTGGATATGGATGCAGATACGGCCTTACTTTTCTCAAAAGTATTTGCCGATATCTTTAAAGAGCATAGAACAAATAGTGCAAAGGCCGAAGATATCATCAGGCATTATCTACATATCTTATTGCATAAAGTATCACGATTGTACGACTACTCTATTAAAAGTAAAACGATAACTACCACACAACGCACGCAGGACCTGACAACGGTCAGTCGTTTTAAAACAATGCTCGATATTGCCTTTCATCCCGGACAGACTTACAATGACGCATTACCAAATCAAGTCCAGTTTTATGCCGATAAACTCAATATGCATCCTAACCATTTCAATGCGGTCGTCAAACGCATAACGGACAGTTCGGCTTCCGAAATCATTTATGGCCATATCCTAAGTCTATCAAAATCCAAACTGACCAACACAACTAAAAGCATCAAAGAAATCGCCTTTGACCTCTACTACAATTACCCGAACCATTTCGCAAATTTCTTCAAAAAGCAAATGGGAATGACGCCCTCACAATTTAGAAAACAGCGTTAAAACTGTATTTTATTATCTTTATACGCACATTTTTATAATGAATCAAATAGAAGACTATAAAGAATTTAATTCTTGCCTATATAATTTTGGCTTTCGTAGAGCACCTGAACAATCCATCTTTCATATCTACAGGCTAAATACAAATATGAGGAAAGATTCGGGTTGTATAACACCATTTTTTCGTCAACACTTCTTTGATATCAGTCTCTTTATAAACGCCGATATTTTATATCGATATTCTCATTATTCTGAAAAATTGAGTGATGCCACCCTGCAATTGGTACCGCCGAGGCAATTGCAATGAATCGAAGTATCTGCTGATGCAATGAAGATGCTTAATGGTTTTACATTGTATTTCAAGCCTGAATTCCTTTCGTTCAATTCTGACAACGCAGAATTCGTAAAGGATTTTCCCTTTTTTCCTATTCCAATACGGATGTACTTGTTGAGCTCAGCTACACCGAGCTAAGAGAACTCAACCTTCTTTTTGAAAAAATCAATTTGCTCTATGAACAGCAAGATTCATTCTCGACTCAGATTATCAGTGGATACCTATGGGCATTATTGAATACCATTAAAAGAATATGGTCTGGTCGGAAGAAAAAAGAGGAACACATAAATGGTCGTACCGCACTCGTGGCACGATTTGAACTGGAAGTAAGCAAACATCTCAACGCCAGTATGCAAGTGGCGGATTATGCGGATATTTTCTGTATGACCCCAAAACATCTCTCAGCGACCATTAAGTACGCCTGCGGACAAAGTGCCAAAATGCTTATCGATGGCGCAATGCTTAACGAAGCTAAAAGTCTTCTTACGCATACCGAATTTACCGTTTCTGAAATTGCCTTTCAATTGGGCTATGCAGACCATTCTTCGTTTTCCCGATTTTTCAAGCGTCTTACAAATATTTCGCCAGGACAATTTCGACTACATCCGAAATCTGGTCACAAAAAGCGGTAATCCGGTCACAAATTTTCCGTTTTCTTTTCTTCAATTTTGTATTGGATGGCTCGCTTATCTTCTCGTGCGTTGAATTCCGTACTTCTTGCTTTGAATTCCGTAGCTAGGCAAGTTACCTATCCCCATAACTTTGTGGTATCAAAATAATTAAACAAGAATAAAATGAAAAAAATAGGAATCGTAGTAGCCATATTAATAGGAATAATGGCCTGCAAAAACGGAAATCAAGACAATAACCTTAAAAACGAAACAGCTATGAACACAATAGAAGTAAAACAGAACGACACAGAACAAAAAGCCATCCGAGCTGTGGCCAAAACCTTATTTGAAGCTACGGACAATAGAGATTGGAATGCGGTAAAAGAAACGATGACCGATTCGGTCTATGTAGATTATACCTCTTTAGGCGGTGATGCAGGGTTTAAAAGTCCCGATGACATCGTAGGCGGTTGGCAACAGGTATTGCCCGGCTTTGAAAGAACCGTGCACCAAGTACATAATTTTGCGATTTGGATAGCGGGAAACCGAGCTACAGCAACACTTGACGGTATCGCCACACACTTTTTGGACGATAAGGAATGGACGGTCTTCGTGGGCTATGATACTGAATATATCAACGAGAACGGAAAATGGAAACTGGCACGTATCGATGCATCCTTATTCGAGCAATCGGGTGACACTTCGTTACCGGCATTAGCAATGCAACGGGTAAAGGATGGTAGGGTTATCGCTTTCGCGAAAGCGGAACAAGATAAAACGGCGGTTATCGACAATTTTTTTAAGGCTTTGGAAGAACGAAAACTAGAAGACGTATTGGCATCGTTCACAGATGACGCTAAACAGGAAATGCCACTATCGCCCGAGAATTTTCCAAAGGTATTGGACGGCGTTTCGGAAATCAAGAATCAATATACAGGCGTAATGAACTACGTTCAAGAATACGATGTGGAATACCTGACCACCCAAAATCCGAATGTCTATATCGCCAAATATAAAGGCACTGTTACCACAAACGAAGGCAAACCTTATAACAATAGCTATGTGGGCATCTTTACGTTAAAAGGTGATAAAATCTCAAATTTCGTAGAATACTTTAATCCCAATGTACTATTGAGCGGATGGCCCGGATTACAGCCTGTACATTATTCTATGCACGATGCAGGCGCGAGAACTGACAGTGGTGTTTCCTTAAAGGAAGTAAATTTCAATAGTAACGGTGTAAATCTCAGAGGTCATCTGTTTCTACCACCAAACTTTGACGAGAGCAAAAAATATCCGTCGGCCATCGTAACGGGAAGCTGGACGAGTATCAAAGAGCAAATGCCCGATGAATATGCAAGTATTTTGGCCAAGGATGGTTTTATCACCTTGACCTTCGACTTTACCGGTTTTGGTGAAAGTGAAGGACAGCCCAGACAAGTTGAAGATTACAACCTGAAAATTGCCGATATCAAGAGTGCCGTAGATTTTTTGGAAACACACCCTAACATCGATATGGATGAGCTATCCGCCCTCGGTGTTTGTGCAAGTTCGGGCTATATGGCACACGCTACCGCACAGGATGAGCGTATCACAAGATTGATACTAGTAGCACCTTGGTTACATAATGCAGAAATCGCCAAAAGCATTTACGATATGCGACCAGGCGGAACGGATGGTCTCTTAAAGGCAGCCGAAGAAGCCAAAAAGAGGTTTGCCGAAACTGGCGAGATGGAATATGTTTTAGCCGCTAGTGAGCTCGACCCATTAAGCGCAATGTATGTTCCTCACGGCGCATTTGACTATTACTTAAATCCCGGAAAAGCAGCAGGACCAAAATACGATAATCGCTTTGCAGTGAGCAGCTGGAAACCTTGGTTGACGTTTGATGGTATTTCCGCAGGAAAAGAAATCAAACAACCTGTCTTTATCGTGCATAGTGAGAGCGGTGCCGTACCACAAGGTGCGAAGCAGTTCTATGAACTATTGGATGGTAAAAAAGAAATCAAATGGTTGAATGACTATAACCAACAGCAACTTTATTATGAAGAAGACGCGGTGAGTGCTGCGATGAACGAGGTTGTTAATTATTTGAAGTAAAAATGAAAGGGTTCGTCTTCGCACAGATGAACCCTTTATAAAACAAGATGTTATGAAACGAAGAGAATTAATAAAAACAGGTGGTCTAGCACTTATGGGGCTAGGAACGGGAACAGCAGTTAATGCGATGGCAAGTACTAATGAGAATAAGCTTCCTATCACAAAAAGATTTGAAAATAAGGTAGTGGTAGTGACCGGTGCCACTTCTGGAATCGGAAAGGCTACCGCGATAGCTTTTGCATTAGAAGGCGCAAAAGTTGCATTTCTAGGGCGAAGGGAAAAATTAGGCAAAGAAGTAGAAACCCAAATCCGAAATGCTGGTGGTGAAGCCACTTTTGTTCAGACTGATATTAGAAATGAGGAAGAAGTTATAAGATTTTTTCAGCTCGTAAAAGAGAAATATGGAAATGTACATATCGCCTTCAACAATGCAGGAATCGTCTTTGGATTGGATAATTTAAAAGGGAATAAACCCATTGCAGAAATAAAAACGGAAGCATTTGACGATGTTTGGAAAACCAACACGCGAGGCACATTTATCAGTATGAAAAATGAGATTCCGCAAATGCTGGCAAATGAGGCTTGGGGAAGGTATGGACTCAAAGGGGTAATCATAAATAACTCAAGTGTATCTGCTCACGGTGGTTTTGCTGGTATTTCACCATATTCCGTGAGCAAACACGGCGTAAGTGGCCTTACTAAAGGTGGCGCCTTGGATTATGGAAAAAATGGGATAAGAGTCGTGGCAATTTCACCAGGCGGTGTAGATACACCTATGCGAAGGGCCGCCATAGAAGCGCAAGGCGCAAATCCGGATGAAGCCCAAGCACCAAATATTCAACACAGAACAAATACGGTAGAAGAAATGGCAGACATTGTACTATTTCTAGCATCTGCAGATGCGCCGTCTTCCATTCAAGGGATAGATTTAGATGTAACAATGGGTATGCTTACAGGACCCTTTGCGCCACCAAAACTTCAATAATCAATTCAGGATGATGATTTTGTCACCGTCTTCTTAATTTTATAACTATGAAGAATCATAAAATAGCTCTGGTAACCGGCGCAAACCGAGGTATCGGCTTTGCAGTTGCCAAGGAATTGCTCAAAAAAGACGTTACGGTTATCGTAACCAGCCGTTCGGAAGATGATGGAATCGAAGCGGTAAAAAAGCTTTCTGAATATGGAAAGGTGATTTACCATCAGCTCGATGTGACGGATAAAGCGAGCATAAATAGTTGCTACGCTTTCGCGAAAGCGGAATTCGGAAAACTCGATATCCTCATTAACAATGCAGGTATTAATTATGATACTCACCAAAACATTGAAAATGCCAATCTAGATGAAGTCCTTGCCACATTCAAAACAAATGCAATAGCACCTCTGCAAATGACGCAGACCTTTCTTCCGTTACTCAGAAATAGCGATAGGGCAAGCATTGTCAATGTATCCAGTGGTTCGGGCGCATTGGCCAGCCAAGATGGTAGTACGCCAGGATATAGTTTATCCAAATTAGGATTGAACGGAATCACACTCGCCCTTGCGAATCAATTAAAAAACGATGGGATTCTCGTAAACTCAGTCTGTCCTGGTTGGGTACGTACCGATATGGGTGGCGGTAATGCGGATAGATCTCCTGAAAAAGGTGCGGAAACCATAGTGTGGACAGCTTTATTGAAAGATGGTATTATGACAGGTAAATTTTTTAGGGATAAACAGGTTCTTGAATGGTAAAAAAATCCAGTTTTAAGGTACTGGATAAACCTTTTGGCTTTAAGCCATTTCATACACTTCTTCGAATAGCTTTTTGTCCAATCGTTCTTGCTGGCCAAAGCTCTTTTTCAAAGTATTATGCAAAACCGAATTAAAGGCATTGTAACCTAACCAAAGATTCGGTTCTTCATTGAGCAACAAGGCTTCGTAGTTCAATATCTCAATGACTTCACGAGACTTTTTTGAGGGGTCACTGTTCTTATCGCTACATTCATATCTGAAGAGTTTAGTCTTATCGAGGATTGCTTTTACAAACTCTTTTGTGTCGATGATTTTAAATTCTTTCATCTTATCAAATTTCTTGATTATAGTATAGAATTCATTGTCTAGAAACTTATCGAAAAGATTACTCAACCTCGGCATAATAAGGTGTGTATTGTTCTTACTGTGCTTGATTGAAAACTCAATTTCGGCTTGAGAAACGTGTAAGCCATTGGAACACAATTTTCTGTAAAACCCGAAGTGGCCAGAGGTCTTTTCGCTTCCATCATAAGAATTTTTGAATCGAAGCATCGGCAATATCAAGTCCTTATCGTTCTTAACCGTAAACTGGCTTTTGTCGTCTATGATAAAGTCTGTAATGAACGACCTGTCATTCTTGTTAATGGTGCGTTTATGGAAGTTCAATTGTGCATCGGTTAGCATTTCTTCAGCTTTCTTGAAGAACAGTTGATTAGGAATGTGTCCGTAGCTATTCGAGACCACATTTACGATTTTTCCATTTGAGATGATGGCATTTTCAAGCCCTCTTCGGGATTCCATCTGTGTCAGACTTTTTAAGGATTTCATTTCTGATGAAACGAAGATTTCATCCTGCTGTAAATTTTGTAAATACATAATTTTTGAATTTTAGATTAAACGTTTTGCAATAGGACAGAGTAGTACATTGGATACTTTTCCCTTTAGTAAGCCAAGTGACTTTCTGCACCTTCAATGTTGTAATTTTCGCTACTCGATTGATAGTGTTTCTCTAAATTTTGTAGTGGAATTTTGGTACTTCTTGATACTCGTTTCATAATGTTGAAATTTTAGTTAAACAATGTTTGAGCAGTACCCAAACGGAAGCTAAAATCTCAGCTCAAAAGGAAACGGAATAAATGAGTAGTGGAAGAAGCGTTGGCTTTATGCCGTAGTCTTTTGATGGGTGTATTTTACGAGTTTACCTTTGCGACTACTATTGATTGATTATTTTTTCTACCTAACCACTGATTTTGCATCAACAATTATCTAAAAAAAAAAAGAAGAGCCAGCACGAATGCCAGCCCTTCTTCTCAACAACAAAAACTACTCTTTCAGCGCCTTGACTTTCTTTTCAAGAACTGCTATTCGTTCTTTCAACCGTTCTTCACGCTTATTTCTTATTTCAGCATATTCTTTTTCAATAATGATAATTTTGGATTTATAATAGCCTTGCATTGCGTTATAAAATGAAATATTCGTCAAGCTATTTGTATGATTGTTTTCGACAAAATGCACCTGCTTTGTTAGGATATACCTTATCAGCTTATGAAAGATTTCTTTTTTGAAATTCTTCTTGAAATTTTCTACAACTTCTACATCTGTCATCTTGGATGTATTACCCAAAAGCTTTGAAAAGAATCGTTGTCTTCCAACATAATCCACATTATTTTCATAGAGCGTTAAAGAGAATGCAATCATTTCAACTGTGGATAGTGTCTTCTTGGTATCGATGTAGTCGGTCTCACGAATCATCTTAACTACCTCTTCAAACTGCTTGTTGTTCTCAATGTGCTTTTTACGGATTTCTCTTTGTTTAACCTTTACTATTTGTTCTTCGGGCGTGCAATCTGCCATTTTTCTGTTGGACACTGGTGTTGAATATTCAGCTGATTTATCTTCTGATTTTTCAATCACCTTTAGAAACACTTCCTTGTTTTGGTAAGTGTCTGGATGAAAGACGATACCGACCACGAATCCATTTTCTTTGGCTGAATTGTATGCTTCCAATTCTTTATTATAGCCCTCTGTCGCTTCCTCAAGTTCGCCATTCAACTCATCCTCGGAATAGTCGTAATGTTGGTATTCTTTCTTGATGGCCTCTATTGTTGGCATAATTGGATTTTCGATGATTTCAACATCATCCAGCAGATAGACCTTCAAGCCATTTTTTTTCAATTTTGAAATAACGAGCTGATTGTTCTCGTCATCTACCCAATACTTTCTAATTTCAGGAATCAGTAGAACATTTTCTTTCTTGGATTTCTCGATAAGATTCAGGAACGACTGGCTTTTCTTCGTTTCAAAACAAGCTGATTTTGTGCAGACCATTTTACCCTCACCAAATAGATTTCCCTGATTTACAGCATTGAAAGGACATTCTACGCACGAACCTGCTTTCGGAACCAACTTCTTATCAGTTACATCAAAAGATACTTTTTCCAAGTCGTAGGTTTGGTCCTTAATCATTCTGTTGATTTGATGGGCACTAAAATCTTCGCCCATAGTTTCCAACATCATCTGCTGTTCCTCTGGCTCAAAAAGCGCTACACCAACACCTAACGAAATCGTCATTTCACCATTGCGAACGTATCGCTTAAAACCATCTATCAACCCAGCTAGTTTTAGACGCTGTCTAATAAAGTTGTCGGTTCTGCCTAATCGTTTTGCGATATCAGCCGGTTCATATTTTTCACTTAAATACGCAATCGCCTCAGCTTCTTCAGTAGGCTCAACATCCTGTCGTTGTAGATTCTCGATAATTTGAATCTCTAAGACTTCATTGTTCTCATAATCTCTGACGATACACGGTATCCTTTTCTTATTTGCCATTTTGCTTGCGCGAAATCTTCTCTCGCCCATTACGATAACGAAATCTTTTCCAGATTTTCTTACCGTTATCGGTTGCAGTACACCGTGTTCTTGGATACTTTGAGAAAGATGTTCTAGATGCTTTTCATCAAACGTTTTTCTAGGCTGTTCTGGGTCAGGCTTAATCTTTCCAATGTCCAGATTTAGGATTTCAAGTCCTACAGACTTTCCATTCATTTGTTCTTTAGAAGCAGTAGCAACTTTTGCTTTACTTCTTTTTCTTGTGGTACTCGTTTTTGTTGTCATAATACTCAAATTTTTGATTAAACAATATTTGAGCAGAAACCAAACGGAAGATAAAATCTTGGCTCAAAAGGAAACGGAATAAATGGGTAGGGGAAGAAGCGTCGGCTTTATGCCGTAGTCTTTTGATGGAAGTATTTTACGAGTTTATATTTCGGTAATATTGTATGATAAAAACTTCCTTTTAGAATACAAGAGGTCTCTATATCGTAGCACAAAAGAGTCTTCCTATTTAATTCACGAATGGGAAGACTCTTTTCCAGAAAAGAATTAATTAGTGTTGCCCAGAACTTTTCAGACTGCTGTTCATGGCATCACATTTTTGACATAAATCTATTTTACGGATGATTTTCTTTTCTCCAGATGGATATCACTATCATTTAACTTACTTCTGAGCGCGATCATATCCAACGAAACTTTTGTCTCCATGACCCTAGCGTAAATCTGGGTTGTTGAGATTTTTGTGTGCCCTAACATTTTCGAAACTGTTTCAATAGGGACCCCGTTGGATAGTGTTACCGTGGTGGCAAATGTATGTCGCGCGGAATGAAAGGTCAGGTTTTTCTCGACCCCTAAGGCTTTACAAATATCCTTAAGATAGAGATTCACTTTCTGGTTCGAAAATACCGGTAATAGCTTTCCATTGTTTTTGATAGGATATTCGACATATGTCTCTAAAATCTTCGATGCCTCATCCAATAAGGGTACTTTTACAGGTTGTTCGTTTTTCTCTCGCCGGGTAAAAATCCAGTAGGCACCATCTATTCCCTACTAACATTATCCGCCTTAAGGCCTTTAACATCGGAATAAGACAGGCCGGTGTAACAAGAAAACACAAAAATATCTTTGACCGTTTGCAATTTTTTTTCTTTAAGCTCACTATTTTCAAAAATTTTCAATTCTTGCTTTGAAAGAAATGCCTTTTCGTACTTATTGAATTTAAGCTTAAAACGATCAAAAGGATTTTTATCCAACCACTCCAAATCCATGGCCAGATTCATTAATTTTCGAAGACGTTCCAAATGTTTCATAACCCCGTTATTGTTCAATGGGTTCCTATTTTGCAATGAAGGCCCCTTACGGAGATATTGCTCGAAATCGATTATGAAACTATAGGTAAGATGCTTTAGGTAAACATCGTTGGTTTTCTTTTTTCGAACTAGAAAACGTTTGAGGTATCTCTCGGTGGTAAAATAGTTTTTTAGGGTCCCGGCCTTTAATACCCCGATCATATTTTCGTTGTGATAGGTGACCAATTCCAGTAAAGATTTGTGTCTTTCATCCTGCCCGATAAACCTTGCCTTAATAGATTTAGCCGTAACTAACTCAAAATCAGAAGAAAGCTGCTTATGACATCTTAGCAATTTAGCGTAGACTTGGTCGAGATAGGTGTTCAAAGCCTTGCCATCTGCGGTTCTTGCAGTAGTTCTCTTTGCTTTGGTATCCCAATAGGTAACCGAAGTTTGTCGTTGTAAGCTGATTTCTGCTCTTTTACCGTCTACGGTTATGCGCGCATAAATTGGTGCAAAACCATCTTTTTGTTTGGCCAGACTTAGCCAAAAATGAATACTAAAAGTCGTTGAAGTTCGCATATACTCTCGCTTTAGGTGAATAATCGATTTGTTTTACGAAAGTCAAATCGAAGCGAAAGTCAAACGCTATGTAGTTACAATGTAGTCAAAATAATCGGTTAGAAACAGGTAACCGAATAGGTAACTTTTGTTCTGTTATTAAAGCCAATCTTATGATTTCAAGAAAAATGAAAATCCTTGATTATCATAAGATTAGCTATTTTTTGGTATCATATGACACCCTTTTTGTCGGGGTGGCAGGATTCGAACCTGCGACCTCCGCGTCCCAAACGCGGCGCGATAACCGGGCTACGCTACACCCCGAATGTGGTTATCTTAAAATATGTCTCTCAAAAATATGCCTCTCAACAGACTCTTGCGGAGAGACAGGGATTCGAACCCTGGGTACACTTTTGGTGTACGACGATTTAGCAAACCGTTCCTTTCGGCCACTCAGGCACCTCTCCTTAATTTTATGATGAACTTCGCCCGAAAGCGGTTGCAAATGTACATTTTTACAACGCTATAAAGCAACTATTTTTAATTTTTTTTATACTTAAAACAGTCTGGATAAAAGCAATTGGGCAAGGTCATGCCTATTAACTAAATCACAGCTTGTTGAAAGTGTATCATTCTGGATATTCAACCCGTAAATGATAGATATTGGTCAGTTTTTGCTTAAATATCTTTTTAATGGCCTCTATTTCCTTAAAAGTAATATCCGCATTTAAAAACTGGTCGGCCGCCATTTGCCCAGCTACAATTTTATCCACAAACTCATCTATAATCAAAAAAGTCGGATTCTTTAAACTTTTCGAAGCCGCCTCGACGGAGTCGGCCATCATGAGAATCGCTGTTTCCTTTGAAAAAGGAATGGGTCCGGGGTAGGTAAAATCCTTCTTGTTGGCAGACCCCAATTCTTCTTGCTTTTTGTAGAAGTAATACACCAAAGTCGTTCCGTGGTGACATCTGATAAAATCGATTACCCTATCGGGAAGATTATTCTTTCTGGCGATTTCGATGCCTTCGATGACGTGTCCTATAATTATCTTGGCACTATCAATTGGTGAGATGTCGTCATGTGGGTTAACATTGGTAATCTGATTTTCTATAAAATAGGTCGGGTTGTTTATTTTACCAATATCATGATACAAGGCCCCTACCCTAACCAACATGGCATTGGCTCCTACCTCGTTGGCCGCGGCCTCTGCCAAATTTGCAACTTGTAAGGAATGATGAAAGGTGCCTGGCGCCTTATTCGACAAGGCTTTTAACAACTTTGAATTGGTATCCGAAAGCTCTAGTAACGAAACATCCGAAACAAGGCCGAAAATCTTCTCATAGGCATAGATCAAAGGTTGGGCGAACAGCGTGATCATTCCGTTCAATATGAACAATGCCAAGGTTGCCCAAAGAATATTGTCCAGATTTCCTTCATGAATGATATGGAAAGCCAAATAACCAACTACATAAATAAGCGTTATCTGCCCTACCGAAATAAAGAGGTTCGCCCTCTTATACAGCTCCGAAACCGTAAGGATGGTGACAATACCCGCAATAATCTGTAAGAAGATGTACTCGAAACTGTTGGGCACCACAAAACCTAAAATCAGAACAGTAAGTACGTGAACAAAAAGACCAAGGCGCGCGTCAAAAAATGTCTTTAAAATCAAAGGGAGTATACAAAGGGGAACCACGAAAATATAGGACTCATCGTATTTTACCACCAAGGTGGTAACGAACACCATAAGTAGAATGTTGAAAAAGATAAAAGTTACCTTCACATTGTTCTCGTAAACTAAGGGACGGTATTTCTTAATAAAGAGAAAGAGCATGATCAATACCAAAGCCACTAGAACCGTATACCCAAAAAGTATAAAATAGTAGTTGCTCGCCGACCAAAGCTCGGACTCGTATTCCTGCTTTAGCGACCGCAGTATTTTTAGGTTTTCAGATTCAACCACTTCGCCCCTGGCGATTATCAGTTTTCCCTCATCTACAGTGCCTCGCGTATTCGATACTTTTGAAAGTTTGTCTCGTAACACTTTATCTGATAGCGATTTATCAAAACGTACATTGGCTCGCAATATGGTGTTGAATAATTCTTGATAGGATTTCGAAAAACTTCGTAGACCTTTCTTACGTAATATGCCATTGATTGTTTTATTGAGGTCATTTTGTAAATAAAGCTTTCCGAAAGTGGTGCGAAAAGCTTCGTTATTCTTGACCAGATATATGGGTTCAACCGCATCTTTTACACTATCCCCTTGAAGGATACCGAAGGTGTACAACGTATCTAAAATTTCTTTTCCGGTTGTGGAAAGTGTCGCTAGTTGCTGTGCGCTGTACGAATCTCGGGGAAAAACCTCCACAAATTTCTCTTCGAATTGAGAATACACGCTAGATGCTACGCCCTCATCGAATACGTAATAATTGGTCTTATCCTTAGATAATGCGGCTTTCTCAGTTGAAAGTTCCTCAGCGGTCTTTCGAATCGAAAAGTCAAAAGGAGCATAAAGGTTTTCGTACTGCCAAGGTTTCCCCTTCTGGAATTCATACTTGAACTGCCCACCTCTAGGAAAAAAGAACACGATACAGAATAGGCAAGCAACATATAAGAAGTACTTATAGATAAGGGATTGATTTTTAAAAATGGAATCCAAGAATTTCCGCATGAAGCTTGTATCTACCGTCAAAAATAGAAAATTATACCATCATAAAGGCTTTAGTACCCACCAGTCTACTATTTCCTCTTTATTTTCTTAATTTCGCAAAATTAAAGTTATTCGTTATGAAAGAGGTTGTTATAGTTTCCGCTGTTCGAACGCCGATCGGTAGTTTTATGGGTGCACTTTCTACCGTTCCTGCCCCTAAATTGGGTGCAATTGCGATAAAAGGTGCCTTAGCCAAAATCAACTTAGATCCCAATTTGGTCGAAGAGGTGCTTATGGGCAATGTTGTTCAGGCCGGTACGGGTCAGGCCCCGGCTAGACAAGCTGCCATTTTTGCGGGAATACCGAATACCGTACCATGTACCACAATCAATAAGGTATGCGCCTCGGGAATGAAGACGGTCATGCAGGCGGCACAAGCCATTGCCCTGGGGGATGCCTCTATCATAGTTGCCGGCGGGATGGAGAATATGAGCCTCATTCCACATTATGCCTATCTGCGAAAAGGCCAGAAGTTCGGCCCGACACCAATGATCGATGGAATGCAAAAAGATGGTTTGGTCGATGTGTACGATCAGAATGCCATGGGTGTTTGTGCCGATGCTTGTGCTGTGGAGCATAATTTCAGTCGTGAAGACCAAGATAATTTTGCCATTCAATCCTATTCAAGGTCCGCTGCGGCATGGAAAAATGGAAATTTCGCCAATGAGGTAGTTCCGGTCGAAGTGCCCCAACGCAGAGGAGAGGCGTTAGTCGTCTCAGCGGATGAAGAATACAAGAATGTAATCTTAGAAAAAATACCCACCTTAAGAGCGGCATTTTCTAAAGACGGTACGGTAACCGCAGCGAATGCCTCTACCATCAATGACGGTGCTGCTGCATTAGTGCTAATGAGCGCAGAAAAAGCAAAGGAATTAAAGCTAACACCGTTAGCAACCGTAAAGGGATATGCCGATGCGGCACAGGAACCTAAGTGGTTTACTACTGCACCCGCTAAGGCGCTACCGAAAGCGTTGCACAAAGCCGGTGTTTCCAGTGAGGAGGTAGACTACTTCGAGTTCAATGAGGCCTTTTCAGTAGTTGGTTTGGCGAATATGAAACTCTTGGGTCTTGACGATTCAAACGTAAATGTGAACGGTGGTGCGGTATCTTTAGGGCATCCACTAGGTTGTTCCGGGGCAAGAATATTGGTCACCCTGATTCATATCCTTGAACAAAGAAATGCCAAAATCGGGGCGGCGGCCATCTGCAACGGCGGCGGCGGCGCTTCTGCACTCATCCTCGAACGTAACTAAATACGCTACGAAATAGAAATGCAATACGGTATCTGTCACCTAAGCCTCGTTCCAGTGCGCATTGCCGCAGACTCGCATTCGGAAATGATAACGCAACTCCTATATGGGGAGCATTTTAAGGTTATTGAAAAACGCAAATACTTTAGTAAAATCAGAAAAAGCTTCGATGCTACCGAAGGCTGGGTAAATGACCTGCAGTTCTGTTTTATCAATGAAAAACGGTACGATGAGATTCATTTGGCCGAAAAGCGATACAGCACCGATTTGGTTTCCTTTATAGAAACGGAAAAGGGCGTTTTGATTCCGACACTGATGGGTTCCTCTGTCGGAAACTGTACTTTCCTAAGACATACTTTCGATGGGAAGGCTACGGCTCAAGATAAAGACAAGGATAACCTTATCCCGTTTTCGCTGTACTATTTAGATGCCCCTTTCCTTTCGGGTGGCCTAACCCCTTTTGGATTAGACAGCGCAGGTTTTACACAAATGGTCTACAAAATAAGCGGTTATGCCCTCTCGAGAACCCCAGCGCAACAAGCTTCTCAAGGAGAAGCGCTCAGCTTTATAGAAGAAAGCGAACCGGGCGACTTGGCCTTTTTTGATAATGCGGATGGTGAAATCGACCATGTAGGCATCATCATGGAGGACAATTATATTATTCATGTTTTCGGTAAAGTACGAGTTGATCGTTTGGATCATACGGGTATCTTTAATATCGAGACGAGCAACTATACCCACCAGCTTCGGGTCATCAAAAAAATCATATAATCGGACTTTGATTTGTATGGAATAAAAAAATCCCCGATGCGGCCACATCGGGGATTTTTAGTGTTTCGTTGCACGAAATAATTACTCGCCCAACAATTTCTTTATTCGCATAAAGTTTTCATTGTCTCCCATGGCGCCATAAATATTCTTCAGTTGCGATAAAATCGCTTGATTGTCAGGAGTTACTTTCAACGCGTCCTCTAGAATACCCGCTCCTTTCGCGAAAAGATCGTCTTTCTTTTGCTTCAATTCATCGTAGCGTTCGCTATCCTTTCTCGAGGTTCCCAAGGTATTCATTTCATCAATAAGTCCGTTTCCTTCATTGATGTACGTAGTGGAGAGGTTCAATTGGGCATTGGTGTAATTAGGATCAATTTCCAAGGCCTTGGTGTAGGCCGCCCTTGCACCTTCCAAATCTCCTTGCTCCATATTAATAACGCCAATATTGTAATGAATATCCGCATTGTCCGGTGCCATTTCGGTTGCCTTTTCCATTAGGGTCTTAAAGGTTTCCTTATCGCCCATTGTGAAATGAAGATTCGCCTCGTTCAGTAGCAGATTTACATCGTTTGGGTCGGACTCCCTCGCCACTTTGTAGGCCTCCAAGGCTTTTTCATTTTGTCCCAATTGCTGATAGATCATTGCGGTATTCTTAACAATTTCCGCCTTTTTGGAAGGCGATTTGTCGTCTATAGGATCTTTGTAGGTACCTGCCTTGACCATCAGATCCCTTTGGGCTTTCCCCATAGCTTCAACCTCACCGGTTTCAACGTTGGTCGCTTTGTACTCAACACCACTACCATCATATCCTACCTCGGTCAGTTCGTTGTAATACTTGAGTGCCTCCTCGTAATTTCCCCCACTCACGGCATAATTGGCAGCATAGTACAAATACACCGTATCTATCGGGCTAATGGTATACCCTTTGTACAGCTTCTCCGCGGCTTCTTTGTATTTTTTCTCCTTTTCATCGCTAACGGCCCCATTGATCAAATCGTTTTTGATATTGGTCAATCCGGCTTGGGCTTCGGCCGTATATTTGTTCTTACCGCTTTGCTCCTCGATGGAAACTACTTTTTGATACGAAGCCGCGGCCTCGTCAATAGCCGACATATCACCTTTCTTAGCCATTTCGGCGTTTACTTGACCATTTATGAAGTGATACTGTGCTTGCAGCTTGGCATCGGCGGCATCAATGCTCGCAGAAGTACTTTCCAATGCTGTTTTCGCGGCGGCATAATCGCCGCTCTTCACCGCTTTTTCGGCAGATTTGATTTCACTCTTCTGTGCCATACCAAGTGTTGAAAAACACATGGCGGCAAGTATTAAAAATTTAGTTTTCATCTTTTTTTGAATTAAAATTAGTGTGTGATTATTATTATTCTTCCGAGTCATCCGGACGTTCACTTCCATCCGTACCCTCTTTGGTTGTATCCGTTCCCTCAATATCAATACCCGTGCCATTTTCGGTGTGGACCTCGATGTCTTTGATATCGACTTCCTCCAAACTGTCTTCATCCTTCATCACTTTGGCTACCGCTGCTATTGAGTCGTTACCCTTGATATTGATAACCTTTACACCTTGGGTGGCCCGTCCCATTACGCGCAGGTCCTCGACACTCATACGTATGGCAATTCCCGATTTATTGATGATCATCAAATCGTCCGAATCGGAAACATTTTTAATTGCCACCAGACTTCCGGTCTTGTCGGTTACCGAAATAGTTTTGACCCCTTTACCGCCCCTGTTGGTTATGCGGTAATCTTCTATACTGGAACGCTTTCCGTATCCGTTTTCGGATACCACAAGAATATCGTCCTCAAAATTGTGAACCGATACCATCCCGACCACTTCATCATTATCATCGGCCAAGGTAATCCCACGTACACCGGAAGCGTTACGACCCATTGGCCTGGTCTTGCTTTCCTCGAATCTGATAGCTTTTCCGGATTTCAAGCCTAAGAAAATCTGGCTGGTACCCGTAGTCAATTTTGCTTCTAGCAATTCGTCGCCTTCACGCACGCCAATGGCATTGATACCGTTTTGGCGCGGTCTGGAATATTGCTCCAAGGATGTTTTCTTCACCACACCCTTCTTGGTCGCCATAATTACGTAATGACTGTTCACGTATTCTTCATCCTTCAAATCCTGGGTGCAAATAAAGGCCTTGACCATATCGTCTTTTTCGATATTGATCAAGTTTTGAATTGCACGACCTTTAGAGGTTTTACTTCCTTCCGGGATTTCGTAAACCCGCATCCAGAAACACTTCCCTTTTTGGGTAAAGAACAACATATATTGATGGTTGGTGCCCACAAAAAGGTGTTCTAGGAAATCTTCCGTTCTTGTAGAAGAAGCCTTTTGACCGACACCGCCCCTATTCTGTATTTTATATTCGGATAAGGGTGTTCTTTTGATATACCCCGCATGTGAGATAGTCAATACCACCTGTTCATCGGGAATCATATCCTCTATACTCAAATCGCCACCCGCAAAGTTTATTTCCGATCGTCTTTCATCGCCGTACTTTTCCTTTATTTCCAGAAGTTCATCCTTGATGATCTGCATTCTACGATCCTTGCGTTCCAAGATATCCTTTAAATCGGCAATGGTCTTAATGATTTCGTCATATTCGGCGCGTAGCTTATCCTGTTCTAGACCGGTCAGCTGACGTAATCTCATTTCAACAATGGCCTTCGCCTGAATTTCGGAAAGCTTGAATCTTTCGATTAGGTTCTCCCTTGCCTCGTCGGCATTCGAAGAGGCACGAATGATTTTGATGACCTCGTCTATATTGTCCGAGGCGATAATCAGACCCTCTAAGATGTGCGCCCGATCTTCGGCCTTCTTCAGTTCATATTTGGTACGCCGAACGACTACCTCATGCCTGTGCTCGACAAAGTAGTGAATCATCTCTTTAACGTTCAACAACTGCGGTCGGCCCTTGACCAATGCAATATTGTTTACGCTAAAAGAAGTTTGTAGCGCCGTGTATTTATAAAGGGTGTTCAGAACGATATTGGGTATGGCATCGCGCTTCAATATGTAAACGATACGCATTCCCTTTCTGTCGGATTCATCGCGAATACTTGAAATACCGTCTATTTTCTTTTCATTGACCAGGTCGGCGGTCTTTTTTATCATATCCGCCTTGTTCACCTGATACGGAATCTCGGTAACAACGATACATTCCCTGCCCTGAACCTCTTCAAAAGTAGCTTTCGCTCGCATGACTACACGTCCCCTTCCGGTATGAAAGGCTTCTTTAACGCCATCATACCCGTAGATAATCCCTCCTGTGGGAAAATCAGGTGCTTTAATATGTGTGATTAGCTCGTCTATCTCAATATCGTTATTATCGATATAGGCCACCGTGCCGTCAACAACTTCCGATAAATTGTGTGGTGGCATGTTCGTAGCCATACCTACGGCGATACCGGATGCGCCATTCACTAAAAGATTGGGAACCCTTGCCGGCAATACAGTCGGTTCCTCCAAAGAATCGTCAAAATTCAATTGATGGTCTACCGTATCCTTATCGATATCGGCCAACATGTCATCTGCTATCTTACGCATTCGCGCCTCGGTATAACGCATCGCCGCAGGACTGTCACCATCTACGGACCCGAAATTACCTTGCCCATCTACGAGCATATACCTTAAACTCCATTCCTGCGCCATACGCACCATAGAGTCGTAAACTGAGGTGTCGCCATGTGGGTGGTACTTACCCAAAACCTCCCCAACGATACGGGCAGATTTTTTATGGGCACTGCTGGAGCGAACCCCTAATTCGTACATCCCGTAGAGCACCCTTCTGTGAACGGGTTTCAAACCATCACGTACGTCGGGCAATGCACGTGACACTATGACCGACATCGAATAGTCGATGTAGGCGGATTTCATTTCATCTTCTATGTTAATCGGGATCAATTTTTCTCCTTCGGCCATCTGAAATTCTCAAGTATTTATTATAGTTAAAAAAGTAGCCCAATATACTTAAAATGATAACTTTCATGGCACATATGAATTGTTTTCTTCAACAATTTATCAACACTTTTTTGAATCGTTTGTTGGGTAAAACAGTTCATCAAATGCCACCGTATCGAACTTTTTTCGACTTTTATACCTAGTTTAACGAATATAGGTACAGTATTTGCCCAAGATTGCTGTAGTTTTACTAATTTTATAGATGAAAAGGAAAATTTATGGATGATAATTTCTCACCAAGGGTAAAGGATGTAATCGCTTACAGCAAGGAGGAAGCCCTGCGTTTGGGTCACGATTTTATTGGAACGGAACATTTGATGTTGGGCCTTTTGCGCGATGGTAATGGAAAGGCGATAAGCATTTTGGATGCTATGGATGTTGATTTAGACCACCTAAGGAGAAAGGTAGAAATATTGAGTCCGTCGAACCCAAGCCCGAGTAGCGTTCAAAAGGACAAAAAGAACCTTCACTTGACCCGGCAGGCTGAACGCGCCTTGAAAACCACGTTTCTTGAGGCCAAATTATTTCAGAGTTCTTCGATCAATACAGCGCATTTGCTCTTGTGCATATTGCGAAACGAAAATGATCCCACTACCAAACTGTTGCACAAATTGAAAGTAGATTATGATGGCGTAAAAGAGCAGTTTAAATTCATGATTACAAGTGATGATGAAATCGTAGACTCTCCCACTTCGGAGTCCTTCCCCAACGAACCGGATGATGGTGGCAGTAAAGAAGGTAGTTTCGGTGCGCCTGGCGCTCAGAAAGGAAACAAAAAATCTAAAACGCCGGTGCTCGACAATTTCGGTCGTGATTTAACTCAAATGGCGGAAGAAAACAGACTGGATCCCGTTGTTGGCCGAGAGAAAGAGATAGAGCGCGTTTCGCAAATTTTAAGCAGACGAAAAAAGAACAATCCACTTTTAATCGGTGAACCCGGCGTGGGCAAAAGCGCCATTGCAGAAGGTCTCGCCTTGCGAATCATCAATAAAAAAGTATCCCGTATTCTATATGGCAAACGTGTGGTAACCTTAGACCTGGCCTCTCTGGTGGCCGGTACGAAATATCGAGGTCAGTTCGAGGAGCGAATGAAGGCCGTAATGAACGAATTGGAGAAGAACGACGATGTTATTCTCTTCATTGACGAAATACACACCATTGTAGGCGCTGGCGGTGCTACAGGTAGTCTAGATGCGTCGAATATGTTCAAACCAGCTTTGGCGAGGGGTGAGATTCAATGTATCGGAGCGACTACCTTAGACGAGTACCGACAATATATCGAAAAAGACGGTGCCTTGGAAAGAAGATTCCAGAAAGTAATCGTCGAGCCCACAACCGTTGCGGAAACGATAGAAATCCTTCAGAACATCAAAGGAAAATACGAAGACCACCATAATGTAGAGTATACCGACGAAGCCATTGTAGCCTGTGTGAAGTTGACGAACAGGTACATGACCGATAGGTTTCTTCCGGACAAGGCCATAGACGCGCTAGACGAGGCGGGTTCACGTGTTCACATCGTAAACATGGATGTGCCCAAACAAATCGTAGAGCTTGAAAAGCAACTTGAAGATGTGCGCGACCTAAAGAACAGCGTCGTTAAAAAACAAAAATACGAAGAGGCGGCCAAATTGCGTGATGATGAAAAACGTCTTGAGAAAGACCTTGCGATTGCCCAGGAAAAATGGGAGGAAGATAGCAAGCTGCACAAAGAAGTCGTTTCGGAAGACAATGTCGCCGACGTAGTCTCTATGATGAGTGGTATTCCGGTAAACAGAATAGCACAAACAGAAAGTAATAAACTGGCAGAATTGCCGGAACTGATCAAAGGCAATGTCATAGGTCAGGACGAGGCCGTTGCCAAAGTCGCTAAAGCGATACAGCGTAACCGTGCCGGACTAAAAGACCCTAACAAGCCGATCGGCTCCTTTATTTTCTTGGGACAGACCGGTGTGGGTAAAACCCAATTGGCAAAAGTGCTCGCAAAAGAACTTTTCGACTCCGAAGATGCACTCATTCGCATTGATATGAGCGAGTATATGGAGAAATTCGCCATATCGCGATTGGTCGGGGCACCTCCGGGATACGTAGGATATGAGGAAGGTGGACAATTGACCGAAAAAGTACGCAGAAAACCCTATTCCGTAATTCTTTTGGACGAGGTTGAAAAAGCACATCCTGATGTGTTCAACATGCTGTTACAAGTGTTGGACGATGGTTACCTTACCGATAGCCTTGGACGAAAAATCGATTTCAGGAACAGCATCATCATTATGACCTCGAATATCGGGGCCCGCCAGATCAAGGATTTTGGTGCTGGCGTTGGTTTCGGTACCGCAGCTAAGCTATCGCAGGCAGATGCCAATCAGAAAAGTGTCATCGAAAATGCCTTAAAGAAAGCATTTGCTCCCGAATTCTTGAACAGGATCGATGATGTTGTTGTCTTTAATGCCCTAGAGCGTGAGGACATCCATAAAATCATTGATATCGAATTGGCCAAATTGTACGCTCGTATCAAGGATATCGGTTATGAGTTGAAGCTTACCGATAAAGCAAAAGACTATATCGCCGACAAAGGTTTTGACAAACAGTACGGGGCACGTCCTTTGAAAAGAGCCATCCAAAAATATATCGAGGACGCCCTCGCCGAGGAAATCGTAAACTCGAAGTTAGAGGAAGGTGATACCATTCAAATGGATTTGGATAAGGCGAACGATGAATTGACCATCAAAATCAAGAAGGCCAAAAAGTCCTCGGAAGCGGAAAAAGATCAGTAATAAAATCAATTGAAAATGCAAAGCCATACGAAAGTGTGGCTTTTTTTGTCCTCTTCCCAAATGTTCGGAGCCGTTCTTGGCAGAACCATAAAGTGACTTATCGCGTGAACCTCGGTCCAGCCCGCCATATGGCTGTTTCAAATCCTTAGCAAATTTTCATATCACCCAAATAGTGAAAGCTAGGAAAACCTCCTAAAAAACAGGGCTACCGATAAATTAGTGCCTTTAATCTAATATTTTGCAGAAGATGTGCCTATACCGCTACTTTCGTTCGCAGAGACACAGTTAATACATATATGGGAGTGGGGAAATTCAAGAAGACTATTATAGTACGCGAATACCAATTGGATATTGGCACGGTACAGGTATTCGACAACTATATCGTCGCTATCTTTAATGAGGGCATTACATTGACCCTAGAGCGAGTATACCAAATCATCGGTATTTCCGAAATACACTTTCGCGAAAAGAACTTTGGTTTTATAAGTCTCCGCAAGTACTCCTATGCCATAGACCCCACCATCTACACCTATCTCAGGGAATTGGATAACCTCAAGGCTTTTGCCATAGTATCGATTAAAGAGATGGATATGCACAACTTTAAGATTGAAAAGCTTTTCTATAAAAAGCCCATGAAATTCTTTATCGAATACAACAATGCCTTGGCTTGGGTAAAGCGACGGGTGAAGGGGAAATAGTCTTATGACTTTTCCTGCTCGGATTCTTTCGCTTGTTCCTGAACCTCGGGAGGTTTTGGAATCACGAACAAATCAATAAACGCTTTGCCAATGGCATTACAAATATCACCGGCCGTCAAAGCTTGATAGCCAGACTGCTCGACCGCAATATCACCGGCACGACCGTGCAGATACGTTCCAAAAACCGCTGCTTTTAAAGGCGAGTATCCTTGGGCGACGAGGCCGGTTACTACCCCGGTAAGTACATCACCACTACCCGCGGTGGCCATACCTGGATTTCCGGTGGTGTTTACATACCCCTTACCGTCATAAATGACAATACTATGGGCGCCTTTAATGATTAAAACACAAGCGTATTTTTTCGAGAACGCCTTTGCTTTTTTTAGTTTGTCAAAATCATCTTTCCACTTTCCGATCAAGCGCTCCAGTTCCTTCGGATGTGGCGTTAACACCGATTCTTTTGGAAGCCTTTTAAGAAGTGCTTTGTTAGTGGCCAAAATATTCAGCGCATCGGCATCAATGACCAAGGGTGATTTGTTCTCATCTAGAAATGTGGTGAAAGCTTGTATAGTGCTTACTTCCTGCCCCATTCCAATACCTATGGCGATAACCTTTGGTTCGATATCATACTTTATTTTGTTAAGGACGTCCACCCCTTCGTCCGCTATCACCATGGTTTCCGGAAGATTGGTCTGTAACGGTAAGACTCCACATTCCGGAACATAGGCGGTGACCAGACCGGCCCCGGTTACAAGACAAGCCTTCGAGGCCGAGTGTACCGCTCCGATCTTTCCTTTGCTTCCTCCGACCACCAAGGCATGTCCGTAGGTGCCTTTATGGCTGAACTTTTCCCTCGGGATGTATAAAGGCAAGACCTCGTTCTTACCGCTGAGTTCATAATCGGTTTCGGTGTTGGTTAAATATTCGGGGTCTAGGCCGATATCCAATACTTCCCATTCATTCAAGTAGATACCCGTTCCAGGAAGAAAAAACGGCAATTTGGGCGCTTGAAAACTGAGAACGAAATTCGCCTTTATGACCGCATCGGGATTTTGAACACCCTTATCCATAAAGAGTCCCGAAGGAATATCCACTGAAAGTATAAAGGCCTGACTAGCATGTAAATGCTGAATTAATCGCACCACCCAATCATCCGCAGGTCTGTTCAAACCGATTCCGAATATGGCGTCCACTATAATATCATCCCGTCCGATTTCTGGAAATTCACTTCCAGAATCCAAAAATTCAGGCCATACCTTGCGTTCTTTGAGCCGTTCTAGATTCAAGAGAAAATCGTCTGAACGTTTTTTGCTGTAATTGACTACGTAAACGGCAATGTGATAACCATGTTCCTGAAGATGTCGCGCTAGGGCCATACCATCGCCACCGTTATTGCCTATACCACAAAACAGATGAATTTTTACAGGTGCTCCCTGCATGCGCATATGCATCCAGTTAAAAATTTGAACGGCAGCCCGTTCCATCAGAGCATCGCTTGTAATTTCCTGTTTTTTGATCGTGAATTTATCAGCAGCGTAAATCTGTTGGGCGGAAAAAATTTTCATTCAATAATTTTTAAGGGCGAATAGTACGGATTACGGAAAAATGCTCCTAATATTTGGTTAGGGCCTTAAATGTACTACTTTTGAGTTTTACAAGTACGTAGGCAGATGATACCAACAGACAAAAGACCTTCTTTAACTACCATTACAAATGGTCGTACTTTCTCCGGTACCACTACCCCTTTGGGGTAATCGACTATTATTATCCGTCCTCGCGATTTATCGCCCTTCCACTAAAGGTTTATCCAATTTACACAACGTATGCAAGTTTTAAAATTCGGAGGTACTTCCGTAGCCAATTCAAAAAATATATCCTTAGTAAAAGACATCGTCGGCCAGCTAAAAAAAGGTAAGACCGTAGTCGTGGTGTCTGCCCTTGGTGGTGTGACGGATCTTTTAATTGAAAGTGCTTCCTTGGCGTCAAAACAACTGGATGCCTACGCGAGCATCTTGAAGAAAATAGAGGATAGGCATATCAAAACCATCAAGGAACTCATCCCGATCAAGCGGCAGAGTAGAGTGCTCAGCAGGATTAAAAGTGAGCTGAACACTTTAGAAACCCTTCTCGAAGGGGCTTTTTTAATAGGGGAAATCACCCCGAAACTCTCGGATAAAATCGTCAGTTTTGGGGAACTACTGTCCTCTTTCATCATCAGCGAGTATTTTATTTCCGATGGAATGAATGCAGTATATAAGGACAGTCGGGAACTCATCATCACCAACGAAGTATACGGAAAAGCGGCTGTCGATTTTAGCAAAACCGATAGCAATTGCCGTGCGTTTTTTAAAAAGGTACCTGAAAGCACCATTGTGCTAGGCGGATTCATTGCCTCCTCCGAGAACGGAAACGCCACCACCTTGGGAAGAGGCGGTTCAGATTACTCCTCCGCCATCATCGCAGCAGCGGTACAAGCCACTGAATTACAGATTTGGACGGATGTAAGTGGCATGTTCACGGCCAATCCCAAACTCGTAAAGCAAGCAAGGGCCATCCCGCATATTTCTTATGAGGAAGCAATGGAGCTCTCACACTTTGGGGCCAAGGTCCTTTACTCGCCGACCATCCAGCCCGTTTTGGCAAAAGATATCAATATCGTTATCAAAAATACGTTTGAACCCGAGGCTGAAGGAACCTTGATCACGAAGACCCAAAACGAAAAAGGAAAAAGTGTTCGCGGTATCAGCCACATTGAGAACATCGCACTTCTATCATTGGAAGGCCCGGGCATGGTCGGTATTCCGGGAATATCAAAACGCTTTTTCGAAGTGCTTTCACAGGCAGAAATCAGCGTGGTCCTGATTACCCAGGCATCTTCTGAGCACTCGATCTGCGTGGGCATTTCGGATGCCGATATCGAGAAGGCTGTAGCAGTGGTAAATGCAGCATTTGAGTATGAAATTGAGCGTGGGAAGATTCAGCCCGTTATTTCCGAGAAAAATCTTGCCATAATCGCCCTTGTGGGTGACAACATGAAAAGTCATCAAGGGCTTAGCGGAAAAATGTTCAGTACCCTAGGAAGAAACAATGTAAATATTAGGGTCATTGCGCAAGGCGCCTCAGAACGGAATATATCTGCGGTCATCGACAAAAGCGACGTAAAAAAAGCGCTGAACGCCCTACATGAGGAATTCTTCGAGGAAAACATAAAGCAGTTGAACCTCTTTGTAATGGGTGTGGGCAATGTGGGTTCAAAGTTCTTAAAGCAGGTACACCAACAAAAAAAATACCTTAAGGATAATCTAAAATTGAACATCCGTATTATCGGTATGTCAAACTCCCGCAAAATGATTTTTGATGAGAGTGGCATTCCTCTAAAGTATTGGGAAGAGCAGTTGAACAATGGTGAGAAAGCAAACCGAGAGAAATTTATGTCCCGCGTAAAGGAACTTAATTACCGCAATAGTATTTTCGTTGACAATACGGCCAGTTCAGAAGTTTCGGAAACCTACAACACCTATTTAAGAAACAGTATTTCGGTAGTGACCTGCAATAAAATTGCTTGTTCTTCCGCTTTTGAAAATTACAGCGAATTGAAACAATTGGCGCGCAAATACAATGCGCCTTTTTTATTCGAGACCAATGTCGGTGCGGGCTTACCGATAATAGACACCTTGAAACATCTGATCGTATCCGGAGACAAAGTGTTGAAAATTCAGGCGGTACTATCCGGGAGTCTCAATTTTGTATTCAATAATTTTAATGACCAAACCACGTTTCATGATGTGGTCAAACAGGCACAGGAAGAAGGATATACCGAGCCCGACCCGAAAATTGATTTAAGCGGGGTAGATGTGATGCGAAAAATTCTAATTTTGGCTCGGGAGAGCGGAAACGAGCTGGAGATAGAGGACATTGCAAATAATTCCTTCCTGCCAAAGGAAAGTCTTGCCACCAAAAATAACACCGAGTTTTTCGCCTCGCTAAAGAAGAACGAAGCGGCCTTTCAAAAATTATACAAGACAGCCGCCGAAGCGAATAGTAAATTAAAGTACGTAGCACAGTTCGAAAACGGGAAGGCCAGTGTAGGTCTGCAACAAATTCCCAAAGGGCACGACTTCTACAATCTCGAGGGAAGTGACAACATTGTACTGTTCTATACGGAACGGTACCCGAACCAACCAATGATCATTAAAGGGGCAGGTGCTGGGGCCGACGTGACGGCATCCGGAATTTTTGCCGATATTATTCGGATAGGGAATTTTTAGGTCCAGTATTCGCAAGGTGACGACCAATAGTGAACAAACCTAGAACGTTGAAAGCGACCAGGTAATTTGTTCAAATTAAGGATTGAGATGCAACAGATTGCCACGCTGCGCTACCAATTACAGTAAAAATGAAAGAGATCAAAGTTTTTTGTCCGGCAACCATCGCCAACATTTCTTGCGGGTTTGATGTGCTTGGCGTCGCCCTAGATTCGGTAGGGGATGAAATGGTCATTCGTAAAACCTCTGAAAACGGGATTCGCATCACTAGATTGGAGGGGCAGAACCTGCCCATGGAAACCCTTCAAAATGTGGCCGGAGTCGCAGGTTTGGCTTTGCTTGCCGCGAGCGACTATTCCGGTGGTTTCGAAATCGAAATCTATAAAAAAATAAAAGCTGGCAGTGGAATCGGAAGCAGTGCCGCAAGTTCCACAGGAGCCGTTTGGGCGATGAACGAACTACTGGGAAATCCCTTTTCAAAATTAGAATTGGTACAGTTCGCTATGGAAGGGGAGCGTTTGGCCAGTGGGGTTTCCCATGCCGACAACGTGGCCCCTGCCCTATTCGGCGGTTTTACGCTGGTGCGCGGGTACGAACCGTTAGACATTGTTCCAATACCAAGTCCGTCTGAATTATTTGCAACGGTAATACACCCACAGATAGAAGTGAAGACCTCCGATTCCAGAAAGATTTTGAAGACCAAGATTACTTTGGCAGACGGTATCAAACAATGGGGTAATGTGGGTGGACTGGTAGCCGGGCTTTTTACCAATGATTATGACTTGATAGGCCGCTCGTTGGTCGATTATATTGTAGAACCGATTCGATCGATTCTGATTCCCGGCTTCGATGAAGTGAAAATAGCCGCAATAGAAGCTGGTGCTTTAGGATGTGGCATATCGGGTTCCGGTCCTTCCATTTTTGCCTTGAGCAAAGGGGAGGAAAAAGCCGTCAAGGTTGGAAATGCGATGAGGGAAATCTATCAAAATATCGGAATCGATTACGATGTTCATGTGTCTAAGATAAATTTAGATGGGGTGCGGAGTATTTCATCATAAAAACTCAGTGAACCTCTTTTAGCTCAGTGTAACCCTATTTAATTACTCCACTAAAGCTAGGTTACCGGGTAGTACGGAGAAGAGCGATACGTTTCACAACGCAAGATTATCAAACTATAAATTAAAAAAATTGAACTTCTACAGCCTTAATAAACAAGCCCCTAAAGCATCCTTTAAAGATGCCGTCATAAAAGGTATCGCTCCAGATCGTGGCTTATACTTTCCACAACGTATTACTCCCTTGCCTACATCCTTTTTTGATGGAATAGAGGATTTATCGCATCAGGAAATCGCATTCAATGCCATTCATCAATTTGTGAGCGATGATATTCCCAACGAGAAATTAAGGGAGATTTTGACGAACGTGCTGGACTTCGATTTTCCCGTTGTGGAAATTGAAAGCAATGTGGCGACCTTAGAGCTTTTTCATGGGCCAACCATGGCTTTTAAGGATGTCGGTGCGCGCTTTATGGCCAATTGCCTGGGATACTTTTCGAAAGAATCCACCAATGAAGTGACTGTTTTGGTCGCTACTTCCGGGGACACGGGCGGTGCCGTTGCAAACGGATTTCTGGGCGTAGAAGGGGTCAATGTCGTTATCCTGTACCCTAGCGGAAAAGTTAGTGATATTCAAGAACGCCAATTGACGACTTTAGGTCAAAATATTACAGCTCTTGAGGTAGATGGTACTTTTGATGATTGTCAAAAAATGGTCAAAACCGCCTTTCTGGACGAAGAGCTGCTGCAAAATATGCAATTGACTTCAGCCAACTCCATAAACGTAGCCCGTTGGTTGCCACAATTATTCTACTTCCTATTCGCCTACAAACAAGTAAAATCACAGGGGAAAGAAATCGTTTTCTCCGTACCGAGTGGAAACTTCGGAAACATTTGCGCAGGATTGGTCGCTCAAAAACTGGGCATGCCCGTGAAACATTTTGTGGCATCCACCAATGTAAACGATACGGTACCGGAATTTATGAAAACCGGGAAGTATCTGCCCAAGCCGTCAACAGCGACCATATCAAATGCCATGGACGTAGGGGACCCCAGTAACTTTATACGCATTAGACACCTCTTTGCTGATAATTTCCAGGCTTTGACAGAACAGCTTTCCTCGTTTGCCTTTACCGATGAACAAACTCGTGAAGCCATGAAAACCATTTATTCGTCCTCAAGATACATCACAGACCCCCATGGTGCCGTTGGCTATCTAGGACTGAAAAAATACCAAGAAACCAACCCGGAGGTATACGGTATTTTTTTAGAAACCGCGCATCCGGTAAAGTTTTTGGATGTTGTTGAGGCAACCATACCGGAAAAGCTTGCTATTCCTTCCCAAATTCAAAGGGTAATGGGGAAGACCAAGAAATCGATTCGGATAAAAACGTACGAAGACCTCAAGAAATTTCTATTCAATTGACCTTTGGTGACCATTCAGTAAAACTGTATTTCATTAGGAAAAGAAACGAAAAAAACCCTTGAAATTTCAAGGGCTTTTCGTTGTTAATGGTCGTAAATATTTCTAGTGATTATCGTTTTGTAGAAATCGGGCTTGTCCGAAGCTTAGTGCGTCACATAGAAGTCGTACACTAAAACCTCGCCGTAGTTGTTGGAATTTCCCGTTTGACCGCCTTCTCTTTCAGCATTACTTTGGGTATAGTTCCCTATTTTAAAATAGGCCTCTCCATAACTTCTGTCCATGACAAAAGAATTACTCCCGTCCTTTACGAGATAAGCCGAAGCGTTCCCGCTGGCATATGCGTTTTTAAGATTTCCGTCTTCACTGTAGTAACAGTAGTGTTTTCCATTTTTGACCTCAAAAATCACCTCATGTGTCGTACCGAGATTGTAATTGGTCTTGATTGTCAAATCGCTTCGCAATTTACCGCCGTTAAAACTTAGGAAAAGTTTCTTCCCTTCGAGCCGTAACACCATGGCATCATCGATTCCGTCGCTCTTGTTCCCATGAATCTGGGTAGCGACCAAATGATCTTTTACAATCGGCAGATTGGTAATCGCTTGTTTCACGTAAACAACGTTGGTTCCGGAGGTAGTCCAATACACGTCGGACTTTCCATCCGGCGTACGCTCTCGTAATTCGGAACGCACATAATCCGAATTCGGCGTAGTGCCATTGTTGCTTCGTATCGGAGCCTTAAATACGATTCCGTTTTTACTTCCGTTTACGAAGAAATACTCATTATTACCTTCACCACACAAAGTCTTGTCTTCCGATCCATCGGGATAAGTAATTTTCCATTGGTTGCAATTCTCCATTAAGTCAGAGGGGATACTGGCCGTTCCGCCACCGCCACCGTCGTCGCCATTGCTTTCGAAAACCTGAACCTCTGCCAAGGACAATGCATTGGTACCTTTCAACTTGATACGCACCCTAGACCCCCTTACGCCACCAGTACGGACCGTCACCGACGGACTCGGAGTAGCGGTTATGGTAGACTTATGCACGAGCGTACCGACTGAATTGTATACGAAAACATCGAAATTATTCAGTCTACCGGTGCAGCAATCGGTCCTATTCCATATTTTAATGTCACCGATGTTATAATCGGACCCCAATTGCACCTGCCACCACGGGCGATACGAACTGGAGGTGTGGGTAACGCTGCTTTGCGACCATACGCCGGAAGTATTGCCATCGATAGCTCTTGCCGCAGAACCGCCATAAGCGGTCGTCGATTGCTCGGCATTCTTGCCTATTGCCAAATTTGTCGAGCACGAACCACCACTGCCTTGGGGTGTAATCTTTATCCAATTGATATTCCAACCACTGCCCGTAGCAAGTATTTTAAGTTTACTGTTGCCCGAAGATAAATTGACGGTTTTCGAGGTGGTAGTCCAATTTTGCCAACCTCCGGTGGTCGCCTTGTTCACGTTGGATAATTTGGTATTGTTTTGAAAAAAATCAAATTTTGAATTATTGGAATTGGAAGCGACCCTAAATTCGAACTTATAACTTCCCGAACTGGAAACATTGATATCATATTCAAGGTAATCTCCCGTATCTATCCATCCTACGTTGAGTCCACCACCGGAATCAGAGGTGCCCTGAGTGCGCACTCCACTCATATTATCATAATTCTCTGCCTGAATGGTAATGGCCGAGCCACTGGGAATACTCACGGCCCTGGCCACTAAAAATTCCTCTTCTTGAGCTATCTCATCCTTGCTGCAATTAAAGGCAAGCATTAACATGACCAAAGCCATACCGTTTCTTAGGATATTCAATCCCACACTCTGTAATCGTTTTTTCATAATAATGTAATTAAGTTAAATTTTGGGGTTTATACCACTTTTGGTTCACCAAATTGGAAAACCAAACTGGTTAACCAAACATAACACAATGTGGCTACAAAATCAAAGGAAATCTTAAATTTTAGATGAAATGACAACAATCGGTCATTTTTATAACATAATTCACAATTTGTGTTCACCTGTTTCATCTGATTTTAATTTATTACCAATGACAACAGCAGTTGTCTTTCCAAAGAACGAAGCCATTGCAACCCAACTTACCATACATCTAGACTACATTCAATTCCAAGAATATTACGGTATCGTTACCTAAGACATTCTAAAAGTGCTCCTCCTGATCCTTTAAGTTGGGGATTAATCCATAATGGATTTGATAACCCCTTGCAACTGCCGATTTTGACCAGCGGTTTTTAGGAAACCCTTATCAGAATATTGTCTATACCGACTTCGCTTTCCTCAAATTATTCAATAGCTTTGCGCAACAAAATGCTAAGCGATTATGAACAATACCGCCTTAACTAAAACCCACGAAGCCCTAGGGGCAAAAATGGTATCCTTCGCCGGTTATAAAATGCCTGTTTCTTATGAAGGTGTGAATGTCGAGCATGAAACTGTTCGTAATGGTGTAGGTGTCTTTGATGTATCACACATGGGAGAATTTTTGATTGGCGGCCCGAATGCCTTGCCTTTGATTCAGAAGGTTACTTCGAACGACGCATCAAAACTTACTATCGGCAAAGCCCAATACAGTTGCCTCCCAAATGAAACGGGCGGTATTGTTGACGACCTGATCGTATACCGTATTAAAGAAGAACAATACCTGCTGGTGGTTAACGCTTCGAATATTAAAAAAGATTGGGACCATATTTCAAAATACAACCTAGAATTCAATGCAGAAATGCGGGATATTTCCGAAGGCTTCTCCCTTCTGGCGATTCAGGGGCCAAAAGCGGTTGAGGCAATGCAGTCTTTAACTTCCATAGACCTCTCGAAAATCAAATTCTACAATTTCGAAGTCGCCGATTTTGCAGAAATCGAGCATGTCATCATCTCGGCAACCGGCTATACGGGTTCCGGCGGATTCGAAATTTACTGCAAGAACGAAGAGGTACAGCAAGTTTGGGATAAGGTTTTTGAAGCGGGAGCCGATTTCGGAATCAAACCTATAGGCCTGGCCGCAAGGGATACGTTGCGGTTAGAAATGGGATACTGTCTTTACGGCAATGACATCAACGAAGAAACTTCGCCCATAGAAGCCGGATTGGGCTGGATTACCAAATTCACCAAGGACTTTGTCAACAGCGAGGCACTTGCCAATGAAAAGTCACATGGCCCTGAACGCAAGCTTATCGGCTTCGAATTAAATGAACGCGGCATTCCAAGACACGATTACGATATTGTAGATGGACAGGGCATAAAGATAGGTGTAGTGACCTCCGGTACGATGTCCCCTTCGTTGGGAAAAGGTATTGGTCTGGGCTATGTACCGACCATTTTTTCCAAGGTGGGCAGTAACATCCATATTCAAATTCGCAAAAACGCCGTGCCTGCGACAGTTGTCAAACTTCCATTTTATTCTGTTTGATGATCGATTATCAGGCTATACTGGATAGTATCGCAATAGGTTGTTCCTCCCTAAAGGAAAGGGGCAATATCGCGAGCTATATTCCAGAACTCCGGAAAGTGGATGGTTCTAAATTCGGGATTCATTTGGTCGACGCTAAAAAAAGTAACTTTCAGGCAGGCGACGCCAATGAACTGTTCTCCATTCAAAGTATTTCTAAAGTATTGACCCTAGCACAGGCTATGGGTATGGTGGGCGAGAAACTATGGCAGCGGGTCGGGGTAGAACCTTCCGGTGATCCGTTCAATCATCTATCGCTTTTAGAAATGGAAAACGGGGTTCCTAGAAATCCACTTATCAATGCCGGTGCGATTGTGGTCGCCGATATTTTGGTGACGCATCTTACCAATCCCAAGACCGATTTTTTGGCCTTCGTAAGGGAACTGGCCAATGACGAGACTATTGAATTTGACCAAGAAGTTGCAGCATCGGAGCAGCGAACGGGTTTCAGGAATTATGCGGCGGCCAACTTACTTAAATCGTACGGTAATCTAAAGAACGATGTCGACACGGTTTTGGATTTCTATTTTCATCAATGTGCCCTTAAGATGTCTTGCAAACAATTGACCAAAGCCTTTTACTTTTTAATGAACCGAGGCGAATGCCAACAAGGGAGGTCCTATTTGACCTTAAGGCAAGTAAAACGTGTCAATTCGATAATGCTCACCTGCGGCTTTTACGATGAAGCCGGAGAGTTCGCCTTTGAAGTAGGCTTACCGGGTAAAAGTGGTGTAGGTGGAGGTATCGTGGCCCTGCTACCAGACAAGTATTGTGTAGCCGTCTGGTCCCCGGGATTGAACGAAAAGGGAAATTCAAAATTGGGAATGGAAGCACTGGAAAAATTAACCACGGCAACGGGACAATCGATATTTTAGACTTTGGAGGCGAAGAAGATTCTTATTTTAGGCGGAAGCGGTTTTTTGGGTAATGCCATTTACAGGGAACTATGCTCCTACTTTGATACCTATGGTACCTATTTTACCGCAAGAAAAGACTTTGAGGACAATCAACAGTTCTTTAAATACGATATGCAGGAAGACGATGTGTTCGATGTCCTGGAGCAAGTACAACCTCAGATTATCATTTCGGCCCTCCGCGGTAACTTTGCGGCCCAAATACAAGCACATCAACATATCATAGAATATGTGCAGGAACACGACTGTACCTTGTATTTTCTCTCTTCGGCTAACGTTTTCGATTCCTACACGAAATACCCGTCCTATGAATTGGACAAAACCCTTTCCGACAGTATTTACGGGCGGTTAAAAATCAAAATCGAGAACATGATGCTTCGGTTGCCCAAGAAAAAAATGTGCATTCTACGTATTCCGATGGTTTTCGGCCAACAATCACCCCGAATTAAGGCAATGAAGGAAAATGTGATGAACAACTTGCCGATAGAGGTTTTTCCCAACCTGATCATCAATGTCACCAACGATAATAAATTAACCCAAAAGATACACTATCTCATCAATCGAAATAAAAGCGGTATCTTTCATTTAGGCAGTGTTGATTTGGTACATCATGAAGAGTTCATTAAGGAACTAATGGAACACATCGGAAATTTCAATCCGATTTATAAACGTGTTTATACTACAAATGACGAGCGCTATTTGGCCGTTTTGCCCAAAGAAAACAAATTGCCCAAAAACTTACAGGTCAACTATCAAGAAATCATCGACCATCACATTTTAAAATAGTAAGCTATGGAAAAACTATCGGTAACGGAAATCGAAACAAAACTAAAAACCCTGGACAGCTGGGAATATATAGATGGTGCCATCGAAACCTCGCTAGAATTCGGGAATTTCAAAGAAGCTTTCGCAACAATGACGCGTATCGCCTTTGAGTGTGAACTGCAAGGGCATCACCCCGATTGGAGCAATGTTTACAAATCGCTCAACATTCGCTTGAACACCCATGATGCAGGCGGCGTAACCGAAAAAGACTTTAAGCTGGCGAAAGCGATCGAGAACATCGTTTTTGGGGAGTGAAAGAGTTTTAGGTTTGCGTTTTTCAAGTTCAAAGTTACCAGGAGCCACATTGAATTTGAATACCCGCGTGCGATTATTGCTCTTGAAAGCGATTTAGTTAAATTTGCTATTGTTTAAAAACCACTATTCAACTATGGGAAGAGCTTTTGAATTTCGGAAGGCAAGAAAAATGAAACGTTGGTCGGCCATGTCCAAAGCCTTTACACGTATCGGTAAGGATATCGTAATGGCCGTGAAAGAAGGTGGTCCCGACCCGGATTCCAATTCGAGGCTACGCGCCGTTATCCAGAACGCAAAGTCGGTAAATATGCCCAAAGACAATGTTGAACGTGCGATCAAACGTGCGAGCGACAAGAGTTTGGGGGATTATAAAGAGGTATTATTTGAAGGATACGCTCCCCATGGAATCGCCATATTGGTGGAGACCGCAACGGACAATAACACCCGTACCGTGGCGAACGTACGTAGCTATTTCAATAAGTGCAATGGGAACCTCGGCACTTCGGGCTCGGTAGAATTCATGTTCGACCACACCTGTAATTTCCGGATTCCTGCCGAAGGCATCGACCCGGAGGAACTGGAATTGGAAATGATAGACTACGGTGCCGAAGAAGTTTTCGTAGATGAGGATGGCATTTTGATCTATGCCCCTTTTGAAAGCTTTGGTGCCATACAAAAGGAACTTGAAAACCGTGAAATCGAAATCCTTTCCTCCGGCTTCGAACGCATACCCCAAGTCACCAAAAAACTATCCGAAGAGGAAGCCGTAGATATTGAAAAATTACTGGAAAAATTGGAGGAAGATGACGATGTTCAGAACGTGTACCATACGATGGAGGAGTCCTAATTTTTACAAATCCATACCATTAAAAATGCCCATCTCAAAGAGATGGGCATTTACGGTAAAAAACTGGTTTAGTCTGGTGTTAATTATTGTAAAGGAATATAGAGGAAGCTTGATTTAAATCCCAATTAAATGTTGGTGCCACATCTCCACTTGCATTGAGCACATCGGAAAATCCTAGGATTTTTCCATTTCCTATTTCGGCGATATACACCGTTTTGCTATCGTTATCGTAGGCGATATCAATAGGATTGCCCATCATGGTGCCTGGTCCTGAGACCCTTGTCTGGTCACTAAGGACCAATGTTCCCCCATTAGAAATAGCGTCAAGTTTGGCGCTAAATTCTTGAATGAGCTGAAATCCTCCATCATCGGTACCATTGGCAGCGTCCCCGATATCAGTCATAACCAATAGGTCGTCAGCTGCGCTGTAGTCGATTCCGTGCGTTCTTACAATTCCTTGAATAGTAATTATTTTCTCTGGAGTAATGTTCCCATCTACCGTATAATTGGTAAAAAAGTCACTAAAAATAGCCAAATCGCCCGTATTATCGACTACCGCCAACAGATCATCACCCTTAAAGGTAATTCCCCAGATACCACGACATTCGAATCTAAAGGTATTGATCAAGGAGAAAGAAAACATATCGTGGGAATACACATAAAATATGTTTTCGGCGTTATCGGCCACTACAATTTTGTTACCGTAGACGGCGATTTCCCTCGGACTCATTAAATCTTTGGAACTCGTAAAAGAAGCCGCTCCTATAGCACCATCCGGAACAGTGGAAAACTCTGCATAACCCTCTAATTGCAATGCCGACCTTGAGGCTTGTACCAAAATATCGTCCAAAGCGGTGTAGTAAATACCTTCGGAAGATTCCGATTGTGAGGTAACCGTTTTTAGAGCATTGCCCATGGCATCGTATACATAAATATTACCATTGGCCGTGCTGGTAGCGTATAAAACCGTATTTCCGGCCATGGCTTCCTCCCCCAAATCATCATCGGTTTCATCACTTGAAAAATAAATGGAAGAAGCGGCCGGTAAATCCTTGACAAACCAAGGTGCCCGATCGCCACCACCTTGAGCGGTAAACCCTAGAACTTTGCCATTTCCGACTTCGGAAATATAGACTGCATTTTCTTCGGAATCATAGGCCACATCGATAGGGTTGCCCATCATTGTTGATGGTCCCGCCACCCTTACTTGTCTACTTAAGGGATAAACCTCGCCATCCGACAATAAATCAAATGTAGCAGCGAATTCAGAAATTACATGAAAGGCACCATCATCGGTGGTATTGGCCGCATCGCCAATATCGGTCATAATCATAATGTCGTCCGCAGCGTTATAAACCAATCCGTGCGTGCGTACGATACCTTCTATAACTACTCTTTTAGAAGGGTTAAGTGCGCAAACCGGCGCAGATATCGATGCCTGAAAATTATTGAATACCGCCAAATCACTTGAATTGTCGACCACGGCATAAAGATCACTCCCCCTAAAGGTAATGCCCCAAACCGGAAAAGGAATCTCAACAGTACTCGTCAAGGAAAAACTATCCCCATTTTTGGTGTACACAAAAAACTTGTTGGAGCCGTTATCCGATACCACATACATATCGCCATTTACTGCCAACTCCCTTGGACTTTCTAAATCTGTGGTACTACTAAACGAGGCATCGAGCGCCGAGTCTTCCATTATACCGGCAATTCCCGAATACGCATCAAGCTGCAATCCAGAACGGGATGCCTGAACTAGGACACCATCTTTTGAACTGTAGTAAATACCCTCCGCAGCGGTAGAAGCCGTTGTAAAGGTAGTAAGAGAATCTCCCGTTACACTGTACCGCGAAATATCCCCATTGGCATTGTTGGTTACATACAACTCTGCCCGACGACCAAGTTCTTCTCCCGCCTCACAAGGCGTACAGGCGCCGCCACAATCAATACCTGTCTCGTCCCCGTTCATAATACCATCGGTACACGTAACGATATCGTCGTTGGTCATAGCGGTTTCATCGAGGTCAAGAACGTCTTCGTTATCACATGAACTCGCCAAAAGTAGCATAAAGACTAGGCAAGCGCCCAGTAAGAAGCTCAGGCCATATTTCCTTAACGCTCCGGAAAGCAAAGGTGTTATTATTTTAGTTGGATAATTTTTTTTTGTTTTCATATTTCTAGTTTCTCGTTGTTACTTCTTAAAGTGTTCCTCTATAATACTTACGAGAAAAAAACACAAAGGTTTGATTTTTAAGACATTAATTTAAACATATGGAATACGGAACGTATATTTTAGCACTATTCGGCACTACCTACGACGAAGAAGCAAGCTGCTGTAGGATTCAAATCAAACTATTATTATTTTTATTTCGATGGCGCCTACACTATACAAGCTTATCAGAAGTGTTTTATTGATTTCCGCGACCCTTGTAATTACCGCATCATAAAGCCGACAAATAAATTAAACAACACCCATGAAAGTCTATTGGCTACCGCTGCTGTTCGCGTTAACGCTTACCAATTTTACAACATCCGCACAGGATATGACTCCAGAGCGATTGAAAGAACTCATTGTACAAGTAGCTGACACTACAGATACCAGTGGCAATTCTATTCAGTTCGTATATAAAGAGACTTTGTTAATCTGCGTATACGACGAAAACGCCAATCGCATGCGTATCATTAGTCCTGTTGTCAAAAAAGAGGATTTGGAAGAAGAACAATTATTGAACGCACTGGTGGCGAACTTTCATTCCGCTTTGGATGTAAAATACGCCTTGAGCGACGAAATTATTTGGTCGGTTTTTATTCATCCGCTGAAGGAATTGGCAGACCACCAGGTATTGGATGCTATTCACCAAGTGTATGCTGCCGCGGCCACTTTTGGCACCTCGTATTCCAGTACCTCCTTGGTGTTTCCGGGAAATACCAAGAAGAAAGAAGTACCCAAAAAACTGATTGAAAGAAAAAAAATATAGCCTGCTTATTTGGCGGGCGAATAGCTGTATTCGGCTACTTTACCCACCACCCCTTCGAAAAACGCTTCATAGGTTTTAAAGTCGGCTTCCTTATCGGCTGTCGGCCACCTCGGCTTCGAAACCTTGATTTCCTTTTTACCAAAATCGAAGGCGATTAAGACTATGGGCACTTCCGCCTTTTTCGCAATGTAATAGAAGCCACTTTTCCAAGAACTTACTTTTTTACGGGTACCTTCGGGTGCCAAGGTTAGCCTGAATACCTTCCGTGTTTTAAAGACCTCCGCCGTTGCCGTTACGGTATCACTTTTCTTGCTTCGGTCTACCGGGGCACCGCCCATCCATCTAAAATACCATCCGAAAGGTGGTTTGAACAAACTTTTTTTGCCGACGAAATTTATTTCGGCCTTCCATACATTCCGAATGATAATACCCAACGGAAAATCCCACCAACTCGTATGTGGCACAACGGCAATGACAAATTTATCCAAATACGAAGGAAATTCACCGTTTACGGCCCACCCCATCAACTTATAATAGATAAACTTGGCAAGTGTATGCATCAATGTAAATTAGATGGGTTGAAATAAATCAGGGAAAATACGAACATACCATAACGATGTTCGTTAGATTTTTTGATAAATGGATTTTAATTTTTCCGGAGTCATAATTTTCATCCAATCGGTACCGAGTGCATTTTCCCACAGTGGTACCATCCCTAGACTTACAGTAATCATCGTATCGAAATCGGAATCGGTAAGCTTTGCAGTAATACCTTTCGGAAGTGTGATATTATGCCGCTTCAGCATTTTATGGAACAAAGCCACACCATCAGGATAGAATTCGTTCAAGTGTTGAAAGACAAGGCAATTGCCCAAACCATGCCGCACGCCTAATAGGTAGGAAAGGCCATAACTCATGGCATGAGCGACCCCCACTTGGGAATACGCTATACTCATACCGCCGTGCCAGGAGGCCATCATTAATTTTTCGCGGGATTCCGAAGCATCGATATCCTGCAAATAGACTTCCTTGCATAACGCGAGGGCCTTTTCACCATAACTTTGACTAAAAGCATTCAGATAGGTCCCGTTCAGAGACTCGATGCAATGTATAAAACAATCCATACCGGTATAGAACCACTGCTCTTTGGGCACCCCTTTGGTAAGTTCGGGATCCATGATCACTTGGTCGAAAATGGTATAATCCGAATTGATGCCTAATTTCTTCTCTGGACCTAGCAATACCGTAGTTCTTGATACCTCTGCGCCCGTTCCACTGATCGTAGGTATACCAACGTGATATAACGATGGCTTTCGCACCAGATCCCAACCTTGATAGGCACATGAGGTTCCTGGATTATTTAACATGATGGCGACAGCCTTGGCCAAATCGAGTAGCGTACCCCCACCTATACCAATAATGCCAGAAGGGGGCTCGGTAAAATCGTTTCTGATTTTACTTACAAGCACATCTACCTGTACGGTTTTCGGCTCTTCTTCTGCGGAAATGAATATCAATTGGTCATTAAAAATCAAAGGTATTCTGGAAATCAGATCGGTACCTTCAAATACATCATCGACCAGAAAAATACATGGGGCGTCGGCATTTTTTCGATGGGGCATCAATATATCGCCCAATTGATCAAAACTACCCTTACCGTACACGACTCTGGGCACCATGGGAAAGTTACGGTAATCCGATTTTTCCTTGATACTTATAGGCGTAGAAATCTTTTCCTTTTTAATATCCATACAAATTTTACAAGTAATCCAGTATCCTATTCAACTTATTGACCGTTAAATAGTTATAATCTTTATTCTCTATTGATACTTCTTCATGTTGCCAAGTGGTATGAAAAGGTACGTGAACCGCCCGAGCCCCAATTTTAATCAAAGGTAACACATCTGATTTCAATGAATTCCCGATCATTAAAAACTCCTTCGCATCTACCTTCAAATGGTTCAATAGCTGTTGGTAATTTTGTTCTTTTTTATCACTCAAGACCTCGACGTGGTGAAAATACTTCGATAAGCCCGACCGCGCCAGCTTACGTTCTTGATCGAGTAGATCCCCTTTGGTCAACACAAGCAGTCTGTATGTTCCAAATAATCGCTCTAGTACTTCCTCCACTCCGTCCAACACTTCCACCGGATGTGAGATCATCTCCTTACCAAGATGCAGTATCTTCTGCAACGTTGCTTGGGAAACCGAATTATTCGACAGCTCTAAGGCCGATTCGATCATAGATAGCATGAAACCTTTAATCCCGTAACCGTATAGCTCAAGGTTCTTCATTTCCATCTTGAACAACTCTTGGTCTATTTTGTTCTTGGTCTCGTAACCCTCCAACAAGGCCGAGAACTTTTCCTCCGCATCCCTGAAATATGTTTCATTGACCCATAAGGTGTCGTCGGCGTCAAGGCCAATAGTCGTAATGTCGCTATAATCTATCTCCATGCTTGCTGGGCCCTTTTGAGGTCTTCGGGGGTGTCGATTTCAATCCCCGTAACATTGGTCTCTACCATTTTTATTTTTTTACCGTATTCCAAATACCGTATCGCCTCTATTTTTTCGGTGGCTTCCAATGTCAACATCGGTAGGCGCTGAAAATCCATCAGAGCGCGTTTGCGAAACGCATAAATACCTTTATGCTTGTAATATTTGGCATTGGCTTCCTTTTCGCGCGGAAAAGGAATTGGAGACCTGGAAAAATACAACGCGAAATTACGGTTATCTACGATTACCTTTACTGTATTGGGGTTGTTTATCTCGTCCCAATCGGTAATCCTGACCATTAATGATGCCAAATCGATTTCACCGGTCGTATCCTCTTCGAATACCTCCAGCACACTTTTAAGGCTTTCCTTTTCGGTAAAAGGTTCGTCACCTTGCACATTTACGATAATATCCACATCCATATCCGTGACGGCTTCCGCAATACGATCGCTGCCACAGTCATGGTCAGTTTTACTCATCATGGCATTTCCATTCGCCTTGACTATGGTACTGAATATCACTTCGCTGTCGGTTACCACATATACCGCATCGAACAACCCTGTCTTTACCGCTGCCTCATACGTACGAACAATAACAGGCTTTCCGCCTAAATCCTGCATTAACTTGGCGGGAAAACGACTTGCCGCATATCGGGCCGGAATCATTGCTATTATCTTCACTATTATTATCGATATTAAATTTAAACCGAACTAAGGGCACTTATAGAAATCTAAAGCCAATCCTCTTAAAATAAGTATCAACCTTACCATCAAATTCGTTACTATCACACTGCCCCTATTGACTATCCCTCCTTCTCGGTCGAAGCTTTCTATAAATCCAAAAAATAAAGGCCAATATGATGATGACGAGAACGGCCGCCAGTATTGGCGCGAAAATAGAGGCCGTGGTCACTACGACCGCCGTTCCCGTTTCAACAGTGGATACTATCGGGTTGCCGAGACCGCCCGTCGTAGTGGTTGAGGCCAATCTACTTGCCGCGCCCGCTCCTTTGATGGCCGTAGCGGTACCCCCACCTGCGATGATGGCCAACGACCAAGTTACTACAGGGTCTAGATCAGCGACGGTGGAGACCATTACCGCAGTACCCGCAATGGCCGCCAGCGGTACCGAAACGCTATCCAATAGATTATCCACCCAAGGAATAAAATAGGCGAATATCTCGATTACCGTGGCCACACCTAAGGTAACCACTGCCGCCAAGCTGCCGATCCATTGCCAACTATCGTTTAAATCCCATATATTAAAGTAAGAAGCCAAACTCAACGCGAACAAAGGAAGAAAAACCCGGAAGCCAACGGAGGCGGCTAAGCCTATACCCAAAAAAATACTGATAATGGTCTCCGAAGTCATATGATTGAAATTCTAAGCTGCCCGATACAGGAGGATATAATTACCGAGCGGCGCCTTGCTTTTACCAAAACGAATTTACACTAATCCCCATCAACAAAAAAATCGTTCTTAAAGCCGATGAGATACAAACTGGTTTTGGCCCTTGTTACCGCGGTATAGAGCCAGCGCAAGTACTCTTTATCCACTCCGTTGGGTAAATAGGGCTGCTCAACGAACACCGTGTTCCACTGCCCGCCTTGTGATTTGTGACACGTAATGGCGTAGGAAAATTTTACCTGTAGCGCATTGAAAAATTTGTTGCCCTTGACCGACATGAACTTTTTGTATTTCGATTTTACATCGTCGTAATCCTTCATCACCTCTTGGTACAAGCGGTTAGAATCCTCATAAGGTAACGAAGGTGCTTCTGCCGTTATCGTATCGAGCAATAATACGGTTTCAAAAGGTTTTTGGTTGGGATAATCAACCATTTTTACCTTCACTTCTGCAAATCGAAACGTATACAGTTCCTTTATCGCAAAAATCTCAAGCACTTCTATAATGTCCCCGTTGGCAATAAAACCTGCTTCGGTATTCGGTTCTAGCCAAAAATAGTTGTTCTTTACGACCATCATGTAATCCCCGACCGATAGTTCGTTCTCTAAATACAGGATGCGATTACGAATATTTTCATTGTACAGATTAGCACGCTTATTCGACCGTACGATAAAAGTGGTCTCTTCCTTTCCGTTTTCGGAATATGAAGTTTCTATGGCCTCGAGAATTTCGTGGCCGTCGATCAGACGAACAATGTCTTTGTAAGGAGCAACATCGAATTGAAAACTGTCGAAAAATTCGGACTGTAATTGCCCCCGTAAGTTGGTCGCATTCATAAGTATGCCCGAATCCTCGGCCTGACGTACTACCTCGTCCAACTCCATTCTGGTCACCTCTTTATTATAATTCAAACTAATTTTATCGGCGTCCAGGGCAGGGCTTAAATCCAAGTGCACCGGGGGTAACTGGGCAGTATCCCCAATCAAGATCAATTTGCAATTATGACCGGAGTACACGAACATCAAAAGGTCGTCTAGCAGCGAGCCATTGTCCATTAGTTTAGTATTCGTAGGCGTATCGGGAATCATAGAGGCCTCATCAACGATGAATACCGTATCGCGATGTTTATTCGGGGCCAAAACAAACTGCACGGCACCCCCGCTCTGCTTTTTAGGAAAATAAATTTTTCTGTGAATGGTAAAGGACTTGGTTTTCGAGTAATTCGACATTACTTTGGCCGCACGGCCCGTGGGGGCCATTAAAACGGACTTCAATTGGGTATTCCACAAATTCGTTACCAGCGTACCTACGATCGTCGTCTTCCCCGTACCAGCAAATCCTTTTAATAAAAAGACCTCATCTTTTCCCTTTGACAGCAGAAATTTGGCCAATTGCTGGAGCGCCAAATCCTGCTTAACGGTGGGATCGTGCGGAAATTTGTTCCTAAGGATTTTGTAGAATGAAGCGTCGGTAAGAGTGGCCATAGAATTTCAAAGATAGACAGGAATTTACTTTACACTTATCTTATGGACTGAAAACTCGGAAATTCCCTATTCAAAATACAAGTAAAACACCCATTTCATACACGTTTGGAACGGATTTTGAAGCTCTTAAAGCATTCCCTTCCGCCGTCTTAATTACGATAGAGAAAAATTAGGCGGTTTGCAAAAAAATTGTAGATTTGTGTGAACCACTAAATTTAACTAATACCACTTAGGAAATGAAGACCGTAATACAAATAGTTCTTTGGATTGCTTGTATCTTTTTGGGATACTTGATTTACAAGTCCGTAACCGGACCTATTGAGTTCAATAAGGTAAAGCAAGAACGCTTCGCAAAAGTTGTTTCGAAGCTAAAGGATATCAGAAATGCCCAAGAAGCATACAAAAGCGTCAATTCAAAGTATACAAGTGATTTTAATGCCCTTATCAAGTTTATCGATACCGGTAAATATGTAATTACGCAGCAACGTGACTCTTCTTACATGTATTTTGACGATGTGTACAAAATCGATCAGTTGAAGGAAATCACTATTATTGATACCCTTAATTTTGTTTCGGTAAAAGATTCACTTTTCAAAAAAGACAACCGCTACAAATCCCTTGCCGATATTCCTGGTGCCCCTAATGGGGAAAAGATTGAAATGAAAGCGGACATTATTGAAAAAAGTGGTTATAAAGCACCGGTTTTCAAAGCCTGGGTAAAGAAGGAAGTTTTACTCTATGATCAACCAAAAGACCTTATCGCAAAGGAAATTACAGAAAAGAGCGTAGAGGAGGTAAATGGCGACGCAATAACTGTAGGCTCATTAGAAGAAGTTAGTACAAGCGGTAACTGGCCTGTAGTATATGACAGAAGTGACGACAATTAAGAGCGCAAAAAACGCTGAAAACGATTTTTATAGACTGTCCATTCAAATAAGTTTGAATGGACTTTCTTTTTGTATGCTGGATACCGTGTCACATACGGTCATATCCTCAGAGCACGTTCTTTTCCATAAAGAACTCACCCCCTATCAAGTACTTGAAGAGCTAAAGCAGCTTGTAGAGAAAAACAACATACAAAAAACAGCATTTTCCGAGGTAGTCGTCATTCATCGAAATAACCTGTTCACTTTGGTGCCAAAACCCCTTTTTCATGCAGATGAATTGGCCAACTACCTGAAATTTAACGCCAAAATACTAGCGAACGACCATATTGCCCATGATGAGATAGAGGGCTACGAATTGATGAACGTTTACGTGCCTTTCGTTAACATCAATAACTACCTCTACGGCCTTTTCGGGGAATTTGTTTACAAACACCACGGTACGGTTATGGTGCAGTCTTTGCTGAGTGAACAAGGCTCCGGAGAATCCCCCATTTGCTACGCACACCTATCAGAGCAACAATTGGATATTACCGTTGTGGCGGGCCAAAAATTACAATTGTTCAACAACTTCGACTATTCGACACAAGAAGACTTTTTATATTATCTACTGTTCACCCTGGAACAATTGAAACTAAACCCTGAAACAATAAAGTTGCGGCTTTTTGGGGAAGTGGAAGAAAACGATACCATCTATAAGCTTTGCTACGATTATATAAAGAACATTGCAATTTTCACTCCCACCCATAATGCGGAGCTTCTCGCTGCCGTTGATCAAGAATCGATCGACTTTACCGTTTTAAATGCCCTATAAATGCGAATCGTTTCCGGAAAACACAAAGGTAGGCGCATTATGGCACCAAAAAAACTTCCCGTACGGCCAACGACCGATATGGCAAAGGAGGCCTTGTTCAATATCCTAAACAATCGCTTTTACTTTGATGAACTTACCGTTCTAGACCTTTTTACAGGGACGGGCAACATCAGTTACGAGTTCGCATCGCGGGGAACAACCGCTATTACCGCTGTAGATTCCGATGCAGGCTGTGTAGCCTTTGTTGCCAGAATCGCTCGGGAGATGGCTATGGAAATTACCCCGATAAAGAGCGATGTATTCACCTATCTCAAAAAGGTACCTTCCAAATCGGACATTATTTTTGCGGACCCACCTTATGGAATTTCGTTCGAGTCCTTCGCTTCAATTCCTTCCTTGGTATTTGAAAAAGAACTTTTGCACGAGAACGGAGTATTGGTCGTAGAGCATTCGGTACAAACAGACCTTTCGTCCCTGCCGTACTTCAATAACCAACGAAAATATGGTAGTAGTTTGTTCAGCTTCTTCGAGCAAGAAAACGCCAACTGAAAATCGAGGTGTCACCCCACTCTGGAAGGAGCATACTTTTATCGCGTCTCCTGAAATTCGAAATACCAGAGCCATTTTTCAACTCCACAAATGCCGGTATTTCAAACGCCACCTCAAATAATAAAAAAAGCAGGCCATAAGCCGGATTCTGTACACCCTGGTCTTGTTTCAGGTTAAACCCCAAAGCACTACCAAAGGTTCCCTATCATTTATCTAGGCCTTAGGTTGCCCAAAGGCTCTAACCGTCTACCCTTCGGCTCGGGCGTGCAGCCCTCAAACACCGGTTTACATGACGTTTCACCACATAGAGTTTACCTGATTTCACTACAGCCGAACTGTACATTCTTTCTGTTGCACTTGTCCGTCCGTCCGCCAAATGGTGGACGGAGACGGGTGTTACCCGCTATGTTGCACTACGGTGTCCGGACTTTCCTCTTTATCCCGAACTTGATTCGAGACCTCTTGAAATTCAAAAGGTGCTGAAACAAGTTCAGCATAAAACGATAGGGTGACCTGCTGAGGACAAAGTTAGGTCAATTGTTGATAAAAAAGAGTTTAATACGCCTTTTATCAAAAGCATAAACAAAAGCGATTTCTATATTTGTACAAGGCAGTTCGTTTTACTAAAAACACCATTTTTGGAACCATTTATCGTATCGGCACGAAAGTACAGACCCCAAACATTCAAAGATGTGGTGGGCCAGCAGTCGATTACCAATACGCTCACCAATGCCATCGAAAACAATCACTTGGCGCAGGCCTTACTGTTCTGTGGGCCTAGAGGTGTCGGAAAGACTACCTGTGCACGTATTTTGGCAAAACGGATCAACGACGACGGCACGAACGATCCTGATGAAGATTTCGCCTTTAATATTTTTGAACTCGACGCCGCCTCGAACAATTCGGTAGATGATATCAGAAGTCTTATCGATCAGGTACGCATACCACCGCAAACCGGAAAGTACAAGGTCTATATTATTGACGAGGTGCATATGCTCTCACAGTCGGCCTTTAATGCCTTTTTAAAAACCTTGGAAGAGCCTCCAAAGCATGCTATTTTTATTTTAGCCACCACCGAGAAGCACAAAATTATTCCAACGATATTAAGCAGGTGCCAGATTTTCGATTTCAAGCGTATCACCGTTAAAGATGCGGCAAACTACTTAAAATATATTGCGGAAAATCAAGGGATAAACGCCGAAGATGATGCCCTGCACATTATAGCGCAAAAAGCCGACGGTGCCATGCGCGATGCGCTGTCTATTTTCGATAGGGTCGTGAGTTTCTCAGGTGCGGACTTGACTAGAAAAGCGGTGACCGAAAATCTGAACGTTCTCGATTACGACACCTATTTTTCGGCAACGGACCTTATTTTATCCCATGCCATTCCCGAGCTGTTGGTATTGCTGAACACTACGCTTGCGTTAGGATTTGACGGGCATCATTTTATTAGCGGCCTAGCATCTCATTTCAGGGATTTGATGGTTTGCAAACACCAACAAACAATCGAATTATTGGAAGTCGGTGAAAACGCCAAACAAAATTATCTCGAGCAATCGAAAAAAACCAGTGGTCCTTTTTTGATCAGAGCATTGGAAATCGCCAACGATTGCGATTTAAAGTACAAGACCAGCAAGAACCAGCGTCTCTTGGTCGAATTGACCCTTATGAAGCTGGCCTCCATTGATTTCGATGGTGAAAAAAAAAATCCTGAGTCCGTAGCATTTGCCAATAAAACGGAAGATTTTATCGCACCGGCTTCATTCTATGAAAACAAGTCGAAAGTTAGAGCGGAAGCGAGTCCATCTAATAAAGTTGTGAAAGAACCCGCGCTAGTCGAAAAAACACCGATTGCGGAAGCTCCCCGGCAAGCGGCAAGTACTTCAAAACAGGAAGAGCAGGTCGAAACGGCGTTAGCCACCGCTGTAGCGGAACCCGAAGCCGAGCAATTATCAGCTCCGGAAGAGGTTCCAGTACCAACGCCCGCTAAAAAAATTCAACTCGATATTGCTTCTAAAAGGGTATCGGCCCTTTCGATTTCCAGTCTTAAGGCGAAAAAATTACACGAATCGGCGCGAAAAGGGGAAGGTATCGATGTTGACAACTTGCCGAAGCATCCGTTTACCGAAGAAGAACTGCATAAGCACTGGAACGAATTCGTCGCTAAAATAGACGCCAATGGGCAGAAAATTTTGGCCTCTAGCCTTGCAACGGATATCCCTAAATTAAAGGACGATTTTGTAATAGCTATCGAGCTTCCGAACGATACGATGAAAAAAGAAGTTGAGCGGGAGCAATTCGGTTTAATGGAGCATTTACGTGCGAACCTAAATAATCATTCTATCAGTCTGAAGATTTCGGTAAACGAAGAAACGGCTAAAAAGTTCGCCTTTACACCGGAGGAGAAATATGAAAAATTACGGGAAAAGAATCCTACCATCGATTTGCTTCGGAAAACCTTTGATCTGGACCTATGATTTTCTCCAGTACCGCGTCCAGATAGCAAAGAACAGATGCACTACCCCCACGATAAATAGACCAACCGCTTCTCGCGCTTCCTCAACATTGCCAATATCCCCATTGCCCACTTCAAAACCTTGAAATTGTTCCGGAAAGAGATACCACCCGCTGGCCAAAGCCACAATGCCCGCCACCAGCAGGATACCAAAAGGGATTCTCTCCAGCGCAAAACCAAAACTTAGAACTGCGGCGACACCATAGATAACTATCCACATTAGGGGATCCGGATCATTATACTGTAGTACGGCCGATACGATACTCAGCACACCAAAAATATATGCAAAACCTTTTACCAGTAGATTCATAATACAAATATATGGCCTTATTTTGATTGCTATTCGAATCGGGTTATTTTTGATGCCATAAACGGAACAAATGCTAGGCCTAAAACTACCGACCGATCCCCGATGGGTTAATATCGTGGAAAAGAATATCGATGAAATCCTAACGGATCATGCGTATTGCGAGCAAAAAGCGGCCAGTACCGCGATTTCCCTGATTGTCAGTTTTCCTGAATATCCAGACTTGGTACAGGAAATGATTGCTCTTTCGAGAGAGGAAATGGGGCACTTTAAAATGGTGCACGACCTTATTCTATCCCGAGGCAATACCTTAGGCAGAGATCGAAAGGACGAATATGTCATTCAAATCGTTAACTTTTTCCCTAAGGGCGGTAGCCGAACTACCCAGCTGGTTCACCGCCTACTCTATGCCGCTTTGATAGAAGCGAGAAGTTGCGAACGGTTTCGATTGCTTTCCGAAGAACTCACCGATAAAAAACTAGCGGAATTCTATAGAAAATTGATGGTAAGCGAAGCTGGCCATTATACCATGTTCCTTCAGTTTGCACGCCAATATGGTGAAAGAAGCGAGGTGGATGAAAAGTGGCAGCAGCTATTGGCTTTTGAGGCAGAGGTTATGAAAAATCTTGGTAAGAGCGAATCAATTCATGGGTAAGAATCAGTTTTTTATCGGGTGGGAAGAAGTCTCATTTTACAGATGAACATCAGTGGTAAATTGAAATATACAATTCAATCTACTGATTTTCCCAAAGGGATACCAAATACTATACACCGCAAATACAGCCTTTTCAAATCAACCTGCAATACTTCCGGGCACAGACACTTCAATAAAAGGTGATTGAACTTTTTTATTGTCATGCATATACCACTGCTTGTCTACTTTTCCATTCCTAACTTCTCCAGATAGTAATCGTACATGGCAAATTGCGAACGCACTTTGGCGTTGCCGTTTTTTCTATAGGCGTTATCCTGCGCCTCATTGAATACCCTAGCCTTCACATTATCGCTCCAAGACATTTCAAAAGTATCCAGTAGTTCCTGTTTGACATCGGCGTCATATATTGGGCATCCGACCTCGACGCGATAATCTAAATTACGGGTCATCCAGTCGGCCGAAGAAATATACATTTTTGGATTCCCGTCGTTGCCGAATATAAAGATACGGGGATGTTCAAGAAACTTGTCTACGATACTGATGGCCTCGATGTTCTCGCTCATGCCTTTCACCCCGGGGACCAAGCAACAAATACCGCGAACTATGAGCTGGATCTTTACCCCGGCCCTACTCGCCTCGTATAGCTTATCGACCATTTTATAACTCGTAAAGCTATTCATCTTAATCTTAATGAACGCTTCTTTGCCCAAAATCGCATTGGCGATTTCGTTATCGATGAGTTTTATAAAGTTACTTTTGGTATAGTGCGGTGAGACGATAAGGTGCTTGTATTTATTAATTTTATAGGTGGTCTCGAAAAAATCAAAAACCTTGTTCAGTTCCTTTAAAATCGCCTCGTGGGCGGTAAACAGGGTATAATCACTGTAAATCCGCGCGGTGGCCTCGCTAAAGTTACCGGTACTTACGAAACCGTAACGCTTGAGGCCGTTTTCCTCTTCTCGCTCGATTACACATATTTTACTGTGTACTTTAAGTCCGGGTACCCCAAAAATAAGCTTCACGCCTTCGGCCTGCAGTTGTTCAGCATATTCGATATTCGCCTGTTCGTCAAAACGAGCTTGTAATTCTATTTGTACGGTAACCTGTTTTCCATTCTTTACGGCATTGATCAAAGAGGCCGCTACCTGAGAGTTATTCGCCAACCGATATACGGTAATCTTTATGGTTTTTACCTTTGGGTCTAGCGCCGCTTCCCTAAGGAAGCGAATGATATATGAAAACGTATGATAGGGCGTATACTGTAAGAAATCTTTCTGGGAAATTTGCTCAAAAAGACTACCCTCCATACTCAACCCCTTTACCGGCAAGGGCATTATGGTATCGTACAACAAATCTTGTCTCCCTAGGCTTGGGAAACCCATATAATCCCGTCGGTTGTGATACCGCCCTCCGGGAATAACGCTATCGGTATCCTCTATGTTCATTTTTTCCTTTAAGAAACTAAGCGTATCCTTTCCAATACTTTTGTCATAGACAAAACGTACGGGATCGCCAACCTTTCGATGCTCTACACTAGAAGATATTTTTTCGATAAAACTTTTACTCAAGTCATTGTCCATATCCAATTCCGCATCCCTTGTAATTTTAATCATGTGCGCGGATATGGATTCATATTCGAACATGGTAAAAATATTGCGCAGACAATACCGAATCAGGTCATCCAATATGATAATATAATTTTTATCCCCTTCTTGAGGCAAGACCACGAAACGATCTATTCCCTTGGGAATTTCTATCAGCGCATACCTTTTCTCTTTTTCTTTCGCTTTCTGATCCCCGACAATAATCATCTTTACGGCCAAATATGCAGCCGTATCTTTCAAGGTTGGGAATTCGGTAAGATCGCTCAAGATGATGGTCATCAATTGCGGACTCACCTTTTGAACAAAATATTTTTTAACAAACTCTATTTGACCCTCGTTCAATTGGGTTTCCTTGATGATAAAGATATTCTGTCCCTCAAGCTCTTTTTGAATACCTTTCAGAATCTCAACACTCTTCGCCTGATGTTTGATGGCGATTTTGGTTATCTCCTCCAAAAGATCCTTGGCGATTTCTCCCCCGAGCACGCTCTTCCCCGTTTTACCGGCATCAACTATGCGCTTCACGGTGGCATAGCGCACCTTGTAAAACTCGTCCAGATTATTGGAGAAAATCCCAAGAAAACGGAGTCTTTCGATTAACGGCACTTTCTTATCGGCACTTTCTTGCAACACGCGCTCATTAAACCATAGCCAGCTGATTTCCCTATTTATGTATTGGTTCTTTGTCTTGATCATTTATCTAAAATGCTTTGGAAAAATTGTTTTCACCGTTGTGCCCTTATCCGTTTCATCCCATCTATCGATACCGAATTGCAATTGTACCAGACCGGTAGTGGGGACATTGTCAATATAAGTATTTCCCAAAGAATTGGCAATATGGGTAAAGGCATGGTTGTGACCGAATATCATGACCGTCTCCAGATCGTTATCGAGTTCTTTAATAAATTGGAGTACGCTATCTCCCGAAAAATCATATAACATATCACTCAATTGAAATTGTTCTAATGGAAAATCGAGCTGCCGCAAAAAAATAGTGGCGGTATGCAGTGCCCTATTCGCCGGACTGGAATACAGGAAGTCGATCTTGGTATTTTCAAGCATCCATTTTTCCGATATCAATAATCCATCATTGATACCTCTGGGCAATAGGGGGCGATCACGATCGCTTACATTATATTCCCAAGAAGATTTGCCATGGCGAACTAAGATGAGTGTCTTCATTTGTTTAGCTTAAAATTAGTATTCGATCGGCAGTGGCAGTCCACTTCAAAAAATATATTAAAGGACTTCCATTTGTAGTAGCCTTTACCTTAAGGGGCTAGTCGTTCCATTTTCCAATCCAGGTCCACTAAAGTATAGCGTATTCTATCGTGTAACCTGTTCGGCCTTCCTTGCCAAAACTCAAGCGAAACGGGCTTTACGATATACCCTCCCCAGGACTTTGGTCGTTTTACTTCCTTATCTCGGTACTTTTCCTCCAAGATTTTCAAATTCTTCTCCAATACCTCCCTCGAAGCGATGACCGTACTTTGATCGGACACAACGGCACCCAACCTACTTCCCTTGGGTCTGGATTCAAAATAACCATCGGAAAGATTCTCAGGAATTTTTTCCGCCCTACCTTTTATAATGACCTGCCTCTCCATATTGGGCCAAAAAAAAGAAATACAAACATTAGGGTTCGTCGTAATGGCCTTTCCTTTCTCACTCTCATAATTGGTATAGAAAATAAAACCTTCCTCGGTATATTTTTTCAATAGTACTACCCGGCTTTTTGGAAAACCGTCAATACCTATAGTGCTGACCGTCATTGCGTTTGGCTCATCAACGCCTTCCGACGCCTCGACCTCGTAAAACCAAGTTTGAAAAAGTTGCATAGGGTTGTCTGAGATGGAATCTTCCATCAGGGCGCTTTTTTCGTAAGATTTTCTATAATCGCCAAGGTCTTTCTGCATGCTATTGAATCTAGTTTTCAAGTTAGGAAAAGAATGGAAGTTTCGGAACTGTTTTCTGCATTTTACCACTCGAAAACTTTACCATCATCCGCAAGCTCAACATTGTCGAAAATGGTAGCCGCTTCTTCCTTGAAAAGTACTATGGATTTATAGCGTGTAGAATAATGACCCAGAAGCAGCGTACCGACTTGGGCAGCTTTCGCGATTTTGGCAGCTTCTTTCGCAGTAGAATGTTTCGTCTTTGCCGAAAGATGCTCTTCGGAATCTAAAAAAGTGGATTCGTGGTAGAGCCAGTCCACCTCTGAAATTTGATCTACCATAGATGGCTTATAGGCGGTATCGCTACAATAGGCATAACTCTTTGGCGGTTTTGGGTCGAAAGAAAGCGCCTGGTTCGGTACAATGGTACCATCATCCAAGGTAACATCCTTCCCCTTTTTGATGTTTCGAAAATAAACGGGCTCAATGCCGTATTCAGTAGCAGCTTCAATGTTCAATTGTCGCTCTCCTGGTTTTTCCCTAAACAAAAATCCGTTGGTGTATACCCTGTGATCTAAAGGAATGGTAGTGACCGATACCTTGTCATCTTCATAGACCAATTTGGGTGTCTTTGCGGTAAGTTCATGGAATACCAAGGGGTAGTTGGTCCATGAATCCCCTAATTTCAAAAGTAGTGTGATGGCTTCCTTGATGCCTTTGGGCCCGTAGATGTGCATTTCTTTGTTCCTTCCCAAAAGGCGAAAAGTAGATATCAATCCCGGTAGTCCAAAAAAGTGGTCGCCGTGCAAATGCGAAATGAAAATATGGTTGATTCGCGAAAATTTTATTTTTTGCTTGCGCAGTTGAACTTGGGTACCCTCTCCGCAATCGATCAAGAACATATGGTTTCTAATTTCCAAGACCTGCGATGTCGGGTTGGTCAACGTTCTGGGAGTCGCGGCATAACAACCTAGGATATGAAGCTTCATATTAAATCTCGGGGTTGAAATGAAGCGCGTCTTCGGATGTATACTTACTTTTGAAGGTGAACGCATAAGGGGTTTCCCCATTTTGATTCAAATATTGCAATCGGGCCTTAGCTTCATCGGGAGTCGGGAGATGTCCTAGGGGCAGATACCAAAAGGCCATGTGCATGTCTTTCATTGCGGAAAACCATTCCTTTTTCCTTTTCAGGATGGCAACATGTTCCGATGAATAGGTAAACTTGAAAAGCGCATCCATAGACTTCCATACCGACATATTGATAATCAAAAAATCATCTTCGAAAACCCGCATGGCCGTCGCATCGTTCTGCTCGCCTTTCAAACGCCATACAAAGCCCTGATGTTTTTCGGCAATCTCATTGATGCGGTCTAGATTATCGACAAAGTCGGCCATCATCGGGCTGTCTATAGGAGCGATCATCCTAGCGATATTAACCTGTGATAAATAGTGAGGTTGCTCCATTAGATTCCTAGGTCCCGTTCTATTTCCTCCATTTCGATAATATCATGGGCCTCTTGAACAGTAGGTACTACGATAATGCTATCGGGCACATCCTCATAACCTACTTGTTCGGTGACAAGTACGAAAGATTTGTTGGCATTTCTATGGGTATCGGCCAATTCAAGAAACTCCAATACGTCTCCTGAAGAAAGTTTGCCGAACGAAAATAAATTTAAGATAATATTGTCGTTGGCAATCTTGGGGTACTCCTTTTCTAGGTTTTGCAAAAACCTCGCCAGCGCTGTATTTTCCTGTGAAACAATCGTCGTTGTTCCTTTTTTGTCAAAAATCATGGGCTTACTGTTTAATTTTGGAGGCCAATAGGTAAATAACCGCCATGCGAATGGCTACTCCATTTTCTACTTGGTCTAAAATAATGGACTGTTTCGAATCGGCAACATCACTGGTAATCTCTACGCCGCGATTAATGGGACCTGGATGCATGATCACGATTTCTTTATCGAGTTCATTCAATAACTTTTTATTGACCCCGAACTGTTGGGTGTATTCGCGTGTTGTCGGAAAATAACTAATGTCAAGCCGTTCGTTCTGAATACGCAGCATATTGGCAACGTCGCACCAATTTAGAGCCTTCTTCAGGTTGGTTTCAACTTCTACCCCAAGTGATTCTATGTGCTTTGGAATCAGGGTTTTGGGACCGCATACCTTCACATTGGCACCTTGCAGTTTTAGGGCAAAAATATTGGACAATGCAACTCTTGAATGCAAGATATCGCCAACTATAACGACATTTTTTCCTGATACTCCGCCTAATTTTTCACGAATGGAATACGAATCAAGTAGGGCTTGGGTGGGGTGTTCGTGTGCACCATCCCCAGCATTGATAATGGAAGCCTCGACATGTTTCGACAAAAAGATGCCGGCCCCTGGATTAGGATGCCGCATAACGACCATATCTACTTTCATTGAAAGGATATTACTCACCGTATCGATCAACGTTTCCCCTTTCTTAACCGACGATTGCGAAGCCGAAAAATTAATGACATCGGCAGAAAGTCGTTTTTCGGCAAGTTCAAAAGAAAGCTTGGTACGGGTACTGTTTTCAAAAAAGATATTGGCGATCGTAATATCCCTTAAGGAAGGTACTTTTTTAATCGACCTGTTGATGACCTCCTTAAAATGATCGGCAGTTTCGAAAATGAGCTGAATATCCGATTCTTTCAGATACTTTATCCCTAGTAAGTGTTTTACACTTAATTCGTTGCTCATCGGTTACCGATTAGTTGTTGTTTTAACCAATTGTATATTATGGATTCTATCCCAATTGCTCTTCTAGATACTCGCTCATACGGACCAAATTTCAAGCTCATCTATCAATCAGGTATATTTCATCCTTACCGTCGTTTTCCTTCCACATCACCCTTACTTTTTCATTGTTGATCGCATCAACCTGTCGTCCCCTATAATTGGGTTGAATGGGCAGGTGCCTGCTAAATCGCCTATCGATCAAGGTGAGCAGTTCTACGTCCTTGGGTCTTCCGAAAGATTGTATCGCCGTCAAAGCGGCATTTATACTCCTACCGGTATACAGTACATCGTCGATCAGAACGACATTCTTATCCTCTATAATAAAATCTATTTTGGTCTGCGTTGCTTCCAACGGCTTATCCCCTCTCCGAAAATCATCCCTGTAGAAGGTAATATCCAAAAAACCCGCTTTCACCTCTTTTACCTTGTATTCTTCCCGTAAAATCTTTACCAACCTTTGGGCAACGAAGGTGCCTCGGGGCTGAATACCTATTAATACAGTGTCCTTAAAGTCGAGGTGGTTTTCGAGAAGCTGGCAAGCCAAACGATGGAGTATGATGTTGATTTCTTTGGAAGAAAGGAGTACTTTTTGACCCATGGGTTATGACATCGATACTTTAGTAGAGCAAAAATAGACAAAAGACCGCTTCGCCACAAGATATAAAAGACTTCTATTGGAAACTCCTTATGGGTTTCAACAAACAAAAAGCCCCAACCAAATGGTCGAGGCTTTACTATTTCAGAAAATGAAACGACTTACTTTTTCTTAGCGCCGGCCTCCATTTTTTCTTTCAATGCTTGCAACGCTTCGTTTGCGTCACCCAAAGTAGGTTTCGCTTCGTCACTTGCTTTTGACTGACGTTTGACCGCTGAGCGTACATTTCGCTCTTCTTCCTCTCGGAAAATTGCTGTATGACTCGCAACCACACGTTTAAAGTCTTTGTTGAATTCGATAATCTTGAATTCGGCTTCTTCGCCTTTTCCAAGCTTCTTACCATCTTCTTTCTCTAAATGACGTTGCGGGATAAATGCCGTAATGTCATCGTTGAAATCTATAGTCGCACCTTTATCAACAATCTCGGTAAGCGATCCTTTGTGAACCGTACCTAAAGCAAACTCGGTTTCATACTTGTCCCAAGGGTTTTCGGTGGTTTGTTTATGGCCCAAACTCAACTTACGACCATCAACATCCAATTCCAATACCTCAACCTCGATTTTGTCACCAACGGTAACAAATTCAGATGGGTGTTTTATTTTCTTGGTCCATGAAAGGTCAGAAATGTAAATCAAACCGTCGATACCTTCTTCCAACTCTACGAAAACGCCAAAGTTGGTAAAGTTTCTCACAATACCTTCATGTCTAGAACCTACAGGATACTTCGTAGTAATATCAGTCCATGGGTCTGGTGTTAATTGTTTCACACCCAACGACATCTTCCGATCTTCGCGATCCAAGGTCAATACTACCGCTTCGATCTCGTCACCAACTTTTACAAAGTCTTGTGCCGAACGCAAGTGGGTAGACCAAGACATTTCAGAAACGTGTACCAATCCTTCTACACCTTCAACCACTTCGATAAATGCACCGTAATCGGCAATAACGACTACTTTACCTTTCACCTTGTCACCTATTTTAATCTCATCGCTCAATGCCTCCCACGGATGCTTTTCAAGCTGCTTCAATCCTAATTGGATTCTTGATTTGTTCTCATCAAAGTCAAGGATGACCACATTCAATTTCTGGTCTAGATCAACAACCTCGTTCGGGTGATTGATTCTGCTCCAAGAAAGATCGGTAATGTGAACCAAACCGTCAACACCACCCAAATCGATAAAGACGCCGTAAGAAGTGATGTTTTTCACAACACCTTCCAGTACCTGTCCTTTTTCAAGCTGACTGATGATTTCTTTTTTCTGCTCTTCGATATCAGCCTCGATCAACGCTTTGTGCGATACGACCACGTTTTTGAATTCATGGTTTATTTTCACCACTTTGAATTCCATGGTTTTGTTAACGTACTGATCGTAGTCACGAATCGGTTTTACATCGATCTGCGAACCGGGCAAGAACGCCTCGATACCAAATACATCGACGATCATTCCTCCTTTCGTTCTACATTTCACAAAACCACTGACCACTTCTTCGTTGTCATGTGCCTTGTTTACGCGTTCCCAAGCCATGATAGTTCTCGCTTTTCTATGCGAAAGTACCAACTGGCCGCTTTTGTCTTCACGAATATCTATAAGTACCTCTACGTTGTCACCAACCTTGAGGTCTGGATTGTATCGAAATTCATTCAAGGAGATAACCCCTTCCGATTTTGCGTTGATATCAATGATCGCTTCACGATCGGTCAAGTAAACTACCGTTCCCGTTACGACCTCTTCATCGGCAGTATCCACGAAATTCTCGGTAACCAACTTTTCGAACTCTTCCAATTTGGAATCCTCGACACGTTCGATACCCTGCTCGTATTTTTCCCAATTAAAATTTTCTAAAAATTCCTGTGGGTCTTGAGCAGGAGCTTCTGCTACTTTTTCTGCTGGTGCCGCAGTAGTTTCCTCTACTTGGGCCTCTTTGTTTTCTTCAGCCATTGCTGATTAATTTTTGTATTCTACGATTTCCCAAGAGCTAAACGGCAACCATAGAAGTTGTTATAAGTTTCTTTTTAATTTCCCTTTTTCTCTTGACGCTGCCGTAAAAAAGGAGTGCAAAAATACATTATTTCCTTCGTTTTACCAATCAATTAACGATAAGGTTGAATCTACCGGACTATTTTACCGATTTTATCCGTAAATTCTGTAAGAATCACTATATTACCTTTTCATTTAATAACCGTTAATAAACAAATTACTTATGAGTGTTAAAGCAAAGTACCAAGGGGTTTTGAACCTTGGCGAGCAACTAGGAATAAAGGATGGTAACGTTACCGAGGAAAATGGTGTGCTTAAAATAAAAGGAGAGGCCAACACCCCATACGAAAAAGATCTTCTATGGGACAAAATAAAACAATTGGGTGGTGAAAATGCCTCCGATATCAAAGCCAACATAACTGTCTCGGATAGTTCTGTATATCACAGACATACCGTGGCTAGTGGGGAATCGTTGAGCAAAATCGCCAAGCATTATTATGGCGACGCTATGAAATATCAGAAAATTTTTGAGGCGAACACCAATATCCTTAAAAGTGCAGATGTGATTCATCCGGACCAAGTTCTGGTCATTCCGAATCCGTAATCCGCTGGATTATTCGCCTTTAATTAGGTAATCTACAAGAACAAGAATACCGGCGCATCCTATTTTGCGCCGGTATTTCTTATGGTGCCTTTTCAATAACCCGTTTCGCGAAGTTCAGAATGCGTTCGAATTGCTCTTGAAGCCCCATGTCGGTATTGTCCAATTCAATGGCATCGTCTCCCTTTCTCAGTGGGGAATGTTTTCTATTAGAGTCGATATGATCACGCTCCCTTACATTTTTCAGTACATCGGCATACGTGATTTCTTCTCCTTTGTCCAACAGCTCTTTGTAACGTCTTGCCGCCCTGGCGTCCGCCGAGGCGGTCATAAAAATTTTAAGTTCCGCGTCGGGAAATACAACGGTACCGATATCGCGACCATCCATAACCAGGCCTTTTTCCTTTCCCATTTCGCGTTGCATTGCCACTAATTTGTCCCGCACCGCTTCGACAACGGAAATTTTACTGACATATCTAGAAACCTCAAGCTTTCGAATTTCCTGCTCTACATTCTCTCCGTTCAAGTACATTTCGGCATAGCCCAAATCGTCATTGAATTTAAACTGAAGCCGTATCTGCGGCAATGAGGTAATGAGCGCATCTTCATCGGTACCTTTCTCATTTATATACTTCTTGCGCAATGCAAAAAGTGTGACTGCCCTATACATGGCACCCGTGTCTACATAAATATAGCCCAAGGATTTCGCCAGCTGTTTGGCCAATGTGCTCTTTCCCGTAGAAGAATAGCCATCTATGGCTATGGTGATTTTTCCCATGACTTAAAAATACCCTTAAAATCCTGAATTCGGAATTAAAGTTTCTTAGCCTTCTTCACTTTTTGATCTAGGATGGCGATGTCGATGACCTCGTGCATATCGGACACGTAGTGAAAAGTTAGCCCTTTCAGATAATCTTCCTTGATTTCGAGAACATCCTTCTCATTATCCTTACATAGGATAATTTCTTTTATCCGCGCTCTTTTTGCAGCGAGAATCTTTTCCTTGATACCCCCTACTGGAAGTACTTTGCCTCTCAATGTGATTTCTCCCGTCATCGCCAGACTCTTTTTAACCTTGCGCTGCGTAAAGAGCGATACCAATGAGGTGAGCATGGTAACACCCGCACTAGGGCCGTCTTTTGGGGTAGCGCCTTCGGGCACATGCACGTGCACATTATATTTGCCAAAAATTTCTGAGTCTATTTGAAAACGCTCCGCATTCGATTTAATGTATTCCATAGCAATGGTTGCCGACTCCTTCATCACCTTACCCAGGTTTCCGGTGATATTTAGTTGCCCCTTCCCTTTCGAAAGAATCGATTCAATAAAGAGAATGTCTCCGCCCACGCTGGTCCAAGCCAATCCCGTAACGACACCGGCAACCTGATTATTTTCGTATTTATCCCGTTCTAAGCGCGCAGGGCCCAATACTTTTTCAATAATAGCATTGCTTACCTTAAGATCGTATTCCTCTTCAAAGGCAATGGACTTAGCCGCATAGCGAACCATTTTCGCAATTTGCTTTTCGAGCGATCGTACACCAGATTCCCTCGTGTAGCCCTCTACTATTTTCTCCATTTGGGGTTTGGCGATTTTCAAATGCTTGGGTGCCAACCCGTGTTCTTTCAATTGTTTGGGTAACAAGTGCCTTTTTGCAATTTCAACTTTTTCCTCTATGGTATAGCCCGTGACATTTATGATTTCCATACGGTCCCGAAGCGCCGGTTGAATGGTAGACAGATTGTTTGCGGTAGCGATGAACATTACCTTCGACAGGTCGTAGCCCATTTCAAGGAAATTGTCATGAAACTCGCTATTTTGTTCCGGATCCAGTACTTCCAACATCGCCGAAGAAGGGTCCCCTTGATGGCTGTTGCTCAACTTATCTATTTCATCCAAAATGAACACGGGGTTGGAAGTACCCGCTTTTTTCAGACTCTGAATGATCCTACCCGGCATGGCCCCGATATAGGTTTTTCGGTGCCCACGAATTTCTGCCTCATCCCTTAGGCCACCTAAGGACATGCGTACATATTCCCTTCCGAGTGCTTCGGCGACCGATTTACCTAATGAGGTCTTACCGACCCCAGGTGGGCCGTATAAGCATAAAATAGGCGATTTCATGTCGTTTCGGAGCTTCAACACGGCCAAATATTCTATAATTCTTCTTTTTACGTCCTCCAGACCGTAATGGTCTCGGTCCAATATTTTTTGAGCGCGTTTAAGGTCGAACTTATCCTTGGAAAACTCGTTCCATGGCAAATCTAAAAATAGGTCCAAATAATTTCTTTGGATGGAGTATTCCGCAACTTGCGGATTCATCCGTTGCATTTTAGACAACTCCTTGTAAAAGTGTTCCGACACCTTTTTGCCCCATTTCTTCTTCTTGCCGCGTGCCCGCATTTCGTCGATTTCCTCATCATAGGATACCCCGCCCAGCTCTTCCTGAATCGTCTTCATTTGTTGGTGAAGAAAGTACTCCCGTTGCTGCTGATCCATATCGTTCCGAACCTTGGATTGGATATCGTTCTTCAGTTTTAACTGCTGCAACTCAACATTCATGTACTTGAGGGTAGCCAGCGCCCTATCCTGAAGGCTTCCGATTTCCAACAGACGCTGCTTTTCCTTAACATTCAAATTCAGGTTAGAAGAAACAAAATTGATCAGAAACGAATTGCTTTGAATATTCTTTATGGCGAAGGAAGCCTCGCTCGGTATATTCGGGTTGTTCTTGATGATTTTGAGCGACAGATCTTTTATAGTTTCGATAATCGCCAAAAATTCCTGATCGTTCTCCGCAGGTCTCTCTTCTTTCGTATCTCTAACGGTAGCAGTCAGATATGGCTTTTTTGTGAGCACTTCTGCGACTTCGAAACGTTTTTTACCTTGTATGATGACCGTAGTATTGCCATCGGGCATTTGCAGCACTCTTAATATTTTGGCCACCGTACCCAACGTATTGATATCGTCTACATCTGGATTTTCAGTGTCCTCGTCTTTTTGGGAAACCACCCCGATGACCTTCGAACCATTGTTCGCATCTTTGATCAGATTAATGGATTTATCCCTGCCCGCCGTAATAGGAATGACCACGCCTGGAAACAAGACCGTATTCCGTAATGGAAGTATCGGTAAAGTTTCCGGTAGATTCTCGTTGTTCATCTGCTCTTCATCCTCCGCAGTAAGCAAAGGAATCAATTCTGCATCTTCATCGAAGGTATGCAAAGACAAATTGTCAAAATTTGAAAATTTAGAATTTCCCATAAGTATATTTCGGTCATTCTGTCATTAAAAACAGAAATCCATTAAACGCTTTTTATATTTTTTGAAGTCATATGCCCTAAATACCAACGTGAACAGGGGTATAGAACACCGACACAAAACAATAAGGACAATTGTTGTGCCATTCAAAGCTATTTCGAAGAATCCCTGTTTTCTTATCTAGCATTTTAGTGGTCATATTCCAGTAAATCCATCCAGCGATTATAGGTCTTGCCTCGTAAATATTAAGGAAGTGTTTTTTGGAGGCAAGTAATCATTTTGAATATCGAACCTAAAACAGAAACAAAAACCCCTTCCGGATATTATCCGAAAGGGGTTAGCTTATTTGAACGCCGCTCGCTGAAATTATTGGAATTTAGATGAATCTATCAATTTTTAATTACTCTTTGCGTTCGTACCCTGCCATCCGTTTCCTTAAAATTCAAAATATAGATACCAGAACTGAAATTACTCAAATCGACCTGTATCTGGTCGGCATGATTCGCATCATATTCCTCCGTCATCAATTGTTGCTGACCCATATCGGATACGATAAGCGTAAATCCTTTATTTGAAAGACCCCTGACACCAACCGTAACTAAATCAGTCGTAGGATTCGGGAATGCACTGATGGCACTACCCGCGTCATTTGATGGTAAAAAATCTACAGAAGAGCTATTCGGTACAATTATTCTAGAACCTGGCTCGGCAGTAGCGTACAGTTCTAAAGTAGTTTTGCAACCTAAGGAAGAGGTAAGTACATAAATACCATTTTTCGCCGAGGTAAAGTTTCCTAAATTATAGTCATTTCCAAATTTACGTCCGTCTGGTAAGGTAATCGTCATGCCCACATCATTGTTAAGGATGCTCAGCACTACCTCAGTACCTTGTTTAATATTAAGATAATTCGCTCCACTTTGCCAAACGCCATTTAACCGGTATTCCGGGACGACACTGTCGGCGTCACAATTTGGTAAGTCCCGAACATTCAATGTTATGGTCTGGGTACAACCGTCGCCGGTATCCAATGTGTAAACACCGCTTTGACTAGGTGTAACGTTCCCGAGTGCATAGTCATCTCCGACTATAGCTCCATTGGGCGTCGTAATGGTAACATCCACATAATTCGGTAACATACTTAACATAACATTCGTACCCTCATCAACAGTAATTTGGTCGTCCCCATCGAGCCATACACCATCAATCCGATATTCTGGAATGATACCGCTACTTGCACAAGGATCGATATCTTCTCTAACTACAAGGGTAATAGTACTAACACAACCGTCTCTAGTCTCTAAAACATAAATTCCACTCTGCTCCATCACAACAGCCCCTAAATCATAGTTATCTCCAAATTCCTCTCCACTAGGTGTAGTTATCGTTACCGGAACATTGTTTGGCAACATGCTCAAAGCGACCTCGGTACCTTCGGTGACATTTAAAATTTCATTTCCGCTGGCCCATGTACCATCGATTCGATACTCGTTAATTATACTACCTTCAGGACAATTCTCATTATCCGGTACTACAAGTAATAGGCTCGCAGTACACCCGTCGGGAGTTTCAAAAAGATAAGTGCCTGCATTGGCAACGGTGATGTTTCCTAAACTGTAATCATCCCCAACCTTGGCTCCATTGGGTAGTGTAATCACAACATCAATACTATTCGGGAGGATGCTCAACATAACATCGGTACCCTCATCTACGGTTATACTCGTTTCACCACTAGCCCAAACTCCGTTAAGCCTATATTCGGGTATAACGGTACCTGGTGCACAAGCGGAGTCGTCGAATACATTCACTTCTAAGGTAGTCGTACATCCTTCGGAAGAGGTCAGCGTATAAATACCACTTTGCTCAGTCGTTGCGTTACCTAAACTGTAATTATCACCTACAGTAGTACCATCGGGTCTAGTGATTACAAGACCAATATTATTGGGTAGCATACTTAGTACTACCGGCGTTCCTACAGGTACATCTATTTTACTAAGACCGTCCTGCCAAATACCATTGATTTGGTATTCCGTAATTATACTGCCAGCATCACAAACGACGCCATCATCGATTACGGAAATAGCGAAAGTAGCACTACAACCCGCATCGGTGGTAAAAACATAATTTCCCGCCTGGGAAGGCTGAATATCCGTTATGGTGTAATCGCCGTTAACGGTGGTCCCGTTTGGTAACAAGATGCTAAAGCTTGTGTCGTCCGGTTTTATACCTAAGGATAGAGAAGTGCCTTTATCAACACTTACTTGGCCATCACCCGAAATCCAAGAGCCGCTTCCAATTCTGTATTCGGGAATGACACTAGAGGCCGTACAATTGACAGTGGTATCCTCATTAACCTCTATTTCCAAATTGGCCGTGCAACCCTCTGTTGTCGTAAATGCATATATTCCCTCTTGAGCCGGGGTTATGCCGTCTATCGAATAGTCATTATTAACTGATTGACCATTAGGCAAGGTGATTGTAAAACTAGTGCCATCCGGCTTTATGCCTAAAACGACAATATCACCTTCATCAACAATTATTTTGGAGCCTGCAGCAGTCCATGAACCCCCGTTCAAACGGTATTCCGGACGAACACTGTCTTCAGTACAAGGATTATTATTGTTCACCACTAGGTTTAAAGATGTAGTACAACCTCCGGAGGTCGTAAACGTGTAGCTTCCTGCTTCACTTTCGGTAACGGTACCCAAGTCATAATCCCCGCTTACCGAATTACCACTGGGTGAAGTTACCGTAAAACTCAAGTCGTTCGGTAACAGGCTAAGAACTACCGTATCCCCTTCATCAACCGTAATGGTAGCTTCTCCGCTGGACCATGTGCCGTTAATTCGGTATTCCGTAGTCAATGCCTCATCGCTACAATCAAAACCTTGAGAAGACCAAATACCCATATTGCTCGCGGAAACATTCCCCGCTACACCATAATTCCCGCCTACATACAGGCGCTCATTGGTATCGGATAGGTCTAAATCATTGACAATATTATTCGTACCCACACTCTTGCCGGGGCCTAAGGCCTGCCAAGCTTGACCGGCACTCCAACGAGCCATGCCCTTCATAATGAAATTAGTACTCGCATCGTTTGCCGCTGTCTCGAAATTACCACCGACGTAGACGTAAGTACCATCAAAATCCAACGCATTTACATTTCCACTTACCCCGTTACCCATGGCGTTCCACGTGCTGGAACTTCTAACCCATCTCGCGATTCTATTCACCGTTTTACCTCCGGCCTGAGTAAAATTACCCCCTGCATAGATGGATTGTGAAGTGACTACTATGGCCTGAACAAACCCACTGGTGCCTGACCCTAAAGTACCCCAATTACTGCCATTCCACGTTGCAATACGATTTGCGGTCCTACCCCCGGCATTATCAAAATTTCCACCGACATACAACGTATTGTTGGTGTCAAAAGCAATCGCCCTGATTTCATTGTTCGTTCCCGACACCGAAGTACCCGAATCGGTCAAAGCAGCCCAACTACCACTGCTCCACCGGGCAATGTTATTGACCGAGATTCCCCCGGCCGTGCTAAAAGCACCCCCGACATACATGTTATTGTTTCCATCAATCCCGATTTTGGCTACCTTTCCATTCGTTCCCGAACTCAAAGCAGACCATGAAGAACCATTCCAGACGGCTACATTCCGAGCAGCGACACCTCCTATGGATGTGAATGTTCCACCGACGTAAAGTTTTCCATCGGACGCGATTGCCAAAGCGTAGATCGTGCCGTTGGCACCACTGGATAAGTTTCGCCATCCACTGTTCTTGTTATACCAAGCAATATTGCTTGCACTTGTACCTCCCGCGGAAGAAAAGCTACCTCCTACATATATATTATCACCTTTAGTAACGACTGCTTCAACGATGCCATTGGTTCCATTATCGAGTTCCTTCCAATCACCGACGCCATCTACCGCCACGGTAGTGGGTCCAACGGGCTCGTTTCCACCAACTATTTTATAGATCTTTGCAGAAGTTCCGTAGCTACTAAAATAAAGTTCACCCGCTTCATCCAAACCGAAACTACTGACATTTAGCCCACTTGTCCTGAACAATAGACTTGAAGATGCCGTACTGCCATTATAGTCCAACGCCCAAACCCTACCGGAAACGAAGTCCCCATACACATATTTGCCCTGAAGCGCAGTATTCGTACTGCTCCCGCGATACACGTACCCCCCCGTAATCGATAAATCCCCATTACTATGGGTATATCTGTAAACAGGCTTGATATCAGGTGAGGTTACCAAGCTGGAGCTGCTGTACGTCCTCGTGCCTTCGTACCTGCGCCAGCCGTAATTACCGCCCTTTTGTATGATATTGATTTCTTCCTCCAAACCTTGTCCTACGTCGCCGCCCCAGAGACGGTTGGTAGCGTTGTCGAAAGAAAATTTCCAAGTGTTGCGAATACCCCAAGCATAAAGCTCATCAAGTCCGCTTTGTCCTACCCTCGGATTATCGGAAGGAATTTCATATCGGCCATTCGGTGCATCGGGATTGTTCTCCAAAGGATTATTTCCATCAACATCTATATCTATTCTAAGAATACTCCCGAAAATAGAGTTCAAGTTCTGCGCATTTCCCTGAGGATCACCGCCACCGCCACCATCACCTATGGACACGTAAAGGTACCCATCAGGGCCAAATTCTATTTTTCCACCGTTGTGGTTCGAATGCACCTGATTTTTATCAAAACTAAAAATCTCGACCCTACTTGAGGGGTTGGCAGCGTTCGAATTAGAGCTTACCTGATACCGCGCCAATACCATTTCGGTGTTGATACCGGAAATACTACTGCTACGCGTGTGGTATACGTAAAAATATCCGTTCGATGAGTAATTCGGATGAAAGGCAAGGCCTAAAAGACCGATTTCCTGACCGGCCGAAAAACTAATTTGACTACGAAGGTCCAAAAAGACCTGCTGCTGCGTAGTGCTGCTCGTGTTCTGAAATACCTTTATCCTACCGGATTGCTCCACCACAAAAATCCGATTACTACCGTCTTTTGCGTTTTGGATTTCAACTGGATATTCAAAGGAGAGATTAGGGAAAGCTTGTTCATAGGTTACCGGGTCCTGGGCGTTTAGTGAGTTTAGGGCACACACAACCAGGGCAATCAACAAAGTAATTTTTTTCATAATGTGGGGTTTCAATATAGTTGGGGGATTCTCGAATAGTCGATTAAATACATATTTAATACGTTGAAATACACGAAAAGGATGTTTCGGATTTCTGATTAGTTAAATTATTCGATGAAAACCATTAAAAATTAACATTTCTTAACATCCATTGGAAGTCCATTCATTTTTACGTGTGAGTTATCCGAAAACCGAATCATGTATTTCCCACAAATAAAATTTGAGTTTATTGAAACGAACCACTCTATATCGAAATGAAGAATAGCACTTTGTCATAGTTTCGATAAAATTTCAGTATCCGCCAAGTTCATCTCGGATTCCTTACATCCAAAAAAATACATTTCCCTGTAAACCGTATTTCAAATAGCTTTGCCCCAATTCGAAGAATAAAAACAAGGCATTCACCGCTAGTTGCGATAAAGCGTACAGCAGTGTTACTCGTAAAAACGAAGCATTTGCGGGCTAATTCCGAATATTTCAAACATCAAAATACTCGGTAGCTCATATTTTTTCGATTAAAACTGTAACAATCCATACATTGTCTTCTCTTTTTAACAAACCATCTATTTTTTGAGCCACAAAAAAGAACATATTGATGTTTTATTGCAATTGTGTTTAAAAGGAAAACAAAGTGCACAATTAGAAATTTACGATCGCTATTACAAGGCAATGTACAATACATCGCTACGAATCGTAAAAGACAGCGCCGAAGCCGAAGATGTCATGCAGGAATCGTTTTTAAACGCGTTTACGAAACTGCACACGTTCAAAGGCGAAGTAACCTTCGGGGCTTGGTTAAAGCGAATCGTAATAAACAACAGTATTTATCATTACAGAAAACAACGAAAGAAAAACGAAGTTGCACTGGATGATCTAATGTACAAGGTCGAAGATAATGACGCAGTCGTCTCAGATCATATGGTGACTGAACTGAAGGCTCAAAAAGTGATGGAAACCATGCGTTCGCTTAAAGACAATTACAGACTTTCTTTGACCTTACATTTAGTGGAAGGGTATGACTATGAAGAAATAAGTTCGATCATGAACATTAGTTACGCCAATTGCAGAACAACGATTTCAAGGGCCAAAGAAAGTTTGCGTAAGAGATTAACAACTGTTTAGTTATGTATAAGGAAATAGAACGATTATTGAACAAGGCTAATGGTGCTCTTGATACGGAAACACCGGAAACAGGGCATAGAGAACGGTTCCTGCGACGATTGGAAACCGTAGGGGAAGCGACACCAATACGTAGGACCAAGAAATGGTACAAACCCTTATCGATCGCGGCATCTTTTGCAGTGCTCATCGCAATAGGTATCGGTATATTCAATCGTACGCCCCCGACATTGGAAGAGCAAGTGGCCAACATTTCGCCGGAGGTAGCCAATACCGAATATTATTTCGCCAGCCTTATAGAAGAGCGGATAACAAGTTTACAAAGCCAGAGTACGCCTGAGACCGAGCAATTGATCGATGACACCATGAAACAGTTGCAAAAACTGAAAGTCGATTACAAAAAATTGGAAAAGGATTTACTGGACGGTGGAAACAGCAAATTAATCTTAAGTGCGATGATTACCAATTTTCAAACCCGGATAGACCTTTTACAAGATGTCTTGAACAAGACGGAAACCATAAAAAATTTAAAAAAACAAAATGATACGAATTTTACTATTTAAAATTGCGACCGTACTTTTCTTGGTAGCGCCGATAACCCTATTTGCCCACAATGGCAAACCTAAGGGCAAGTATACTAAGGAGAAAACAATCAAAAAAGAATTTAACGTAAATGCCGATGCCCTGCTCAAAGTAGATAATAGCTACGGCAACCTGAACATCACCTCTTGGACCGAGAATCGTGTATTGATCGAAGTGCACATCAAGACCAATGGCAATAACGAGGAAAAAGTACAACGAAAATTGGATGAGATTACCGTTAATTTTGATAATAGTGCCAGCATGGTCTCGGCAAAAACCATTTTTGACAACAACAGGAGCAGTTGGGGTTGGGGAAACAACACCAAGGTGAACATGCAAATCAACTATACTATAAAGGTACCCGTAAAAAACAACGTGCATTTGAATAACGATTATGGAAGCATCATTCTCGACAGAATTGACGGGCATGCCAAGATCAATTGCGATTACGGTCGGTTAGACATTGGCGAATTGCGGGGAAGAAACAATCAGCTGAACTTCGACTATACCTCTAAATCACGAATCGGATATATGAACAGCGGTAAAATTTCTGCCGATTATTCGGACTTTACCATAGAGAAAGCAGGAGATTTGACCATAAATGCCGATTATACGAATTCCGCAGTAGAAAAAATGGGAAATTTGGTCTATAGCAGCGATTATGGCAAAATTGAGATTGGGGAGGCGGGCAACGTTCAAGGTAACGGAGATTACATTAATGTAAATCTGGGTACACTGCATGGCAACGTGGATATTAATGCCGACTACGGGTCGGTTCGTATCGATCAAATGGCAGCCGATGCCGGAAACCTGCTTATCAAATCAGATTATACCGGAATAAAAGTCGGTTACGACTCCGAATACCATTTTAGCTTTGAAATCAGAACCTCTTACGCCGGGGTTAGTGGAAAAGATGAATTTGAAATGAATATCAGTGAAGTAAAGAACACGAGCAAATATTACAAGGGGCACTATGGGTCGGCGAACACTGGAAATTCAGTATCCATTTCCAGCGACTATGGTGGCGTTTCATTCCATAAAAATTAAATCAGAATTAAATATCGCCCGGAAATAGATTCTTGGCAACTAATCAACAAGTTCCGAAATGACCGGGACAACACTAAAATCATTCATCATGAAAAAACTATTGAGCCTAAGTTTAGTACTAATGATAACAGCTTCCTGCACAGCACAGTGGGGCAAAAAAATTAAAGGAGACGGAAATAACGTCTCAATAAACCGAAGTGTTGGCGACTACGACGGGGTAGCGCTGGCAGGTTGGTTCGATGTAGACCTGGTTGATGGTAATGAAGGTGAACTTACTTTGGAAGGAGAATCGAATCTATTGGAATATATTATCACCGAGGTGAAGGACGGCCAGTTGAACATCAAAGTAAAAAAAGGAGTGAATTTGAGACCTTCCTCGTGGGAGGATGGGATTCGCATTACCGTTCCTGTGGAAAATATCGAGGCGGTGAAATTATCCGGTTCCGGCGATATCGTGGGCAAGACGACACTAAAGGCTAGAAACTTTAAAACAGCGATGTCGGGCTCGGGCGACATTACCTTGGCGATCGAGTGCGATGCATTGGATACTTCCATGTCAGGTTCAGGGGATATTAACCTGAGTGGTTCCGCCAAAGATTTCGAGGTCAGCATTTCAGGTTCTGGAGACATAAAGGCTTATGACCTGCAGGCCGACAATGTAGACGCCACCATTTCAGGCTCTGCCGATATTAAGGTTACTGCCAACAAAATGCTTAAAGCACGGGTTTCCGGTTCTGGTGACATTAGTTATCGTGGTAATCCTTCAAAAGTAGACACGAAGGCCTCCGGGTCTGGGGATATTACAAAGGGATAGGGAGTTTAGCCATCAATCGAAATACCCTTTACAGCAAAATCAAGCCTCTTTCGTCAAAGGGGCTTTTTCTTTTTGCGGGACGCGCAATAACAAAAGAATTCCCATCAAAAAGAATACGAATAAGAATAGAATGGCGTATCTCATGGTGCTGATCTGGTCGACGACTGCAAAAATGACCATACCAATAACGATACCTATTTTTTCGGCAACATCATAAAAGCTAAAGTACGATGTGGTGTCTTCCGTATCCGGTAAAAATTTTGAATAAGTAGAGCGTGCCAAAGCTTGAACCCCACCCATAACCAGCCCTACCAATCCCGCGGCTATATAAAATTGCATTGGCGTAACCATAAAAAAGGCATAAAAGCAGAGACACATCCAAATGGCATTGACCAAAATCAGCGTTTTTATGTTTCCGATTTTGGCCGATATCTTAGAAGTGATGATAGCACCCAGAATGGCCACTAACTGAATGACGAGAATACTGATAATAAGACCGGTGGTCTTTTCCCCATCATCGGCCCAGGCTACTTCCTTTTCACCAAAATAAACAGCCATCAACATGATGGTCTGTACCGCCATACTGAATACGAAGAAGGCATTTAAATAGCGTTTGAGTCTTAAATTGCCTTTCAGTTGTGTCCATACGGATTTCAATTCTCGAAATCCGTTGAAAACGACATCCTTATTAACCTTATGTCCTGAAGAAACACCTTTGGGCAGCACCATAAACGTATATTGGCTAAAAAGGGCCCACCAAAGGCCGACCGTTATGAAGGAAACCTTCATCGCCCTTACTTTTGCCAGATTATTTTCCTGTTCCGTAAGGCCGATATCAAAACCGAACCACTCCGGTTTCATCACCATGGCTAAATTCAGCACCAGCAAAAGCACGCTTCCAAAATAACCCAAGGAAAACCCCTTTGCACTAATGGCATCCTGTTGTTCCTCATAGGCGATATCGGGTAAATAAGAGTTGTAAAAGACAAGACTTCCCCAGTAACCCAACAAGCCCATAAAATAGAACAAAAGACTGGTATGAATGAAATCCAAATCGAACCAATACAGCCCAATACAACCAAAACTGCCCATATAGCAGAAGAATTGCATAAAGTTTTTCTTATTCCCCACATAATCGGCGATTCCGGAAAGTAGCGGTGACAAAATTGCAACTACCAAAAATGTAAAGGCGGTTATCACCGAAATGAGCACGGTTTGCTTCATCTCATAACCAAATGCCGAAACCAACTCTTCGTCAGTAGCGAACAATGAAGAATAAAATATGGGGAATATTGAGGAGGCGATGGTAAGCGTATAGACCGAGTTGGCCCAATCGTAAAAAGCCCAAGCATTCAGTAACTTCTTACTTCCTTTTACCGCAACTGTTTTCGCCATGCGCTTTAAAATAAAAACCGCTCAACTATGTGAACGGTTTTAAATATACGCAATATGTCTTTGAATTTACTATTTGAAGGTGGTAACCCCGAATTTTTTCGCCTCTTCCCGAGCGGCTGGTGCCCAGCTGGCCAGATTGGCGATACGTGTATCGTTAGAAGGGTGCGTACTCAAAAACTCCGGGGGAGCTTGACCACCACTTTTAGCTTTCATTCGTTTCCAGAGCTCGGAGGCTTCGGCGGGATCATAACCGGCTATGGCCATAATCTGCAAACCTATACGGTCTGCCTCGGTCTCGTGACTTCGGCTAAAGGGTAACATGAGCCCAACGGTAGAACCAAGACCATACGCCTGATTGAAGGTATTTCTGGTACGCTCGTCCTTTATGGCGATGTTACCGGCGACTGCACCCAACTGTTGTAAGGTTCCTGCACTCATACGCTGTGCCCCGTGGTCCGCCAAGGCATGCGCCACTTCGTGTCCCATGACCACGGCAATACCGGTCTCGGTCTGCGTAATGGGCAATATACCCGTATAGAAAACGATTTTACCACCGGGCATACACCAAGCGTTTACATTTTCGTCCTGTACCAGATTGTATTCCCATTGGTAGTCTTTCAGATATCCGGCGTACCCATTGGCCGTCAACCATCTTTCAGCAGCAGAAGATATGCGTTGCCCCACTTTTTTGATGGTCGCGGCATCTTCTCCACCTTTTACTACCTTATTTTCCGTTAAGAACTGATCATATTGTGCAAAGGCAGTCGGGAAAATCTGACTATTAGGGAAAAAGTTCAAAGTGCTCTTTCCTGTAAACGGATTTGTTTTACAAGCCGTAACTCCTAGAAAAATAGCTATAATTAAAAGTCCTTTTTTCATTATCTATAATTTTGTCCGGTCAAAGTACAAAAAAATCATTTTCCGAGAACACGCAATACCGTAAAGTTTTTGCTCACTTGAATGGAGAGGTCCTCGCCGTATTTTACGTCCTCTAAACTCACCTTTTCACTATCAATCTCTATGCCACCAATTTCAAATGACAAACCATGAAACTTGAATTCGATGGTTTCATAGTCCGTTACGAACGTACCATCCTTATATTGCTGAATGGACAATTGGGCCGGTTTTCCCTGTAGTTTAAAATTACGCAAGCTATAGCGCCCTTTGGTGTAGTCATAGCCATCTTGGCCATCTTCGTACACCGTAGAATTCTCTATTCCATTTTTATAATAGACTTCGATTCGCAATTGGTCGATATCCTTTTCCCCTACATACTGTTGCACCGGGTATTTCGGAATCATTGCACCTTCCTTCACAAATAAAGGAATACTATCAATATCGGCATCTACCCACATTTCCCGACCGCCTTTGATCAATTCATCTGTCCAGAAATTATACCAGTTGCCCCTAGGTACATACATTCTTCGGCCTTGGGCATTAGGCTCCTGTATCGGACAGACCAAAATTTGGTGCCCAAAAATAAATTCATCGGTCCTGAAATGCGTCTGTGGGTCTTCTTGATCGAACATGACCAAAGACTTGAGCATGGCGATACCATTGTTCGAATACTCATAGAACATGGTATAGAGATAAGGCAACAATTGGTACCGTAATTCAATAAATTTACGTACTACGTCCGTTACGCCACTATCGAAAGACCATGGTTCTTGATCACCGTGGTCGCCACTTGAGTGTACTCTACAAAAAGGATGAAAAATACCGAGTTGAATCCATCTTGCGAACAGTTCGCCGTTGGGTTGCTCTGCAAAACCACCGATATCGGAACCGACGAACGAATAGCCGCTCATGCACATGCGCTGCATCTGCACGTTGGCGAGCCACAAATGCTCCCATGTGGCCACGTTATCGCCCGTCCACGTGCACGCATAACGTTGGGTTCCGGAATAGGCCGCCCTGGTAATGACAAAAGGACGTTTGGGGTACGAATGCTTTTTAACACCGTTATATGTTGCCCTCACCATTTGCATGCCGTAGATATTATGGGCCTTGCGATGTGTCGTCGGATTCCCCTCGTAGTAGTGGCGCGTATCCAAAGGCGCGGTTTTCGAAGGAACTTCCATCACGGCAGGTTCGTTCATATCGTTCCAAACGGCGTGTACGCCCAGCTCGGTCATAAATTCCTTGTATAATTCCGCCCACCACTGACGCACTTCGGGATTGGTAAAATCAGGGAAATTGCATTTTCCTGGCCATACTTTACCGTTCATGTAAGGCCCATCGCCACGTTTACAAAAGTAGTCGTTCTCCATGGCCTCTTGGTACACCCAGTAGTCACGATCCACTTTAATTCCCGGATCGATCATGACCACCGTCTTGAAGCCGTCTTCCTCGAGCTCGGAAATCATTCGTTTTGGGTCTGGAAATTTCGTTTTGTCCCAAGTGAAACAGCGAAAACCATCCATATAATCGATATCCAAATAAATCGCATCGCAGGGAATGTTCAAATCCCTGAATTTCTTGGCGATTTCCTTCACATTACTCTCGGGAAAATAACTCCATTTCGATTGTTGAAATCCTAAGGCCCATAAAGGAGGAAGTTCTGGTTTTCCTGTGAGATCGGTATATAGGCGTACTACCTTCGAAACATCCGGGCCGTAGATGAAATAATAATTCATTTCGCCTCCATCGGCCCAAAAACTGGTCGTATTACGACGCTCGTGCGCAAAATCGAAATGGGTCTTGAACGTATTGTCGAAAAAGATTCCGTATGCCTTATTTTCCGTCAACCCTACATAAAAAGGAACGGCCTTGTACAAAGGGTCCTGATCTTTACCATAGGCGTATTGATCGGTTACCCAATTGCTCACGCGTTTGCCCTTGAGATTGGAATGCATCGCCTTATCGCCCAAACCGTAAAAACTCTCGCCAGTTTGGGTGATTTTGCTCATTTTCACGGTATTGCCACCATACTCATAGTTCTCCTCCCAATGAAAACCTATTTCATCTTCGTTGATGATGTTTCCTTCCGGGTCCGAAATCTGGATACGCATGGTTTTTTTATCGACCAGTATCTTCATCCGAATCGTTTCCAATAGATATTCGGTCTTCGTTTCGGAAACAACCAATTTGTCGTACCCTCGAATGCCTTTTTCACTAATGGCATAGGAAAAGTCGGGCTCGAAGTTGTACTCGGTCGCGTAGCGAAACCGTAGCGCACTATTGCGTAGTACCGTTATTTGCAGCACCACACCATTTTCAGAGGTAAAATATAGTTTATCTACGTCTTGTGAAAAATCGACGATTTGGTTGGGGTATAGGTTACCCTTGTATTCAAGTTCGGTATTGGTAATCATAGGAGCAATTTTTTAACCACAACAAAAGAAACACATTAGAATTCATTTACGAAACCAGCCATGCAACATTTGATAAAATTTGCATTTTTATCGGTCAATTCTATTTAAAAATGACAATACTCAAAGGCGGGATGGTAATTTCGATAGATTTTTTATGCCCATGCCATTCTTTTGCAGTCAATTTAGAAATAGCACTCGACATTCCGGAGCCACCATATTTTTTAGCGTCACTGTTGAAGATTTCCTTAACCTGCCCGGATTTTTTCGGTAGTCCGATACGATAGTTCTCGCGGGGTACCGGCGTCAGGTTCAAGGCAATATAAATATCATTCTTAGGCTCGTTCCCTTTTCTGATGTACGTTAAGACCGAATTTTCGTGATCGCCATAGTCTATCCATTGAAAACCTTCGCTACTGAACTGTTTCTCATGTAGCGCGGGCAACCTTTTGTATAATTTATTCAAGTCTTTTATAGTTTCTTGAATACCGGAATGCCCATCGTATTGGGTCAAATGCCAATCAAGGCTTTGTTGAAAATTCCATTCAGAGGTCTGTCCGAATTCCCCGCCCATAAAAATAAGGTTGGTTCCTGGGTGGGTGAACATATAGCCAAAAAGTACCCTAAGATTGGCAAAACGTTGCCATTCATCCCCAGGCATGCGATATACCAACGATTGTTTGCCGTATACCACCTCATCGTGTGAAAAGGGTAACATAAAATTTTCGGTGAATGCATAGGTCATACTGAAAGTCAGATCGTTTTGATGATGCTTACGGTAAACGGGTTCTTTCTTGAAATACTCGAGTGTATCGTGCATCCAACCCATCATCCATTTCATACCAAAACCAAGACCCCCCAAATGCACAGGCCTCGAAACGCCCGAGAAAGCCGTTGACTCCTCTGCGATGGTCTGTACATCGGGAAACATACCGTAGACCGCCTCGTTCATTTCCCGAAGAAGACTCATCGCCTCCAGATTTTCGTTGTTCCCATACATATTCGGGTCCCATTCCCCATCTTCACGTGAATAATCCAAATAAATCATTGAGGCGACCGCATCGACCCTCAGGGCATCGGCATGAAACTGATCCAACCAAAATAGCGCGTTACTAATCAAGAAGGCGCGTACCTCGTTTCTACCGTAGTTGAATATGAGACTTTTCCAATCGGGATGGTATCCCCTTTTTCTGTCGGGATGCTCGTACAGATGCGAGCCATCAAAAAAACCTAAACCGTGCGCATCTTCCGGAAAATGAGAGGGTACCCAATCTAAAATAACCCCAATATCGGCTTGGTGGAGAGCATCGACTAGTTGCTTAAAACCTTGCGGGTCACCAAATCGCGATGTTGGTGCAAAGTATCCAGTAAGCTGGTATCCCCAAGAAGGGTCGTAAGGATATTCCATAATAGGCATAAACTCGACATGGGTAAAACCCATTTCCTTAACGTATTCCACCAAATCAACCGCAAGTTCCGAATAGGATAGAAATGTATTGTCTTCTTTCCGTTTCCAAGAACCTAAATGGACCTCATAGACCGAATAAGGGGCGTCTAAAGCATTCTTCTCCTTGCGGTTGGCCATCCACTTTTTGTCCTTCCATTCGTAATTGGAGTCCCATATTACCGAAGCGGTTTTCGGTGGATGTTCGCAATAGCGTCCAAAAGGGTCCGCCTTTTCGGTTACGGCACCATGATTGTTCGAATAGATCTTGTATTTGTAAATTTCCCCGTGGCCTATGTTAGGAATAAAACCTTCCCAAATACCACTGGCATCCCATCTGACGTGCAATCGGTGTTCACTATCCTGCCATTGGTTAAAGTTCCCTACGACCGATACGGACCGCGCCGAAGGGGCCCAGACCGCAAAATAGGTTCCGGCTACCCCATCGACGATTAGCGGATGTGAGCCTAGTTTTTCATAAAGTTTATAATGTTTTCCAGCTTTAAACAGCGAAATATCAAATTCGGAAAAAAGACTATGTACTGTAACGTTCGACATGTGGCTAGGTATTTTGACAAATCTAAACAACTTTGCGATATAAGCTATTTTTTGCGGGGTATTCCTTTCGTTTTTATACCTAAAATGAAAAAAATGCGTTTCACAATAAAAAGTGGAACGCTTTTTGAAACTCTCATCACAATCGACCGGATTATTGTCGAAACCAAAAATTTAAATCAGTTATTATGAAAAAATCTATTTTTTATCTCAGTATGTTATTGTCGCTTTTAGTGATTTCCTGTTCCGGTCGGGACGGACTAGACGGTTTTGATGGTAGGGATGGTGTGGATGGTGTTGATGGTGTTAACATTCTAGGTCAGGTGGTTGATATACAGGGAACATTTGATGCAGACGGTGATTATAGTATTTTTTATGAGTTTCCACAGTCAATAGAGGTTTTTGAAACCGATGTCGTTCTGGTCTATCTACTATGGGACCAGACCGAGGATACTAATGGCGACCCGGTAGATATTTGGAGACTAATGCCGCAGACCCGAATTTTAGACCAAGGACTTTTACAGTACAATTATGAGCATACTTTTTTTGACGTGACCATGTTCCTTGAGGCCGATTTTGATATAGGCACACTGCCCGCTGCCGATACCGATGACCAAATCTTCCGAATTGCTATTATTCCTGCCGAGCAAGCTCAGGGGTCCCGTTTTGATCGAAGTAATGTAGACGCGGTGATGCAGTTGTTGGGCGTGAAGGAAAAAGATGTTCAAAGGGTAAAAGTGAACTAGACCTTTCCGTTGTATACAAAACGAGATAACCTTGCTTTCTTCTATGAGAGCGGGGTTTTTCTTTTAGGACGGGATACAGGATGTTGGATGCGCGGTGCTCGATGTTGTATGTTCGATGCGGAAAGCGGAGAACAGAGAACAGAGAATGGAGAATGGAGAAAAGAGAAAAGAGAAAAGAGAATGGAGAATGGAGAATGGAGAATGGAGAAAATTTAGAGTAAAAAATTCAAATCCAAATCGGTATACCTTGCGCTTATTCCTTGTTTCCTGCTGGCGAATGGTGTGTTCACGCATTAAATTCAAACTCCTTTCGAAAGGATGAGCAGATTAGTTCGAAAAAGCCTTAAATTTGAAAGGAAACGCAGCGAAAAGCGACGAATAGAAAAACAAAATCATATGATAAAGCAAATAGTACTAGGCTTATGTCTTGTATTTATGGGATGTAAGGGCAATGCACAAAAAGAGGAAATGGCGACAAAAGCCGAAGCCAAGACCGAAACTTCATTTGAAGTGACTAAAACGAAGGCGGAATGGAAGGCGGAGCTTGCCGAGGATGAGTATTACGTATTGCGGGAAGCAGCAACCGAGAGTCCGTTTACTAGCGATTTACTCGACAATAAGGCCGAAGGCACCTATGTCTGCGCCGGTTGTGGTACGCCAGTGTTCAAGAGTGAAACCAAATTCGATTCCGGTACCGGGTGGCCTAGTTTTTATAAAGAGATCGAAGGCAATGTGGCCTACGATGTCGATTATAAGACCGGTTATGAACGTACCGAGGAACACTGTGCCACTTGTGGCGGACACTTAGGTCATGTTTTTAACGACGGGCCGGAACCTACGGGGCTTCGCCATTGTATCAATGGGGTCGCCTTGGATTTCGTGCCTGACAACAAATAGCGCATCATACACCAAATTCTAAATCCCAAGTCCTTAAAGGATTTGGGATTTTTTATTTTAGTATATTCAACAAACCAGTTTTTTAGAGACTAAATTGCCACATGAGCCAGGCCGCGAATTACATCAAGAGTGCTTTTTTCGAGTTTAAGAGATATCGGATGCTCGGCAATAAAACTTTTGATCAGCTTTCAGAAAAGGATTTTTATTGGACGCATTCAGACTCGGACAATTCCATCGCCATTATCGTTAAGCACATGGTGGGCAATATGCGTAGCAGGTGGACTAATTTCTTGACCGAAGACGGTGAAAAATCCTGGCGCGACCGCGAAACGGAATTCACCGATCCCTACACGACCAAAACCGAAATTCTGCATGCTTGGGAAAATGGGTGGCAATGCGTCTTCGATGCCCTGAACGCAATCAATGAAGACAATTTTGATTCCGTTATACTGATACGCAATGAAAAGCATACTCTTATTGAAGCTATCAATCGGCAATTAGCCCACTATGCAAGCCACGTAGGACAAATCGTTTTATTGGGTAAAATGATTAAAGGTAACGATTGGGTTTCGCTATCGATTCCCAAAGGAGAATCGGAAAAATTCAACAAAGAAAAGTTCGGGAAATAAGTCGTCACTATCCCTTTGAAGATGTAAGACCGCTGCGCTTTTAGACCCAAAATTTAAGACTGCAATGTAAATTGCACAGATTATGCGAACCCCATTTCAGCCGTATCGGAATACTTAACGGAATTCAAGGGTTAGGGATTGATAGGTTTGGAATATGATTTGCGTACGGCTTGACGGCAACCCCGGAGATTTAGAAAAGAGAGCATGCCATCCGGTACTGCCAAATGCCCACCGCCTACTGTTTCTTTGCTTCCTCCCAAAAAACATCCATCTCGGCCAAGGTCATTTCCTTTAGGGACTTTCCAATACCTTTCGCCTTACCTTCCAGATACTGAAAGCGTTTGATGAATTTTTTGTTCGTCCGCTCTAGGGCATTTTCAGGGTTGATATCCAAAAAACGGGCATAATTCACCATAGAAAAGAGTACATCCCCGAATTCGGCTTCCATTTTTAGCCTATCGCCTTTTTTAACCTCGTCTTGAAACTCTTCCAACTCCTCCTGAACTTTTTCCCAAACCTGTTCCGGTCTTTCCCAATCGAAGCCTACACCTGCGACCTTGTCCTGAATCCTATTGGCCTTTACCAAAGCCGGCAAGCTGTTCGGCACGCCCTCCAAAACACTTTTCTTACCCTCTGATAATTTTATATTCTCCCAATTTCGCTTTACGTCTTCCTCGTCGGCTACGGTAACGTCTCCATAAATATGCGGATGACGATTGATGAGCTTTTCACAGATATCATTGCAGACATCGGCAATATCAAAATCGTTTGTCTCACTGCCTATTTTGGCATAAAAAACAAGGTGAAGCAGCACATCGCCAAGTTCCTTTTTTACTTCCTCCAAATCATTCTCCAAAATAGCGTCACCCAGTTCATAGGTTTCCTCGATGGTCAAATGGCGTAAGCTTTGCATCGTTTGCTTCTTGTCCCACGGGCATTGCGCACGTAGTTCGTCCATGATGGTGAGTAAGCGGTCAAAAGCTTTGAGTTGTTCTTCCCTGGAATTCATCCTTAAAATTTGATCAAAAATACGAATACGTCGGCTTATGGTGCGTTGCTTGTATGGAGTAAATGTCCATTATTCTATTTTAACTATATTTAGAAACTTCTAATACTAATTTGAAATGAAAATTGTCATCTTAAAGTACGTGCTACCGTTATGCCTTCTGATTATCGGCTGTACCGGTCCTGCGACCACCTTCGATGTGCTGATCAAAAACGGTGAGATTTTGGATGGCTCCGGCGAAAAAGCCTATCAAGGGGACATCGGCATCAATGCCGATACGATTGCGGCTATCGGGAAATTAGATGATGCAAAAGGTCGTTCGATAATTGATGCCACAGGACTCACCGTCGCGCCAGGGTTCATCAATATGCTGAGCTGGGCCAATGAATCGCTCATCGTCGACGGTAGATCACAGGGCGATATCAGGCAAGGGGTGACCTTGGAAGTACTTGGTGAGGGAAATTCAATGGGTCCTTTAAACGATGCTATGAAGGAAGATATGAAAGCGGGCCAGTCTACCCTAACTTACGATATCGAATGGTCTACGCTTGGCGAGTATCTTGAATACCTTGAAAATAAAGGCGTTTCTACGAATATTGCTTCCTTTATCGGAAATGCCACCTTACGAAAACATACGATTGGTTACGAGAACAGGCCACCTACCGATGCGGAAATGGAAACCATGAAACGCCTGACGCGAGAAGCTATGGAAGAAGGGGCAGTAGGTCTTTCTACTTCTCTGATATACGTGCCCAGTGGCCATGCGACAACCGATGAAATTATTGAATTGGCCAAAGAGGTCTCGAAATATGACGGGATGTACATATCCCACATTCGCGATGAGGAAGGGGATTTGCTCGAAGCGGTAAATGAACTGATCACCATTTCCGAAAAAGCGAACATAGCAGCCGAAATCTATCATTTTAAGGCATCCGGCGATGCGAATTGGCACTTATTGGATTCCGCCATTTCCCTTGTTGAGACCGCTCGAAAAAGAGGGTTGCCCATAACGACCGACATGTATATGTACAATGCGAGCTCGACCGGATTGAATGTACTACTCCCAGCATGGGCCAAGGAAGGCGGACATGCCGCGACCATGAAGCTTATCGGTCAACAAGAGAAGAGGGAACAAATGATCAAGGAGGTCGATTTTCACGTACCGCCAGAAAATATTCTTATGGTCGGTTTTCGGAACAAAGCAATGCGCACCAACATCGGAAAAACGCTGGCCGATATTGCCAAGGAGCGCAATATTTCGCCTGCGGAAACTATTGTCGATCTTATTCGTGAAGACGACAGCCGCATACAAGTGGTTTATTTTTCGATGTCGGAAGAAAACATAAAGAAAAAATTGGCCCTTCCGTATATGTCTATTTGCTCCGATGCCGGTTCCTACACCAATGAAGGTGTATTTTTGGAACAAAGTACACATCCCCGGGCGTATGGCTCTTTTGCGCGACTTTTGGGAAAATACGTGCGAGAAGAAAAGGTACTTTCATTAGAGGAGGCCATATATAAGCTGACCACACTCCCTGCCACCAATCTTAAACTAAAGAAACGGGGTGCCCTTAAAGAAGGGTACTATGCCGATATTACTATCTTCGATGCAAATACCATAACCGACAATGCCACTTTCGAAAAACCACACCAATACGCCACTGGAATGCAATACGTATTGGTAAACGGCACTCCCGTCCTAGAAAAAGGCGAACATACAGGTGCTTTACCCGGCAGAGTAGTTCGTGGACCGGGATGGAAGGAAAACACTAAATGATTCTTATGACTTTAAATCTAAAAATTACATTTATACCCTTGGTGGCTCTTCTCATGTCTTCTGCCGCTTGTCAAAGCCAACATTCCGATATCATTGCCGAAGGTGCCGAACTCGTTCTGGTCGCCGATGATTATACCTTTACGGAGGGGCCTGCGGTAGATGCCGAGGGTAATGTCTTTTTTACAGATCAACCGAACAACCGAATCTTGAAATGGTCTCCCGACGAAGGGGTTTCAGTATTTATGCAGCCCTCCGGACGCGCAAACGGACTTTATTTCGATCACGAAGGAAATCTTCTCGCTTGTGCCGATGAGAAATTTCAATTGTGGCGTATCGATTCCGATAAGAACGTTACGGTACTCTGGGAACAATTCGAAGGCCTCGACCTTAACGGACCCAACGATCTTTGGGTCGACCCGAACGGTGGCATTTATTTTACCGATCCTTATTATCAAAGACCTTATTGGGAACGTAGTGAAAGTGCAATGAAAAAAGAACAGGTATATTATATTTCCCCCGATATGGGCAACATTAAAGTAGTGATAGATGATTTTGCCAGGCCTAACGGCATTATTGGTAGTGCCGATGGTAAAACTCTTTTTGTTTCGGACAGGGGAAACAATAAAACGTACTCCTACGAAATATTGGAAGATGGAATGCTATCGGAAGGGACATTATTTTGCGAGCTGGGTTCCGATGGAATGACGATTGACAATCAAGGAAATGTCTACCTGACCGGGGATGGCGTTACCGTATTCGATAAGAATGGAAAGCAAATAGAACATATTCCCACCGGGAAAAAATGGACGGCCAACGTTACTTTTGGGGGGCCAAATCAAGACCTCTTGTTCATAACCGCAATGGACTCGGTGTTTACGCTGCAGATGAATGTGAAGGGGGTACGGAATTAGATGTTGGATGTTGGATGTTGGATGTTGGATGTTGGATGTTGGATGTTGGATGAAAATTAAAAAACCAGCAACTTCTTACGCTGAACCATAACTTTTTTGAACTTGAAACGTGAACTTGTCCCTGACTGACGGAGGCAGGTCTTGTCGCTCCAAAGCTAATTTTTAGATGTACAGTACTATCCAAAAAAAGAGCCACGCAATAAAGGTGGCTCTGATTACTATTCATTAAAATTCTTCGACTAGCTCAACTCATGGGCTACCAAATAATAGAATGCTGGTCTACTCTTCATACGAATACCGGACATTTTATCGGCGACCTTATGAATGGCCGACATCCCTTTTTCTTTATCGGAAACGCCTAATTTCTTTTCTACGAAGTTCCTGTATACGGTTTCCAACTCTGACTCGTCCGAACCCGAAACCAAGGTGGCATCTTTATTATCTACCATAGACCGAAGGCTATTTACGTAGCCGTCTAATTGATCATGGTCGATGTTCGATACGCCACATTCCTTTAATTGGGATACGGCTGTTGCTTTTAGGGCCGCTAATTTGTCATCTCTGTCGCTCATAGTACTTTCGTTTTAAGGGTGTTATTTATTTAGGTTTTCAATTCGCCTCGTAAGTTAAAAATTTCTTTAACAAAAGAACAGGATACAGCCTTAAAATATGCCAAATCCTGAAATTATGGCTTGCGATTATGCACATACCTTACAGAGCCGGTCGAAATAGTTGAAAAGTAGTTATCTTGTATGAGTTGATTCAATGGAATATAACACTTCCCAACAAAACGATTTCCAATGCAAAAAACAATCACTTTACTTTTCATTTCTCTTCTGCTATTTACGTTTCAATATACAGCTCAAGCACAAGCCATTGCGTTGGAATCCAAGGTAGAAAACATTTCAAAGAAGCGGCTTGGCAGATACGATACTTTTCTCAAAAATGAGGTGAAAGAAGGGAACATACCCGGAGCGGTATCTTACGTTATGCTCAATGGTGAAGTAGTTCACCAAAAAGCCTATGGTTTAAGCAGTATGAATGATAACACACCAATGCAGGAAAATCAGATTCTTCATATCATGTCTATGACCAAGCCTATCGTTAGCGTAGCCTTTATGATGCTTTATGAGGAAGGGCATTTTCAGCTTACCGATCCGGTCTCGAAATACCTGCCGGAATTCAAAGATCTCAAGGTAGCGGCTGACGTAAACAAAGGTCTCGATAGCCCAACCGTGCCAGCCGAAAATAAAGTGACCATTCATCAAATATTGACCCATACGGCAGGTTTTTCACATGGCTTGGGTGGAACGGAACTTGATAACGCCATTGCCAAAGCCCTATATGTTGATCCGCAAAAGAATATCGAGAGTCGCGTGAACACCTTGGTCGGCCTGCCCTTGGTAAGTCAACCGGGAGAACAATGGTACTATAGCGCCTCTCCCGATGTGTTGTCTTTGCTTATCGAACACTTTTCAGGAATGACGTCCGCAGAATTTCTACAGATCCGCCTATTCGACCCTTTAGGAATGAAGGACACCGGGTATAATATCCCGCAGGAAAAGCACAACCGTTGGGGCCCTGTACACAATAGAAATGATGAAGGGAAGATGGTCAATTCTGATCAACAATTGCCTATCGAGGGCAATACGGTCTACGGGGGTTCGCATGGACTTTTTTCTACCGCTACCGATTATATGGTTTTTAGCCAAATGCTTTTGAACAAGGGGATCTGGAAAGGAAGGCAATACCTCAGCCCAAAGACCGTAGAACTTATGACGATGAATCAGGTCGGTAATCTCTATCAGGCACCTGGCCAAGGCTTCGGGCTCGGTTTCGGAATTACAACTGATGTTGCGGAAAGCAAAGGCTTGGTTCCGTCGGTCAGTATTATTGGAGCGGTGCCTATTGCACCTACTTTTTTATCGACCCTGAAGAAGAGTTGATCGCAATCCTGATGACGCAGGTACAACCCTACCACAACTACTACGGTGCGATGATGCGACAGCTCATATACCAATCCTTGCTAAAATGAATACCGCAAGTGGTGACAACGAAGCCACCGAATATGACCACGCTCCTACAAGAATCAGCAAACAAACCCCTTTTCGTTATTATTCTTGGTTCTTGGCTCTTGATTCTTGGCTCTTGATTGTTGACTCAAGAGTTCGAAGGCCATGGGCCATAGTGGAAGGAACTGTATAGCGGGTTCATTAACAAATCGTTTCTCATTAATTTTATTTATTTTCAGACCTTCTTAAACGTTCGCCAATGATGGTATATCTTTTTGAGTTTATCGGAACAGCACTCCTTCTGCTGCTCGGGAACGGAATCGTTGCCAATGTGGTGCTGAAGGGTACAAAGGGCTCCGATGCCGGCTGGGTCGGCATTACCATCGGTTGGGGCGTTGCCGTATTTGTTGGGGTATTTGTATCGGCGGATATCAGTGGAGCCCATTTAAATCCTGCTGTCACACTAGGTTTTGCGGCGGCCGGCAAATTTGAATGGCAATTGGTTCCCGGTTATATTCTAGCACAATTTTTAGGGGCCATGGTGGGCTCGGTCCTGGTTTGGCTTACCTATAAAAAGCAGTATGAAATAACCGAAAATCAAGAAGGTATCCTGAACACCTTTGCGAACACCCCGGCGATTAGGAGTCCGTTTTGGAACTTCCTTACGGAAGCGATTGCCACCTTTGCTTTCATGTTGGCCATCTTTTATATCGCTGGCGGGAAAATGGCCGAGGAAAATATTTCTCTGGGGTCGCTAGATGCGCTTCCCGTCGCCTTGTTGGTCTTAGCGATCGGTATCAGTCTTGGAGGCCCGACCGGTTATGCCATCAATCCCGCCCGGGATTTGGGGCCAAGAATCATGCATGCACTTCTGCCCATAAAATCAAAGGGACACAGCCATTGGTACTATGCTTGGATTCCAGTATTTGGCCCTATCGTCGGAGCACTCTTGGCCGCTTTGGTGTATATGCTGATCGGAAACTGAATTTCCTTACCGTGGACATTGAAAACTAAGAAAAATGTTGAAAAATTTAATTGCCCTTATCCTACTAACAGCCCTCTCGCTGCATTTCGCGCTGGCCCAAGAAATTATCGAGTTACCCTTTGAAAAACCAGCGGAAACCATCTGGGTAGGTGGTGAAAAAGAATATTATTCCAAAATATGGAATAATCCGGTGGTGACGAATGTATCGGTTCCTAGTATGCAGGTGTTTCGACCGGAAAAACCAAACGGAACTGCAGTTATTGTCGCTCCAGGGGGTGGCCTTTATGCGCTAAGTATCAAAAGTGAAGGCACAGACGTTGCCGAGTGGCTCGCTCAAAAAGGCATTACCGCGTTCGTTTTAAAATATCGACTGGTACCCACTGGCGAAGATGGGGTTCAGGAAATTACCAAAGACGGGATGACAAACCCAGCCAGAATCGTTGAACGGGTATCTCCGGTCATGCCCTATTCCATTGCCGACGCCCTCGCCGCTATCGATCATGTGCGGAAGAACGCCGAGGACTTCAAAATCGATACCGATAAGGTAGGCTTTATGGGTTTCTCCGCTGGCGGAGCGGTGACCATGGGAGTGGGCTATAATTATACCCCCGAGAATAGACCCGACTTTTTGGTCCCCGTTTATCCTTGGACAACGGTGTACCCGGTACAGGAGGTTCCAGCCGATGCCCCCCCGATGTTAGTGATTTGTGCCAGTAATGATCCTTTGGGTCTCGCACCGGGCAGTATCGAACTCTACACCTCATGGCTCAAAGCGAACAAATCGGTCGCGCTACAGATGTTTTCCAAGGGCGGGCATGGCTTTGGAATGAAGGCACAGAATCTGCCCAGCGATAATTGGATAGCACGCTTTCACGATTGGGCCATTGCCGAAGGCCTGACCACTGCACCAACCATTGAATAGTATGAAAAAGTTTGTTTTATTCTTACTACTATTACCACTGGCCTCCCGAGCTCAAGATCCGGCTCGGTTTGCCGAAGAAATCGCCAGCATTCAACAGAAGTACGATACTTTATGGGATGCCTCAAAGGAGACAATCGTTTTTACCGGCAGTTCAAGTGTTCGTATCTGGAAAACCCTGGAAAGCAGCTTTCCGAACCACCAAATCGTGAATTCCGGTTTCGGGGGCTCTGAGGCTTCCGATTTGTTGGCTTATTCAAATGAATTGATTTATCGATTTCAACCTAAAAAAGTATTTATTTATGAAGGGGATAACGATATCAATTCCAAGAAAAGACCGAAAAAGATCATCAGCGATATGCAGCTTATCATCGCCGGCATCCGCGCTCACAATCCAGAAACCAAAATAGTACTGATTGCGGCCAAACCGAGTCTTGCTCGATGGAATTACCGCAGGAACTACAAACGCCTGAACCGCAAATTCAGAAGGTTGAGCCAGAATGATGACTTTATCGACTACGTAGATGTTTGGAAACCCATGCTAGACGGTAGAAAGGTAAAAAAGGATATTTTTATTGAGGATGGTTTGCATATGAACGAGAAAGGCTATCGCATTTGGTACGATACCATTAAAGGCTTTGTTGAAGAATGATACCACTACTGCCAGTTTAAACCAATGCTCAGGGCCATTTATTAACACGCTGTATCAACACGGGATGGTATCCTAATTCCAATGACCAGTAATTTTTAAACCGATAATTTCATTTACCATGTCCAGAACTTTAATTCATAGCCTCCTTGTTTGCTGTATCTGCATCGCCATTCTTGCCTGCACTGAAGAAAAAAAGAAGCGGGTCCTTAATTTTCCAAAAACGGATTTGGCCGCGGAAAACATGATTCCGAAACCGGTAAAAGTAATCCCAACGGAAGGTGGGTTCGCCCTAGACGAATTTGCGGCCATTTACACTACCAATGCGCAGGATTTTCAAGAAATTGGGAAATTCCTAGCAGCTAAAATAAAAGGGAAAACAGAATTGGATATTCCTGTGAATATAGCGGAAGTTCCGAATCGGGAGGGTGTCATTTACATCAACCAATCTGATAGTATTGACCTGCAGGCACCGGAATCCTATCAATTGTACATAACCCCCGATTCGGTTATTTTAAATTCGAACTCCGCTGCGGGCGCCTTTCGCGGAGTACAGACATTGCGACAGATTATTTCGGAGACATCGAACGATACCTTGGCGGCCTATCCTGTTTGGACCATTCCTACGGGAAAGATAATCGATGGTCCGCAATTTGAATACCGAGGTGCCATGCTGGACGTAGCCCGACATTTCTTTGATGTGGGTGACGTTAAAAAATTCATCGACCTGCTCGCCTATTACAAGTACAATGTCCTGCATCTTCATTTGACAGATGACCAAGGATGGCGCATAGAAATCAAGTCATGGCCCAAACTGACCGAGGTGGGAGGAAGTACCGAAGTTGGTGGAGAAGCAGGTGGATTTTACACCCAAGAAGAGTATAAAGAGCTAGTGGCCTATGCGGCGCAACATCATATTACCATAGTTCCCGAGGTGGATATGCCCGGGCATACCAATGCGGCATCGGTCTCCTACCCCATTCTCAATGGAAATGGTAAGACGCCGAAGCTGTACGAAGGCATGCGCGTAGGCTTTAGTACTTTGGATACCCGAAAGGATACCGTCTACACTTTTATCGATGATGTGATTCGCGAGATTTCGGCCATGACCCCCGGCCCCTATTTTCATATCGGTGGTGATGAGAGCGATGCGACCAAAAAGAGCGATTATATCTACTTCGTAGAAAAAGTCGAAAAAATCGTTCAGAAATATGGCAAGCGGATGATCGGTTGGGATGAAATCGCACAGGCCGATTTAGATTCCACTTCGATATCACAATTTTGGAGACATACCGATTTTGCCAACGAAGCCATAGAACAGGATATGAAAATCATCATGTCTCCGGCAGTAAAGACCTATCTGGATATGCAATACGACACCCTCTCCAAGCACGGCCTGCATTGGGCGGCCTATATTCCTACGGATACAGCTTACAATTGGACTCCTGAGGCCTATGAAGGTATTCCCCTAAAAAATATTCTGGGCATTGAAGCACCACTTTGGTCAGAGACCATCAGCGATATCGACGAATTGGAATACCTTGCTTTCCCCAGAGCCATCGGCTATTCCGAACTAAGCTGGACTACCGAGGAAAATAGGGATTGGGAGAACTACAAAGTCAGGCTAGCCAACCAAGCGCCGTTTCTTGACCGTATGGACGTAAAATACTATCCTTCTCCTTTAATCGACTGGAAAAAAAGCAAGTATAGCTACGAAGAGATAAAGAAGGATTAAGGAAGTTTAAAAAAAATTACAAACCAGCCGTAGCTTCTCCAGTATCAAATGGACAATACATTTACGCTCGCAGCGTTTTTTTCTGTACAAAACGAAACAAACTTTGCGTATTAGAAGCACATTAAGAAAAACGCTTTTCATTGCTATTATAACTGTGGCATCACTTTCGTTTTGCTCCGAAGAAGTAATGGACGCCCCAGCTCCCACGGCCTTTGAATGTACATCTCATGTTGCGAACCCAAAGGGAAAACGCGTTGTTGGATTGGATATTTTAGACCTTTCCCAGACAGGTAGTTTTAATGACAATATCGACCTTGCCAAACAAATGGGCATCGATTTTATTGCACTCCATATCAATTGGACAGCCATAGAGACTTCCCCTAATGTCTTCATAGACCCTGATGACGCTCTCGCCAGCTTGGCAAAAATAGCTATAGACAATAATCTTAAATTCAGCCTCACCATTCGTCCAATTGACCTTACAGGCAAAACAGTACCGAAAGATTTGGAAAACAAACGATTCAATGTGCCTGAAATGAGCAATCGATTCGATAAGCTAATGGACTTTGTGTTCACTAAAGTAGACCCCTCAGTATTGCAAAATCTGCAGATAGGGAATGAAATAGACGGTTACGATACGGCCAGCGAAGCTCCTGACTTTTGGCAGGATTACGGAATCTTTTTAGGCGCAATTGCACATCATATTCATCTAAAGTATCCTTCACTCCAGATTGGTTTTACCGGAACGATACCAGGGCTGTTGGAGAACCCAGCCGTTTTTAATGATTTGTTGCAGAATGTAGATATTCTCGGCGCCACGTACTATCCATTAAACAGCGATTTTAATGTAAAGCACCCCACAGTCGTTTTCGAAGATTTAAATGCGCTGGTAGCAGCCTTTCCGAGCAAACCAATTTATCTTCAAGAGGTGGGCTATCAAAGTAGTCCTACCAATAATAGTTCAGAAAGTAAACAGGCGGAATTTTACTGTAATTTTTTTGCCGCATGGGATAGTCAAAGAGATGCTATATTTTCCGCCAATTTGGTACGACTGCATGACTATTCGATAACGGCGGCCCAAGAAGGCGCGAGACCTTATGATATTTCAGACATAGTATTTATTGAATATCTCAGAACACTAGGCATTCGCACATATGATGGCGATGGTACAGAAAAAGAAGCATTTTCAATAATTCAGGATAATTTGATTGCTCGAGGATGGTAGCTGCGGCATTTTATCTTGTCTAAAAGAATCATTACAATCTAGTTCTTCATCCCTGGTAGCCCCTCCGGTTTCTTGGTCTGCCAGTGAAAGACTTCGGCCTTTTTCTCCGTAGGCCAGACCTCGTCTAAAGTATCCGCTTTATACACCCTCCCGTTCTTTACGACATGCGTTAACGTATTGGTGTTTCGAATGTCATTTAAAGGGTTTTCATCCATCACAAGGATGTCCGCCAACATGCCCACCCGCAAGCTTCCCAAATCCCCATCCAGTCCTAAGGCCTCTGCACCTAATGTCGTGGCGACTTTAAGGGCATCGTGGTTGTTCATTCCACCGCTGCTTACAGACCATAGTTCCCAATGAAAGCCCAGTCCCTGTAGTTGTCCATGGCTTCCTACGCCGGCCAATCCACCGGCCCCCACCAAGTCCTTCATAAACTCGGCGTGTTTTTTGAATACATGTTCCTCGTCCATAAACCAGCCCGGTCTTCTTCTTGATTTCTGGGCCAGTTCTTCGTAGGGTGTAAAGTATTGCAGTTTTGCATCATCCCATACCTTCTCTCTGGAATAATAATAATTCTCTGCCCAAGGCCCTCCGTAAGAAACCAGTAAGGTTGGTGTAACCGCCATCTTGGAATCCGCAATGGTTTTGACCACATCATTGTAAATGGGGTAAATGGGTAAGGAGTGTTCATGGCCCGGGTAACCGTCGAGTAGCTGGGTCATGTTCAATTTGAAATCGAGTCCGCCTTCTGTGGTCGGCATGAGTTCTAATTCCTTTGCAGCCATAATGACCCATTGGCGTTGTTGGCGGTTCCCGACCAAATACATCTTTATGCTTTTGGTATTGTAATACTCGCTGTATTGTTTCAACACCTCTTTCGCGTGGTCCAGACTCTCGATTTGATACTTCCAAAAACCTACGCCCGGGCCTGTACTGTAGACACGTGGTCCGTGAAGCATTCCGGCCTCTACCATATCGGCATAGGTCAACACGTCGGTAGTCGCGGTTTGGGGATCTCTTGTAGTAGTCACGCCATAAGCCAGATTGGCCGAATACATCCATATCTGGTTCTTGTGTACGCCCCAATTGGGCCACATATGGGCGTGCGTATCTACAAAACCCGGGGTGAGCGTCTTTCCGGAAACATCGATGATTACGGTGTTTTCAGGAACCGTTAGGCTGCCCGAAGCGCCTATCGCCTTAATGCGGTTGTTTTCGAGGAGTATATCCCCATTTTCGATAACCTCATCACCTTTCATCGTAATCAGCCGTCCCCCTCGCAACAAGACCATCCCCTGTGGGATGTCTTTGCCGTAACGCACTTTTATCTTGAATTCCTCGGCAAGGAATTTTGGGTCTTTCTTGTCCTTGTCCTCTTTCTTATCTACCTCGGTGGAATCCGTTTCGGTTTCCTTGCCCTTCATTTTTTCTTTCTCTTTTTTGATGAGGTCCAGGCTGTCCTGAAACTTCTTTCCAGCCAAAAGGTCGTACCTGAAGTGACTTGCCCCTAATGACCAGTGCACCTTTTTACTATCGTGGGACCAGACTGGAAACTCTCCGCCCATCACGGTAAGCTTCATGGCCGGAAAAGCGGCCTTATCCGCCTTTGCCAAAGAAACGCTGGGCGTTTTCCCATATCGGGGAATAGTCACTGTATATAAATCGTTGTTGATCAAGGCCAAGGCCGTTTTGCCGTCCGGGGAAATATGAATTTCCGTCGGTTTCGAAGCTTTTTTATTTTCCCGCCAGCCGTCTTCAGCGGTCGGTAAGGCTGAGGGTATCCCGTACGCTCCATCATGGTCTTTACCAAAAATATCTTGTGAACCAAAGGTTTCTATACCTGTCAGTTTTAAATGCTCCTTTTCATCGGAGCCGTCCCATCTAATGGACAAAAGCCCCTTTTCATTTTGGCTTAGGTAAATACGGTCGTCTATTTTCGTAAAATGGGGGATTTGCCGCCCTTTGGACTTGTCGATAAATTGAATCTCCCCACCATTCGAGGACACCCAGGCCAAATCTACCTGACTTCCTTGAGCGAAAGGGCCTATGGCATCGTCATAGCTTTGCGCCGTGCCGCGGTGAAACACGATACGATTACTTTTATACGACCAGGCGGGATGGGTATAGATTCCCGGTTCCTTGGTCAGCCGTACGGGTTTCGGCCTTCCGTCAACATTAATTTTGTATAGATGACCCCCGCCCTGCTTCCAAGTGGTAAATACTACGGAAGTTCCGTCAGGCGACCAAGAAGGTTGTGCTTCGGTAAAGTCGTTGGTGGTGAGTCGTTTAGGTGTCCCATTGGGCAAAGCCATCACATATAAGCGATTTAAAGCTGTAAAAGCCAATCGCGAACCATCTGGGGAGGGCTTCGCATCGCGAATCTGTGTGACCAAGGCTTCGGTCGTATCTTCAATAGGGTATTTGAATTTCAATTGTGGACCCAATTCCAATTTTACATCCACTTGAAACGGAATTTCCCTAGCCACATTATCGTCCACGGAAATCGAGTAAATCTTACCCCCATAAGAGGCAATTACACTTTTACTATCGGGCGTAAACGACATGGCGGGCAACACCCCAAGTGGAGCAATGGATTCTTGTTCATCCCGCTGCACGGGATAGGCCAACCAGCGTTCTTTACCGGTTTTAAGGTTTCGTAGTACCAGTCCGGTTTCGGCCTCGAACCGCGTACCATAGACCAACCAGTTACCGTCATTGGATAAAGTTGGGGTAAAGGCAGAACCATAGCGAGAGGTTACTACGGCCATATCGCCATCTTCCATATCGTAGGCGCCGATTTGATATTGTGGTAATTGGGCATTATAGTTCCAAGAACTTTTTCGTTGGGAAAAATAAAGGAGTTTGCCATCGGCACTGAAGGCAGGGTCTATTAATTTAATCTCCTTAGGTTTATCGACCAACTGACTTCCCGAACCTCCATCTTTATGATAGATATGCGGTTTGATATTTCGGCGACCTTTGGCCCCGACCAAATATTCCCCATCAGGTGTCCATTCGGCAGAAAAGAAATTATGCTTCTTTTCTTCGGTCACCTGGGTCTCTTTTTTAGAAGCCAGGTCGATGGTCCAAATGTTATCGGAACCGCTCTTATCGGAAATAAAGACCAATGATTTGCCGTCCGGACTATACCTCGGATGCACATCATATTGCAGGCCATTAGTCAGTGCTTTAGCTTTTCCTCCGGTGATGGGCATGGTGTAAATGTCGCCCATTAAATCGAAGGCAATGGTTTGTCCGTCGGGGCTCACGTCCAAGGAAATCCAAGTACCCCTATCCGTTGCGAATTCGATGGTGCGCTCGGGTTCGAGGGGAAGTTCTTTGGTGGCTTTTTTAGTGGAATCCTTGGCCGTTTCCTGTGCTAGGAGTGGGAAAAATAAAAAAAGCAGGGCACAAATTAACAGCTTTTTTAGAATTGAATTTTGCATCGGAATACTGGTTTTAAGTAGTCGCCTAAATATAACCAATTGTTTCGGTTTTCTAGTGAACTTCGTATTCATCGGTTTGGTCATTTTGGTAAAATATGTCATACGAAAAAACCGCGAACAGAACAGTCCGCGGTTTTGTTAAGTTACACAATTCCAAAACGATTATTCTTCCGAATCGTCACTTTTAGATGCTTCATCATTAGCCTTGTCATTCTTTGAGTCGCTATCCTCCGTAAAATCGGTGATGCCCTGCTCGTGCAGAATATTATACCATTGGATTACTTTTTTGATATCGCTGGCGTAGACCCGATCTTCATCGTAATTGGGCAACACTTCGAAAAAGTATTCTTCCAATTCCAGCTTATCCGCTTTGTGGCCTACACTGGTTTTGCCTCCTTTTTCCTTTACCTGAATGTTCAGAAAAACCTGGCGCAGGGGAAGCTCCTCTTCCAAGGTATAGATGGCGATTTCCGAGAGCACGCTCACGTTACTTCGAAGTCCCACCGAGACCTTTTTACCATCTAACAATGATTCCGCAACAAAACCTGCCCTGGTTTGGGTAATCAATTTGAAAAGCCCGGGTTTACCGCCTATGGCCAAAATTTTCTCTAAACTCATATATCTTTAATTGCAAGCACAAATATTATACTTTTACTTTGATTTCAGCAGCGCTAGCGCGCTTTTTTCATTTCTGGAAAACGCATGCGATAATCTACTTGAATCTTACCTTGGGCTATATTTTTCAATCGCCCTTTTAAAAGGCGTTTTTTCAAAGTCGACAACTTATCGGTAAACAGGATTCCCTCGATATGATCGTACTCATGTTGAATGACACGCGCGAGCAAGCCATCATACGTTTCGGTATGGGGCTTGAAATTTTCGTCTTGATAGGTAATCGTAATCGTATCCTTTCGTTTGATGTCTTCCCTTACATCGGGAATACTCAAACATCCTTCGTTAAAGGCCCATTCCTCGCCGGTTTCCTCGGAGATTTTCGCATTTAGAAAGGCCTTTTTAAAACTGCCAAGGCTTTTTTGTTCTTCCTCGGATAATTCCTCATCGTCTGCGAAAGGACTCGTATCGACCAAAAACAATCGAATCGAAAGGCCGATTTGTGGGGCGGCCAAGCCGACTCCATTTGCATTGTACATCGTTTCCCACATATTATCCAGTAGGTTATCCAATTTGGGGTAGTTCTTATCAATATCGGTCGATTTCTTTCGAAGTACCGGATCACCATAAGCTACAATGGGTAATATCATCAAAATCTGTTTAAATAGGCCTGTAAAATAAGTGTCGCACTAATCTCATCTACCAAAGCCTTGTTTCTTCTTTTACTCTTTTTTATGCCCCCTGCGATCATTGCTTGTACCGCCATTTTTGAGGTAAAGCGCTCATCCTGTCGCTCAAGAATTATTGCGGGGAATAGTTTACGTAATCTATTGATGAGGGGTTGGATCATCGCTTCTGATTCCGATGGGGTATTGTCCATCTGTTTTGGTTCCCCGACCACGATACAGGATACATTTTCCTTTTTGATATATGCTGTCAAAAACGGAATCAACTCAAAAGTATTTACCGTAGTCAACCCGGACGCTATCAATTGTAATTCGTCGGTCACGGCTATCCCCGTGCGTTTCTTTCCAAAATCCAATGCCAAAACCCTACTCACCTTTTTTGGCAAAAATAACCTATAAATTGTTATATCTCTAAATTTGAAAGGCATATTCATCGGGGGCAACTTATATTTGTGCAAATCTTAAATTGGAGCATGACAGCATTACAAGACACCATTGAAAACGCCTGGGATAACAGGGAACTTTTAAAGGAACAGCATACCCAAAATGCCATTCGGGAGGTTATCGATTTATTGGACTCCGGAACATTGCGTTGCGCCGAACCCACATCCGACGGATGGAAAATCAACGAATGGGTCAAGAAAGGTGTTGTCTTGTATTTTCCGATTCAAAAAATGGAAACCCTTGAAGCGGGTATATTTGAATACCATGATAAGATTCCCCTGAAGAGAGGGTATGCCGAAAAGGGCATACGTGTCGTCCCGCACGCCGTGGCCAGACATGGCGCCTATATTTCCAAGGGGACTATCTTAATGCCCAGTTATGTGAATATCGGGGCATACGTAGATGAGGGAACCATGGTCGACACCTGGGCAACGGTAGGTAGTTGCGCCCAAATCGGCAAAAACGTGCACCTTAGCGGGGGTGTGGGTATCGGTGGTGTTTTGGAGCCTTTGCAAGCCGCACCCGTCATTATCGAAGATGATGCCTTTGTAGGATCGCGTTGCATCGTCGTCGAAGGAGTTCGCGTCGAAAAGGAAGCCGTCCTAGGTGCCAATGTGGTGCTTACCGCCTCTACAAAAATCATAGATGTTACTGGCAACAAACCAATTGAACGCAAAGGTAGGGTTCCTGCCCGTTCAGTTGTTATACCAGGGAGTTACACGAAGAAATTTCCTGCAGGGGATTTTCAAGTGCCCTGTGCATTGATCATCGGCACAAGAAAAGAAAGCACCAATAAGAAGACATCGCTAAACGATGCGCTAAGGGAACACAATGTAGCTGTTTAATTTGTAAGAATTTTATAGTAACGCATACTATTTTGCGCTTTTTAAAGTTCTAATACCAGACCACTCCTAAAATGAATAACCTACGCATATCTTACTATGGAGTTTCAGCGCGCAAGAATATCAGCATTAATTATAACTTTCAACGAAGTCGGGTACATCGAAAAGTGCTTGAAATCGGTAGAATTCGCAGATGAAATTATCGTTGTAGATTCTTACAGTACAGATGGAACCTATGAATATTTAGTTGCCCACCCCAAGGTGAAGGTAATTCAGCATCCTTTTAAAAATTATACTGCGCAAAAAGCGTTCACGCTCAACCAGGCTTCGAACGATTGGGTAGTTTTCGTCGATGCCGATGAGGTGATTACCGCAGCACTAAGGGAAGAAATCATCGCCACCACAAACTCCTCGGCGACCCATGCCGCCTATTGGTTTCGTAGAAAATTCATGTTCAAGAGGGAATTACTACGTTTCAGTGGATGGCAAACAGATAAAAATTATAGACTCTTCCGAAAGAGCAAGGTTAGATTTTCAGAGAAACGTATCGTACACGAGACCTTGGAGGTCAATGGTACATCGGGTATCTTAAAATCAAAACTGACCCACTACTGCTATCGCGATTTTGCGAATTACAAGCACAAAATGGTGCTCTATGGAAGACTAAAGGCCAAAGAGGCCTTTCAAAAAGGTAAACCCTTTAGTGTTGCGCTTTTACTTTTAAAACCAACCTTTACTTTTCTTTATAACTATATCGTACGTCTAGGTATTTTAGATGGTTTTAAAGGTATGACGATATGTTACCTGGGAGCGCTCGGTGATTGGGAACGCTACTTGGAGCTGAGAAGACTGGAGCATGAACAAAAAGTTCCAAGTCTAAAGCCAGTGCGGCAAACTGGAAATTAAGAGGGTTCTTCCCAACGTATATTTCGCGGGGTTTCAATTGCTATTCTATTTCAATTACGCATCCATTCATTCTAAAAACAAACGCTCCTTAAATATTCCTTTAGCACGGAGGTAATATTGAAGTTGACCCCTAAAATTATTCTCTCCAGACTCTTGAAAGGTCAGCAAAACAAAGTTTTGTAAGACTTCCTGCAATTTTCATAAAAAGTGCCTTCGAGCAATTCACGATTGGTTTTGCATTTAAAACTTCCGATATTTTTTTATTAAGTTCATAATCCCCTTATATTGTGTCCGTAGAACAAAAGTTCAATTTAAAACGATATAGATTTTGAAGATTATTATTCTTGCCGCTGGTATTGGTTCTCGTTTAGGAAATCCGTTTCCCAAACCACTTACTCCGTTAAAAAACGGAAAGACAATTATGGGCATGCAAGTCGAAAATCTAGGAAATCATTATTCCGTAGATGATATCAATGTTGTTGTAGGTTTTAAAAAGGACCTGATCATGGAACGTTTTCCAGAGCTTATTTACATTTATAATCCATTTTTCGATCGTACCAACACTTCAAAAAGTCTCCTTAAAGCCTTGAAAAAAAACCGTCATAGCGCTGTGCTCTGGTTGAATGGCGATGTCGTATTCGACGATGAACTTTTGACCCTTTTTAAACCATATATTGAGAAAGGTAAATCTTTTGTAGCCGTGAACACGGATAAGGTAGCGGATGAAGAAGTAAAATACACCTTAAAGAACGGCTATATTCATGCACTTTCAAAAGAGGTGAAAAACGGTTTGGGAGAGGCTGTGGGCATCAATTATATCGCTAAGGACGATGTTGCTTGCTTCATTAAGAGGCTAGAGGAATGCGATGACAACGATTATTTTGAACGTGGCCTTGAAATTGCCATTGCTGAGGATGGATTGAAGGTTTCCGCTCTCGATATTTCAAAATTTGATTGTATGGAGGTCGATTTTAAGGAAGATTTGGAAAGTGTGAACAATATCTTTCACAAATGAAATTTATTCTTTTTTGCCAAAACGCGTACGCCTTCGGTATTTTAGCACCCATTCGTGAAGTACTTGTGGCACAAGAAGATGATTTCATCTGGTACCTTTCTAAAAAACTGCTTCACAAATTCCCCTTCAAGAATGAGCCGCACACCACGAGTATTTTAGACTTGCAATACTACAAGAGTGATGTGATCTTTGTTCCAGGTAACGAAGTCCCCTACTACTTGCGGGGTCTTAAAACACAAATTTTTCATGGTCTGGCCGGCGAAAAGAAAGGGCATTTTAGGATACGTCATTACTTTGACCTGTACCTTACCCAAGGGCCATATTTTACTAATCGCTTCAATGAGCTGAAAGCTAAACACAAAGATTTTGAAGTTATCGAGACGGGATGGCCAAAATTAGATGTATACGGGACGGACAGAAACCGATATGATGCAGAAAAAGAACAGCTCTTAAAAGAGCATCATACCGACAAAATCATTCTATATGCGCCAACTTTTTCGCCTAGTTTAACATCTGCGGAAGATTTACTGGGCGAAATCGAAAAGCTGGCGGTCCAGACCGGATATTTGATTTTTATTAAGTTTCATGATTTAATGGATGTTCAATTCATTGAAGCCTATAAGACACTTTCTGAAAAATATGGGAATATTATTTTCAAGGAAGAAAAAAACATCATTAAATACCTGCTCCAGGCCGACCTCTTGATTAGTGACACCTCATCTGTCATCTACGAGTTCTTGCTTTTAGATAAGCCCGCGATTTCATACAAGACAATTGCAGAGCATATTAGATGGGATAATTTTAAGGAGAAGAGCGGTTTAATCGATCATGTTTTAACTAACCTGAATAGCCAAGTGTTCTCAAAGCAACGCAAAGAATTAAACGCGATGCTCCATCCGTATTCCGACGGTAAATCTTCGGAGCGTATGGTCGCTGCAGCCAAAGAATATATTAAAAAAAACGGAGTTCCAGAAAAAAGGAATCTACCCTTATTTAGAAAATTAAAAATAGACGCCATCTTTGGCAAGCCCATCAAAAACCTATGGGACGGTAAAGTTCGAAATAAAATTTCCGCACTTCTCATCACTTTCAATGAAATCGCCAACATAGATGAAGTTTTGGAGAACATTCAATTTGCCGATGAAATTATCGTTGTCGATTCCTACAGTACAGACGGTACTGTAGAGCGCATAAAAACCAACTCGCGGGTGCAATTATTTCAGCGGCCTTTCATAAATTATACCAATCAAAAATCGTTCGCCATGAAACAGGCTTCCAATGATTGGATCTTATTTTTGGATGCGGACGAGCGACTGACCGATGCCTTGAAAAATGAAGTATTGCTTACCGTAAATTCCGAAAATGCCGCTGAAGCCTATATGTTCTATCGCACCTTTATGTTTCAGAAAAAAATCTTGCGGTTTAGCGGTTGGCAAAGCGATAAGAATTTTAGGCTGTTCAGAAAAAGCAAAGCATCTTTTACCAAAGATCGTATCGTACACGAAACGCTTAATGTAGACGGCAAAACGGACGTGTTAAATCATAAATTGATTCATTATTCCTATACGAATTACGAGGATTACAAAGGAAAGATGATAAAGTATGGGCAGATGAAAGCACAGGAAGAATTTGAAAAAAACTACAAACCCAACCTCTATCATTTCACGCTAAGACCAGCCTATCGTTTCTTCAACCATTATTTCTTAAGACTGGGATTTCTTGATGGTAAAAAGGGCATCATTATTAGCTATTTGAACGCTCTCGGAGTCTATAGTCGCTACAAAGAGTTGAAACGACTCCGACAAATCAATACGAACTAAACCTGACCAGGGGAATATCGGGTTACATTTAATTTTCAGTATGGCATATGATATAACGTTAGAGGGCAAGAATCTTCAAAATGCGGAAAGCCTATTGGCCAAGGCAACCACGATTTTTGAAAAGCATCAGGTCAACTATTGGCTCGAAGGCGGCACGCTCTTGGGCATTCGTCGCGAAAATAGGCTTCTGCCGTGGGATAATGATCTGGACATCTCGCTCCATGCAAGTGAGACCCCTAAACTAGCTTTGCTATTAAAGGAACTAAAAAGTCAAGGTTTTAGAATTCGCCATCGTCATTTCGAAACAACTAGCGATTTTTTCCGAAAAGGCGACCTCAGGATGATAAAAATAAGATCTAAGAAATTTTTTGGATTGCTAAAAGGTAAAGTTTGTTTGGATGTTTTCGTGAAGTATACCAAAGAAGAAAAAACGTATTGGGAAATCGATAAAAAAACCAAATACGTGCCGGCAAAATTTTACACCGGCTTTAAACACGTTCGTTTTAAAGATAAAGATTATCCCATACCAGAAAATACCGACGATTACCTTACCTATAGATACGGCGATTGGCAGACACCTGTAAAAGACTGGGACACCTCAACGGATGATAACGCTCTGGCGTAAACCTACCCTTGGTTCAATTTTAATGCCTCCCTGAGTATAGTGCTGCTCACATTTTTAGTATAGTCGAAGTATTCCATGGCACAGCTTACCTTCGGATATTTTCCCTTCCAATCACTACCGACCGAAATGGCGTCGATTCGATATTCATCTACGATACGTTGTTTGTTTTTATCTGTCTGCGCAATAACCTCATCTACCAACCCAATAGATTGAACAACTTTAACCCGTTCCTCGAAAGGAATTATAGGGCGTTTCCCCTTTTCCTTCTCGATAAGTTCATCCGTTGAAACCCCGACAATCAGATAATTACATAGTTCTTTTGATTTGACAAGAATATTCAAATGCCCGTAGTGAAAGATATCGAAACAGCCCGAAGTATACATTCTATTGTACTTCGAACTTTTTTCTATCTTAGCGATAAACCTATTCTGGTCTATTTGAAAAGTCCATCTTTCTTTAGGGAATTTCCCATATAGAAAACTTACCACTTGCGATACCTCATCGTCGGCTTCCCCATTCGGTACTATCATCTCAATACGATGTTGTGAAACCTCTTTTGTCTTCCACTTGGGAAACGCTTTTTGAAGAGTTGTCTCGGTAAGATCTATCATAATTTATCGGCTCAGATTTGGGCAAAACTACAAAATCATGCAACAATAAATCCCTTAAAGGCACATAAATGGAAAAAGACCGGAACGGTTTTATAAAAATAGCTGAAACTGGAATTACAATAGTTAGAAAAGCTATTTTTACTGATAAAACTTTTAAAGCTTATGCTCGAAGAGATAACAAAAGCAATTTCAGTATTGGAAAAAGGGGGACTTATCCTTTACCCCACCGATACTATTTGGGGCATTGGTTGTGATGCCACGAACGAGGAGGCCGTTCAAAAAATCTATTCCCTTAAGAAAAGGGCCGACAGTAAAGCACTATTGTGTTTGGTTGCCAACGACGCTATGTTGGAAAAATATGTGGATCATATTCCCGATGTGGCCTATGACCTTATCGACCTCAGTGAAAGGCCGATTACTATTATATATGACCAACCTAGGGGCATTGCCAAAAACCTCGTTGCCGAAGATAACACTTTAGGTATTCGTATAGCCTCAGACAAGTTCTGTCAGTATCTTATCAACAATTTTAAGAAACCACTGGTGTCTACCTCGGCCAATATTTCCGGGGAACCCACTCCCAAAAACTTCGGCCAAATCAGCGATACCATTTTAAAAGGTGTCGACTATGCCGTAGCTTTGTACCGCGATAAAGAGAACGGCGCGCCATCGTCAATTATTAAATTGAGCAGCGATGCCACGGTAAAAGTCATTCGAACCTAACTTCCGATTTTATGCTAGTGCCGTTGTGCGGGTCAGTATTCAGTTGTGTTTTATGGCTTTGCTGAAATGAAGACTAGGCATTTCGATGTGAAGATCAAATCTTACCGAAATCAGACATTTCATGACAAAATGGTAATTGTCAACTTATGATAAGAAAACTCCAATGGCCTGTTTCATAAAGGCGATTATCAAGAGAATTATTTAGAACATATGCGAATTCAGAATTACTCCAAAGCATTACAAAACCCTGTCTTTAAAATCATCGCCGAAGCTGCGACCGAATTGGATTTGGAATGTTATGTGATCGGTGGATACGTACGTGATTTCCTTCTCGAGCGAGGACAAGCAAAAGATATTGATATAGTCGCCGTGGGTAGTGGCATTTTGCTGGCCCAGAAAGTAGCGTCAAAGATGGAGGGTAAACCACAAGTCTCCATTTTCAAAAACTTTGGTACCGCCATGATCAAGTCCGGCGATGTAGAGGTTGAATTCGTCGGTGCAAGAAAAGAGAGTTACGACCGCGATAGTAGAAAGCCGATGGTCGAAAACGGGACTTTGGAAGACGATCAAAAACGAAGGGATTTTACGATAAACGCTTTAGCGCTTTCGTTGAATACAAGTAATTATGGGGATTTATTGGACCCCTTCGACGGCCTTGGGGATCTTGAACGAAAATTGATACGCACACCCTTGGCACCCGGTGTAACCTATTCTGATGATCCGTTGCGGATGATGCGCGCCATTCGTTTCGCGACCCAGTTGGGCTTTACCATTCAATTGCGATCACTTCAGGCGATTACAGAACATAAAGCTCGAATCAAGATCATTTCAAGCGAACGCATCGTTGACGAACTCCATAAGATCTTGGCGAGCAAGAAACCTTCAACCGGCTTTGCATTATTACATAAGACCGAGTTATTGCCCTATATTCTGCCCGAACTGGTCGCGTTGCAGGGCATTGAGGAAATAGAAGGGCAACGGCATAAAGACAATTTTTGGCACACTTTGGAGGTGGTGGATAACATCGCCCAAACCACCGATAACCTTTGGTTACGCTGGGCCGCTTTGCTACACGATATCGGTAAGGCACCGACCAAAAAATTCCATAAAAAAATAGGTTGGACGTTTCACGGCCATGAATTTGTTGGCTCAAAAATGGTGTATAAACTGTTCAAACGCCTACGCATGCCACTGAACGATAAGATGAAGTTCGTTCAAAAAATGGTGCTCATGAGTTCAAGACCTATCGTTTTGTCCGAAGATTCCACTACCGACTCCGCAGTGCGTAGGTTGGTATTCGATGCAGGTGATCATGTAGATGACCTGATGACTTTATGCGAGGCGGATATTACCACCAAAAACCCCAAAAAACAAAGACGATACAAGAATAACTTCCAACTGGTGCGCCAAAAGATCACCGAAGTAGAAGAACGGGACCAAATTCGTAATTTTCAGCCTCCGATTAGCGGTGCCGACATTATGAAAGCTTTTCAAATTGAGCCGTCCAAGAAAATCGGGATCATCAAAGAAGCCATTAAAGAAGCGATATTGGAAGGTGAAATACCTAATGAATATGCTGCGGCCAGAAAGTATATGATTGAAAAAGGTAGTGAATTGGGTCTCCAACTCAAGAAGAAATAATATTCCGTATTAAATAAGCAAAAATTCTTAATAAATTTGTACGATAAAATACATATATCTAAAATATAGTTGATTTCATCGAAAAATCAGCGTTGCATCCCCAATTTTCTGCTTTTACGGCTATAGATTTGTTAAAAAGTTACGAAATTGAAATCTGGTATATAATTCCGAATTATATAAACATACACTAACCCCTAATTCACTGTTTTATATGAAAAGCAAGACTACACGACCTCTTTTTCGATTAGGAGGCGGGATAGCATTTATCCTAATTCTAGTATTGAGCCTCGCTTCGGCCCAAGCCCAGGATTGTACTGTCGTAACTGCGGATGGTATTCAGGATACGGACATCCCGACGCATCAATGGAAAATTGAACTATACCAGGGATATTTTGGGGTTCAAGGAGTACTGACCGAACCTGGTTATATCAATGCCTATAATGAGTCTGAGGATCATGTCGCCGGCTCAACGGCTCTTGGCACCCCGATATTGAGGGAAGAGGCCTATACCGATTTGGCGGCACTTCCTTTTGCCTATGCCGATGAGAATATTCCGATTTCGGACAATCCTTTCGATTCCGCTGTTTTCGATTCACGCTCCGATATCGGCACTGGATTTGATCCGGTAGTGGCCAATGGTGGTTGGCAAATGATCATTTCAAGAACCGCCACGGCAGCTAACGAAATTACCATAGGATTGCCCGGGTCTTACATAGACGACCATGTAGAACTATTCATCGACGGGGTTTTGATAGATGATATCATCGGCTTTAGACCCAGCTTGGATGCTGCGGACGTTATCACCTACACTACGGCGCCAGGAGAAGAAATAGAAATAAGACTTACCAATCGCGAAGGTGTTGGTGGTTTTAATCTATACATCGATTCGCCAAGCTTAGATCGCGACAACAATGCCGTACCCGACGCCTGCCAGACCGATGATTTCGATTTGGACGGTGTGCCGGATAGCGCCGATCTCGACGATGATAACGATGGAATTTTAGATACTGATGAATGTGCCGGAAACACTTCGACCGCAAATATGACCGGCGATATTACGGACTCCGATACGGGAAATTATCCTCTGACCATAACTGGAAGCGGTGTAAGTGGTGGGCCTACCGCAGGAGGTGTTTTCTTGACCGACGTTAACCTAAGCACCACCTTGAATGGAGGGGATATTTACGACGGCTGCGAATTCGTGATTTTATCCGATGCCTTCGACGACGGGTTTCAAGCATTGGTCGATGGTACACAGGTACTGTATTTCGATCAATCGAATTGGGACAATACGTTTGGGGCGGCAACGACCGAATTCAATACCGGTGGTCTTTTCGACTCGGATGATAGCGGCCGGTGGACACCCTGGACAGGAGAGGGAAATCCGCAGCTTCTACTCCGAAGTAACGGAGAGGTTTCCCTGATGGTCGATACCAAGGCCGGCGTTCGCTTAAACGCCCTGCCCTATATGGATTCCTCCAGTGCCGGCTGGGTATTGAATACAAGTTTTAGTTTCGATTGCCTTTCCGGTGTGGATATTTCCGCTGGAAACGCCAATGACAATGGTGATGGCCAAGCGACCAATATTATTTTCACAGCCAATGTTTTCGTTTGCCCGGATGCCGATGGTGACGGTATCTCAAATGGGCGGGACAATGATTCCGACGAAGATGGATGCCCGGATGCATTGGAAGGTTCGGGGTCGTTCAACATCTCCGATGTGGATGCCAACGGCAGGTTTACCGGTAATGTGGATGCCGATGGAATTCCCATTCTTGCTGCCGGAGGACAAGCTACCACCGCCGCTGTGCTCGATGATACCGATAGTAGTGCGTGTCCTTTACCTCCGACGACCGATAACGACAATGACGGAATAGATGACGACGTAGACATTGACGATGATAATGATGGAATCCTTGATACTGTTGAAGGCACGGGAGATACTGATGGTGACGGTATTATAGATTCGTTGGATCTGGATAGCGATAATGATGGTATTCCAGATATTTTGGAAGCCGGTAGTGGAAACGACATGGATGGTGATGGCCAAGTAGACTACCCCACTCCCGGTGACCCGATGTCAATGATCGACACCAATAATGATGGGTTGGATGACGGTATTGCGGCCAACCCTTTACCCGACTTGGATTCCGATAACGATGGTTTGGTAGATCGATTGGATCTTGATGCCGATAACGACGGTATTGCCGATATCATCGAGGCTGGCGGCACGGATGCCAATGCAGACGGACAAGTAGATTATGCTACTCCCGGAGACCCTATGACCATGGTCGATGTTGACCAAGATGGTTTTATCGATACGATCGATACTAACGATAATACAACTGTTGGAGTTGGTGACGGTGGCACTGCACTACCAGACTTTGATAACGATGGGGATTTACGTGCGAACCGATTAGATCTTGATTCCGACAACGATGGGATTCATGATGTAATTGAATCTGGCGGAATTGATACTGATGGTAACGGATCCGCAGATGATGACGATGATAATGCGGATAATACGGGAAGCGATGGTATCCCGACTTCAGCGGGAGGTGGAAACACCCCAACGGACACTGGAGATGACGGAACAGCTGATTATTTAAATTTAGATAGCGATGGCGATGGCTGTAGTGATGCGAACGAGGCGTATGATAGTCCGGACGCCGACGGTGGTGATGGCGGACAATTTGGAACAGGAACGCCGGCCGCTGTTGACGGAAATGGCCTGGTTACGGCTGCTGCCTACGATACGGGAATAGTAGGGGAAGTTACCGATGCAACGGATGCTTCTGCTTGTGTCGTGCTGGATACCGATGGCGACGGGGTTCTCGACACCCAAGAGATTGCTGATGGCACCAATCCCGATGACCCATGCGATTTTGTTATTGCCAGTATTACCGTTGAACAGACAGGTGATTATATGGAGGCGGATTGCGACGGCGATGGCGTGCAAAATTGGGCGGAAATACGCGACAATACAAACCCCGAAGACCCATGCGACTTTATTCCTGAGAGTGTGTCGGTCGAACCTTCGGGAGACTATCTTATTTCCGATTGTGATGGCGATGGAGTGACCAACGGTACGGAGCTTTCAGATGGCACCGACCCTGCCGACCCTTGTGATTTCGATGCGAACAGCGTTTCATTGGAACAAACAGGCGCTTATTTGACCGCCGACTGCGATGGCGATACCATTACCAATGGTCAGGAAATCACGGACGGTACCGATCCCGATGATCCGTGTAGTTCACGTGGTGGCATACCTCCTTCGGGAACACCCTGCGATATCATTATAGACAATGACCTGGTAGGGCCTCAAGTAGATGCCGGTTTTTTCAGGATAAACAATATAGAGGCCTTTCCCAATAATACGGTTCGTATTTACAATCGCTGGGGAATTCTGGTGTATGAAACTACAGGCTACGATAATGGCGATAATAACTTCCGCGGATTTTCGGAAGGAAGAGCCACCATATCGGAAGACAAGGCACTTCCTGTAGGGGTGTACTTTTATGTAATCGATTTTATGAACAACGGGGCGAACGCAAGCCGGTCAGGCTACCTTTACGTCAACAGATAAACATTACCCATTTATATACTATACAAACACGATATCATGAAAAAATTATTTATAACAGTTCTATTGGTTATAGCATGTTTTGGAGGTGTGTTGGCACAACAAGATGCGCAGTACACACAATACATGTATAACACGATAACCGTTAATCCTGCGTACGCCGGGTCAAGAGGAGTGCTTAGTATCGTCGGGCTGCACAGGTCGCAATGGCTAGGCCTTGATGGCGCCCCGAGAACGCAGACGCTCAATTTTCATACCCCCGTCTCCGAACGTGTTGGTATCGGATTGTCGATCGTAAATGACGAAATAGGTAATGGAACGAATCAGGATACATATTTTGACGCTGCTTTTTCCTATACCATCCCTACCAGTGCCGAAGGAAAATTATCGTTTGGGGTAAAGGCGGGAGGTCATCTCTTGAATATCGATTTTAATAAGCTTGCCAACTATAGGGCGGAATTGAACACCACCGGCCTTGATAATATCGATAGGAAGTTTTCACCCAACATTGGTGCGGGTATCTATTATCATACCGACAGATTCTATGCGGGGCTTTCGGTACCGAACTTCTTAAAAACACAACACTTCGATGAAGCGGCCGGTAGCGCTTCTTTCCTAGCGGAAGAGCGCTTGAATATCTACTTGATTACCGGATACGTATTCGATCTCAATCCGAATTTGAAGTTCAAACCGGCAGCCTTGGTGAAAGCCGTAAGCGGAGCGCCCTTACAAATCGACCTCTCCGCTAATTTTATGCTGAACAACAAATTTACCCTAGGCGCTGCCTACCGATGGGATGCTGCCTTTAGCGCCCTGTTCGGTTTTCAGATATCCGATCAGTTCATGATAGGAGTTGCCTATGACAGGGAAATTACGGAACTTGGTAATTCGACCTTTAATGACGGCTCTTTTGAGGTAATGTTGCGATACGAGTTCCTTACGAGATACAAGAAAGTTATTACACCGCGATTCTTTTAAAAAATAACACGATGAACAAGAAACTATTATTATTCGCTATTAGTGGTATTTTAGCCATAGTATCGGCGAACGGTCAAGGTGGCACAGCTAAGAAAGCGGACAATCAATTCGACGATTACGCCTATGCCAATGCCATCGAAAATTACGAGCGTTTGGTCAAAGAAGGATACACCGATGAGGAAATCTACAAAAACTTGGGCGATGCCAACTATTTGAATGCCCGCTATGAGGATGCCTCGGCCTGGTACAGCAAACTTTTTATGGTCGAAGGGGTAACTGTTGATAGCGACTATATGTTCCGCTATGCCAATTCGTTAAAATCGACCATGGAGTATGAAGCATCAGACCTATGGATGCAACGCTACAGCGCAGCGAATTCTAACGAGGTACGTGCACGAATCTTTATGAGCAGTCCGGATTATCGCAGCCGAATCGAAGAGCAATCGGGAAGATATGATATTGAAAACCTCCCGTTCAATTCGGCCCAATCCGACTTTGCGCCGTCATTTAATGGCGAACAACTCGTTTTTTCTACCGCTAGGGATTCCGGTAGCGTCGTCAAGAGAATACATCAATGGAACAACAGGTCATTTTTAAATCTGTATGCTACGAATGCCTCTGCAAGTGGGGAATTTACTACTTCGGAAAAGTTATCGAATGGTCTCAATGCAAAAACCCATGAGTCATCTACCGCATTTACCACAGATGGTACGATGGTTTATTTTACGCGCAATAATTCTGAAAATGGAGGGTTCTCTCGAGATGATGAAGGCGTTAGTAGGTTAAAAATCTTTCGTGCCTTACTAAAGGATGGAAAATGGACCAATATATCGGAATTGCCCTTCAATGGAGACGATTTTTCATGTGCGCATCCAACGCTAAGCCCTAATGGCGATAAATTGTATTTCGCATCCGATATGCCGGGCACCATCGGGCAATCCGATATTTTCGTGGTCGATTTAAACAGTGATGGCACCATAGGTCCACCGATGAACCTTGGTGAAAAAATCAATACCGAAGGCAGGGAAACTTTTCCCTTTGTTACCGAGAAGAACGTACTCTATTTCTCATCTGACGGCCAACAAGGGCTGGGCGGGCTCGATGTGTTCGCTACCAAGCTTGAGGATACGGCCAATGCGTATGTTGTAAATGTAGGAAAACCAATAAACAGCGCTGATGACGATTTTGCATTCATAATAAAAGAGGGTAAAGGTTTCTTCTCCTCTAACCGGGATGGTGGCAAAGGAGAAGACGACATCTATGGGTTTACAGAGAACGAAAAGATAAATCTGGATTGCCAAACCGCCGTTACCGGTATCGTTAGAAATCGAGAATCGGGATCGCCTTTGGCCGGTGCCAAGGTCGCCATCTACAATGGGGATGTACAGGTTTCCGAAACGGTAAGCGAAAATGATGGTTCTTTTAGTTTGGAAGGCGATTGTAAAGAAGGGCAATACAAATTGGTGGCTTCCAAAGATGACTATAACGAAGGCGATGAAATATTCGCCGTTATTGGCGCTACCGACACCGAAGGAATCGATATCGCTTTGGAAAAATCGATTAAGAGAGCAGTTCCCGGCATTGATCTGGTTCAGTTTCTAAACCTTCGGCCTGTGTATTTCGACTTGAATAAGGCCGAGATAAGGCCAGATGCCTCCAGAACCCTGTTAGCGGTAATCGAATACATCAAACAATTCCCAGATATAAGAATACAAGTGCAATCGCATACCGACAGTAAAGCAGGTGCAGCATACAATATGGCCCTATCTCAGAAAAGAGCCGAAAACACCGTTACCTACCTTTTGGCCAATGGGGTTCAAGAAGGTACGGTAACCGCTGAAGGTTTCGGGGAAACAAAATTGATAAACGACTGCACTACCCGCGAGAGTTGTCCTGATGAAAGACATCAAGAAAACCGAAGGTCTGAATTCGTTGTCATGGAATAGGACGGAGTACTTCAAAAAACACCAAGCCTTTCGCCTTCGCGAAAGGCTTTTTTATGTGCTAGAAAGCCATTTCAGTAAAAGATATGGTAATTTTGCAGTTGTCTAATGAACGAACTTTCCATGCAAAACTCCTTTCATAAAAGTGCCAAAATAACGTTGATCCTAGTCTATTTGGTTATCGCGGCCGGAGCCATCGTACGCATGACAGGAAGTGGTATGGGCTGTCCGGATTGGCCGAAGTGCTTTGGATACTATATTCCGCCGACCGAAGCATCACAATTGGAGTGGGCACCAAAGAAGGCATATGAAGAGGGCCAGGTAATTATTAGAAATGAATCGCTAAAGGTCGCCAAATCCGATTTTATATCCCCATTGCAATATGCCGATGAAAATTGGGAGCCGTATTCGAAACACGAATATGCTATCTTCAATCCTTGGCACACTTGGATCGAGTTTATCAATAGGCTTTTGGGGGCGTTGGCAGGTTTGGCCACATTAGTGTTGGCCTATATATCCTTAAGGTATTGGAAAAAGAACAGGGCAGTGACTATCCTATCCGTGCTGACAGTACTCGCTATGGGTTTTCAAGCGTGGTTGGGAGCTACAGTAGTCTATTCGGTTTTAGAACCGGTCAAGATTACCATTCATATGGTAATGGCCCTGGTAATCGTGGCCATGCTGCTCTATCTCATCCACCGGACAAAGGAAAGAAAAATCGAATCCAAAAAGAGCAACTCGATTTATTTGTGGCTTAGCTTGGCCGTCGGCATCACCTTGGTTCAGGTAATTTTGGGCACCCAGGTACGTCAATTTGTTGATGAACAAATAGACCTTGTCGGAGAGGTCGCGAAAGATCGTTGGCTTGAAAACCCTACCCTTCAGTTTTATGTGCACCGGTCGTTCTCTATCGCTGTAGTGCTGCTCAACGTATTCATCGCCTTTAAAATTCGCAAGGAAAATCTGGGCTTCACCAAAATCGATTGGGTGCTGGGTATTCTTCTTCTGGAGGTACTTAGTGGGGTCATCATGTACTATTTCGACTTTCCTTTTTCCAGTCAACCCGTACATCTTATTCTGGCCTCACTCCTTTTCGGAACGCAATTTTATTTGGTTTTGGAGGCACTACATGCCAAAAGAAGCCATAAAACTTTGTAACTTTGCCCCCACCCAATTTGGAAAAATGATCTATAAAATCAGGATAATTCTAGACGCCGAAGATGATGTCTTTAGGGATATTGAAATTGCCGAAAGCAGTTCGTTGGAAGAGCTGCACAATGCGATTACCCAGGCTTTCGGTTTTCTCGGTAACGAAATGGCCTCGTTCTATACATGCGATGATGACTGGAACCAAGATGAGGAAATCGCCCTGTTCGATATCAATGATGGTGACGGAAGTGCGCGATTGATGAACGAGACCTTCTTGGAGGATATCATGAGCGAGCAGAATCCGAAGCTTATCTATGTATATGACTTTTTAATTATGTGGACGTTCTTTGTCGAGCTAGCCGATATCGTTGAAAAGGAAGATGGCCGCGCCTATCCGAACCTACTTTTTAGTTTTGGGGAAATACCCGAGTCACCCCCAGAGAAAAATTTCGAGTCCGAACCCACGGTCGATTTTGACGATACCTTCGAGAATTATGATGATTTGGATTTTGATGAGAACTGGAATTAAAGTTTATACGTAATCCCAGAGCTTTCAAGCCACATGGAAAATGTATTGTCCATCCTTTTCAAACTTGCGAACTAAAAAAATGGACAACTTTTTAATCTTGAACTTTCCTCAGGCCCTGAAGTTCTAAACGTAATCATTTTACAAACCTAGATTTCCGCCCTTTAAACATGAAGTGCAGACGATGCGGAACTAAAAACAAAATAGCGAATTCATGATCAACCTTTACCCTACCCAAATCGAAAGTATCTCGTTGCACCGCGTTGGCAATAAGAATAAAAGTGAGGGTGTTTTCCTTTCCGAGGAGCCTTTTACACTCAATGACGAAACCAACGGACTCTTAAAAGAGTATTTTTTCAAACCGTTTCGTGAAAAAGAGGAAAACTATTTTAAATTGACGAACGAAATAGATGTTACCTTCAACGACATCCATAAAATCGTGTCCGGAATTTTTGATGACCCTTCTACACTGCACCTCAATTCGAAGAAAATAGCCACACACTTGTTCGAGCAGTCCAATCATCCACATATCAAAAGTGGAGAGGTCTATGTCGCGCATTTGACCAATGTCATGCTGGACAATACCAAAGTAGATGCCATAGGTATTTTCAAAAGCGAGTTGAAACATGATTTCCTGCAGTTGGAAGAAAAAGGGAACAACCTTGATATTATCGTTCAACAGGGTATTAACGTTAACAAACTCGATAAGGGGTGCCTAATTTTCAATGTCGAAAAGGAAGAGGGGTACAAAGTGCTCTCGATAGATAGCAATCGCTATGATGCAAAATATTGGCTCAACAACTTCCTAGGGGTAGATGCCTTGGCAGATGAAAATTTCTATACCAAAAACTATCTAAAATTCTGTCAGAACTTTGCGAAAGATGTCGTTCTCCCCGCTGAGGACAAGCAACAAGAAGTTTTGTTTATGAATAGAGCGGTTAACCATTTTGCAAAGAACGACGCATTCGAAGAAAGTTCGTTTTTGAACGAGGTAATTGAAAACCCAGAGCTGATTCCGGAATTCAAGCATTACAAGGTTGAAAAAGGACCAAAGTACAGTATTGAGGATGTTTCGAATTTCGATATCGCCAATAAAGCCGTCTCCGATGCCCGAAAAAAAATAAAGAACGTCATTAATCTCGACACGAATATTCAAATAAAGATGGATTTCATAAATCCTGAATCTGCTGAAAAATTTGTTGAAAAAGGCTGGGACGAAGAACGACAGATGTATTACTATCTGGTTTATTTCAACAAGGAAGAAAAAAGCTGATCCAACGAAGTCACCTATAGCATATCCCAGGTTACCACACTTGAAAAATTGAAATATGCGATTTGTTTTTTGGGATTTTCCAGTTGGTTTTTGGCCTTCGATTTGCTTACTTTTGCAGCTGCTTTGTACAACTACAAATTCACTTTTAAATACATAAAACTACAGATATGGCCAATTTCGATGTTATTGTTTTGGGTAGTGGCCCGGGGGGTTACGTAACGGCTATTAGAGCCTCGCAACTAGGTTTGAAAACGGCTATAATCGAAAAGGAAAGCCTTGGTGGCGTATGCCTTAATTGGGGTTGTATTCCAACAAAAGCATTATTGAAATCGGCTCAGGTTTTTGAATACCTACAGCATGCGGGCGACTACGGTCTAGTGGCCGAAGGCGTCGACAAGGATTTCGACGCTGTAGTAAAACGAAGTCGTACCGTGGCGGATGGCATGAGCAAGGGCGTGCAATTTTTAATGAAAAAGAACAAAATCGAAGTCATAAAGGGTTTCGGCACCTTGAAAGCCGGGAAAAAGGTTTCAGTAAAAGATGTCGATGGCAAGGAAAGTGAATACAGTGCCGAGCACATCATCATCGCGACAGGTGCTAGAAGTCGCGAACTGCCCAGCCTTCCACAGGACGGAAAAAAAATAATCGGCTACCGGGAAGCAATGACGCTACAGAGCCAACCCAAAAAATTGGTCGTTGTCGGTAGTGGTGCCATCGGAATCGAATTTGCCTATTTCTACAACGCTATGGGCTCAGAGGTTACCGTTGTGGAATATCTTCCGAATATCGTTCCCGTTGAGGATGAGGATGTATCCAAACAATTGGAGCGTAGTTTTAAAAAATCGGGTATCAAGATCATGACCTCATCGGAGGTTACGAAAGTAGATACCAGCGGAGACGGGGTAACGGTATTTATCAAAACCTCTAAAGGCGAAGAAACCATTGAAGCCGATATCGTGCTATCCGCAGTCGGCATCAAGTCGAATATCGAAAATATAGGTCTAGAAACCACTGGAATCGCCACCGATCGCGATAAGATCATGGTCAACGACTATTACCAGACCAACATTCCCGGCTACTACGCGATTGGGGATGTAACACCGGGACAGGCCTTGGCACACGTAGCCTCGGCCGAAGGTATTCTCTGTGTGGAGAAAATAGCGGGCATGCATGTTGAACCGATAGATTATGGTAATGTTCCCGGATGTACCTACTGTATGCCCGAAATAGCCTCCGTCGGACTTACCGAAAAACAGGCCAAAGAAAAAGGCTTTGACATCAAAGTCGGTAAATTTCCGTTTTCGGCCAGCGGTAAGGCAAAAGCCTCCGGGGCGTCCGACGGTTTCGTTAAAGTGATTTTCGATGCGAAATATGGGGAATGGCTGGGCTGTCATATGATCGGCGTCGGTGTGACCGATATGATAGCGGAAGCCGTGGTAGCGCGCAAATTAGAAACTACAGGCCATGAAGTGCTTAAGGCCATCCACCCGCATCCTACCATGAGCGAGGCGGTAATGGAGGCTGTAGCCGATGCTTACGACGAGGTAATCCACCTGTAATAGAATGAAATGGGAAAACAGAAACGTTCATAGGGATGTGGCCTACTTTTATATCGGGCTGATTATCGCTTTCTCGTTTTCAGGAATCATTCTGAACCATCGGCAAGACTGGTATCCTATGGATTACGCCTATGAGACCAAGGAGGTGCAATTAGAACTACCTTCGGATAAAAAAGCGATCGATTCCGAAAAATTCATAAAAAATTTTTCCGAAAAGTGGGCATTGGACGCGGAATACGACAGTCACCGCATTCGGGATAACGAACTACGCGTATTCTATAAAGATAACATTATTCTGGACCTGGATATTTCCACGGGTAAAGGTGTGGTCGAATACAAACGAAAAACACCTATTTTAGGGCAAACCATGTTTTTGCATAAAACCACCAATAGATTCTGGATTTGGTATTCCGATGTTTTTGGAATAGGCATGCTGGTCATCGCCTTCACTGGAATGGTCATTATTACCAAAGGAAAGAATACCTTTAGAAGAAGGGGTTGGAAATTGGCCTTGGCCGGACTCATTTTCCCGGTGATTATCTTAATTCTATTTAGTTAACTTCATTATGATGCTGAATCTCTTTCGTGGTATCGCAATTTTGGAAGGCATTTCATATTTGGCCCTCTTTGCCGTTACCATGCCGTTGAAATATATGGCCGATCTTCCAGTGCCGAATAAATATGTCGGCTATGCCCATGGGGTACTCTTTATTGCCTACATCATTTTAGCGATTTTGATTTGTATCATCAAAAAATGGGGGTTTAAACGCATGGCCATTTTCGTGATCGCTGCGTTCTTGCCTTTTGCTACATTCTACATAGAGCAAAAGTATTTTGGTCCGGATGCTTCCCAAAAATTAGCGGTATAAGATTCCCTGAAATCAGGGGACTTGGTACAATATCTTCGAAGTATATTTGTTTGAATGTTTTGACCATTTGATTATGTACTATCAAGTTACCGACTATTACGACCCCGTAGGCCAGAAAAAAATTGGCAGCCAATGCCCGGATTGCAAGCAAAGGGATTGTCTCGAATTGTTCTTTTATCAGAAGCGGATAGAATCGCCCTTCTCAAAAAAAGTAAGTAAAAAAGTTACGGGAATCCTGTTCTGCGATCATACACAAACCGAGATTTCCCCTGTTCTTTGGACCGATGAAATCGCTAACTATTTCGAAACCGAAAAGAAAAAACTGCGGCTCAACCCGACAAGCTTTAAACTCACCAAATGGTTCTATCTAATCATTAGCATCCCCTTATTAGGAATAGCCGCTTTTATGGGCTACTATACATGGGAACACCAGCAATATATTGATCAAACAAGCCGTATTGAAAATATTTCCGTTGGCGACAAAGTAAGTACGATGATGAGCGAATTGCGGAATAATGAATTGGTGGCCTCTTACAATACCTGGTTATTGGTGAAAAAAATAGAAAGCGATACCGTCTGGTTGCAATACCATCGTGACCGCAGCGAATCCACCAATCCAGATTTCAATCTCGACCCTAGTAGCTTCTCCGGCGAGGTAATCAAAGCCTCGTTGCCCCAAATCAAAAAAAGAAGTGTCATGGGCTTTGACTATACCAATATGAAGTTCAGCGGTTACATCACCGAACTAAAAGACTAAGAATTATGAATAACATGTACACAGGAAAATCATCAAGAAACCCTAATATGCCTCTAATCTGGGGTGTTGTGATCGGCCTTGGGCTCATTGCCTTTGGTATATATCTGTATACCGATCTAGCGGCCTGGGAAAACAGTGATGAAGAAATGCGAATGAACTCCCTGCTCTGGCTTTTGTATGATACGGGCGGGAAAATCGCGGTTACCGGATTTTTTGCGCTGATCGGAGTAGTAGCTGTTTTTAGCGGATACAAACAGACCAATACCTTAAGAAAACTGAAAAAAGAAGCAGGAAAGAATTTTTAAATACCCAAACTGGTCTTGAGTTCATCTAGACCCCGAATTGTCCCAAATGGTGATCGAGGTGCTTTGAAAATAAGGTATTCCACTCTTGGGTCGATAGTGGTCCAAAAGCATGCGACTCCTTACCATTAAAGTGTTCGCTGCCCAACCGTTGGGTCTTATTTAAGTGTGTAATCAAGCGTTCTTTTTCTTTTTCAAAATCCCTTTGGTCTGCGATAACGAACATGGGCGCCGTGCGCGTATTCTTTTTATAGGGTCTAGGGCCGACTACAATATTTTTAGCGAAAAGCTTGATCATAAATTTTTGCAATCCCTTCGGCTTGGGGTGCTTATCGGTGTAGACCAATTCATAAGCTACATTGCAGTGGGCCAACATTTGGGCCACGTCCATTTTTCCCCAAAGATGCTGGGTTTCGGGAGTAAGCTTGTTGATGCGCGCGATGGTTTCCTCACATTCTTTTTCGTCAAATAGGTTTTTCCAGTCCATAATTTAGGTTGTTTAAAGTACCCAAGGTATTAAATTTTAGGTATTTAGGGTGTTAAAACACGATGGCTGATAGTCCTGTGATTGCATTTGGTCTTGTCTGAATATCTCAACAAATGGCACTGCGATGATGAACCCTGCCTCGTGAGGCATTCTATGTTAAGTTATCTATTTGGTTATGGAGTAATATTCCCTTCATAATTTGAAGTTCCGTAGTGAAGTATACCTGCCAACAACGTTTCTTATAAAAAACTCTGAACAGCCAAATCATAGCTTTTTAATCCAAAGCCTAAAATCACTCCCTTCGCACTGGCCGAAATATGGGAGACATGTCTAAAATCTTCCCGCTGGTAGGTGTTCGATATGTGTACTTCGACTACAGGACTATCTATTGCCTTGATTGCATCGCCAATGCCTACAGAAGTGTGCGTATAAGCTGCGGCGTTTAGAATGATACCATCGTATGAAAAGCCGACTTCCTGAATTTTCCCGATCAACTCGCCTTCGATGTTCGATTGAAAGTACTCTAATTGTACATCTTTAAACTTGAATTGCAATTCCGTAAAATATTCTTCAAATGACTTATTGCCGTATACCTCGGGCTCTCGTTTGCCAAGTAGGTTCAAGTTCGGCCCGTTAATAATAATTAATTTCATGCTATAAATGTAGGTATTTTTTCAGCTGATGGCACTAAAAAGAAAATAGCCGCTTGGAGCGGCTATTGTATTCAAGATTTTTAAAATTTCGACCTAGCAGAAGCGCTAAAAGAAATAAATCGCCGAAACTTGCAGTACCCTGTTCTTAGAAGTTACATCCTCTATGGCGTTTATAAAACCGGCATTGTAGCGCAACTGAAAGTAGAAATTATCGTTGAGTCGATAACCAGCACCTACGAAAAGACCAAAATCTATCTTGTTCGAACCCAGTTCGAAATCGTCTAAGTTATTACCTAACAATGCACTCAGCTGCGGACCTGCCTCTATATGCAGTTCGTCCCATACGTTGTATTTGAGCGCGACAGGAATATGTAGGTAAAACAGATTGATGTCATTGCTAAAGCCAGTAATGCCGTTACCACTCCCTTGTAGGGAAAGCAATACTTCAGGTTGCAAAAGAAAAGCATCCGACATTCCTATCTCTCCCACTACCCCAGCATGGAAACCGGGCTTTGAACCGTAGCCAACGCTTGTAGAACCGCCCAAAGAAGATACATTTAGACCGGCTTTGGCACCAAAAGACAAATCTTGGGCATTGCCTTTGTAAATAAAAATAAAGCTCAAAAAAATTACTGATACGATGATTTTTTTCATGTTGTTAGTGTTTCTCGATTAACATTTCAAATATAGAAAACTTTCTAAAACCATTAACAAAGCACGAAAAATAGCCGGGCTATAGAATATAGTAGATGGCTCCCATTTGTAGTGCGGCATTTGTTCCCCCAAAGTTCTCGATAACTTGTAAAAAACCGGCATTAATACGCAGCTGAAAGTAAAAGTTGTCATTCAGGCGATACCCGCCCCCGACCCCCAAGCCAAAGTCGAAGGAATTGGTAATGAGATTAAAATCCTCGGCGTTATCGGTTACCAAAATTCCCAATTGCGGACCGAACTCCACCGCGATTTTCTCAGTGATGTGATATTTGCCCATCAGCGGAATGTTCAGGTAGCCCAATCGAATATTGCTACCGCTACCGCGAGTACCTTGCAATGAAAAAAGTAGTTCCGGAGCAAAATAAAACTCACCGCTAATCGGAATTTCTACGGCTCCCCCGACATGAAAACCGGGCAATATACCATTGGTAGTCAGCCCATCGCCTATTAAGCGCGTCATGTTCAGACCTACTTTCGGACCAAAAACGATGTCGCTCCCCGAAATGGTAGAAGTACCTTGAAAAACATCTTGTGCACTCAACTGTTGAGCTGTCAGTAAAATCGAGCAGCATACGAAAAGTATTTTTTTCATGTGTTTGGTTTAGATTAATATTTGAGTTAAAATATGGCTGTTTTTTTCGTCAAAAACCCATAGTAAAACATCAATTTATCAATGCTGAATATACGTATAGATGCCGCAACTCGAATAGCTCCCTGAAGAAAATTTCCCTTAAAATATCAACAATTATAAAATGTCTGCTTTATAGTACCTTTATCCCATGAAATGGCAGCGTACCGTTCAAGACTACCAGCATTACCTTAAAATAGAAAGGGGCCTTTCCGGTAATTCTATCGCCAATTATACCTTGGATGTCGAAAAACTGATACTGTTCCTGTCCGATAACAAATTGACGGCAGACCCTATAAATATCAACAAAGAAGTCATACAGCGTTTTGTGTATGAAATCGCGAAAAAGGTAAATCCCCGTTCCCAAGCACGTATTATTTCCGGCTTAAAAAGTTTTTTCAATTACCTCGTGTTCGAGGATTATCGGGAAGACAATCCGATGGAGTTAATCGAATCCCCCAAAACAGGGCGTAAACTCCCTGACACCCTATCCGTAGAAGAAATCGATACGCTTATTAAGGCCATAGACCTCTCAAGTCCACAGGGAGAGCGTAATCGGGCAATGCTCGAAACGCTTTACGGTTGCGGACTACGGGTATCGGAACTAACGAATCTTAAATTGTCAGACCTCTATTTCGACGAGGAATTCATTAAAGTCACCGGCAAGGGCGATAAGCAACGCTTTGTACCAATAAGCCCGATCAACAGAAAATACATTAACATCTACCGCAACGAAATTCGGTTACATCTTACCATCCAAAAGGGGCATGAGGACATTCTTTTTTTAAATCGCCGTGGCAAACAACTCACCCGTGCCATGATATTTACGATAATCAAACAACTGGCGGAAAACATCGGTCTACAGAAGAACATTAGTCCGCATACTTTTCGCCACTCTTTCGCCACCCATTTGCTGACCAATGGTGCCGACCTACGGGCGATTCAGCAGATGCTCGGTCACGAGAGTATTACGACCACAGAGGTATATATGCATGTAGACCGCTCACATTTGGCAGAAGTGATGAACCAATTCCATCCCAGAAAATAAGTACACTAGAATTTCAACTTACCGCCTACGGTGTAAAGTTGTGGCATGCGTATTTGCGGTTCGCCAAACGCCCCCATTTTGGAATTGTTCAACTGAAAATTACCCTTTGCCTCTAGCAATAGGTTTTCCCTAACGTCATACCCCACACCTCCTGTAAAACCCATTCTAGGTTTCTTCGGTTCTCGAGATTGTCTTCCGGTAACGCCTACTTCAGCCTCCATATCCAGTCCGGATATTAGATAAAACCTATTCGAAACGTACCATTTTAGACCCACGAAGGTTCGAAACCGATCGCTGCAAAGACCACAGGCATATTCATCATAAAAACCTTGTAATTGCGCTACCAATTTCGGGGACAGCCGATAATTGAAATCAAAAGAAGAATGCTCTTCTCCCCAAATCGAAATCGGATAACCACGCGCATCCAATATCACTGAAGGGGTATCACTCTGTTTAGTATCGGGTTCTATTTGGCCGAATACCATATTTGTTGTTGATAACAATAGAGTCAAAAAGACGGCTGACCATTTATTCATACGTCGGTAAATTACACTTTTTAAGATAGAACAAACTATACGAAAAAGTCGATGCTTATCGAATATTTAACATAGCGATCATACTATTCCCTTCCTCTAGGCTATACCTATTAAAATGGGAATTACCCTTTTCGTCTGCATAAAGCCACCAAACTTCTCTAAATATATTGGGCTATTTCCAAGGACTTTTTAAGTTTTAACATGCTACCTCGAATTGATGCTATCCCTATAAAATCCAAAAGCAGCGTGAAAAAAAATATCGAAAACGTTATAGTTTTCAGCGACTGTTTTTGGTATGAATGGATATGTTATATTTAGTGAAAAATTACAATTCATGATGCAAGATCAGCTTCGTAAATGGTGGAAAGAAGGAGTAGTTTACCAGATATATCCAAGAAGTTTTCAGGACACCACCGGAAATGGTATCGGGGACCTTCGCGGCGTTATCCAGCGCCTTGATTACATTCAAAGTCTTGGTGTAGATATCATATGGCTCAATCCGGTCTATGTTTCCCCAAATGATGACAATGGTTATGATATTGCCGACTATCGCAATATTATGCCCGAATTCGGTACGATGCAGGATTTTGATGCGCTGCTCTTCGGGATGAAAGAAAGAGGCCTCAAATTGGTCATGGATCTCGTGGTGAACCATACGAGCGACGAGCATGAGTGGTTTGTCGAATCGAGAAAATCAAGAGACAATCCGTATCGGGACTATTACCACTGGTGGCCCGCAGAAAAAGGTATTCCCCCCAAACGATGGAGTTATTTTGATGTAGAAGGAAATGCGTGGAAATATGACGAACCTTCCGATGCCTACTACCTACACTCCTTTTCGGTAAAACAGCCCGATTTAAAATGGGAGAACCCCAAAGTGCGGGAAGAAGTGCATGACATCATGAAGTTCTGGTTCAACAAAGGTGTAGATGGTTTTCGTATGGACGTCATTTCGTTTATTTCGAAAGACACCGATTACCCAGAACTCCCCGAGCGTTTTAATGGCGATTTTGTTCCCTTTTATTCCGACGGACCCAAATTGCATGAGTACCTCCACGAAATACATACCGAAGTGCTCAACAAATACGATGTAATGACGGTGGGCGAGGCTCCTGGCATAGGTTTGGATAAGGCGTTGGATTTTGTGGATGAGGACCGACAGGAACTGAATATGTTTTTTCATTTCGACCTAATGGCGTTGGATCGGGAAGAGCAGAAGGTTTTTGAAATGCGAAAAGACAACTGGAAGCTTACCGAATTCAAACGGATACATAGCCAGTGGGATGCGGTTTTTTCAAAAAAAGGCTGGGGCAGTATGTTTTTGGACAACCACGACTTCCCGAGAAGTGTTAGTCGATGGGGGCGGGATTCGCGGTCGCATTGGTTCAAATCGGCCACAATGTTGCAGACCTTTTTATTGACCATGCGCGGTACACCCTATTTTTATTATGGAGAGGAAATCGGTATGACCAACATCAAATTCGATAAAATTTCCGATTATAAAGACATCAATACCCTAAACCGCTACAAAACCATTGAACTAGAAGGTGGTGATACCGAAGCTTTTTTACGAAACGAACAGGATGCGAGTCGCGATAATGCCCGAACCCCGATGCAATGGAATACAACGGCCCATGCCGGGTTTTCAAAGGAAAAACCATGGATCAAGGTAAATGATAATTACAAGGAAGGTGTTAATGTTGCTACCCAAGAAGAAGACGCTTATTCCGTGCTCAATTATTTCAAGCGTATGGTCGAAATACGAAAAGAGCACCTCATTTTAGTATATGGTACATATCAGTTGCTACAGGAAGATCATGAGGAAATCTATGCCTATACACGAAGTATGGAAAACCATAGGTATTTAATACTCCTTAGTTTTTCGACGCAGCGGGCGACTATCGACTTAGCAGAACTAGCCTTTGAAAAGACAAAATTATTGATTTCCAACGATGATGTCCGCCCTCGTGAAGGCAAGACCTTCGAATTGTATTCCTATCAGGCCTGTGTTTATCAATTAGATTAGGAAAATTTTAGGCTATTCAGACGATTGGGCAGCGTCGTCTTGAACACATATAATTAGGGACAAAATGCCGGTGCGCTAGTCCGGAACAGTCGCTAGCTTTTCCCTATATTTAAAGGATCAATTAAAAGCCACACCTATGAAATCCACTAAATTATTTTGCCTAGTTCTTACGTTCTGCCTGACTGGCGCGATGGCTCAAAAGAAAACGGCCGATGTCATCAAAAAACTGGACAGCCAGAAGGAAGCCTACAGCGCTATAGCCCAAGAAATTTGGGAGCTGGCAGAAATGGGCTATCAGGAAAAAGCGAGCGCAGCGCTTTTGCAGCAAACGCTCTCCGAGGCTGGTTTTAGCATCACAACAGGCGTGGCGGGCATTCCTACGGCGTTTACGGCGGAATTTGGTAGCGGAGCACCCATAATCGGCATCATGGGGGAATACGATGCCCTACCCGGACTTTCGCAGGAGGCAGTGGCGGAAAAGAAATCGGCAGGCAAAGCAGCAGGTCACGCCTGTGGGCATCATTTGTTCGGTACGGCCTCTACAGCAGCTGCCATTGCGGTAAAAGAATGGATGGAAGCGAATAAGACCAAAGGTACAATTCGCTTTTATGGGACTCCGGCCGAGGAAGGCGGTTCCGGAAAAGTATATATGGTGCGCGAAGGTCTTTTCGATGATGTGGATATTGCCCTACATTGGCATCCCAGTTCGCAGAACGCGGCAAGTGCCGGGGCGGCCTTGGCCAATAAATCGGCCAAGTTTCGTTTCTACGGTATTTCGGCCCATGCAGCGGGGTCCCCTGAAAAAGGTCGCTCCGCTTTGGATGGTGTAGAAGCCATGAACGCCATGGTCAACATGATGCGGGAACATATTCCACAAGAAGCACGAATACACTATGTCATTACCTCCGGGGGAAAGGCGCCCAACGTAGTGCCCGATTTTGCCGAAGTATATTATTACGCCCGACACAACTCGCGCGACGTTGTCATCGATATTTTTGACCGTATGGTAAAAGCCGCGGAAGGAGCCGCTTTGGGTACGGGAACGACAATGGACTACGAGATGATTGGAGGTACGCACGAATTGTTGCCCAACCTGACCCTGCAAAAACTCGTGCACGACAAGCTCTCCGAAATTGGAGGCATTACCTATACTCCTGAAGAACTGGCCTTCGCAGATAAAATAGCGGTTAGTTTGGGACAGGAAAAAGCCGATGTCGAAACGGCCAAAACCATTCAACCGTATAAGATCGAAGCTAGGGCTTATGGCTCTACCGATGTAGGCGATGTTAGCTTTACGGTACCCACAGTGGGTATGGGTGCGGCGACATGGGTACCAGGTACTCCTGCGCATAGCTGGCAAGCAGTGGCCGCCGGCGGCACCACGATTGGAAAAAAGGGCATGATGGTCGCTGCCAAGACTTTGACCCTTACTGCCATCGAATTGTTTCAGAATAAGGATTTGGTACAAAAAGCGAAAACGGAGTTCATCGAACGCCGAGGCGCCGACTTCAAGTATATACCATTGTTGGGAGACAGGGCGCCCGCCCTAGATTATAGGGAATAAGAAGTATATAATTGGCTATTCGCAAAAATTCCCAATGCACGGTCGTCGTGTTTGAATTTGGTACTCGCATTTGAGTTTGAGTTTGGATTTTTTTTCCTTAAGACTGTAACAAATCGACAAAACAACGGACTAACCTCTTAACAACCTACCCACCTTATAGTGACGAAAGAACTGGAGCATCAATTTGTGACCGAGTTAGAGAACAATCAAAACATTGTTCACAAAATCTGCTCGTTGTACACCAACGATCGCGATGCCCACAAAGACCTTTTTCAGGAAATTACCATTCAACTTTGGAAAGCGTACCCCAAATTTCGGGGCGATAGCAAATTCAGTACTTGGATGTATCGTGTGGCACTAAATACGGCCATCACCCTATATCGTAAATCAAAAAGGCGTATACAGACCCAAGACTACGAATCGGTAATTTTTAAGATAAAAGCCGACGAATATGATGAAACAGAGGAGCAACAGCTAAAGTTGATGTATAAAGCGGTAAGACAATTGAACGATATCGACAAGGCCTTGGTGTTCTTATACCTTGAGGACAAAAACTATACGGAGATTTCGGAAACCTTGGGTATTACAGAGGTCAATGCCCGGGTAAAGATGAACCGTATCAAAACAAAATTGAGAACCATACTGAATCCCTAAGGATATGATGGACGAACTGGAACTATTAAAGAAAGATTGGCAGAAAAAGAAGGAACACCTTCCCAAGCTGTCATACGACGAAATTCATAAGATGACATGGAAGAAGTCATCTTCTGTCGTGAAATGGATTTTGATCATTAGCATTTTGGAATTGATTCTTCCGAACCTTCTGGTATTCTTATCGGTAGGCACGGAGGACTGGTCGACCCAAAATCTGGGATTAATGGGCAACTACTATATCGGTTTTAATATTTTCTATTATATAGTTGTGCTGTATTTTATCTTTCAGTTTTACAATAGATATAAAGAAATCTCCGTACTCGACAACTCGAAAAACCTCATGCGGAAAATCATAAAGACCCGAAAAACGGTGAAACACTATGTTATTTTCTGCTTGGCCATGATTTTGGTATTTTTTGCCATATTCATCGTAGGCATTTATGTTGATGATAGTGTGCTGCTAAGTATAGAGGGGGTTTCCGAAAAAGCACAGGAAATTCCGTTGGAAAAACTAAAATCCGCGGCAGTCTTGATTTTGGCCTTAGGGGGTATAGCATTTGCCGTAGTTATGGGAGGAGTATACTTTTTATTATATGGCCTGCTCCTTCGGAAACTCAAATTCAACTACAAAGAATTGAAACGATTGGAGGTCTAATCAATTCGTATTCCGGAACTTGCGCAGTTTATTCTCTTCTTCCAAGGCTAAAAGTTCTTCTTGCGGAATTACCTTTAAAAAGGATGGGTGTTGCTCAATGGCATATTCCAACTTTTCGATAATCGCTTCGAACGATTCGTTCTCATAGTCAATCTCCAGAGGTTCTTTGATGACCATTGATTGCAAAATGCCTTTTTTCTTTATCCGCAACCCCTTTTTATCAAAAGAACGTCTAAAACCATCAATGACCACTGGCACTACAAGAGGTTGGTATTTTTTAATGATATGGGCGGTACCCTTGCGCAACGGTTTCCATGGCGTGGTCGTTCCTTGGGGGAAGGTAATGACCCAACCATCGGCGAGTGCCTTCCCGATAGACGATATATCGCTCATTTTTACTTGGCGGTTCACGTCCTTGCCTTCAGCGCGCCAGGTTCGCTCTACACTGATCGAACCAACGTAGGCCATTATTTTGGTCAAGAGGTTCTTGTTCATAGTTTCGGCCGCGGCGATGTAATAGATGTTGAGTTTGGGCTGCCATAAATACTGAATGCCCTTAATACTATCGTCCCTGCCCTTTAAACTGGCATTGAAAACATGAAACATGGCCACGACATCCGCAAAATACGTCTGGTGGTTGCTAACGAAAAGTACATTTTTATCCGGTAGGTTCCGAATGACTTCCGAGCCTTCGATTTCCAGCTTGTTGAATCTTTTATAGCGCGCATGCGTAACAAGTCCCAAAAAACGAATCAGGAATTTTTTGAGAAAGAGAATATGACCGAAAGGGTTTCTTTTGAATATGCCCATAAGGTGCTAAAATACGAAATGAATGAGAGATAAGGCGGTACGAAGTTCGAAATTTGAAACTGGAAACACAAGAGATAGGAAATGGTGTGAAAACCCTACCGACTATCTGCACCGAGCACCGAGCACCGAGCACCGAGCACCGATCGAGTTATAGAAAGAAAGATGATAAATCCGTCATCATACCGTTCAGAAAAACTACAACACCTGTTTCATCAATTCCTTGACTTCGCTCAACATCATGGCAGTGGCGCCCCACACGGTATGACCATTTAACCTAAAGGCCGGTACCGCTACATTCTTAGCATAGGAAGTGCTCAGCGTTTCCTCGAAAACATTGGCATCGTCCAGAAACTCCGTTAAGCGGACTTTCACCAAGGCGGCCACCTCTTCTTCCTGAATTTTGAAGTCCGGTTGAGTATGGCAAACACCTAGGAAAGGCTGCACTTCAAAATTACTGGGCGGTATGTAAATGGGCGTCAACTCCTTGAAAATCTCGATTTGTTGTGGAGACACTCCTACCTCCTCCTCCGTTTCCCGTAAAGCCGTCGCTAGAAGTCCGTTGTCCTCCGACTCCGCCTTACCACCGGGAAAGGCTACCTGGTTGGAGTGCACGCCTTTATAGGTCTTCCGGAGGATAAGTAAAAGGTGCGCCAAATGGCCGGCTTCAGGATAGCACAATGCCATTACCCCGGCTTGTTTTGCATTCTTCTTTGCGGAGTAATGGGCCTTTAACTCTTCCTGTCGAAAATCGGGAATCATTTTATAGTGGGATACTTCCCCCGGAAGGGGTAGATTTTTTATTTTTGGGATGCGCTGTGCAAAGAAATCGAAATCCATGTATCTAAAAAAAGTCCTGCTTCTTACAATTATACCACTATTTTTTCTGGGGAGCTGTAAGGAAGAAAAGCAAATCGAAAAAAAACCAACCGAAAAAGAGGCCGTAGCAAAAGACTCCATTTTAACGAACAAAAAAAAGAAGAAAGAGGAACCTTTTGAGCTGACCGAGGAAAACGCCATCGACTTTTTCTTCGATTATCAAAAAGGACTCCAGGAAAACAGGATAAAGGTTACTACCAATCACGGGGAATTTATCATTGAACTATTCGATAACGTACCCTACCACAAAGCCAACTTTATTTATTTGACCAAGCAGGGTTATTTCGATAACACCCAATTTCACCGCGTGGTGGAGAATTTTATCATTCAAGGTGGCAATTCGGACGACCAAAAAACCGCGGACAAAAGAGGTGAAATCGGCAGGTATCTGTTACCACCAGATACCAGAAAGGGACACAAGCACCATCGCGGTACCGTTTCGATGCCCAGCAGTGAAATCAACAACCCCCATATGCTCGCCTCGCCTTACGAATTTTTTATCGTGGTTACCGATCCGGGATCATATCATCTTGATGGCGACTATACCCCCTTCGGTAGGGTAATTTCCGGAATGGACGTGGTCGATGCCATAAACAAACAGCCTGTTGGCAAAGGTGATTGGCCTTCGCAAAACGTGTATATCGAAAAAGTAGAGGTTTTGGAATAGTGGCCCGCCTCTACACACATAAACTCACAGACTCAAAGGCTCTTCCGTCGATAAATATTAGGAAGGGCAATGTGGAATTTAACGGCTAGGATACGTGTAACGATAATGACCACAATTGCCGCAACATGGGCATATTCTTCATTTACGGGAAGCAACCGAAATAGAAAATAGCTGGCACCCCCTAAGATACATACCGTGGCATACACCTCTTTTCTAAAAATCACCGGGATTTCATTACACAATATATCGCGGATCACCCCTCCAAAACTTGCAGTAATCGTTCCTATACCTATGCACATTACGGGAAGTAAATCTACCGAAAGTCCCTTCTCGATACCGACCATGGTATAAAGCCCGATGCCAATGGTATCGAATAAAAAAAGTGACTTTCGAAAATACTTCAAGTGATTGACAAAGATGACCGCAAATGCGACCGCTCCCAGGATAGTGAAAATATAAACGGGCTGTTTGAGCCATACCACCGGGGTACTTCCGATCAGGATATCCCGTAACGTACCCCCGCCTACCGCGGTCACAAAGGCGATAATGAATACGCCAAAGATGTCCAGTTTCTTTTCCATGGCTACCAGCACTCCGGAAATGGCAAATGCGATGGTGCCAAGAATATCAATGATAAAATAGAACATCGAAGGCGTTTAGAGCTGTTGTGTGTAAAAATTATAATCTTTGATGATGATGTCTACAAATTCGAAAGGTTTGATATCCGAAGTGATATCGGCCACCTTTTTGATCTGGCTGTCCAAACGCAAAATTACTTGGTGGTCCCCATTACGTCTAGCGGTATCGTACAGTTCTTTGATGGTTTGCATTTCGGAATCCTTGAAAATGGTTACCTGCGGAAATCGCGGCTGATAATCGGTAGGAAGTTCTCTAAGTAAGGTATCCTTTAAGCGAATTCGTTTCTTTTCAGAGATGACCGTAGTGCCTGCAGCCATATCGCCTATTCGCTGTCCTTTGCCACGAACTAGAATGGTCAATACCGCCAAGCCTCCGGAGGTGAGTACCACATCTACAATACGAAGAATCCAACGCACAAAATAACTTGCGAAATTGGGCTTCGAGCCATCGATTTTGACCACGCGAATGTTCATGAGACTTTTACCGATGGTCTTACCGTTCATAAAGGTTTCCAATAAGACATAGTAGAGAAATGCGGGCAGATTCAAAAGCAAATACAGTGCCCACATATCCTGAAAATCGATATCCATGGAAACCAATAAAAGAATGCTTAGGATAATATAGATACCAATCACAAAACTGTCGATAATATACGCCAGCATGCGATCTCCCAGGTGTGCCGTGTTTTGGGAAATGCTGATATTTTGGGCGGTTTCTATTTGAAATTGTTCCATTGTTTTGTTTCTTTGGTATAAACACACCACCCATAATGCGTGAGGCCGCTTTCGTTAAGCAAAATAAAGACAAATGGGCCACTTTTGAAAGTGCGCTCTCGAACAAAACGAAGATAGCGCCCGATGTATTGTCTGACCTTTATATCGAAATTACCGACCACCTCAGCTACGCCAAGACCTTTTATCCCAAAAGCAACACGGAGTTCTTTTTAAATTCTTTGGCATCACAGGCGCACCAGAAAATCTATAAGACCAAAAAAGAACCCAAAAACCGAATTATCGGTTTTTGGAAGACCGAGTTTCCGACCATGTTCTTCGCACATCAAAGAGAATTACTGATCGCCTTTTTGGTATTCGCCTTCTTTACCGCGGTGGGTGCGTTTTCCGCTGCTAACGAAGGTGATTTTGTACGCTCCATTCTAGGAGATGGATATGTGAACATGACCTTGGAAAATATTGCCAACGACGATCCGATGGCGGTATATAAAGATATGGGGGAGTTCAATATGTTCCTGGGCATCACCATAAACAACATTAAGGTGGCGCTTTTTGCGTTTGTCTATGGAATATTATTGGGCATTGGAACCCTATACATTATGATGCAAAATGCCATTATGCTGGGTAGTTTTCAATATTTCTTTTATGAAAAAGGATTATTATGGGAATCTGCCCGTACCATTTGGATTCATGGCACCATAGAAATTTCGGTCATCATTATAGCAGGCTGTGCCGGACTCGTGTTGGCGAACGGCATCCTTTTTCCCGGTACTTATTCCCGCTTGGAATCCTTTAAGAGGGGCATCATCAATGGGTTAAAAGTTATGCTCAGCACGGTTCCCTTTTTCATTATCGCCGGTTTTTTGGAAGGCTTTGTAACCCGCCATACCGAAATGCCCGACTGGCTCGCCATACTGATCATTACAGCCTCTTTGGCACTCATCCTATTTTATTATGTCGTTTACCCACGCCAACTGAATAAAAAAGCCAACCTATGACCGAACACAATTATATCGAGTTTAAGAAAAAACGAGAGCTCGGCGATATACTCTCCGACACCTTCGCTTTCATGCGCAATGAGTTCAAGCCTTTCTTTAATGTCTTTTTTAAGATCGTGGGACCTTTCTTGGCTGCGATGTTGGTCGCGCTAGTCTTATATATGTGGTTTGCCGCCGATGTCATTAACGCGAATTCATCTTTAATGATTAATTCCACACGATCCGCAGGTTTGCTTGAATGGGGTGTTAGTCTTTTTTATGGCGTCTCTTTGTTAACGGTTTATGCGATGTCGCAATCTACGGTGTTGCACTATATTAAATCGTATACCAATGGTAAGGGAAGTATCGATTTCGAAACGATTAGAAGAGACGTTTATGCGTCGTTTTGGTCTTTTATCGGGATGATTTTCCTTGTTGCCATTTGCTTGGTCGTTGGTTTTATGCTCTGTTGTATTCCAGGTATTTATCTTTGGGTGCCCTTATCGTTGGCCTTCAGTATTATGGTTTTCGATCAAATGGGCGTGGGTGATGCCTTTGGCGAAAGCTTTAAATTGGTGAAGGACCATTGGTTCATTACCTTCGCCACACTTTTGGTAATGGGCATTATCGTGGGTATTGCGAGCTATGCATTTGCGCTACCCACTGCCATCTATAATTTGGTAAGAACTGGGCTGATGAGCGGTGAATTCGATGCGGAAAGCATTGCAAATATCAATCGAGATCCCGTGGCGATTCTATTGAGTTTAATCGGTACCGTAGCGCAGTTTATGCTCAATATCATAACACTGGTAGCCGGGGCGTTCATTTACTTTAACCTGAACGAGCACAAAAACTTTACGGGTACGTATGAACGTATTCAAAACTTGGGTAAAACTCCCGAAAACTGATATGAAGGGATTTTTCTTTGTTTGGTTTACCTGTCTTTCCTTTGCGACCCACGTTTTGGGGCAGCAAGATTCGCTCGAAGTCCAGTATGATGATGCGCCGATCACCGTAAAAAAGATTACCGAAAAAGACCTTCAACCCTATCGCGACGATCCAAGTTTCGACTATGAGGAGGCGCTCGTGGAAAGAACTTGGTGGGACGATTTTACCGACTGGATCGGCAATCAGCTCCTGCGCTTTTTCGAGTGGCTGTTCGGTGGGGAAAATGCAGTAGGCTATCTAGCGACTTTCTTAAAGATCATTCCTTATGTCTTATTGGCCATATTGATTTTCATCCTCATCAAATTCTTTTTGAACGTGAATGCCAATACGTTAAGGCAGGCTAGAAAAGAAGATGCCTATGTATCGCTTTCCGAGGAGGAACACATCATCAAAAACGAAGATATTCAAGAGCTCATACGTAGGGCATTGGCAGAGAAAAACTATCGTTTGGCCATTCGGTATTACTATTTGTTCACCTTACAGCTCCTGACCGACAAAGATTTGATCGATTGGCAATTGCAGAAAACGAACGACGATTATTTAAAGGAATTGGGGAGTACCGATCTGCAAAAACCGTTTCAGGCCATCACCCGTTTGTACGACTACATCTGGTACGGGAACTTTGATTTGGACGAAGGGAAATACATGAGGGCGGAACATGCTTTTATAGCCTTGCAAAAAACCTTGACCAATGGCTAAGAAAGGACGGATATATATCATCATTGCCGTGGTCACTCTTGGCCTGCTGATGCTTTTACAGTACAACCAACCAAAAGAGGTAAATTGGTTCCCCTCCTACGTTGCGCAGCACAAGATTCCGTATGGCACCATAGTCTTGAACGACATCATGGAAAACCGCTTTCCGGATATGCGTCAGATAAGCATTGCCCCCTATGAATTCCTGAATTCGGAACCGGACGCAAATGGCACCTATTTCTTTGTAAACGAACAAATCGAATTCGACCCTTCGGAACGTGACAAATTGTTGGAATGGACGGCCAATGGAAATACGCTATTTCTCGCTTCAGAATCTTTCGACAAGACCTTTCTCGACACCTTGGGGTTGAAGACCACGGGACTCTACGACGCGCTTCTTGAAGATAAAGGCCAATTACATCAACTGGTACACCCAAAACTTCGAAAAGAAACAGGTTTCCTCATTAAAAAGGACGCCTATACCCAATATTTTAGCGAAATCGATACACTACAATCCACCGTATTGGGCATTGTTGATCATTTTAATGCGGATGGGAAAATTGCTACCGACCACGTTAACGTGCTCTCAAAACCTTTTGGTGACGGAACGATTATCCTTAGCACCTTCCCGAAAGCCTTTACCAATTACTTTATTCTAAAGGATGGAAATAGGGATTATACGGCCGGCCTCCTCTCTTATCTCGATAGGGATACTACGATTTATATGGACAATCACTACAAGTCGGGCAAGGCCTTTTACACCTCGCCACTTTATATTTTCCTGAACAACAAGGCTTTAAAATGGGCCTATTACCTTGTGTTGATCGGTGTAGTGGTCTACGTTCTTTTTGAAGGAAAGCGCAAGCAAAGAGCTATACCTATTGTACGTCCCCTACAAAACCAAACCCTTGCATTTACCCGTACCATCGCCGATATGTATTTCGAAAAAAAGGAAGCGAAAGAGATTGCGGAACATAAAATAGATTACTTTCTGGAATACATACGTTCCCGTTTTTACCTTGGTACCATTAATCGGGAAAGCGAGTTTTACAGGAATTTGGCTTCCCGCAGCGCCCATAGTATTGAAGAGGTGGAACAACTATTCCATTTTCTTGATACGATTCGAAACCAACAAATGGTTACGGACGGCCAACTCATTAGACTCAACACATCCATAGAACAATTTAAAACAAGAGCAGATGGAAGAAAATGATATGCAACCCACAGACAATACCCCGGAAGAAAGCGGCAGCCCAGCAAACGAGGGGCTTAGCTTTGATAATCGCATTCCACTGGAAGGCCTAAAAAATGCGGTTACGGATATCAAGAACGAATTGGGAAAAGTTATCATCGGGCAGGAGAATTTTATCGAACTACTCATCGTTTCCCTTTTGGTTGATGGGCATGTGCTTATAGAAGGTGTTCCCGGAATCGCAAAGACCATTACCGCTAAATTGTTCGCAAAAACATTGAAGACCGGGTTTAGCAGAATACAGTTTACGCCCGACCTTATGCCTAGTGATATTCTGGGCACTTCTATTTTCAACGTAAAAAGTTCGGAGTTCGAATTTAAGAAAGGGCCTATTTTCTCCAACATCGTCTTGATAGACGAAATCAACAGGGCACCGGCCAAAACACAGGCCGCCATGTTCGAAACAATGGAAGAACGTCAAGTAACGATGGATGGCACCACCTACCCTATGGATGCCCCGTTTATGGTTTTGGCCACCCAAAACCCCATTGAACAGGAAGGTACCTATGCCCTTCCGGAAGCACAACTCGATCGCTTCCTGTTCAAAATAAAGGTAGACTATCCTTCTGTTGAAGAAGAAGTACGCATCATACAAACGCATCATGAGCGCAAGGGCGAAAATCCGAAAGCCCAAATCAGGGATGTGTTGTCGCCGGTGCAGTTGGCCGATTTTAGGACAAAAATCCAAAACATCGTCGTCGAGGAAAAAATAATCAGGTACATTGCCGACATCATTACCAAGACCCGTAACCACCCTCATCTGTATCTCGGTGGTTCGCCTAGAGCTTCCATAGCGACCTTAAATGCGGCCAAGGCCTTTGCCGCGATTAATGGCCGCGATTTTGTCATTCCAGAAGATATTAAGAAGGCATTGGTACCTGTTTTAAACCATAGGGTCATCCTTACCCCGGAACGCGAAATGGAAGGCATGACCACGGAAAGCGTGGTGGGCATGATTACCGAATCTGTTGAAATACCGAGATAAGTACATGCGGTTCTTAAAATCTTTTTATATACACAATTCTTTTTTCTGGTACATTGCCATACTATCCGCATGTTTTGTGTTTTCATTTTGGTTTACCGTCCTTTACCCTATTGCGTGGCTGTTGACCATGCTCTTAGCAGCGCTTTTCTTCTTCGACTGCTATTTGCTGTATGCTACCGAGGGCATCTTTGCCAACCGTCATCTGCCACAAAAATTATCGAACAGCGATTTGAACCCGATTGCTATCGAATTCGAGACCCGATATCCTTTCAAGACATTCATCTCGATAATCGATGAACTTCCGGTGCAATTTCAAAAACGTGATTTCGAATACTCCTCGAGCCTTCTAAAAGGGGAAAAACAGGTCTTCGATTATACAGTAAGACCCGTTGACCGCGGGGAATATGTTTTTGGCAATTTGAATATATTCGCCTCTTCCCCACTTAAAATCGTAAAACGGCGCTACATCTTTCAAAACGACCAGATGGTACCGGTATACCCTAGTATCATACAAATGCAGCAATACGATTTTCTGGCCATCAGCAATAGACTCTCTGAAATCGGTTTGAAGAAAATACGCCGTATCGGCCACACCCAAGAGTTTGAACAGATAAAGGAATATGTTCCCGGCGACGATTTTAGAACCATTAACTGGAAGGCCACTGCAAAACAACAACATCTTATGGTGAACCAATACCAAGATGAGCGCTCCCAACCTATTTACAGTATCTTGGACACGGGCAGGGTCATGAAAATGCCTTTCAACGAATTAAAATTGCTCGATTACGCTATCAATGCAACGCTTGCATTTTCGAATGTAGCCTTAAAACGGAATGACAAAACGGGTATGATCAGCTTCTCGAAGAACATTGAAACCTTCGTGCCCGCGATTCAAAAACTTACCCATTTGAATACGATCATGGAGAAATTGTACAATATTACGACGGAGTTCACCGATTCGGATTTCGGGCTTTTGTACGCACATATCAAGCGAAAGGTTACGCACAGAAGCCTATTACTGCTTTATACCAATTTCGAGCACATTTCCGCGCTAAAAAGACAATTGCCTTTTCTTATGGCCATTGCGAAAAAACACGTTTTGGTGGTCATCTTTTTTGAAAACACCGAATTGGAGCAACTTATCGCTACCGATGCGGAAGATATCCAAACCATCTACCACAAGACAATCGCCGAAAAATTCTCCCTTGAAAAAAAGCTCATGCAAAAAGAATTGCAAAAACACGGGATTCAGACTATTCTTACCAAACCGAACGAGCTCACCATCAACACCATCAACAAGTATCTGGAAATCAAGGCTCGAGGCCTTATTTGACCTTAACAATAAATTTCAAATTGGGTATAAGTTGGAAGTTATGCCCAATTAGGGTGAGAAGATTGTTAATAACTTTTTGTGAAAAAACCTAACGTTTCAGACCCCTAAAAGATGGCCTGTCTCATCGATGAAATGCATTGTTGATATGTTTTGAATATTCATAATATGTGAATAAAATCCACTGGTTGTATTCAAATTTTCTTAAATTGCATATCCCCCGAATGACATCTTTTAACAGGTGTCGCCTCAAATCAAAAAGAATTAAAATAACCACTGACCAAAGGTATGGGCAAACTTGTGCAGCTTCAAAACGACCCGGGGACACCAATCAAAAAAAAGTTTCAAAAGAACATGGCTACCAAAAAGTTCCGGTATCGTTTAACGGACTTCAAAAGCAACTACTATGTCGGCCGTAAACCCGTTTATAATTCCAAGTGTAATTTTGAGGTGCACAGTGCCGGATTAATGCTCAGCGGTAATTTTTGCAATAATTACAAACACATCTCCATCCTATCCCAAGAGGTAGAATCGGTGACGCTCGTTCGCGGAAAGGAGACCATAGATACGTTCTATATGTCTCCTATACACATGCTTTCTAAAATAGGCGTACCCAAACGCATTTCAAGGTATTTTAGCTTTCACCCTTCAGAATATAAAATCACAGAGACTAAAATTCTCATCGAAGGAAAAGAACAACGGTTAGAACTGATAACCAGTGGCTACAGCTTTGAAAAATTGAAAAGACACTTCAAGAAAAGAGGGTATGGCGATAAATTGAAAATCGAACGTGGCCCCAGTATGGACTTAAGTAGTTTCAGGAGCACCATTCCTGAGGCCGAGGCCCGTTTTCTAAAATAAAAGGATATAACTTTCGTTTTGTTGGGTAGAAAGTATTCCCATAGGATGAAAAAAGTATTTCTTACCCTTTCTATTCTTCCAGTTGTTATCTTATTTGGTTGCAACAATCCAGATAATGCATTGGGTATTCTAGACCCGGATTCAACTAACAAGAAACATCTTGAATATTTCGGTTTCACCCTGGTCGACACGCTCTGGGACGACCCCACGGATGCGGATTCCAAAACGAATTATAGCGATGAAGTAGCCCCCTTTTCGAACCTTGCGGATATTCTGGTGGTCGACCCCACCGATAACGTCATTGCCAGGATGGAACGTATGCAACATCTACAAATGAAAAGTATCTTGCATATAGCCGCCCTTTTTTTTGAAATCGAAGGTACCAATGCCCCTTCGGGAACTGATTACAAGCTCCGCAACGATTACCGCGAACGTTGGATGACCTTCGTCAACACAAATCAGTTGACCGAAAACCAAGGTTTCGTTCAAGCCCTTTATCTTGGTGAGGAACCTGTCTGGAACGGTGTTTCGGCCAACGAACTACGACTCGCGGCCGACTATATTAGCAACACTACACCGGAATATAAAGTCATGGTCATCGAAGCCTACCCTGTTTTGGATGAGCTGCAACTACCCAATTCCGTAGACTGGGTAGGCTTCGACCACTACTTTATCGAAAATCCCGCCAAGGACCCTACCTTTCTTGGAGAACTGGGAACGCTCAAGGCCAAATTAAAGGACAATCAGCAATTGGTGTTGGTCATGGACGCCCACTACATTGATTTTGCCCATGGCGGTTTCGGCGGTATCGCATTGGATAAAATGGGGGAAGTCGCCAACAGCTATTACGAATTGGCCAAGGCAGAATCCAAAGCCGTGACCCTACTAGGGTATTTTTGGCCCAGCGGTTTTGATCACGCGCAGTCTATTGGCGCACGTAATATGCCGGATAACGTGAAAGACGAGTATGTAAGAATAGGAAAGGAAATTACCGGCAAACACTAGTTGCAAACCTCAGGGAACCTCTCTAAGTCTTCAAGTCAATTTCAAATATTTTAGAGCTGAAATCGTCACTTTTACGTGAAGAGTTTCCTATATTCGAAATGCCTACCTACCTGACAATTTGAATTATGAAGAACGTTACAATTACCCTCATTTGTGTACTTTTCGTACCGCTTATCGGATTTTCTCAAAATAAAGATTCGGCTTTGTCCAAAAAAGAATTGCGAAAAAACCGCCCCACATATAGGGGCATTTCATTATTGGGATTGGGCGTAGGCAGCTTTAGGGACTTCGCCACCTCTCCCCTGATCTATTCGGGACTTTCACTTTCGTCGTCCCGTTTTCAAATCGCCATTGATAAGCATCGGGAAACCGAATGGGGGAGCTCGCTTACTATTGGCTTGTTCGGCAATAGTTTCAACGACCACACTAGCAGTAGCATTGTCATCTCCCCGGCAATTTATTATTCAGAGCTTTATGAACTCAGGCAACTGAGCGGCGATAAGTTGAACGTAAAGGTCGGAGGGCTGCTCAGCATTACTTCCAATATAAGAATCAATGAAGGATTGTTGAACAATGCCACAGGCTTTGAATTGATTCCCACCTTGTTCGGGAGTATAAAGGGCACGCTCGATGTAAGTCGTAAAACGGAAAGAACCAAGAAATTTCTTTTTTTTAAATACAAGCTGGATAAACGGAAAAAGTCATTAGCATTGCGTTTAAATACCGGTTTGGTCAATTCTTCCTATCGCAACGGGTACGTATATTCGGGACAGTCTTTTCTCTTGAACGACCCCCAGCTTTTCGATGATTATCAATTCAAAGTATTTTCCGGGTTCAGAATGAGCAGTTCCTTGGATTATACGCTTTATTCTAGAAAAACGACCAATGCCGTTCAAATCTCATATGTTTGGGATGCCTACAAGACCGGCGGGAATCTTGATAAATTTGAAATGGCGCAGCATGCCCTTAGGTTCACCTTATTGTTCAACACCAAATAATAACGATTATGCGAAAATTATTTATACTCGTTTTGACCATCGTACCCTTCCTCGTTTCTTGTGAGACAGCACTTTTCGAGGAAGACCTGGCAACTACCGATGCCAATGCCAATTTTGAATACCTCTGGAATGAATGCAATGAAAAGTACTCCTACTTTGAGTTAAAGGGAATCGACTGGGATGCCGTCAAGACCGAATATTCGGCGATGCTCTTTGAAGACATGACGCAGGATTCGCTGTTCAATGTGCTCGGGGGGATGCTGACCGAGCTCCGCGACGACCATACCAATCTAATTTCGAACTTCAACATCTCGTTTTTTGGTACGCAATATTTAGGTCAGGACAATTATTATGGTCGCCTCATAGAAGATAATTACTTAGCACAAAGCTTTTACATCTCTGGGCCTTTTGCCCATGATTTTCTGGATGATGGGCAAATTGGCTACGTACGCTTCGCATCTTTCCCTGGCACTGTTGACGACACCAACCTCGACTTCGTACTTGATCGTTATAAAGACACCAAAGGCTTGATACTCGATTTGAGGGAAAATGGCGGTGGGGCCGTTTCCGATATTTTTAAAATCTTAAGCCGCTTTGTAGAGGAGAAAACCTTAACGCACTATTCCCGCATCAAGAACGGTCCGGGGCGTAATGATTTTTCAGAGGCCGAACCCGTGTATGTATCCCCGAGCAATGGCATACGATACACGAATAAGGTTATCATGTTGATCGATAGGGGCACCTATAGCGCCGGTTCGTTTACGGCCCTCGCCACCAAGGCCCTGCCCAATATCGTATTAATAGGTGACACCACGGGCGGGGGTCTCGGATTACCGAATGGCGGACAATTGCCCAACGGGTGGACCTATAGATTCTCTATTACCCAAGCATTGACCTTGGATAAAAGACCGGACTTCGAAGACGGTGTTCCCCCGGATATCGAGGTGCTTTTTGATTTTAACGATTTGACCAGGGATGAAGTGCTGGATCGTGCGATATTGGAGTTGCAATAGCCGAATATGAACATTGCCCACAAAGTGTAACACTGGTGATTTTGGATAAATACCTAAAAATGTACATCCCTTAGAAAAAAATCCTATCGAAATTGAACCTCTGACATCTTCTGACATTTCCGCCACTAACTTTGCGGTATGTTTAACCTCTAAAATCAAAAAAAGATGTCACATGCAATTAGCTGGTTTGAAATTCCAGTCAAAAATTACGAAAGAGCAAAATCATTCTACAACACCCTATTGAATATCGAAATTACCGATTCGCCCATGGCGAAAGCCAAGTATGGAATGTTCCCATACGATAGTGATAACAACGGTGTAGGCGGAGGCTTGATCGAAATGGATGGCTACACGCCCGCCACCGAAGGAACAATGGTCTACCTAAATGCTGGCAATGACCTTAATGTTACATTGAGCAGGGTCGACGCGGCCGGTGGTAAAATAGTCATGCCAAAAACCGATATCGGGGAGAACGGCTTTATGGCGCATGTATTGGATACGGAGGGTAATAAAATTGCTCTACATTCCTGGTCCTAACTAAGTACTGAAATTAAAATGAACCGGTAGCAAATCCGCAGGGTTTGCTACCTTTATTCGTATGTCGCAGCTGCCCAGACTCATAGCAATACTTACCCTGTTAAAATCCCGTCGTATTTTAACGGCCACTGAATTGTCTGAAAAGTATGCTGTAAGCATTCGCACGGTTTACCGGGATATTCAAAAATTGATTGAAGCCGGCGTGCCCGTAATCACTCTCGAAGGTCGAGGCTACACCCTCATGGACGGATATACCGTAGCTCCGGTACAATTTACCGAAAAACAGGCCAATGCCTTGATTACCGCACATCACCTAGTGACCCGTACCAACGATTCCTCCTTTCTAGCTGATTTTGAGGAAGCCTTGACCAAAATCAAATCTGTTTTTCGTTCTTCGATTTTGCAAAAAAGTGAGCTACTGCATGACAAGATGCATGTGTTCGATACGCGTATAGAAAGTATCTCGAGCAATGCCCTTTCCGAAATTCAATTGGCCATTACCAATTTCAACTATGTCGAAATCAATTACCGGAAGGCCGACGATCCCAATATCTCGTTTCGGAAAATCGAACCCTGCGCCATTTATTCGACCGAAAACAAATGGATCCTCATCGCATGGTGTCACCTGCGAAAAGATTACAGGGCCTTTCGAATCGACCGTATTCAGCATTTTAAAATTCTCCCGGAGCAATTCGAAGATCGCAAATTCAGCATGGAACGCCATTTTAAGGATGATGCCTATGGCAAAGAGGCCGACAACGCAAGCATTACTTGATCAAAGGCATCCGGGCCGGTTAAAAGTCTTATTTTTGAGGTTCATTGAGAATCGTAAACTATGAATAAAGCACTAGCCCTTTTTAAATCCCTGATCGGTAAAGACTCTACAGAATCTATCTCCCCGTTAATGCGGTGGCTGAATCCAACGCTGCTAAAGGCCGAAGAAGGTCAATTGGAGTTTTCCTATGTCATTCGTGAGGAAATGACCAACCCTATGGGCATATTGCATGGGGGCACCACGGCGGCCATCATAGACGATGCGATTGGCGCTGCGGTATACTCATTGGGCAACACACATGCTTATACAACCGTCAATTTAGTGATAGACTACTTTTCGGCAGCCAAAGCAGGCGATACCATATTCGCTAAAACGTCCATAGTAAAAAGAGGGAATAAAATCATGAATGCCGAATGTGAAATATGGAACGGGGATTGCAGCCGAATGGTGGCCAAGGGGCATTCCAATTTAATCAAAACGGCTATGCAGCTAGCATAGCCAAACACATCTTCCAACAATTCAGACTTCAAATGCTACAAGTCGGTAATCAAGAATTGTTTCGAATCCCACAGTTTTCAATATTTGCCTTCGTTAGATAAAACCGAGCTATTTCGGAAAAGCAAATACCGCAACCCCTATGGAACAATTGATTACCTATGCCATTTACGCACATGCCTTCTTGGGAGGTGTCGGACTGATTACCGGGATTGGAAGTATGATCATTAAGAAAGGAAGTACGCTGCACAAAAGAATGGGAAAATTATTTTCTATCGGTATGATTGGAAGCGCAAGCATCTCCCTCCCTATTGCTTGGATGCCGGGTCACGAAAATCTGTTCCTGTTTTTGATCGGCCTCTTTACCATTTATCTCGTTCTGGCGGGAAATCGCTCGCTTACCTTTAAACCAAGAATCAAGAAGAAAGCAGCTGCAACCGACCTGGCGATCTCATTCGGCATGTTGATATTCTCGTTGATAATGTTAGGCCTAGGTGCCTATGGCCTAATAGCTGCGGTTACCAATAGCATACTTTATCTTGTTTTTGGTGGTTTTGGATTGTTCTTGACCATCAGGGACTTTATGTTCTATAAAAGATTCAAGGATACGAAAAACGATTGGTTGTTAAATCATATTACAAGAATGATGGCCGCGCTTATCGCATCAGTGACCGCTTTTGTAGTAGCAGGCCTGGGTATCGGGAGTCTTGCCGCGTGGATATTACCATCCGTATTCGGAACCTTATATATTATTTATTGGCGCAGGAAGATGAAAGTTAGGGTTGCCTAACGAACCGGCACTAATTGACCATGAAAAGAGCATTGGCGAAAAATAATTTCCCATTTTCCCAGAAGCCACGAAACAACGGATTATCGACCATGTAGATAACTGAACCGCTCCCGTGCCTCTCGACCCCAAAGACCAATGTTTGTGCGATTTTTTTCTGTGCCTCACTCCCCGCAAAACCGGAAATCGGACTAGTATGACCTTCCTCTAGGTAAACAACCGAACCGGAATCCAAATAATCATAAGCATCGGCCCCTAGTTTTAAACTAAAATACGTATCGTCATATCCGAAAGCGAGGGGGTGTGTGGTATCCACCTTGGTTTTGAAAATGGCGCCTGTAATAGCTTCCTTGATGCGATCACGTTCGGTCTCATCGTACGCCTGCACGTTTACCGAGCTATCTTTTTCGCTTTCTTTAGGTTTTAACCCAAAACCATCCTCGCCGGTAAGGCCCTTGATAGCCCCGCCCATGGCGATTAACTTTCCGCCATTGGACACCCATTCCTTCAGGTCTTTTAATCGTGATTCTTTAAAAAAGCCTTTATAACCCCAACCACTGGGAAGCACGAGTACGTCATAGCCCGTAAAATCGATATTGTTCATATACTCACTGTCAATGATCGAGACCGGATAATGCAATTGTTGTTCAAAAAAGTGCCAGACCTCCCCAAATTGCAGGGTCGATGTTGGTTCTCCAGTCAGCACTGCAACCTTTATATCAGGAACCATTTGCACATAAGTTGATCCAAAATCCTTTCCATCATCAACAAAACCAGTAGCCGTGGCGGTAAGGTCTTTATTGTGCTTTTTAGCAACTTGCCCTAGTATATCAAGAAATTCTTTGTTGGCCGAATTGTCACCACGAGTAATGATAAGGCTCCCACGCTTATAGCGCTGCCCGTCCAAAACGAACGGTTTCATGGCATAACGCACCCTGATTTTCCGATGTATGAGATCCGCAAGAAAACGGGCGTCGTTCATACTGCTCCAATCGGTCAGATAGGCATAAGCATCTTTGTCCAGAGTCATTGAAGCTTCACTTTGCGGTACAAACCCACTACTATTAACAGCTGTAGTAGTCCCAACGGCATCCAACCCATAGGCATAGGGCAATGACCAAGCGGTTATGTCGTAGGTAACCGAATCGCTCAACTTCGCCTTTGGTTCGAACAAAACCTTTACTAAAGTACCTCTAGGTTGATCTGTAGACACGACGAGACTTTTTTCCGTGGTGCGCATACTACCATTGCTTCCAGTTTTATAATCATATCCCTTAACCGTCCCATTATTGCCTGACCCATATTTTATTTCATGCTGGTCTAGCAACTCGGTCAGTGCACCTAACTTATCGGCATCACCATTCAACACATAACTCTTGTACTTAAAGTCTTTATTTTGATAGAATTTCTTGAATTCGGTATTTAGTTTTTTTGCATTTTTGGAGGCCACCTCAACGGTAGAGAGTCCAGTAGTATGGTGGTGAGCAATTCTATCCTTTAAAGTAAGCGTGTCTCCGATTCGTGTTACGATGCCCAAACCGGCACGGCCGCTTCCGCCTTGTTCATAGGTCATGCCGATACCACCATTATACGTAGGGTAGGTATCGCCGTAACTGGGATAAAGCAAATCGAACACCTCCTTGGTAAAATAAAACCATCCGTTGGCATCGAAATATTTGGCATGGTTCTTACCTATGGTCACCTGAAAATCGCGCTGAAAATCGGTAATCACCTCGTGAAACGGTTCAGCCGCAGGGGCAAAAAAATACGGATTGTTCACCCCTTGCTCATGAAAATCTACGTGAACGTGGGGCAACCACTTGTTGAAAAACTTCAATCGCTGCTGGCTCTCGACTTGCGTCAACCATGCCCAATCGCGATTCAAGTCGAACATATAATGATTGGCCCTACCGCTCTGCCAAGGCTCATGATGCTCCTTACTGTTCGGGTCTACATTATTCGGACTGTTCTTGTATTGATTGTACCAGTTTACGTAGCGGTCGCGCCCATCGGGATTGATACAGGGGTCCATGATAACTATCGTATTATCCAGATAGTCCTTTTCTACCGTCAATAAGTCATACAAGGTCTGCATAGACGCCTCCGTACTCACGCTCTCGTTCCCGTGCACGTTATAGCTCAACCATACAATCGCTTTCGAAGGTGCGCCCTGCCCGGTGGTATTCTTTAAATGTTCGGTACGAATGTTCTCCAAATCGGCCATGTTCCCGGCCGAGGATAGGTATGCCACCATCAAAGGTCGACGCTCATTGGTTTTCCCATACTCATGCAGTTGCACCTGATCCGCTAGGGTCTTGGCGACATACTGGTAGTAATCTACCACCTCATGGTGTCTGGTAAACTGGGTCCCAAGTTCATAGCCCAGAAATTCGGATGGGGACATGAGCTGTTGCGCGGTAAGTGTAAGTGAAAAAACGAGGAGTAACGAAAGTATCAGTGTTCTCAAATGACGGATTTTATAATTGAATAGCTGCTGGTTGAAAGAAGTTCTCTTTTAAAGCCCCTCCAAACCTCTCAAATCTAAGGAATAATTCACAAATAGTATCTAGGATCCGTTAGTTGGTTTAAAATGTCTGATAAAAGGAATTAACGTATTTTTAGGTTTGGAAAAGAACAAAGCGTTTATATTTAGACCTACTTTTAGATTTCTATGGATATTGATTGTTTACCCTTTAAAAACACTGGTTATTTCTCTAGTCTAATTTGCGATTATATCGATGGTAAACCAGCATTGAAACCATTTTATAATCGTCTTCCCTCCCTCAAGAATTTTAAAGCACAGCTTAAAGAAAAGGCAAATCATTTTCCGGATAGCCATAGAGCAGTCTTGCAACAAGCCCTTCGCAGGCAATACGGGAAAACGAATACCTCGGAAAGAACGCAGGACAACATCAACTTACTTAGCGATAATAGTACGTTTACCATAACTACCGGGCACCAATTGAACCTATTTACGGGACCCTTATATTTTCTGTATAAAATCATTTCGACCATCAATTTGACCGAAGAACTCAAGGCGGAACATCCGGGGAAGAATTTTGTTCCTGTCTATTGGATGGCCACGGAAGATCATGATTTCGATGAAATCAATTATTTCAATCTGAACGGAAAGAAATTACAATGGAACACCGATGCTCATGGAGCTGTCGGGCGTTTAAAAACAGCTGGATTACAGGATGTTTTCGATGCCCTGGATGCCGAAATCGGAAACAGCAACAATGCAAAGACCTTGAAAGCACTTTTTACCAAGGCTTACTTGGAGCACGATACCCTGACCGAGGCCACTCGATTTTTGGCCAATGCCTTGTTTGGCAACTACGGACTCGTGATTTTAGATGGGGATGACACCGAATTAAAAAGGCTGCTTATTCCGTATGCCAAAAAAGATATTTTCGAGAACCTGGCCTTCAAAAAAGTATCGGCCACGATTCTTGATTTAGAGGGATTGGATACCAAATATGGGATTCAGGTCAACCCGAGGGAAATCAATTACTTTTATCTGACGGATAATATACGGGAACGCTTGATCGAAAAGGATGGGAACTTCTTTGTGAACGATACGGATATCTCCTTTACCCGTGCGGAGCTTCTTGAAGAACTGGAAAACCATCCGGAACGTTTTTCCCCAAATGTAATCGCCCGACCGCTCTATCAGGAAGTAATCCTGCCCAACCTCTGCTATATCGGTGGTGGTGGTGAAATTGCCTATTGGCTTGAGTTAAAAACAATGTTCGAAGCCATGCAGGTACCTTTTCCTATGCTGTTGTTGCGTAATTCGGCCCTTGTGCTCACCGAAAAACAAAACGGAAAATTAAAAAAACTCGATCTGTCGATCGAAAACCTTTTCTTGAAACAGCATAGTTTTATCAATAAGAAAATCAGGGAAATATCGAATATTGAAATCGATTTCAGTCCACAAAAAAAACATCTTGAACAGCAATTCGCCGAATTATACGACCTAGCGGAGCAAACCGACAAGTCATTTTTGGGAGCGGTAAAGGCACAAGAAGTGAAACAAAAAAAAGGCCTGGACAAGCTAGAAAAAAGATTGCTCAAAGCACAAAAGCGAAAACTGAAAGATCATGTGGTACGGATGACAGCATTGCAGAATGCGCTTTTTCCAAATCAATCGCTCCAGGAGCGCCAAAAGAATTTTTCCGAACTGTATGTAGAACTAGGCGATGAATTGATTCCTCTGCTCATCGACACGCTTCAACCTTTAAAAACGGAGTTTTTTGTCTTGAAATATTAGATTTAATTTTGATTTGCCACACCCCGCTCTAGCCCACATTCCGTACTCAATCCTTTAAAATATCAGCGATTTTCCGATTCCATTCCGACTGCTTTTCGCGGTGACGCGAAAAATTGGTTTCGTTGTCGTAGCGGTTCTGAAAAGCGTACAGGGCCATATTGATTTCGTCGTATATTTTCGCGACCTCCGCTTTCACGTCTTTGGTAAATTTAGTAGCCGCTAGGCGCGTTCTCATTTTTCTGGCGAATACCTCTGAAATGTCGAAATGCAATTGTTCGTGCCGTAGAATCTGAGCATCGCATAGCTCTGGCCTGTACCATGATTTCTCCGGATAAAAATGGGTAGTTACCACAAATTCTATTTCTACTTGATTCCCCCAAGTATTTGTAGAAAAGCGATAGCTGATACCACTTGCAGTGGTGGCCGCCGCGTCGTCACTGGTTGGCTTTCCTTTAAAATCGGCCCAAGTGAGTCTTACCTCCTGTGACCACGGAATTTGCGACTCCTGCTGCCCGAAGGAAATGCCCATCCACCCAGAGAACAATAAAACAAATAGCTGTTTCAAAGTACCCAGTTGAAAGTAAGCTGCTTGTCAATATCGGGATGCAGACTATGGTGAACCGGACAAGTGTTGGCGGTTCGGATAAGAATCGCCCGTTCCTTTTCCGAAGCTTTGGCAGGAAGGCTTAGTTGTATTTCTATTTTCGAAATCCTTCTTGGGTCGGATGCCATATGCTTGGTAACTTCCGCTGTAGCATTGGTCAAATCAACTTCGAGGTCTTTCGATTTTATGCCCATCATGGTGAGAATGCAACTTGCCAACCCTGTAGCAACCGTATCGGTCGGGGAGAACGCCTGTCCCAACCCCTTGTTATCGATTGGAGCATCGGTTATAAAAGTATCGCCCGAACGAAGGTGTTTGCAGGAGGTTCGCAATTCTCCGTTATAGGTTACTTTAGAGGTCATATCTTACGGTTTGATTTCTTTGATGCGCATATCCTGATAAGACATGATATAGCTGGAAGTATTGTAATACCCGGACGCCTCATCTTTTTCGTAACTGAACTTGTTTCCACTATATTCGGTTTCCCCGATGAGTTTAGAAATCGCGAACATGTCGTTTTTATAAGCCAATTTCAATAGGAGGTCATACGTAATATCGAAACCGCGAACGGCGAAGCGATCTGGCCTACTCTTAAAACGCTTTTCATATCGTTTTACAAACGAATTGTTGCCTACTTCGCGATATACCGAAGGGTAGGTAAAATTAAGGTTCGATAAATGGGAAACGGAGATGGCATCGCTATCAAAAGCCTTATTTCGATTGGTAGTGAACATTCGAACCATTATTTCCTCAGTATTGTTCGAATTGAGAATAGAACTTACACTAGGTACTAACTTTTCGTTGTCGGTTTCAAGAAATACCCAATTCTCCTGTTCGGTTGAAAGTAGCTCGGTAAATTCCTCCAAATCCATTGAAATGTTCTTTTCCTCTTCCTTGAGCTCTACCCTCTTCACCTCGGGAAAACGCTGCATGATCATTTTAGCGACCGTATCGTTTTTGGCATCGGCGATCACAATTATATTTTTATCGATAGCCAAAGAATCCAAATAGGAGAACATCTTGTCACGCAACACTTGCTGACCGGTGTACGTGAAGAATACGTTGGGCATGCTATTGAGCGAACGTACGGGTATGGGTGCTAGAACGGGAACCTGAACGGAGGCAGCCCTGGTCGCCACCTCCTGCACTGAGGGCGGGTCTAAGGGACCAAATACAGCACTGTAATCAGCCATATTTTCCCTGGCAAGTAACTCTTTCGTCTTTGCAAGACTTAATTCATTATCCAAAGTCTTAATATCTATGGAAATACCGAGGTCAGCAATGGAATCGACTGCAATTAAAGCACCCGAATAGAGTCCTAGGCTAGCGCTGGCATCATTTCGTTTTTGAATGGTATCCTCCATGTTGGCCTTGCTTGACATGTCCATTCGATCTAACCGGAACGGCAATAGAAACAATACTTTGGGCTTTGATGCAGGATTAATACTATCCAACAAATCGATCTTGTCGAGTACCAACGAATTTCGAACTTCAAAATTCCCGGTCTGTGTTTTCGGAAGCTTTAAAACCATTCCCGCCTTTAAACCATCCTGTAGCGAAGGATTCAATTTTAGTAGTTCTTTATAGGTGACTCCCAACTTCCGCGTAAGACTATACTCCGTTTGCTTTGGTTTCACCTCGTAAAAGATGAAATTATCCGTATTCACTTCGCCAGCTTCGACTTTTCGTTGCGGAATGCGAATGACCATATCCTCTTTCAAACCACCTTGCTCACTGATCTGTGGGTTCAAGCGTACGATTTCGTCCGATTTCACCCCGAATTTCTTCTCCAACTGATAAAAATTCATCTTCGCAGGCACGGTATAGGAAACATATAATTGGGTCTCTTGATTCTTGATGGAACTTCCCGCCTTTATGGGCAACTTCAATTCTTGACCTTCTCTTAGATAGTTGCTGGTTTTTGATAAATCGGGATTCAAGACCAAAAGACTATCGATAGTAATACCATATTTGTGGGCGATGCTCCAACGTGTTTCCTTTAGAGCGACGGTGTACGTTTCATAATCGTTCGGGTCTATAGTTTCCATATCGCGAGGGTCGACCCGCCGGTATTTCGGAATGCGCAAGACCATCTTCTTTTTTAACTGCATGGAATACAGGTCCCGATTGTATTTTTTAATGTCATCTTCAGTGATGTTATAGCGCTTTGAGATACTGTATAGTGTTTCCTTGCGCTTTACCTTATGCGAGGTAAAGGCATAGGGCTCCTCTTGTTCTTCGGTACTCTCGGCAGTAGTGGTTCCTGCTTTTGTTTCCGATGTAACCGATGTGGCATTGGTTGCATTGGGAATGACCAAGACCATATTGGCCCTCAAATCCTGGCCTACTTTTATTTCTTTGTTATACACGAGGATATCCGCAATGGAAACACCGTACCGTTTGGACACCTCCTCCAAACTCTCCCCTTGTTTTACTTTGTGTGTAGTAAATTTCTGTGCTGTTGCCTTACAGCTAAGAAGCGCCAATAATAGCAATAAGACGATGTTTTTTAAATAGCCGTTCATAGTTATTCCCATTCTATTGTCGCCGGTGGTTTCGAGCTGATATCGTAAACGACCCTATTCACACCCGGTACTTTATTAATAATATCGTTAGAGGTCTTTTGTAAAAATTCGTAGGGCAGATTTACCCAATCGGCCGTCATGCCATCGGTACTTTCTACCGCCCGTAAAGCTACACATTTTTCATATGTTCGCTCATCGCCCATGACCCCTACACTATTTACGGGTAAAAGCATGGCTCCGGCCTGCCAGACCTTGTCATAAAGTCCCCAATCGCGCAATCCTTGTATAAAAATATGGTCGACCTCCTGAAGTATAGCTACTTTTTCACGTGTTATATCGCCTAAAATACGAATCGCAAGACCGGGTCCGGGAAACGGATGACGGCCCAAGCGCTCACTCCCCACGTTCATACTGGCCCCTACCCTGCGCACTTCATCTTTGAACAACATTTTCAAGGGCTCCACTACCTTCAACTTCATAAAATCCGGTAAACCACCCACGTTATGATGACTTTTTATGGTCGCCGAGGGACCACCAGTGGCCGATACCGACTCGATAACATCGGGATAGATGGTACCTTGTGCAAGCCATTTCGCATCCGCAACCAAATGCGACTCATCATCGAACACCTCGATAAAAACGCGTCCTATCGTCTTTCTTTTGGTTTCAGGATCGCTTTCCCCTTCCAGCGCGTCCAAAAAGCGTGCCGAAGCATCTACACCTTTAACGTTAAGGCCCATACCTTCGTATTGCTTCAATACATTTTCGAACTCGTTCTTGCGAAGCAATCCGTTGTTTACAAAAATACAGTGTAGGTTTTTTCCGATAGCCTTGTGCAAAAGCACGGCGGCCACCGTGGAATCTACGCCTCCCGACAGCCCCAAAATGACCTTATCGGTACCGATTTTGGCCTTTAATTCAGCTACGGTTGATTCTACGAAAGCATCCGGCGTCCAGGTTTGCGCTACCCCGGCAATATTTACCAAAAAGTTTTCCAACAACTGTTTCCCGTCCGTGGTATGATATACCTCGGGGTGAAACTGAATACCATACGTTTCTTCCCCCTCGAATTTAAAGGCGGCATTCGCAACATCATGGGTGCTCGCCAATAAGGTCGCCTGTTCTGGTAGTTTTTTAATCGTATCGGCATGGCTCATCCACACTTGACTTCCAATAGTAATATGCTTAAAAAATGGATGGTCCGATATAACATGCGAAAGGTTTGCACGACCATACTCCCTAGTATTCGACTTTTCAACACTACCGCCATTAAAATGGGCGAGATACTGCGCGCCGTAACAAACACCTAAAAGTGGTTTCTTCCCTTTTATTTTTGAAAGATCGGGATGTGGTGCATCTTTGGCTCGGACGGAAAACGGAGAACCGGAGAGTATGACCGCTTTATAGTTCGAGACATCTTCGGGCAACTTGTTAAAAGGTTTGATTTCGCAGAAAATATTCAATTCGCGAACGCGCCTGGCAATGAGTTGTGTATACTGCGAACCAAAATCAAGAATAAGGACGTTATTTTGCATGGGCAAAAATAGGGAAATCGCAAATTTGTGAAAACATATTATAAGGTATACTTATACAGAAAAACCAAAACTTATAAACAGTAACGGGACAATGAGCTATCTGGGCTCAAATTCGCCTTAAATAATGAAGCTTGGGATAGGCAGCCGGAAGCAAAACAGTATTATTCAGTTTCTTGAAGGGTTAAGCTAATTTATACTATCGTGCCTATGGCAACATCATCAATGATTTATTGACTGGTTTCTATTGAAATGGAGTTAAACTTTTGGTAGATGCGGGAAGGATTATATCAATTGCAATAAATTATTTTTTTCATCTAGAATAGACCACTTGATAGGAAGTTTCATTCGAAAAAGAATATTGCTATTTGAAAAATAAGGAGGCAATTTGTCAGTAAAATCTCTCAAAAAAAATGATTAAACGTCGTATTTACCTTTAGATGTAGTTTTAATTTCCTACATAAATTACGATTTTATCAGGCTCAGAGCAAAAATCTTCGAATTACACAATTTTTTTGTAATTTTTTGTTAAAATTAACAAAAGGATGTTTACATTTAACGCTCTCTTTTAAAACCATTAACGAATCTTAAAAATATTCGAGTATGATATAAAACTACATTCCCAAAAAATTTTATTTCTTCCTTCCTTTTCCCCGAGGAAAATACGATCCAAACCAAACTCCCCCTTTTTGGTTGTATGTGTTATGGTGCTTTACATCCCGAATCTCCATTAGTATTCTAATAATAACACATTACGGAAAATGATTAAAAATTACACTGCATTTCAGTCAGTTGCGAAACTGGTATGCGTACTCCTTTTTGCGCCAATTCTTTTGCTGGCAACAGGAGACCATACAAAATCAACGCTTGCGAACTTCTATGGTGCCGAAAACACTACCATAGAGACCTCTTTGTCAAATGAGTCTTGGGAGGAGAACACCAACTACGAAAATGATGTCCATACCAATGGGGCACCAACAGCTTTGGATAATCTGGCACCGCCTTGCGACATTCATGTCAACGCCGGGCCTGATCAGGAACTCTGTTCTGATGAACCTCTTCAATTAAGTGCTTCTGTTCAGAATAACAATACCTGTTCTACCGGCTGCGTGTATCCTATCATCGAACAACGAAAATGTAATAGTAGTAACAGCAGTAACAACGGCTTTGAAACAGTTTACATCGTTAGCCATAATGAAGATGAACCCCGGTTCATAGCAAGCAACCAAAATTTTGAGACCTTCGATGATGGTACGGCAAGATTTACAGCTACTGCATCTAATGGACATGATACGGTTCAAGTGGACATTCTTTACAGTGGATACACTACCAATCCTCCCATGGGTGATCCCGATGACCATAGAGATGATAGTCCAAAGGACAATAATGACCCGAACAATTCCTGTCATTACAATCAAGATTTTTCAACTTTCGGTTATTACCCCAACGTTGAGGGTACCATTATATCCAACCGACATGGTACTTATACAGTGCACGCCGACGGTCCGTCATTTCAGATTGGTGATGGTGGAGATGTTACGAGGACCGGCTTTGGAGCATCAGGGTGGTTTACGCTGAGCGGAGGAAATGGTTATTACGAGAAAGGTGACATCAATGTGGCTCTAGGCGATTGCCAACCGCAAGACAACAATGCTGAAGTTACATACCGATGGAGCACTCAAGATGGCAATATCATCGGGAACAGAAACAGCCAAAATATTCAAGTCGACCAGCCAGGAACATATCGCGTTCGCGTCGAAAATTGTGAAGGTTGCCGGGATAGCGATACCGTAGTAGTTACGGCTTTTGAAGTAGATGCAGGTGATGATGTAGAGAGTTGCCCCGAGGAGGAAGTAACGCTTACCGCGAATCCATCCAGTGAACCGGAATGCTCAACCTGTGATGAGTCCGGTAGTTTTTCTGACGGACATCAAAGTGTACTATACGATCTAGCGGATTGTTATTCCGTTGGAGGAAATAATAGCCCCAACGACTATAGTGAATTTACACCTGCGATTACAAATCTCGATTTTGCAACTGTAAATGCGAGCATTGTATATCGCAATGAAGGACCTCATTCCTGTACAACAAGGTCTGATCCTGGAAGGGCGGCCTGTTTTGGATTTGGAGGAGCGGATTCCAACTCCTTTATCGATGATGCACCAAGGGCAGTACGTTTCGATTACACATTGAACGCTGACAAGGGCCAAGCGGCTAAATTGGATAGTTTTTCATTTGACGAATTTGCTCCGGAACACTACCGACAAACCTCTTCTCAAAACAATTCGGTGAACGAAGGGCGTAATAATTATCCTACCCGATTTGGTTATCGCGTACTAAAAAATGGGCAGGAAATATTTAGAGAGGTAGATATACCAACCTCGCAGAGCAATTGGTTAAATAGGTTCTTCGATTTTGCAAATAATGATGAATTTATTGTAGCCGAAGGAGAATCGGCCACATTTTCCTTCGAATTGTATGCCTACGATCAATTTGATAACAATGGAGACAAAAGTGTCTGGGATTTAGATACGATTAGAATCAACGCTTCTTCATGTGAAGGAACGTCAACGTCTGATATCGATTACCTATGGTCAAACGGGGAAACCACCCAGTCAATTATTGTTTCACCCGATGAAACAACTACCTATTCCGTAACCGCGACCAGTTGCAGTGGCTGTTCCGTTACAGATGAGGTAACGGTAACCATTGGCGAAATTACTGCCGATGCCGGTCCTGATATCGAAATTTGCGAAGGACAAGAGGCGGTATTGACCGCTTCCGGAGGAGAAACCTATTTGTGGAGTACCGGGGAGACCACAGCGGAAATAACAGTCACCCAAGCTGGTGAATATACGGTAGAGGTGACTGGTGATACCGGTTGTACAGGAACGGATAGTGTAATCGTAACGGTAAACGATCCACAAGCAGGTACGATTTCGCCGAATCCGGCAGCCGTATGCCTTACAGGGGAAGATGTGACGATTACCGGAAATCCAGCTGGTGATGCCAATGTACCCGATGGGTACACCTTGGCATTTGTACTGACTTCAGGGGACGATTTGGTCATCCAAGACCTATCCAGCGCTCCTGAATTCAATATTGCCGAAGGTGGAAAATATACGATTCATCCTTTTGTATTCCCTTCTGATTTCGATCCATCGACAGTTGTTGAATTCGGAAGTACAACAGGATTTGACGTCAATAGTCTTTTAGTTCAAGGAGGAGGCGACCTTTGCGCATCTTTGGATGTGGTAGGTGCTATGGTCATCGTTTCCGATCCGGATGCAGGAACCGTAACCCCAGTGGCCGGAACAGTCTGTCTGGAAACCGGATTAGTCGGAATTTCAGCAAGCCCAAACGGTGATGCAACCATTCCTGACGGATATACCTTAGCCTATGTATTGACATCGGGAGATGATTTGGTCATTCAGAACCTTTCGACAGAACCTGAATTCAGCGTTTCCGCAGACGGAAAATATACCATACATCCTTTTGTGTATCCTTCTTCCTTTGATCCATTAAGTGTGGTTACTCCCGGAGTTACCACAGGTGGTGAGGTAAATGCACTATTGGTGCAAGGGGGTGGTGATCTTTGCGCATCTTTGGATGTTGCAGGTGCCATGGTCATTGTTGAAGACCAAGTGAATATCGGCAACTATGTTTGGAACGACGAAAATCAAGACGGTTGTCAGGATGGAGAAATGGGAATCAACGGCATTACCGTTTCTCTTTTTCAATGTACCGATGGAACAAATCCTACCGGAAATGCAATCGCTTCTATGGAAACACAGGACGATTCAAACGGATTGCCGGGTTATTACAATTTCAAGGTCTGTAGAAATTCAGGAGAGTATATCGTAGTTTTCGATATTCCAACTGGCTTCGAAGCTACCGAAAGTAATAATTGTTCGGATGACACTACCGATTCCGACATTGACGATAATGGAAATTCAGGATGTTTCGAAATCCTAGATGATGATAACCTTACCGTGGATGCCGGTATTTTTGACCCCGTCAACGTGGGCGATACCGTGTTCTTCGACAACGATCGGGACGGCGTACAGGATCCCGACGAGGACGGTGTCGCAGGGGTGACAGTACAGCTTAAGGACACCGCAGGGAACGTCATCGACGAGACCGCCACAGATGCCAACGGGAACTACCTCTTCGAGGCCGTTGCACCGGGCGAGTACGTGATCATGTTCGTACCGGGCACGTTGCCCGCCGACTACGTCTTCTCACCGACCGACCAGGGCGGTGACGATGCGGCCGATTCCGACGCGGACCAAGACGGCAATACACAGCCGTTCACCGTGACGGCCGGACAGGACGACGACCTGACATTCGATGCGGGAATCAACCTGCCGAGGGCCTCACTTGGCGATACCGTGTTCCTCGACGAAGATCAGGACGGTATACAGGACCCGGGCGAGGAAGGCGTTTCAGGCATCACGGTCAGCCTCTACATCTGTGGGGAGACCGAGGCCATCGCGACAACGACAACCGACGGTAATGGCAACTACGAGTTCGCCGACCTGGAACCCAATACCGAATACTACGTCGGTATCGACGTACCTGCAGATTTCGTGACTTCGCCCGCCGACCAGGGCGGTGACGATGCGGCCGATTCAGACGTGGACGAGGACGGCGTGAGCGATTGCGTCGAGCTCTCCCCAGGGGAGAACGACACGACCATAGACGCAGGGATATACAACCCCGTCAACGTGGGCGATACCGTGTTCTTCGACAACGACCGGGACGGCGTACAGGATCCCGACGAGGACGGTGTCGCAGGGGTGACAGTACAGCTTAAGGACACCGCAGGGAACGTCATCGAGGAGACCGCCACAGATGCCAACGGGAACTACCTCTTCGAGGCCGTTGCACCGGGCGAGTACGTGATCATGTTCGTACCGGGCACATTGCCCGCCGACTACGTCTTCTCACCGGCCGACCAGGGCGGTGACGATGCGGCCGATTCCGATGCCGACACCGATGGCAATACGCAGCCCTTTACCGTGACGGCCGGACAGGACGACGACCTGACATTCGATGCGGGAATCAACCTGCCGAGGGCCTCACTTGGCGATACCGTGTTCCTCGACGAAGATCAGGACGGTATACAGGACCCGGGCGAGGAAGGCGTTTCAGGCATCACGGTCAGTCTCTACATCTGTGGGGAGACCGAGGCCATCGCGACAACGACAACCGACGGTAATGGCAACTACGAGTTCGCCGACCTGGAACCCAATACCGAATACTATGTCGGTATCGACGTACCTGCAGATTTCGTGACTTCGCCCGCCGACCAGGGCGGTGACGATGCGGCCGATTCAGACGTGGACGAGGACGGCGTGAGCGATTGCGTCGAGCTCTCCCCAGGGGAGAACGACACGACCATCGATGCCGGGATATTCAATCCCGTCAACATAGGCGATACCGTGTTCTTCGACAACGACCGGGACGGCGTACAGGATCCCGACGAGGACGGTGTCGCAGGGGTCACCGTACAGCTTAAGGACACCGCAGGGAACGTCATCGACGAGACCGTTACCGATGCCAACGGGAACTACCTCTTCGAGGCCGTTGCACCGGGCGAGTACGTGATCATGTTCGTACCGGGCACGTTGCCCGCCGACTACGTCTTCTCACCGGCCGACCAGGGCGGTGACGATGCGGCCGATTCAGACGCGGACCAAGACGGCAATACACAGCCGTTCACCGTGACGGCCGGACAGGACGACGACCTGACATTCGATGCGGGAATTAATATTCCTTGTCCAACAGACTTTGCAGATGCAGGTGATGATGTGACCATTTGTGCAACGGGGGAAGTAACCTTAACTGCTACGGGTGGCGCCACATATTTGTGGAGCACTGGAGCTACAACAGCTTCTATTACGGTTTCTCCAACCTCCGATACTACCTATACCGTAACCGTAACTACTGATGATGCTTGTGAAGATACCGATGAAGTAGTGGTAATCGTACTGGATCCCCAGGCCGGAACTATCATTCCAAATCCGGCAGTTTGCTTAGAGGGCGATAGTGTTATGATTTCTGCCGTACCAGATGGCAACGCAGTGGTTCCAACCGGATATACGTTGGCTTATGTATTGACTTCAGGAGATGATTTGGTCATCCAAGACCTTTCAAACGCTCCCGAGTTCAGTGTTGCCGATGCCGGTAAGTACACGATACACCCATTTGTATTTCCAAGTGATTTCGACCCGTTAAGTGTAGTAACTCCTGGTGAGACTACTGGAGGACAGGTCAATGCACTCTTGGTTCAAGGTGGTGGCGATCTTTGCGCCTCTTTGGATGTGACAGGTGCGATGGTCAATGTAAACCCTTTACCAGAAGTTAGTGTCGAGGATGCGGAAATTTGCGCAGGCCAAACGGCTACTTTAACGGCAGAAGGATCGGATGATGTGACCTACCTGTGGAGCAATGGTGAGACCACCGCTTCCATAACCGTCAGCGATGCCGGTGAATATACTGTTACCGTAACCAGTGCTGAAGGCTGTGAAGCTTCCGATAGTGCTGTTGTAACGGTTACCGATCCGCAGGCTGGAACTATCACTCCTACCCCAGCGGTATGTTTAGATGGTGGTGCAGCCACAATATTGGCAATACCTGATGGAAACGCACAAGTACCTGCAGGATACACTTTGGCATACGTACTTACTTCGGGAGATGATCTGGTCATCCAGGACCTTTCAAGTACTCCCGAGTTCAGTGTTGCCGATGCCGGTATGTACACGATACACCCATTTGTATTTCCAAGCGATTTCGACCCGTTAAGTGTCGTAACTCCTGGTGAGACTACTGGCGGACAGGTCAATGCGCTCTTAGTTCAAGGTGGTGGCGATCTTTGTGCCTCTCTGGATGTGAATGGTGCAATGATTAATGTAAACCCACTTCCGACAGCGGATGCAGGTGCCGACATAGCAATCTGTACTGGAGACAGTACAATCCTAACGGCTTCAGGTGGTGGAACATACTTGTGGAGCACGGGCGACACGACTGCTTCTATAACAGTTTCCCCAACTGTAGACACGACTTATACCGTTACCGTTACTTCGGATGATGGCTGCGAGGATACCGATGAAGTTGTAGTTTCTATTAACCCAATTGTAATCGCAGTTGCTGGCGATGATGTTGCTGTTTGTGTTGGCGAGAGCGCGACACTTACCGCTTCCGGTGGCGAAAGCTACCTATGGAGTACCGGTGAGACATCGGCATCCATTATCGTTTCCCCAACGGAGGATACTACCTATACCGTGGAGGTTACCTCGGCCGAAGACTGTACCGATACGGACGAGGTCGTCGTATCGATCAACCCAGAGGTCGTTGCCAATGCGGGAGCCGATATCGCGGTCTGCTCAGGCGACGATGCGACATTGACCGCGAGCGGGGGCGGAACCTATCTATGGAGTACCGGTGAGACATCGGCATCCATAATCGTTTCCCCAACGGAGGATACTACCTATACCGTGGAGGTTACCTCGGCCGAAGGCTGTACCGATACGGACGAAGTCGTCGTATCGATCAACCCGGAGGTCGTTGCCAATGCGGGAGCCGATATCGCGGTCTGCTCAGGCGACGATGCGACATTGACCGCGAGCGGGGGCGGAACCTATCTATGGAGTACCGGTGAGACATCGGCATCCATTATCGTTTCCCCAACAGAGGATACTACCTATACCGTGGAGGTTACCTCGGCCGAAGGCTGTACCGATACGGACGAGGTCGTCGTATCGATCAACCCAGAGGTCGTTGCCAATGCGGGAGCCGATATCGCGATCTGCTCGGGAGACGATGCGACATTGACCGCGAGCGGTGGCGAAAGCTACCTATGGAGTACCGGTGAGACATCGGCATCCATTATCGTTTCCCCGACGGAGGATACTACCTATACCGTGGAGGTTACCTCGGCCGAAGGCTGTACCGATACGGACGAGGTCGTCGTATCGATCAACCCGGAGGTCGTTGCCAATGCGGGAGCCGATATCGCGGTCTGCTCAGGCGACGATGCGACATTGACCGCGAGCGGGGGCGGAACCTATCTATGGAGTACCGGTGAGACATCGGCATCCATTATCGTTTCCCCAACAGAGGATACTACCTATACCGTGGAGGTTACCTCGGCCGAAGGCTGTACCGATACGGACGAAGTCGTCGTATCGATCAACCCAGAGGTCGTTGCCAATGCGGGAGCCGATATCGCGGTCTGCTCAGGCGACGATGCGACATTGACCGCGAGCGGGGGCGGAACCTATCTATGGAGTACCGGTGAGACATCGGCATCCATTATCGTTTCCCCAACGGAGGATACTACCTATACCGTGGAGGTTACCTCGGCCGAAGGCTGTACCGATACAGACGAAGTCGTCGTATCGATCAACCCAGAGGTCGTTGCCAATGCGGGTAGCGATGTTACTTCATGCAGTGGGGAGTTGCTTACCTTGACCGCAACTGGTGGTGTAAGTTATCTATGGAGCAATGGTGAAACCACCGCTGCCATCGAAGTAGCACCTACAGCAGCTACAACATATACGGTTACTGTAACTTCCGCTGAGGGCTGTACAGATACCGATGATGTTTTTGTAAATGTGGAAAACAAGGTTTCCGTTGGGGATTACGTCTGGAACGATGTTAACGAAAATGGTATTCAGGATGATGGTGATACCGGGGTAAATGGAGTTACCGTAACCTTGTACCAATGCAATGATGGTTCGAACTCTGGAGGTACTATGATCAGTTCTACAGTTACGGCCAATGAACCCACGACCAATGCGCCTGGTTATTACGCCTTAGACGTATGCCCGAATAGCGGCGAATATTATGTCGTGTTCAGCACTCCGGGTGGGTTTGAATTTACAGAGAGTAATGTCGGGGATTCAGCACTTAATTCGGACGCCGATGCCAATGGCGTAACCGGTTGCTTTACTGTAGGCGGCACGGATATCACGACAATCGATGCGGGACTTATCAGCCTTTGCGATATCGATGCTACCGTTTTAGGAGAAGAGGAAATATGTGTTGGTGAGGAAGCTACCATATTGGCTTCGGGTGGTGACACCTACCTATGGAGCAATGGTGAAACCACCGCTTCGATTACGGTAGCTCCGACGGAAACTACGACCTATACGGTAGTAGTTACGGATAGTACCATTCCAGATTGCTCGGCGGAACTATCGTTTACAGTAGAGGTTCAATCAATCGCCATCGATGCTGGTCCGGATGTTACCATAGAGTCTGGGGAAAGTACTTTACTAACCGTAAGTGGGGCTGGAGATTCCGATACTATTCTATGGTCGACAGGCGAGTCTACTGCATCGATAACGGTAGCGCCAATAGGCACTACTACCTACTCGGTTACGGTAGTCAATGATTTAGGGTGCATCGGAGAAGATTCCGTTACGGTAAATGTCAACAGTGCTTGTGGTATCAACCCGGCATTCAAGATTCTACCACGTGATCAACCCGGAACCTATACGCCTGGAAATAGTACTGCGGCTTGTTTAGGGGATAACCTATACTTATGGATGCACATGGATCCCGACAACCTTTTCGATGGCCTAGCCGAAGATTACTCTGAGTGGAGTTTCACCTTCGAATTCCCTAACGGGGATGTCATTGTGCAGGATAGTCGACCGATCTGGCCAGGCAACCAAAGGGTTGAGAAATTAGATCTTCAAGAATCCGACTTTGGGGATATCAACATTTCCTGGGTATCTCCAGATGGTTGTGTTGGTTCTACAGTGTTCACGTTGAACTTTCCTGATGGAAGCAGCTGTGGACCTAACGGAACGAGGATCAGCGATTTCTACGCGCTTGGAGCTGTTTACCCAGTACCTGCGCAAAGCGGTTCAACGATCACGCTCGAGGTGAATACAAAAACCAAGTCGATCAGTACGGCCAAAGGAGCTTCGCAAAGCAAAAACTTTGTGGTTCCTACCAGCAAAACGACGATACAGGTAAGCTTGTACAACCTTAGCGGTAGATTGGTAGAAACTCCTAAATCGTACGATGTTGAGACAGGTATGGTTAAAGTTTATCATGAACTTAGCAACCTACCGACCGGCACTTACATTATAAGAGTCGATGGAGATGAATGGTTCGATAGCGACAACATCATTATCGAATAATTCAAGTATTAATCAATACAGAAGCCCCGACTTAATTGTCGGGGCTTTTTTTATATCATGTCTTCACAGCTGATTAAAAAATTGGGTGCAAAGACGAAGTGTTTAGTTTATGCCTTGCTTGTTCTAAAATTCCATAAAACCTTCTTTCCGGATAGCCATCTGAGGTTTGACTAAGTATAGAAATAGCAAATTGATAACATGAATACTATTCAAATAAATCATTCTCACAAACGTTATGCGTTTGATTCGGATTTAACACTATATGCTGAAATATTTTGCATATTTATTCTTTTGTTAACAACATCAAATTAAAAATAGTTCTTTCTTGCCGAAGAATCCAACCAATGGCAACCTTAAATCGAACTGGAAAACTAGGCGCAACAAACCAAACCATTTGCAACTTCCTTATCACCTCATCCTAGGATTACGATGATGATAGGAAGCAATTTTACAAACCAAAAAAACCTAACCAGTTTGACAAACAAAATGTATTTTACCGTGTTTTTTTCGCTCCTTATGTCCCAAGGGTTTTCGAAAAAAACGCCGGATCACCGATTGACTTCGAAAGTACTTTATCAATCCGATCAAACACACACCATAAGCGGTTATATATCGGAAACCGGAAGCGGGGAAAACCTTCTGGGTGTTTCGGTATATGTACCGAAAATCAAATTAGGTACGACTACCAATGATTATGGCTTTTTTTCCTTAACCCTTCCCGAAGGCACGCACGAAATCTATATTTCCTATATCGGTTACGCTACCCAGGTCAAAACAATTGAACTTAACCAAGATACTGTCTGGGAGTTGAAACTTTCGCCTTCCGCAGAATCGTTGGAAGAAGTAGTCGTTACTGCCGACGAAAAAATAAAGGATAGCAAAGTAACACAGATGAGCACCGTGAAAATAAATCCTTCTATAATTCAAGATATACCGGCATTACTCGGGGAAAAAGATGTCTTGAAAACCTTGCAGCTACTTCCTGGCATTCAAGCCGGGTCTGAAGGAAGCTCGGGTTTTTTCGTTCGTGGGGGTACTCCTGATCAAAACCTCATCATTTTAGATGACGCAGTGGTGTATAACTCCAATCATCTTTTTGGCTTCTTTTCTGTTTTTAACGGTGATGCTATCAAATCGGTCGAAGCATTTAAAGGAGGTTTTCCCGCTCGTTTCGGGGGTAGGTTATCCTCGGTGATCAAAATCGACATGAAAGACGGGAACAAGGAAAAACTATCCGGGAAAGTGAATATTGGACTAATTTCTTCGTCCGTTTTATTAGAAGGCCCTATAAATAAGGGGAAAACATCCTTTATCGTAAGCGGTCGCCGCACCTATGCCGATGTTCTCGCGCGACCATTTATTAAAGCGCAAACAGACGGAGAAGGGGTGGGCGGTTACTATTTTGCCGATCTTAATTTTAAGGTGCATCATATCTTCAGCCCGAAAGACAAACTGTATTGGAGCAATTACTACGGCAGGGACAAATTTTATACGGATTCCAAAAGTCAATTTGACGAAGATAGGGTCAGGCTTGGTTGGGGGAACATCACTTCTACCCTCAGATGGAACCATCAGTTCACCAATAAGCTTTTTTCGAACACCTCACTTATCTTTAGCAACTATCAATTTAAGGTTACCGGCGATTTCAAGGAAATTTTCGAAGATGGTACAGAAGAAGTTTCTTCATTCAATACCAGTTCGGGCATCAATGATTTTACGCTGAAGACCGATTACGACTATTTTCCTAACAACCAACACAGTATTCGTTTTGGAGCACTCGCTACCATCCATAACTTCACCCCGCAACGCGTCTTGATTAAGGATGATTTTACTGGAAACGTAGATTCGAAAGAAGAGCTTGATTCATTTGAGGGCGCTTTGTACATCGAAGATGACTGGAAACTTTCGGACAAACTACGCATCTCACCAGGGTTCCGACTCAGTTATTTCAACTACAAAGACCAACAGTATATTAAACCGGAACCGCGACTGGCTATCGCCTACAACCTTAAACCTGATATGGCCCTAAAAGCATCGTATACAAGAATGAACCAGTTCATTCATTTGCTATCAAGTTCGGGAATCGGGCTTCCGACGGACCTTTGGGTCTCCTCGACCGACAGGGTAAAACCACAGACATCGGAACAGTTTGCCCTGGGCATCGCCAAGGACTTTTTTAACAAGGATTACTCGGTAACCGTAGAAGGCTATTACAAAACGATGAACGATGTAATCGCCTATAAAGAAGGAGCATCGTTTTTGGCGTTCGAGGATTTGGAAAATGGAAAAACAACGAGTTGGGAAGATAATATCACGTCCGGTCAAGGCTGGGCCTACGGGGGCGAACTATTGCTCAGGAAACAGACAGGAAAACTTACGGGATGGTTAGGATACACACTATCTTGGTCCGAACGACAGTTCGATGAGCTGAATCTCGGTAAAAAATTCTTCGATAGGTATGATCGCAGGCACGATATTTCAATGGTAGGTATCTATAAACCCCACGATCGTATAACGCTTTCAGCGACATGGGTGCTTTCCACAGGGAATAATTACACCCTACCGAATTTACAACGCTTGAATACTACTGACGGCTTCCCAATAGCGACTCCGAATAGTAATTCAGGTAGTTTTTCAACCGAGGACTTTGCCACACAAAGAAATAATTTTAGAGGTGAGACCAGTCATAGACTGGATCTGGGCATCCAATTTCATAAGAAGCTTCGGAAAAATAGAGAACGAACTTGGGGATTCTCCTTATATAATTCCTATGCTAGACAGAATCCTTTTATTTATACCGTAGACGATTCGTTTTACGATAGGGAAGACCCAAATGCAACCGTTGAAAAAGAACTTACAAGAACCTCTGTGCTCATGTTGATTCCGTCATTTAACTACACTTTTAAATTTTAAGCCATGAAAACGTATTTTTCACTAATCGCCATTGCCGTTCTCTTGCTTACGGCCTGCCAGAAGGTAGTAGATGCAGATACCCTATTGGATACGGAGGAGGAGATTTTCATAACCGGCTACATAGCGCCCCAAGACACCGTACTTCGGGTAAACGTAACTCGTGCATTACCATCAATCGGCACACCTTTAAGTGTCAATGACCAAGAAGAAAATGAAGCTCAATTCTTGATCAGGGATGCCCTGGTTTCGATTTCGGACGCATCTGGGAATACGACCGACCTAACCTATGACGAGGAGAGCAAAACCTATTTGGCGGATGCCGTTTCGCTGCCGATTTTGACCGATCAAGAATATTTTCTGAAAGTCATTGTCGCTGGAAATGAGTACAATGCCTCGTGTAAAATACCGCAACCAATAACGGAAATAAATGAACTCATAACTTTCAATGAAGATACATTCGGCAATAGGTTGGCCAATATCAACCTGTCTTTCGAAGATTTGGTCGGGCAGCGAAATTTTTATGTTCTGGGGGGAAGGGTCAGTACGGTGGTACAATACGAAGGAGAGGAACCTGAATCGTTTGAATTCAGTCTACCTTTTGATTCCGACACGTTCTTATCGGATAATTTGGTCGACGGAGGAGTTCTGAACGGTGAATCGGAAACGTTCATATCAAATGATGCAGCTGTCTCAGAGACCGAAATTATGCTACAAGTTGCAAATGTCGAAGAGAGCCTATTTCAGAATTTAAGGGCAACGAGCACCAATGCCGATGCGGAAGGTAATCCGTTTGTAGAGTACGCCATAGCCCCGAACAATTTCTCGGAGCAAGGAGCAATAGGTGTTTTCGCGGGATATCAACTTACCGAAAAGGTAATTCAAATTGAGCTCTAAACATAAAAAGCCCCGACTTTTCGTCGGGGCTTTCCATCAAATCAAAAAAACCAACCTAAACACATGAACTTAATTGTTATCACATCAAAAATCTAATTCATAGCAATTTGTATATATAACAATCCGAAAAACAAAAACCCTACCCCTGTTTCATAAAGAAACTATAAGTTGTCTTCAAACCCATAATGCAATGGTTCCCGCTCAACTACGTACTACTGTTCCGAGTACTTTGGGGCTACTCAAACGGCATTTTAAAAGTTTTTCTTTGAGAAATCCCAACGAACACACTTTTATTATTGTCTATCTTTAAATTCTAAAAAAATAATTGATGACGGACACCTTTCTGCAGGAGTTGAAGACGGAATTACGCCAAGGTGCGGTCAAGCGGGGACATCCGTTCCGCTATTGCACTATGGGCACTGCTGGTAGTGATAAAAGCCCTAGAATGCGTACCGTAGTTCTAAGAAGGGTTACCGAAAATCTTGGTTTTATATTCTACACGGACAAGAGGACAAAAAAAATAGACCATATCAAGGAAAAATCAGAGGTGAGCCTTTTGTTCTACCATCCAAAAAAATTACTACAACTCAAAGTCACTGGTAGCGCCAAGATTATAACAGATGAAAAGACGTTGCAAAAATATTGGAGTGGCGTGCAGCCAAGCAGCCGTAAAGACTATACCACGGTTCTTGCACCTGGAACCGAAATCACTAATCCGGATGCCGTAGCGTATCTTGAAGAAACCGCGCATTTCTGCATCCTTGAAATCGCGCCTTCCTCCATAGAATATTTAAAGTTAAAAAGACCGAATCACCTAAGGATCCGATACACTTTTGAAGGGGACGGCTGGTCAGGAACTTTTCTCGTTCCCTGATAGTATTTGGGTTTGCTGACTTGAACCTATATACACAACTATACTCAGTATTCTACTGGCCACCTTGACACCTTAATTTGAACGAGGGCAATTAAGTGGGTTATTTTGGCTTTCTTGGAAACCCAAATCGTATTTTTGCACTTTATTTGAAACTATGCGCACGAAATCCGTCAAGAAGAATAAAATCAACGTAGTTACCCTCGGGTGTTCCAAAAACGTTTACGACTCTGAAGTACTTATGGGTCAGCTGCGTGCAAACGATAAAGACGTCGTTCATGAAGAGGAGGGGAATATCGTGGTGATCAATACCTGCGGTTTCATCAACAATGCCAAGGAGCAAAGTGTTAATACGATCTTGGAGTTCGTTGAAAAAAAAGAATCGGGGATAGTAGATAAGGTTTTCGTTACCGGCTGCCTGAGTGAACGCTACAAGCCAGATCTGCAAAAAGAAATTCCTAATGTAGACGAATACTTCGGTACCAGCGAACTGCCCAACTTACTTAAGGCATTAGGTGCCGACTATAAACATGAGCTGCTTGGGGAACGCCTTACGACTACCCCAAAAAATTATGCCTATCTAAAAATTGCCGAAGGCTGTGACAGGCCATGTTCTTTCTGCGCGATTCCCCTAATGCGAGGTAAGCACAGAAGCAAACCGATCGAAGAACTTGTTGCCGAAGCGGAAAAATTGGCCGCAAAAGGTGTCAAAGAATTGATTTTGATAGCCCAAGACTTAACGTATTATGGCCTGGACCTCTACAAAAAAAGAAATCTGGCGGAGTTGCTGGAACATCTCGTTGCGGTAGAGGGGATTGAATGGATACGTCTTCATTATGCTTTCCCTACGGGTTTCCCGTTGGATGTGCTTGACATTATGAACAAAGAGCCGAAAATCTGTAACTATTTGGATATCCCCCTGCAGCACATTTCCGATGCGATCTTGAAAAGCATGCGCCGGGGCACTACACAGGCCAAAACCACGAAACTTTTACAGGATTTCAGGGCCGCTGTTCCGAATATGACGATTCGAACCACGCTGATCGTCGGCTACCCAGGGGAAACGGAGGAAGATTTTCAAACCCTCAAAAAGTGGGTAGAAGCTATGCGTTTTGAGCGCCTTGGCTGTTTTACGTATAGCCACGAAGAAGATACACATGCCTATAACTTGCAAGATGATGTTCCCGAAGAAGTAAAACAAAATCGCGCCAATGAAATCATGGAGCTACAATCCCAAATTTCTTGGGAATTAAACCAGGCGAAAATCGGCAGCACTTTTAAATGCATTATCGACAGAAAAGAAGGGAATTACTTCGTGGGGCGCACCGAATTCGATTCTCCGGATGTGGACAATGAGGTACTTATCGATGCTACACGCTTCTATATGAAGCAAGGGGACTTCGCGGATATCAAGATTATCGAGGCGGCCGATTTCGACCTCTATGGCGAGCCGGCTTAAGAATCCCGCTTTACTTTGATGAGAATTACGTATTTTCAGGTGCATTGAAAATACACCGACCATGACTTACATCTTGGCCTTGCTGTTGGCTTTGGCCGCCATTATTCTGGGAATAGTTCGCTTTAAAATTCATCCCTTTTTCGTTTTACTGCTTGCCGCTATTGGTTACGGGTTTTTGACCGGAATGTCCGTTCCTGAAATCCTCGTTGCCATTAATGACGGCTTTGGCGGACTCATGGGTAAAATCGGACTCATCATTTTCTTTGGAGTCGTGATCGGTACCGTATTGGAAAAATCCGGTGGAGCAATGGTCATCGCATCATGGATTCTAAGAATGGTCGGGGAACGTTTTGTTCACCTTGCCATGATGCTTACCGGCTATCTGCTTTCCGTTCCGGTTTTCGTCGATAGTGCATTTATCATGATGAACTCCCTGAATAAAACACTCAGCAAAAAAGCAAAAGTAGCCTTCTCCGGTACCTCTGTGGCATTGGGGCTTGGTCTTATGGCGACGCATGTGATGGTACCGCCTACCCCTGGACCGATAGCGGCTGCGGCTCTTTTGGAAGTCGATCTCGGAAATCTGATTCTCTGGGGCTTATTTGTTAGTTTGATCGCCTTGATACCGTGTTACTTCTTTGCCATAAAAATCGCATCCAGAGTAAAAATTCCCATTGTATTGGAGGCAGTTTCAGAAACAAACCACACCCCAAAATTACTCACCTCGCTCCTGTCGATAGTAATTCCCATTGTTTTGATCATCGCCAAATCGATTTTTGATTATCCAGACTTGAACCTTCAACAACACCTCCTTTATCCTTTTGTATCCTTCGTCGGAACGCCGGTAATTGCCTTATTGATCGGTGTGGCGTTGACCTTGTTACTTCCGCAAAAGTTAGACCAACGCATATTTTCGGCAACGGGATGGTTCGGGGAGGCCCTTAAAGTAGCAGCCCCCATACTTATGATTACGGGCGCTGGGGGAATTTTCGGTAAAATGCTTCAAAATTCAGGGATAGCGGAGGCGATTACCGAAAACTTTGCCGATCTTAATATGGGCTTACTTTTTCCTTTTCTTCTAGCGGCCAGTCTTAAAATCGCTCAAGGCTCTTCAACGGTGGCCTTGATTACCACAGCTTCCATCGTAGCACCAATGATGATGGTTTTGGGATTGGATGAACCGTTTATAAGAACTTTGACCGTCTTAGCCATCGGTGCAGGGGCAGTTGTAGTTTCCCATGCCAACGATAGTTTCTTCTGGGTTTTTACGCAACTTACAGGAATGAATGTAAAGCAGGGGAACCAAACACTTACCTTGGGTACATTGACCCTTGGGGTATCCGCTTTTCTTATCGTATTCTTGTTATCCTTTCTCTAACCGTAAGTAGGCCACCGCCAGAAAAAATTGCCTTTATTAAACATCCTTAAGAACGTATGATTGCAAACCCATCCGCTCTTTTTTATAATATTGCGCACGTTTAACTCGAATGTGCGAGATAAAAACGCAGGATTCACGGATGATAACATGAAAAAACGGTAAGATTAGAAATAAGCTTAATAGGAACTGAGAATTCTTTACGATACATTGATGAGATTTAACAAGCATATAGAGGATATCAACCAGCTTTTGTACAGGAGAGCATTAAAATTGAAGTTATGGATTATGATTACAAAAGTATTTTTGTTGGCGGTTCTATAGAAGCCCAAGGAATGGCCAGTAGGTTGGAAACTGCCGGTATAAAAGCATTGGTTAAAAGCCATGGGGATTCGGCAAGGCTCGCCGGTTTTGCCTCTGCCCTACCCGGTGAAACGGAAGTATTCGTGCGAACTGCCGATTTGGATCGTACCAACGCTATTTTAAAGGACATTAGTTAAGACTTATAGATAAGGTTGCACCTTTCACCTCACAGCGAAAGCGTTATGCCAAGCCACAGGTTTTTAAGCAAAGGAACAGGCACTCTCCAGCATTGTAAAAGAAAATACTGCCTAGAAATTACATATCGAAAAGCATCTCATGTGCCAATTCGCCTAATTTTTTGAGTCCCTGGTCTATTTTTTCACTCCATACGATACCATAGCACAATCGCATACAGTGAGAATATTGCTTTTGTAAGGTAAAAATACTCCCGGGCGTAAAACTAATATGCTGTGCCTGTGCCCGTTCAAATAGGACGCTAATATCTATTTTCGGATTGAGTTCGACCCACAACAGAAAACTTCCTTTGGGCTTGCTTACTTTAGTGTCTTCTGGAAAATAGTTACTTATCGCGCCTATATATTTTATACTATTCGTATGAAGGGTTTCTCTAAGCCGCCGTAAATGATGGTCATACCTTCCCTTGGCCAAAAAATTGGCGATAGCTTCCTGGGGAATCGTACTTGTAGAGGACGAAAGATATAATTTCAATTTCATTACGTTCGAGATGAATTTTCCCGGAGCAACCCATCCCACACGATAACCACCACCAATTGTCTTTGAAAAAGAGCCCACCCACATCACCAAGCCACTATCGTCATAATACTTACAGGTACTTGGTCTTTGCCTACCGTAGTATATTTCTCCACAGATATCATCCTCGATCAATGGAATTTCGTATTCCTGAATGATGCGTACAAGCTTTTGCTTATGTTTATTGGGCATTAAACTGCCCAAAGGGTTGCTGAAATTACTGACGACCATAATCGCAGCAATCCGCTGCTCCCTTAAAATTCTTTGTAAAGCGTCCAAATCCATACCCGTTGCAGGATCTGTGGGTAGTTCAAGTACCCGAAGCCCCAAGGTATTCGCCAATTGTAAAATACCATAGTACACCGGACTTTCTACAGCGATGGTATCTCCCGATTTCGTTACCGCCATAAGAGACAGCGAAAGGGCACTAGTGCATCCTGCGGTAATAATCAAATCTTGCTCGGTAATGGCTCCACCCCACAAAATGGTTCTTTGGGCGATTTGCCGTCTTAGGTTCAAACTTCCTTGAATATTATCATAATAAGTACCGCCAGCTGGTAATTTAACCACTGTTTCGTGAATCGTTTTCGTCATTTTCGCAATCGGCATGAGCTCGGGGGCAGGCACCCCTAATGAAAAATTGATCATATTCTCATCACCGATCATCTCATAAAAATCAATAATCATTCCCGTTACATTACCCAAAACGGCCCTATTTCCCGGATTTGTCTTCGTGGGGCAATCCGGAACTGAATTCGCGCAAAAGATAACGTAGTAGCCGGATCTCGGCCGAGACTCTACCAGATTTTTCCCCTCTAATCGGTAATAGGCTTCCAAAATCGTACTGATACTAACCCCGTATTCTTGTTTCAATACACGTACAGAGGGCAGTTTATCTCCCATCTTGAGTACACCATCCAAAATTTGCTGCTCTATATTTTGGGCAATATCAACATAGAGGTAATTCTTATTCTTTGTCTTCACCATAAAAAAGTATCTGTACTGGTCAAATTTACAAAAACTGAATCTGTTATGGTGCATTCCTTTTTTAGATATTTGAATGTCTTAATGGTTTAACGAAAAATTTTAAATGAACAAGCAACTCCATAATATTGAAACGATAGCCTCGTTACAGGAAAATGTGGTTGCCATCTGGTCTGCCGACATAATGCCACCCCACTCCATCACTCCCGATTTGCTTGTACCGGATGGATATATTGAAGTACTTTTTATTATCAGCGGCGGATTCAAAAGACGAAAATTATCTTCTGCACACGACCGATTTATTGTGAACCGATCGGTAATCATTGGGATTCAGGATACCGTATTTATGAGCCAACCCATCGGTCATCTCAAATGTATCGGTATACTATTTGACCCCATGCAATTTTATCTACTCTTTGGTGATATAGGCGCTCAGCTGCGAAATAAACACCGGCCGGTCTCCAAATCGGGCCATAATGGCCTGACTCAACTAGAGGAAAATATTCACGAAGCCGCTTCGGTAACGGAAGCGCTTCAAGAAATAGAAAGCTTCTTTGCGGACTACGCTCCACAATATACCGCATGCGACAATTGGCGTATGACCCAAGATTATTTACAGGATTTACGCATCAAGAAGGAAAATGGTATTCATACCGACACTTCAAAGCTCGATACGATTGACCAAAAAACGCTAAATGCCATTGTTGTGCAATTCACTGGATTCACACTTGAAGAATTAAGTACTATTATCAGCACGGCAGTAACGTACGAAGAACCCGATAGAGATGAATCGACATCCTTCCCATCACTAAAAAAACTGTGGAACGATATCGATGAAAGCCAAGAAGACCAACAACCTTAAATTACAGCGCATGAAATCAACTAACAATCCCGCGAACGGCCTGCTTGCCAGTCAGAAAGATTCGAATCCCGATAATCGAGCAAATTCGATTCAGACTAAAATGTATGCCGATGTGCAGGACAGCAGTCTTTTTCAAGCGGCGCAACATTTAGGGCATGAATACTTGGAAAACATTTTTGATCGGAACGTTTTCCCTTCTGAAAAAGCGTTGTTCGATTTAAAGGAATTCGATGAAGTGATGCCCACAGCATCCAGCGACGCCAATACGATACTAAACCTTTTGAGCACGTATGGTGCACCGGCGACGGTGGCAACCTTAGGTGGTCGGTATTTCGGATTTGTTTCCGGTGGGGCCGTGCCAGCAGGCTTGGCGGTAAAAAGCCTGGCTACCTTTTGGGACCAAGCTCCGGCCATGCATGTGCTCTCACCCATTGGCTCCAAATTGGAATCAGTAGTGGAGACTTGGTTGAGAGACCTCTTTCGTCTTCCCGAAAAAACGGTTGCAGGTTTTGTAAGTGGAACATCAAGCGCCAATTTCTGTGGTTTGGCGGCAGCACGCTTCCGGTTGCTTTCAAATCTGGGCTGGAATATAAATGAAAAGGGCCTTCATAGTGCGCCGAAGCTCCGAATCGTAACCGGGGCGCATGCGCATTCAACTGTATTGAAGGCCATCTCGTTGTTGGGCTTCGGAACCGAGAATATAGAATGGGTAGCTGTCGACGATCAAGGCAGGATTCTGTCGGAGGCCCTTCCCGAATTAGACGCTAAAACCATTGTAATTCTTCAGGCAGGCAATGTCAATAGCGGATCATTCGATAATTTTAACGACATCTGTAAAAAAGCAAACCGGGCCAATGCTTGGGTTCATATAGATGGTGCCTTTGGCTTATGGGCTGCAGCTGTAGACAAACTGAACCACCTAACCAAAGGGATTGCACTAGCCGATTCTTGGGCTGTAGATGGTCATAAAACACTGAACACCCCGTACGACAGCGGTATTGTATTATGCGCCGACGAAGAGGCCATTCGGTCGGCATTGCATATGGCCGGGAGCTATATTGTGTCAAGCGATCAACGGGATGGTATGTTCTACACGCCTGAAATGTCAAGAAGAGCACGGGTAATCGAACTTTGGGCCACCCTGAAATACCTAGGGAAAGAAGGTATCGATGAAATGATTTACGAAATGCATCAAAGAGCGGTGCAGTTCGCTGAGGAACTTTCGAAAATCGATGGCTTTACCATTTTAAATGATGTCGTTTTCAATCAAGTATTAGTGCAATGTGATACAGATGCGTTGACTTTAAAAACCATGCAATATGTACAACGACTAAGGGATTGTTGGGCGGGGGGTTCAGTATGGAACAACAGAAAGGTAATCCGGGTCAGTGTTTGCTCTTGGGCGACCACCGCCGAGGATATCCGTCGCTCCGTAAAATCATTTCAGAAGGCACTGCTATTGGCACAAAAGTGATGCCGTATCGTTGTTCAAAGTTGGTTTCTAGCTATATACAATTTATGGATGTCTTCTTTAAAAGTTCAAAAGTTCTTTTTTTGCGGCCTCATATTCCTGCATCATTTCCGCAACGATTTCGGCTGCGGGCTTGATGTCGTGAATTAGGGCGGAAACCTGTCCGATTTCCAATTCCCCTTCGTCCATATCCCCTTCGAACATACCGCGTTTGGCCCGAGCACGCCCCAAAACCTCCTTTAAATCAGCTACCGACGCCCCCTTTTCATAGGCCTCTTGAATATCCCCATAGAACTTGTTTTTTATCAATCGAACCGGAGCCAACTCTTTTAAGGTCAATTGGGTATCCCCTTCTTGGGCAGCAACGACCTTTTCTTTGAACCGTTCATGGGAAGAAGCTTCATTACTGGCCACAAAACGGCTTCCTACCTGAACACCATCGGCACCCAAAACCATTGCGGCAAGCATGGCGCGGCCCGTCGCAATACCCCCCGCAGCAATAATGGGAATCGTGATTTTTTCCGTTACCGCAGGAATCAAGACCAAACTGGTCGTCTCATCCCTACCATTATGACCGCCCGCTTCAAAACCTTCGGCAACGACTGCGTCTACACCCGCTTCTTGGGCCTTTGAGGCAAACTTTACGCTGCTGACCACATGCACGACGGTTATTCCGTTCTCCTTCAAATGGGCCGTCCATGTCTTTGGATTTCCTGCGGAGGTAAAAACGATTTTAACACCTAACGTAACAATAATTTCCATCAACTTATCGATATCCGGATACAGCATCGGAACATTGACGCCGAAAGGTTTTCGTGTCGCTTGTTGGCATTTCAGAATATGCTCCCGCAACACATCGGGATACATACTCCCTGCTCCAAGAAGGCCGAGTCCCCCGGCGTTGGACACCGCAGAAGCCAACCGCCAACCGCTTGCCCAAACCATACCTGCCTGTATTAAGGGGTATTCAATACCGAAAAGTTGGGTGATTTTATTTTTCATAATTCCAATCATCTGTTCAATTGCAGTCGAGAATTACACCAACTACGTGGTAGAACCTCTCGACTGCGCTCGAAGGGAAAATAAATTTCACTTAAGAAATCACACCTGAGCCAATGAGTTCATCATCGATATACCAGGCAACGAACTGCCCTTCCATAATGGCCGACTGCATCTGCTCGAAATCGACATACAATCCTGAATCTACCTTATGTAACGTTGCTGGTTCCAGCGTTTGTCGGTATCGAATTCGCGCTTTTACGGGCATGGTTTCGTCTACTTTCAAGGATAAATCCGGCCGCACCCAATGCAATTCTTCATTGGTCACGAAAAGTGCACGACGGTACAGTCCGGGATGCGATTTACCTTGCCCGGTATAAATAATGTTATCGGCTACATTTGTTTCGATAACGAACAGCGGCTCTTTAGTTCCACCTACATCAAGACCTTTACGTTGTCCTTTGGTAAAGTAATGTGCACCCTGGTGTTCCCCTACCACCTTCCCGTCCTTTAAATCATATACCGGTTTTTCGGCATGATATGCGAGTTCGGTTTTTTTGTCGGCAAAAGTGGGAAGCTCTTTTTGCAACTGGGGTACATCAGCCGGAATTTCAACGATTACGCCCTTTTTAGGTTGTAATTTCTGTTGTAAAAATTCCGGCAAACGCACTTTACCGATAAAACAGAGCCCTTGTGAGTCTTTTTTATCGGCGGTGACAAGGCCATTCTCGGCTGCGATTCGTCGCACCTCCGGTTTTTCCAGTTCCCCGATAGGAAAGAGCGTTTTGGACAACTGCTCCTGCGACAGTTGGCACAAAAAATAGGATTGGTCCTTATTTTTGTCCGCTCCGCCTAACAAGCGAAACATTTCGCTACCGTCGGGATGGTGAATACTTCCCTTTCTGCAGTAATGCCCCGTTGCTACAAAGTCCGCCCCCAATTGCATAGCGATCTTAAGGAAGACATCGAACTTAATCTCTCGATTGCACAATACATCTGGATTGGGTGTACGCCCTTTTTCATATTCGCTGAACATATAGTCGACGATCCGTTCTTTATATTCAACACTCAAATCAACGGTTTGAAAAGGAATACCCAACTTTTCGGCCACGATCAGTGCGTCGTTACTATCCTCTAGCCACGGACACTCCTCTGAGATCGTCACGGAATCGTCGTGCCAATTCTTCATAAACAGTCCGATAACCTCGTACCCCTGCTCTTTTAAAAGATAGGCCGCGACGCTTGAATCTACTCCTCCTGAAAGTCCTACGACTACTTTTTTCATCTGGCATTACTATTGACTTGCAAAAATACAAAATGGGATGATGATAGTGATATTCAATGGATAAATTGGCAAAGTATGGAGTCACGAAACGTTAAGATTATTAACAAAAAAAGAGCCGAATGAGATTCAAAAGTTGCCACCCGGGTGTTGTGAAGTAAAGACTAAAACCAAAGAATGGTTGGTATTTTATCGACAAAATACAACACTTCGTCGATATTAAAATTTTCACAAAAAGTTTATTAAGTCAACGTCATTTGATTTAATGTTTAAACTTTATACTTTAATATAAAACAGAATAATTATGAAAAAGTATCTAAAATCAATCTTCCTCATGGTCGCAACGGGCACTCTGATGATTTCGTGTGACAGCGATGACAATGACCCGCAAGTTCCAACAAGCGATGAGAATATCGTAGAAGTTGCTGTGGGCAGCCAAGATTTAACCACTTTGGTCGCTGCGCTGCAACGGGCCGATTTGGTCGGCGCTTTGGAAGCCGATGGTAATTTTACCGTACTGGCACCGAGTAACGCTGCATTTGAAGCCTTTTTGGCAGCCAACGACGATTTTGATAGTCTTGAGGATATTCCGGTCGAGATATTACAACAAGTACTTCTGAACCATGTCATTCCCGGTAGCAATGCCGCCTTGAGTTCCTCGGACTTGGCCGTGGCAGGTTCCGGATATGCGAGCACTCTTGCCGATGGCCCATCGGCCGGCAGTAAAATCACCACCTATTTCAATACGAGCAGTGGGGTGCGGTTTAACGGAGTTTCTTCGGTAACCACTGCAGATATAGGCGCATCGAACGGAATCGTGCATATCGTAGATGCCGTAATCCCCTTACCTACCGTGGTAACCTTTGCCACGGCCGACCCTAACTTTTCTACATTGGTAAGCGCCCTTACAGAATTGACCCCAGAGACCGATTTCGTAAGCCTCTTGAGTACTCCGAACGGCGAAACCTCCACACCATTTACGGTTTTTGCACCGGTAGATACGGCTTTCGATAAATTAGATGCCATTCCCGAGGAAGAACTATTGACGTCGATTCTTGCGCATCATGTCATTACCGGCTCGAATGTACGGGCAGAAGACATCAATGATGGCGATATTTCCTCGGCAACTTTCGAGGGGGATAATCTTACGTTTAGTGTTACAGGAAATGGAGCAATAAGTATTACCGATGGTTCCGGTCAAACGGATATCAATGTCATCCTTGGCAACGTACAAGCTGCCAATGGCGTGATTCACGCTTTGGATACCGTTATGATTCCGAATACGGAAGAGGAAGTAGAGGAAGAGGACTAAAAATTAATTATTTATAATTTTTATAAAGACCGCCAATTCAGGCGGTCTTTTCTTTTTGCGCCCACTTACAAAGGGCCTGATCGACGAACTACACCGTGCAAAAGAATCAAATAATTATTTTCAGTTTGTTAAACTTTTGCAAAATTTAATTAAACAAAAGCAACCTTTTGAAACCTTCCGACTCTTCTTAATAAGTTGAACAAAAAGGCAAACTGTTTTAAAACACGTTCGTTCGATAAGCAAATGAATCAAAAAACCGAAACAAAGCGCTATTTCTGTTTATAGCTCATAGCTGAGGAACCGTTCCTTTTAGTTCGCTCAATCAATTTTATAAACGATTACACTACTAAAAACACTATTATGAAAAAATTTCTCCGATTAAAAAGTATGCTCTTATTGGCTACTTTAACACTTTTCGCTTTTTCTTGCGATAAGAACGATGATGGCCCCACAGCTCGGGATGGAAAAAATATTGTAGAAACGGCTCAAGATACCGATGCACTGAATTCCTTGGTCGGTGCTTTAACGCAGGCCGATGCAGGTCTAGTTGGAGCCCTAAGCGATGAGGCCGCCTCTTACACCGTTTTTGCACCTACAAATGAAGCTTTCACTGCACTATTGGGCGCTTTGGACGGTTTTGATTCCTTAGAGGATTTCGATACCGATGAGGAGAAAGCACTTTTGGCAACAATTTTAAAATATCACGTAATTGCCGGGACGGTTGCCAAATCGACCGATTTGAGCGATGGGCAGATGATTGCAACCTTTCAAGAGGAGGATGTAACTATCGGTATCGATGGTACTACAGTCACCGTTAAGGACAAACAAGGAGATGATGTGGAAGCTGCTAAAGTTGTCATTGCCGACGTTGAAGCCACCAATGGTGTGGTTCACGTAATCGACAAGGTCTTATTACCACAAGCTGCTATTGATGCTATTAATGGCGAGCCTATGGATATGGGCCAAAATCTGGTTGAAATTGTCGTAGCTACCGAAGCCCTTTCACAATTGGAAGCTGCAGTGATAAAGGCAGAATTGGCAGAAACATTGTCAAGTGAAGGTCCCTTTACGGTTTTCGCCCCCACCGACGATGCGTTCGTTGCGCTATTGGGTGTTCTTGGGGACGACTACAACAGCTTGGATGATTTTGATACGGAAGAAGAAATCGCTTTGTTAAAAGACATTCTTTTGTACCACGTAATTACTGCGGAGGTAAAGGCAGCTGATTTGGCTGAAGGAAATGTTGAAACCGCTTTTGCTGGCAATTCCATTGATATCATCGCAGCCGACGGTACGTTCGTAATTGGGGATGCGTCGGATACTAATGCAAATATTACAGCTACCGATATTATGGCTAATAACGGAGTGGCACATACCATCGACAAAGTGTTATTACCGCAATCGGCCATCGATTTCGTAACCTCTTTGAGTGCAAAAACCATTGTGGATCTTGCCATCGAAACTGATGACTTAAGCCTTCTTGTAGGTGCTTTGCAACAAGCTGACGCAGGTTTAGTGGAAACCCTTTCCGGTGATGGACCGTTTACCGTTTTTGCTCCGACCAACGCGGCCTTTGTAGCCTTGCTAGACGAATTGGGAGACGACTACAATAGTCTTTCCGATTTTGATACCGATGAGGAAAAGTCGCTCTTGGTAAACATATTGACCTACCACGTAGTACAAGGTACCGCCGCTTTTTCAACCGACTTGAGCAACGGGCAACAGATTATGACAGTTCAAGGTGAAGATGTAGGTATAAACATAAAGGATGGTACCGTACACATCGTTGACGCGACAGGTATCAATGCCAGTGTAACTACTGCCGACGTTGCCGCAAGCAACGGAGTCGTGCATATTATCGACAAGGTAATCTTGCCACAAGAAGTATTGGATATTTTAAATCCTCCTACACCCAATATCGTGGGCTTGGCACAATCGGTTCCAGACCTGAGCTTGTTGGTAGACGCACTTATTCAAGCTGATGCAGGATTGGTAGATGTGTTGAGCGGTGATGGACCATTTACGGTTTTCGCGCCGACAAATGCCGCTTTCGCAGACTTGCTAGATACTTTAGGAGATAATTACAACAGTCTTGCCGATTTTGATACGGATGAAGAAAAAGCCTTATTGGCTACTATATTGACCTATCATGTAGCAGCTGGTGCTGTGGCATCAGGTGACTTGACCGATCATCAAGCCATAGCCACCGTACAAGGCGAAAATGTATTCGCGCTCCTGGGGAATGGCGTTAGAATACGCGATAGAAGTACTGTAGACGCAAATGTAACCTTAGCTGATCAAATGGCAAGCAACGGTATTGTTCACGTCATTGACAAAGTGTTATTGCCACAGGCCGCCATCGATGCGCTTGGCCTACCGGGCAGACACTAAAATATAGTTGACTATTGGTTGGTTGTAGAAACTTCCAAGATGCGGGAAACCGTTGCTTGGAAGTTTTTTGTTTGAAAGACCTTTTCAAGCACCACAAAATTTCAGACAACGCCTTCGGACGGTTTAGCATACAAAATAGCGGACTTGACAACTAAGTTTTTTTTCAGGAGGAAATAAAACACATATTTACAGTCCCAAATCTTACCAAACATAACCTAGTTACTGCTAAAAATCCCAGCCTAACGGCCGGGGTTTTTTGTTATAAATAACATGAATTGTGCTCCGAGGGTTTGAGCTTTTGAACCCTCTATTTTATACTTTTGGGTACCGCCCAATATCTGAAGAACCAGCTTTTTACTCGATTACTTCGCTTTTTTCTGCGCTTCGGCTTGCTCCATCATCTCGCGCATCTTTTTCTGGAACTTGTTTTCCTTCTTCGGTTTCTTTTTATTTTCCTGAATTTGCGCGTGTATTTTAGCATCATCCAGAATAAACTTCTTGATGACCAACATGATTCCGATCGTAATCAGGTTGGAGATGAAATAATACAGACTCAGACCACTCGCGTAATTGTTGAAAAAGAACAGCATCATCAGTGGCATTAGATACATGATAAACTTCATGTTGGGCATTCCTGGCTGAGAGGGCATGTTCTGTCCAGTAGTCATCGTCATGTAAAAGAAAATCGCGATGGATGCCAATATCGGAAACAGACTTACGTGATCGCCGTAGAAAGGAATTTCAAAAGGCAGCTGTGCTATACTATCGTAGGACGACAAGTCATCTGCCCATAAAAACGATTTCTGACGCAAAGCGAAAGAGGTGGGGAAGAACATAAAGAGTGCATAGAAAATAGGCATCTGCAGTAAGGCCGGCACACAACCACTCATGGGGCTCACCCCTGCCTTGTTGTACAGCTTCATGGTTTCCTGCTGTTTTTTCATGGCATTATCCTTATATTTTTCACCGAGCTCGGTAATCTCCGGTTTCAATACCTTCATTTTGGCTTGTGATAAATAGGACTTATAAGTGACCGGCGACATGGCCAAACGTACAAGAATTGTCATAATGATAATGGCTATGCCATAAGGTAAAAAGCCACTTAAAAGCGAGTAAAAAGGCGTAAAGACATAGCGGTTGATCCATCCGAAAATACCCCAGCCGAAATAGATGGTATCGTCCAAGCCATACTCATCGTATTGCTTCAATACCTCAACATCCGCAGGACCATAGTACCAATTCAAATTTTCCGACAATTCGCCACCCTCCATCGCTAGGGGAATCGAGGCCGCAAATTCTTTCGTGAAGGCAACATCTTTACTTTCCTCTTCCACCAAATTCTTGGAACTTAATTCGGCAATTTCAAAATTCTTTTTGGTGGCCAGAATCGAGGTGAAGAAATGCTGCTTGAACGATATCCATTGTACATCTTCATCGGTTTCCTCATCATCACTACCAGCGGAAAGATAGTCGACCTTTCCATCGTCGAAATTTCGCATGATCTCGGTATACCGATTTTCATACTGTACACTCTTGTTGTGACGTATTCCTTTAAGTTTCCACTCTAATTTTACTGGTTTAGAAGAATTTACAATCCTTTCTAAACCTTGAGAACGCAAGGTGAAATCAACTAGATAATCATCCGGTTTCATTTCATAGCGGTATTCCAAGAACTTATTGGCCGCCACCTTAGCCTTCATCGAAAGCACTTGGTTGGCACCGTTTTTACTTAGTGAGGGTTCAAAATAAAGGTCTTTGGTGTTGAGGGTCCTGTTGTCGGTTGTCGTAAAATCCAAACCGAAAGCGGCATTGCCATCCTTTACCAAATACACGGGTACCGAATCATAGGCAACGAAATTTTTCATCTTCGCCTCAACCACCTGTCCCCCTTTATTACTCACCTTTAGGACGACCAGCTCGTTTTCCAAAGTTGTGGTACCCTCGGTTGCAGCGGTATATCCGAAAGCCCCTATTGCGCCTTTGTAATTTGCCACGGCTGTGGAATCCTGCAAGTTAACCGCAACGCTATCATCAACAGGCGCAGCTTCAATCGCACTTTCGGTAGTAGCCTTCTCCGCCTCTACTTGCTCCTGCTTTGCCTTCTCGGCCTCCAGTTGCTCCGGAGTGGGCTTGTTTTGATAAAACATGAATATGAGAATTCCGAATATCAGCACGAAGCCGATAATGGAATTGATATCGATTTTCTTTTCTTCCATCTAAAATTTTACTTTGATTTTCAAGACTTTTGAGGTTGCAGGCACCTGACGGTTAGGTTTGGTCACCGAAACTAATTCAGTGTCAACAAATATATGCCCAAAAGAGCGGTTTATGCCATACTGGCATTAGTTTGTTGCTTTTTATGGTTCAGGGCCGCCTTTATAAACCCAACGAAGAGGGGGTGCGGATTGGCCACGGTACTTTTGTATTCGGGATGGTACTGTACGCCCACGAACCAAGGGTGGGAAGGCAGCTCTATGATTTCGACCAAGCCCGTTTCCGAATTGATGCCCGAGGTGACGAGGCCACTATCCACCAATTGCTGCTTATAGGCATTATTGAATTCATAGCGATGGCGGTGTCTTTCCGAAATGGTTCCCGCGCCATGATACGCTTCTTGCACCAAGCTACCGTCTTTCAATTCGCAGTCCCAAGCCCCAAGACGCATAGTGCCCCCTTTACGGGTGATGCTCTTTTGCGCCTCCATTAAATCAATGACAGGCTCCTCGGTATGTTCGTCCATTTCGGTCGAGTTGGCATCCGTAAGACCCAGAACATTTCTTGCATATTCTATGACGGCCATTTGCATACCCAGACAGATTCCTAGAAAAGGGATTCCGTTCTCCCGGGCATATTGTACCGCTTTTATCTTGCCCTCGATGCCTCTTTCACCAAAGCCGGGTGCGACTAAAATTCCGTCAATACCTTTCATCTTATGCTTTAAATTATTCAAATCAATATACTCGGAATGAATTGATTGCACATTAACTTTAACTTCATTCACGGCACCTGCGTGGATAAAGGACTCCAATATGGATTTATAGGAATCCTGCAATTCAACGTACTTACCGATCAGTCCTATAGTGACCTCATTTTTCGGATTTTTATGCTTGCGGAGAAACTCGTTCCATTGGTTTAAATCAGGTAACTTGTCATCCGAAAGCGCCAGTTTTCGCAGCGCTACGGTATCCAAACCTTCTTCCTGCATCATTACGGGAACATCGTAAATAGTTGAAGCGTCTATCGATTGAATAACAGCTTCCCTTTTTACGTTACAGAATAGTGCCAGTTTGTCCTTGATATCATCGGAGATATGATGCTCCGTTCGGCAGACCAAGATATCGGCCTTGATACCACTTTCCATCAAAGTTTTTACGGAATGCTGCGTGGGCTTGGTCTTTAGCTCACCGGCAGCCGATAAATAGGGCACCAAAGTCAGGTGTATAACAATGCCGTTATTATCGCCCAATTCCCAGAGCAACTGTCGCACCGCCTCGATGTAAGGTAGAGATTCGATATCGCCCACTGTACCACCTATTTCGGTTATGACGATATCGTACTCACCGCTATTTCCCAGAAGCTGAACCCGCTCCTTTATTTCGTTGGTTATGTGCGGCACCACTTGTACCGTTTTTCCCAAAAACTCGCCACGACGTTCTTTTTCGATGACACTTTGGTAGATACGTCCGGTAGTAACATTGTTCGCCTGCGAGGTATTCACATTCAAAAAACGTTCGTAATGACCAAGGTCCAAATCGGTTTCCGCACCATCATCGGTTACATAGCACTCACCGTGTTCGTAGGGATTCAAGGTACCCGGATCTACGTTGATGTACGGGTCTAGTTTTTGAATGGTAGTCTTATACCCTCTTGCTTGCAAGAGTTTCGCAAGAGATGCGGCGATGATACCTTTACCAAGAGATGAAGTCACGCCTCCCGTAACGAAAATATACTTTGTCTGCGACATTTCGGAATTCTTTGTTACGGGGCATAAAGATACAAATTGTTGTTACAATCTTTAGAATCGCCTAGGAAAATCTTTTTGGATTTTACGGATGATCGGTTCCAATCCGTTTATCTTAATTTCGGTCATTGATTCGAGTAAATGCCCCAATTTTCCCTCGGGGTAGCCCTTTTGCTTGAACCAAATGAGATAGGGTTCGGGCAAGTCAACCAAATACCGCCCTTTGAACTTCCCGAAGGGCATACGGTAATGGGCAAGCTCGATCAATTTTTGTCTATCCGGCGTCAAATCCATAGGTAAAAGTAATTATGTTATCTTTAATGACAGTACGAAACCGAACATATGAAAAGAAGAAATTTTATCGGAACATCCGCAATAGCATCCGTAGGGTTGTTGGCGGGCAATTCAGCTAAGGCCATGAATGCCTCTCACAAGAATACCAACGGACTTAAAGGCAATATCAATCATAGTGTCTGTCGTTGGTGCTATGATTCGATACCCATGGAAGACTTTTTGAAGAGTCTGAACGAATTGGGTGTTTCCGCCATGGATTTAACAGGGCCCGAAGACTGGCCCTTGATGAAAAAATACAACATTCACGCCTCGATGTGCTGGGGTGCCGGTAAAGGGATTTTGGAAGGTTGGAACGACCCGAAACTTCATAAAGAATTGATTGCGGATTATTTGCGGGTAATCCCTTTAGTGGCCGAAGCAGGCTATACCAATCTAATCTGCTTTAGCGGTAACCGCAACGGAATGAATGACCTTGTCGGACTTCAAAACTGCGTGGTCGGGTTAAAACAAATCTTGTCAGTAGCCGAAAAGCATGGTGTCGTTCTTCAAATGGAATTATTGAATTCAAAGGTAGACCACAAAGACTATATGTGCGATAATACGCTTTGGGGTGTAGAGCTATGCAGAAGACTGGGTTCGGAGAACTTCAAATTGCTGTACGACATTTACCATATGCAAATCATGGAAGGTGATATTATTCGCAATATTCACGACTACCACCAATATTTCGGACATTACCATACGGGTGGCAACCCTGGCAGGAATGAAATCAACGATTCCCAGGAATTGAATTATCCCGCCATTATGAAAGCTATTTTGGCAACCGGTTACAAAGGGCATGTTGCGCAGGAATTCATACCTACCTATCCCGATAAGATAGCCGCTCTAAGGGAAGGTATCACCATTTGTGATATTTGATATGGAATAGAATGGGTCTACGCCATTGGCTTTTTAATGAATTGTTGAGAGATGAAATCAGTCCGACTTAAGGAAAGTACTGTATTCAAATAATATATAGAAATATCATAATCAACGACGCCAAAGCCCGTTATCCCTAGAATACCCTAACGATAAAAGTGAAGATATAGATCTATCTACGATAACACTGAACCACACGAAATTTACATTAAGGGCATCGTCCTAAACATGGAAAAACAACTTCTTTCAGGGGAGTTTCGTTCTAATGGTACCAATAGCGAAACCAATGTAGCGTATAACATTACGGAAGGAACGTTCACTGATATCTCTTATACCATGCAAGAAAATTAAGCAATCATCCACCTATATCCTATAAACAAGGCCACCATGAAGAAATCACTACAACTTACTATTACGACCATTCTTTTTTCAACATTTATCGGTTGTTCCGTTGCCGAGGATGTCAAAGACACTTTAGATGCTGCGGAATGTGCAACTTTAATCGAAAGACTTGACAATGATGTCGACAACAATGAGTCCTGTTCAGAAATTAGGGCAGACGTGAACAGTATCTTATCGGGAAGCTGTCGTGACTTCATAACCGAGGAACAACGAACCCAATTGGAATTTATCAGGGATAATTGTTCCGATGAATAGTTCTTCATAAAAAAGTTTGGAAGTTGAGGCTGCCTTATCAAAAAAAGCCGACTTCGTACACTATCATCCCCTTTTTTTTCGTTAGTACACCCCCAAGTTAATGTCTTTAAGATTAAACTTTTAGGCCTTTTCAGTGTCAAATCGAAAAAATAATGATGAAATCCCGAATCATTTTACTGCTAAGCATCATTTTTCTAGGCAGCTATGGTTGTTCCGAAAATGAGGAAGCAGGTGAAGAGCAAACACAATCGGACCCAGATACCGAGATCCCAACAGAAACTGGGGAGATTTACTTTCCCGGAACGGGAACTTCAACCTGGGAAACCACGAGCTTAGACGAATTGGGATGGAATTCGCAGGCCGAAACGGCCTTGTACCAGTTATTAGACGAAAAAAATACCAAGGCCTTTATCATTCTAAAAGATGGGAAGATCGCGATTGAAAAATACTTTGGGTCGTTTACTACCGATAGCATATGGTATTGGGCTTCCGCGGGAAAAACCCTAACCAGCTTTACCGTAGGTATCGCCCAGGAACAAGGACTCCTAAATTTGAACGAGCCTAGCTCGAAATATCTTGGCGAAGGCTGGACTAGCATGACCGCCGAGGAGGAGGGTGAAATCACCATTCGAAACCAACTTACCATGACTTCGGGACTCAGGAACAATCTTCTGATTTTTTCCTGTACCGACCCCGATTGTTTGAAATATGAGGCCGAACCTGGCACCAGATGGAGTTACCACAACGGCCCCTACACCCTGTTGCAGGATGTTATCGCCAATGCGGCCGATACGCCTTTTATCACCTATTTTAACGCCCAATTACGTGATAAAATAGGAATGAACGGTATATGGATCCCGAATGGAGACAACAATACATTTTATAGTACTGCCAGAGGTATGGCACGTTTCGGACTCTTGAATTTGAACAATGGTATCTGGAACGATGAAACGATTCTTGGTGATGCATCCTATCTAACCGAAATGAAAACCAAGTCGCAGGACCTCAATGAATCGTATGGTTATCTGTGGTGGTTGAACGGACAAGACAGTCATATGGGAACGGCGACCCAAGAGATATTCTCTGGGGAGTTACTGCCGAATGCCCCTGCCGATACCTATGCAGGATTGGGCAAGAACGATCAAAAACTCTATGTCGTTCCTAGTGAAGGTTTGGTCATAGTTCGATTGGGCGAAGATGCTGGCGAAAATCAACTGGGCCCTTCAAGCTTCGATAACCAGCTGTGGGAAAGAATTTCGGCCTTAATCAACTAGCAAAGCGCAAACAGAATCAATCTTTATAGTCCTCGGGGAGCTTACGCGTCTTTGAAAGTTGTTCGAAGGCACGTCCCAAGCGCAATAGTTCATCTTCTTTAAACTGCTTACCGATAAAAGTGAGGCTGATCGGTTCACCACTGGCCTTGTATCCCATGGGTACTGTCAATGCGGGATATTTCGCAACGGCGGCATAACCTGCATGATAATTATTAATGGACAAAACAGCATCCAACTGATTGGCGTTCATAGCCGTATCGAAAAAAGAACGTCCGTTTTTTTCCAACCTATTTTTTATTTCAACCAGACCTTCCGGCGATGTGGAATCGGCCAAAATGCCTTCAAAAAGTGTTTGACCGTAAGGGATGCGCACCAAAGAATCGGTTGCGTTGAAGACCACCGCATCGGCAATAGACTTGATGGTAACCTCATCCGTATTTTTTACATTATTCTTTATATAAATGGGAAGGTCATTTCGCATATCGATATTCAGAATACTTAGAAAACCATCCATCTGCACCTCTGGAGGGGTAAATTCGATAATCTCGGCTCCAGCCTCACGCATCTTTTCAATGGTAATTTTGTAGATGGAATCGCCTTCCATTAGACCCTTTATAGCGCCAAAGCGCTTTCCCCTCAAGGAAACCTCCTCCAAATCGTCGTAGAAAGTTTTATCGGTCGTCACCGAAGCCTGATCTGTTCCGTCTTTCCCGGTCATTGCTGAAAGAAGAATTGCATTGTCCACGACATTTTTTGTCATCGGCCCCGGGGTATCCAAGGTACTGGAAATCGGAACGATTCCGCCCCTGCTCAATAGTCCAATGGTAGGTTTTAAGCCTACCACGGAATTTTGACTACTCGGCGAAAGAATAGAACCGGACGTTTCGGTACCCACAGCGCCAACGGCATAATTCGCAGCAACCGAGGTTCCGCTTCCCGAACTCGAACCGCCGGTCTCAAAAATACGTCGTCCATAGGGATTCAGAGTCTGTCCGCCCACGGCGCTGTAGCCCACAGGGCATCCGCTACATAAAAAGTAGGCCCACTCGCTCAGATTCACTTTACCAAGAATCAGCGCACCGTGCTGTTTTAAGCCCTGGACAATGAAAGCATCATCCACTTCATTTTGAAGTAGGGCGATGGCGCCCGCTGTTGTTGGCATCCCTTCCGTATTGATGTTATCCTTTAGGAGAATGGGCATTCCGTAAATAGGATGGCGCTTTTCGGAAGGGCGCATCTGAAGTTCATCTAATTTTCGAGCTTCCTCCACAACCGATTCGTTTAATGCGATAACTGTATTCAAGGTGGTGGCATTGCTCAACTCATAAGCGTAGATCCGGTGGAGGTAAAAAAGTACCAGCTTCTCGTAGGTGAGTTTGCCGCTGGCGATAGCGCTCTGTATTGTTGGAATATCCTGCTCTAAAATCAATGGTTTCAGCGCGGCATACTCCTCCTCCGACATTTTGGATACTTCAGGATACAAGGGGAGGAAAACGTCATTTTTGTCCAAGACCTTCGACTGAATCAATTTATACTGCATCCTTTCAATTTCGTGGTCTTTGTTGGCGGCTACTTCGGCGGAATCGTTGTAGGGTGTCCATAACACTACTTCCTTAGCTTCCTTTTGCTCTGTTTTACAAGAAAAAACGAGCGTTGCGATACATAAGAAGGTAATAAGGGCTCTCACTTGTGCTGGGTTTCTAATCGAGCTGTCCATAGTTCAATGTTTTTCTGGTTCATCCGAACAAATTCATCCTTGTCCTGGGCGTCGGCAAGCGCTAACGATTTTTCCGCAGAACTTATGGCCCTGACATAGTCGCCCAAAGCCGCTTCGACCATAGACTTCACCCTATGAAAGTAATAGGTATCCCCGCCTAGTTCTATTGCTTTGTTCAGGTAGGCCAATGCTGTATCATACTGCTTGCCCTGTTCTTGTAGGTAGCGGGCAGCCTCATAATAGGTTTGCGCGGTAGGATTGTCTTGAAGTTGCTTCTGAATTTCTTCCCGCATCAAGCCGTCCGTATCGAAACGTATGGGAATACTGATTTTGGTGCGGTCCCATAGCCATTGCATGGTCACCGAATTATGGGTCAAACTGTCAAAAGAAATCAAAAAATTTTCTTGATGAAACGGGATTCGCTCTGGTGTTACTTTGATGCGAAAAACATCTTCCTCCGGGTTATAGGCGTTTCGACCATCGCCCCAATGGGCTATATTGGAATGAAAAGCAATCTCCCAATCACCATTTTCGGGAAAGGCATACAAAGCATAGGTTCCTTTGGAAAGTGTATTTCCTATAATCTTTACCTCTGAATCGACTGTGAACTTTGTGGATTCATTGGCCCCTACCCTCCAAATACGACCATAGGGTACAAGGTCTCCGAAAATTTTTCGGCCCTTGACCGCGGGTCGTGAATAATCGATGGTAATTTTGGAAAGACCTACCTCTTGTTCAACCCTTGATGATGGACTCGCTTTCGGATGATTGATTTGTGCTATAAGGAAATGAGCGATAAAAAAGGACGCTATGAAGACTGACCTTCTCAATTCTTAAGGCTAAAGAAAGAATCGACGAATTCATATTTATTGAATACCTGAAGGTCTTCTACCCCCTCGCCCACACCGATATATTTTACCGGAATCTGGAACTGATCCGATATGCCAATGACCACGCCCCCTTTTGCGGTACCGTCTAATTTAGTGACGGCCAAGGACGTTACCTCTGTAGCTTTGGTAAACTGCTTTGCCTGTTCAAAGGCATTTTGGCCAGTAGAACCATCTAAGACAAGCATCACATCGTGCGGGGTGCCCTCGACCACTTTTTGCATGACCCGCTTCACCTTAGTCAACTCGTTCATCAGGTTGACCTTGTTGTGCAAACGGCCTGCGGTATCTATAATCACTATATCGGCATCCTGTGAAACTGCGGAACTCAATGTATCGAACGCCACAGAGGCGGGATCGCTGCCCATATTTTGCTTTATGATAGGTACGTCTACGCGATCGGCCCAAACTTGTAACTGGTCTATGGCGGCTGCACGAAAAGTATCTGCGGCCCCTAAAACCACTTTATAGCCCTGTTTTTTAAATTGATGGGCCAACTTGCCGATAGTAGTGGTCTTGCCTGCCCCGTTTACCCCGACGACCATAATGACGTAAGGTTTTATTCCCTCGGGAACTCGTATTTCGGTGCCTTCGCCTAAATTGGTTTCGGAAAGCAATCCAGCAATCTCTTCCCTTAAAATGGTATTCAATTCGTCCGTACCGAGGTATTTGTCCTTGGCGACCCTTGCTTCTATTCGATTGATTATCTTTAAGGTCGTATCGACCCCCACGTCGGATGATACCAAAACCTCTTCCAGATTATCGAGAACATCGTCGTCTACCTTTGACTTACCAGCTACGGCTTTGCCCAATTTTTCGAAAAAACTAGTGTTCGATTTCTCCAGACCCTTGTCCAAGGTCTCTTTTTTCTTTGACGAAAATATATTCTTGAATAAACTCATGTGTGCTGGCTACTGTTCTTACCCAAAGATAGAACTAATTTGAGCAACTCCTAAAATGAAAAAAGCTACTTTCCTTCGAAAGTAGCTTTTTAAGTATCGTTAGTCGAAACTTTTATTTTTTAGCCAACCAATCATTTACGGATGAAGGATCCATAACCGACTCCTTGAATGTATAGGCTCCTGTTTTTGGTGACTTTACCATCTTAATGGCTTTTGTCAATCTTTTTGAACTTGTCTGTAAACTTGCTACCGTTTTCTTTGCCATAGCTTAGATATTTGATTTTCATTCCCTAGAAGGAGGGAATCTATCGATTCGTTACTTTATTTCTTTGTGAACCGTCATTTTTCTCAAAATCGGGTTATACTTTTTAATCTCCAATCGTTCCGGAGTGTTCTTTTTATTCTTGGTCGTAATATACCGTGAAGTTCCTGGTTGCCCGGACTCTTTATGCTCCGTACATTCTAAAATAACCTGAACCCTATTTCCTTTTTTTGCCATGGTAATTTATTTTTAAGGACTACTTAACGGATCCTTGCGCTTTCATTTCTTTGTAAACAGCGGTAATGCCTCTTCTATTGATGATCTTCAATCCTTTGGCAGAAACCTTTAAAGTCACCCAACGGTCCTCTTCCGGAAGATAGAAACGCTTTTTAGAAAGATTTACGTCAAACCTTCTTCTGGTCTTATTGATCGAGAACGAAACATTATTTCCGAACATTGCTCTCTTCCCAGTAATTTCACAAACTTTTGACATTGTGTCGATTTTTTTAAACAGGATGCAAATTTATATCATTTTTACGGGACGAACAACTATCTACTTCAGATTTTTGAAATTTCTTTCTGTATCATTTCCAGCCCTTTGTTTACGGCCTTTTGAACGATTCTGACACGATGATTTCCCATATTGAATCGTTTGGCATATGTAGTAGTTGGTGTAGCAATACCAATGTACACCGTACCCACCTCTGCATCGGAGTCTCCTTTGGTAGGTCCGGCATTACCCGTGGTCGAAATGGCGAAGTCTGTTTTGAGTAGTTTGCGCACGTTCATGGCCATGGCCATGGCCACCTCTTCGCTTACGACGGAATGGGTCTCGATCATCGCTTTTGGTACATGCAATACGTCCTGCTTGGTCTCTGTGGCATAACTGACAACGCTGCCTTTGAAAAATGCCGACGCACCCGGAACCGACGTAATCTGTTCAGCGATTTTACCTCCTGTACAACTTTCGGCAGTCGCTAGGGTCATCTTTTTCATGGTAAACAACTTGCCGACGGAGACTTCGATGGTTTCCTCATCTTCGGTACCATATATAATGTCGCCGATCAGGGCATACAACTTTTCGGATGCCGAGGCCACGGCATTTTCCAGGATAGCCTTATCCGTACCTTTTGCCGTCATGCGTAGCCGTACTTTTCCTAAACTTGGCAAATATGCCAATTTTACGAAATCGGGTAGGCTGTTTTCCCAGTCTTCGATAATTTCGGCAACCGCGCTTTCCCCTTTTCCGTAGGTGACCAGGGTTTTATGAAGAATATGGGGACGTTTAAAGTCTTCGACGATTTTCGGGAGTACATGATTGCTCATCAAACCTTTCATCTCAAAAGGTACCCCCGGCAACGACACGAAAACCGTATCATTTTCCTTGATCCACATGCCCGGGGCCGTTCCGAATTCATTTTTCAAAATGGTCGCCTTCGAAGGCACCATGGCCTGTAGTCTGTTTACCTCGGAAATCGGTGTGGATATGTATTTCGCGAACAATTCCTCTACATGCTGCAATACCGAGGTATCCTGCACTAAGTGGTCATCAAAGTATTCGCAAAACGTGTGTTTGGTGATATCGTCTTTCGTAGGACCGAGCCCTCCGGTACAAATAACGATTTGGGCATTTTTCGCAGCGGTTTTTAACGCCTTGAGGATATGCTCCCGATCATCTTGAACGGAAGTAATCTGGTAAACGGAAACCCCGATCTTATTCAGTTCTTTTCCGATGAATGCAGAATTCGTATCAACGATTTGCCCTATGAGAATCTCATCGCCTATGGTAATGATTTCGGCGAACATTATAGATTAAAATCTTTCTTGAGCTCTCCTACTACCTGGGTAATGTCTTTTTGAAGTATGGGAAACACCTTTTGTATCTCCGCCATATTGGCCGAATTTTTGCCCAACGTTTCTATTTCCAAAGCAGCAGCGCGGGTTTGCTCCATTCCCAACAAATCGACATTCGGCTTGATTTTATGGGCCAACTGATATACTTGTTGGTAATTTTCATCTTCCAGAGCCGTTTCGAGGGCCGCAAGGTCATTCGGTACTTCTTCTAAAAAAACGGAGATTACAGATTGAACAAACTCCTCGTCACCCTCCGCCATCTCATTGATTTTATCCAAACTATAAATCATCACTTAATATTTACGGTAAATAATTCTTCGCCCCCCAATCTGCCCGAAAGATAGTCATTTGCCTGTATTCTACCAACCCCTGCCGGGGTACCTGTAAAAATTATATCCCCTTTTTTCAACGTAAAAAATCGGGACACATAGGCTATCAGCTCGTCTATTTTCCAGAGCATCAATCGGGTATTTCCATTTTGAACGATTTTGTCGTTTTTCTGCAATGAAAAATCGAGATTGTTCAAGTCCTTGTAATTCGTCTTTGGTCGCCACTCCCCAATAACGGCAGCGCCATCAAAACCTTTGGCCTTTTCCCAGGGGAGTCCTTTTTCCTTTAACTGCGCTTGTAGATCACGAGCCGTAAAATCGATACCTAAGCCCACCTCATCGTAATAGGTATGTGCGAATTTGGAACTGATATGCTTTCCCACCTTTTTTATTTTCAGGAGTACCTCTACCTCATAATGTACGTCCTTCGAGAATTCGGGAATGTAGAAATCCTGTTCTTTGGGCAGCACCGCAGAATCCGGTTTTATAAAAACGACAGGGTCTGTCGGACGTTCATTGTCCAATTCTTTGATATGGTCTGCATAGTTTCGGCCAATACAAATAATCTTCATGACTAGTTTATGGTTAGTGGTAAAATAGAAACTTACGTTCGGGCTGAGCAAATTGTTTCTTTAAAGCCTTGAACTTACAATTTGTTGTTGAGTCTGCTCAACTTTATTTGTGTCAGCACTTTCTTGGTGTATAAGGGAAAATCGGCATTGAGCATCCAACCAAAGTAACCTGGCTCATTGTCCAGTACCTCGTTTACCTTTTTGCCCTTGTGCTTACCAAATGCGAATATGACTTCCTCATCTTCATCCATGGCAATAAAACCTGCAAAATCAACAAATTTTTTGTGCGTCGAGAATTCCGCCAATTTTTTTACGTTATTCTCCAACTCGGGATATCTGTCGAGCTGGGAGAGCAATACCTCGTAGGTCGCATTGGTATCGGCCTCTGCACTATGGGCATCGGTGAGGTCCTTGTCACAATAGAATTTGTAAGCTGCCCCAAGGGTTCTTTTCTCCATTTTATGAAAAATCGTCTGTACATCGATTGCAACCGTATTCTTCATATCGAAATCGATATCGGCACGTAACAGTTCCTCGGCCAATAAGGGAATATCGAAACGGTCGGAATTGAAGCCACCCAAATCACAATCCTTTATCATGGCATACACCTCTTTAGAAAGCACTTTAAAACTAGGCTCGTTGGCAACTCTTTCATCAGAAATACCATGAACCGCGACTACTTCAGGCGGGATTGGAACACCAGGATTCACTAGCCAAGTCTTACTTTCCTTATTTCCGTTCGGAAAGATCTTTAAAATGGATATTTCGACGATACGGTCTTTTGCCACATTGGTGCCAGTGGTTTCCAAATCGAAAAAACAGATAGGACGAGTAAGTTTGAGTTCCATAGCAGATTGATTGATATCACAAAGATAGTTGATAGATAAAGTTCAATGAACTGATCGCCTCTTTTATTTATTCTAGCTAATAAATTCTTAAGCGACTATCCCATAAATGTTCAAGGCGATCAAAAGAAATGGGTAGTGCATCGAATAACCAGCTTTAATCTTATCCTTTTTCGTAATTTGGATTTCGGTTACACTAGTATCTACTTATAGACGTTGTATTATCATGAAGTGCCCTCTTGAAAAACATGGGCTAAGTCCTTTCAATTGAAATTAAGGATGATCGCCAACTATAAATCTTTCACAAGCTGAACTGAATAAGGCATAATCACCAAATATGAAAAGAATTGAACTTTTAAAGCAACGTCGAGATATACAAATAGCAATGAGACGTGCTAAAAACGCTTGTGCCAAAAATTTTTCAACCGATGGGGAACATTCCTTTACCAATACAGAGTACAAAAATATGGTCAGGGCGCAATACAGGCGTAATCTCAAGGCATCACAGCTAAAGAATGCTTTGCGCAGAACACAGCTCTCTTCTGAAGCGAATTGGGATGAATGGGTGGGCACCAAAAATGAGGATGGGTCTATAAGCTGGAAATGGGATAAAAACGTTAATTCCTATGAGCAAGCAATCGCCACCTACGGAGAAGGTGCCTTGTACACCGAAAAAGGTCACCAGTTTACATCTACCAACGGGGACAAGATGATTTTAGGAACGGGAAAAGTACACCAACTGAACTCTTATTTAGGTGGTGCCTATGCCTCGTCAAACGCAAATTTTCCCATCTACTCGAAAGAGAATCCCCCTATTTATCCCATGCAAGATAGATGTGCCCCTCCTACCAGTGGTAATCAATTAGACCCTTCCACCGTTGGCCAAAATCTATTTGGTCTTACATACCCAGGTGGTAATAATCCTTTAACATATAGTGGGGATTATACCTATACCGCAATACCTACCGATTTATCGGAGTACCCAGCCATCGGGCATGATAGAAGATACGACAACTTGGGCGTAGCAGGTGCCTCGGGTTTGTTTACCGATACACGGGCCATTGGTGCCGATTATAAATTCGTATCCGAGGAATTGCAGATCGCTTCAAATCCCTTTTTCCCGTTGAAAACCAGACTTTATTCAGGTGTATTAGGAATAGGCCTAGGTTTGGCGGCATTACCAAAGACGATATACAAAATCGGAACATCGGGAAATCAATATTATAATACGGCTATTATAGACATAATGGTAAATTACCACATAAGTAATGAAGGAGTAACCAATGCCCCCGATAAAGAATAAATAGTGAAGAATTTTGCTTTCGTACTGCTTTTGACTTTGCTCTTTTCCTGCGATTTTGCACCGGGAAGCTATCCCTACGCGACCAAGTATGAGATAAGTCTGTCGGAAACGGAATTGGCGGAGCGAATAGCGGATTTCAAAACCAATAATCCAGAATACCTGCCTCCGCAAGCCTTAGGTTTCGAAGATGGAAGAAGGACGGAGGCAGATCACTGGTATCATCTGTATTTTAAAAATCCTAAGGAAAATCAAGTGATGAAGACATGGATCCGAAAGAAATCCGAAACGAAAACCACATTTGCCTTTATCGGCACGAAGGATTATTCCAATACCACTACAAAATGGAAATTGATCAACAAAGACTACGAGCATTCCGAAAATGAGGAAGTCCTTAAAGAATTCGAGGAAATCATCCTATCACGACTGGATATTCAGCAGCATATGAAAGGGAGATAAGTAGATTAGGCGCAAACACCCCAAATTATGAGCTTTTGCCGATTCGCCCCATACAGGGCGTAAGCTGTTAATCAAAGACTTTCTGTCCAGAATGCGATGTTCTTAGACCGACTTCGTTATAAGTATGCTATCCAATTTTTAGCGGCTCATCGCTTTATAGCCTCGTATTGATTATATTATTGTAGGCCGAACCAAATGTATAGCTTAGGCCGACACTAAAACCGACCTCGAAATCGGTGGCGATTTGTTTTTGCTGTAACAAGACGTCCTCTAGAGATGCCTGCCCTCCTGGCAGATTGATTTGATCTCGAATCAGCTCCATTCTAGCTGCGAACCGTACCGCAAGACCTTTGAAAATTCTTACCGAAACATTTCCGAAAAACTGTGTTCTATTCTTATTGAAATCATTTAAAAATGTCGACGCCCTCAAGCGGGAGAAGACATTTCCCCAAGGTTGACGAAAACGAACTTGCACATCCAGTGAATGATTGAAAATTCCTTCGGCGCTCTGACCGAAAATCGTGGGCTCGATATAGTCGTTGTGAAAGTAACCGATCTTATAGGCAAAGACGATTTCCCGGCGGAGTACTTCGCGGTATGGAAAAATATTGTATTCTACGGCAGGGGTTACATAATATCTAAAATCTAAATTCCTGAACGTATCGTGGCGGCCACCGGCAAAAATTCCAGCAGACCAATGGTCAGATAAACTGCGTACCACACTTCCATCTCCAGAATACCTAAATCGCTCGCTAGTAAACGTTTCTTCGTTTCTAACGAACTCACTGGTGGACTGGTTTAATTCTAAATCGGTCCTGATGCGTATTTTTTCCGTAACCCGGTCACTTTCGAAACCTACTTCGTATTCGAAACTATTCCGGCTCGATTCCTTATCCAGTTCCGCTTGACCGTATACCTCGAATATCCAGTTATTCCAAGGATCTTCAAAATCGATGTCCTGTAGTTGTTTCAATCCCGCTTTACCAATGTCATACTCTATTTCATTGCCCAAGTTAGAACGTACAAGGTATTTGAGCAAACCTGTCTTAATGGTTCTCACTAGACCCTTTCGAACCTCATCACTGGTCATATTGGCATTACTTTCAAAATCGATTTTTTTGGTAACGTTGGCAAATGCACCTTTTCCGGAAAATTCCATTTTATAGGTACGACCACCGCTACCATTGGCAATGTCGTAAATGAAGAGCTGCACATTTGCCAAATCCTGATCCCGGACATGGTCTAAAAAAGCGATTTCTTGCTGGATGTATGACTTCTCACAACTGCATTCAACAAAAAGTTTAATAGAACTTTCCTCTTGTGCACGCATCTGCTGTATGGCGAAAAATAGAAAAATCAGAAAGAGTAGGTTACCCTTGGGCTGCACTGCAACGCTAAACGCCATACGAATTCGGTTTGGTGATGCAAAGGTATTGGTTACCTTGTGAAACATCAACCCTATTTACGAAATATGGCCCTTCTCTTGAAATATAATTGCCTGTTGGCATTCCTGTAACATAATACGTTCTTTTTTGAATGGAATTTCGCATCAACATGTTATTCATTGTACAATTTCACGATTTACTATCTTCAACCATTATGAAGACGCTATTTTATTTCGCAGTACTGACCTTATTTTATTCCTGTACTGAACAATCGACTTTTGAACATCCTATTTATAAAAGTATTGCGAACGACTCCGCATTGCATTATTACGAATTGGGATGGAAACAGATTATGGATGAAGGCCATTACGGTCCGGCTGAAAAGTCATATCGCAAGGTTTTGCTGCACGACCCTGATTTTCTGATGGGGAAAAGCGTTTTGGGGCGTTTGACGTTGGACCTGGATGAACGCCTAAAAATCTTCTCCGAAATTCAAGGACAAAAAGAAACCGTCACCGGGGATGAACGATTGATTCTTGATGCCTACACCGCCCTGGTCGATTATACCAATGCTAGAGAGCAAGGCATACCAGGGTTGCAGGAAAAACGTGAAGTCGCTTTCCGTCTGGTCGAAGATAATTTCAAGAAAATCGTACACAAATACCCTACTGAGGTGTACATGAAAGCGGAATATATCGAGTTCCTACATTCCGCATATGGTCCGAAAAAAGCATTGGACTCTATTGCAGTATTGACGAATTCAGAACAAAAAGAAAATCCTTTCCTACTGGGTTATCAGGCCAGCATGTTGGCTGAAATGGGAGCGTTCGAGAAGGCCTTGAAGAAAGCGGAATATTTAAAAGCAATAACGACCGAAAAGGATATTCCCAAACCCTATGCCGTATTAGCGGATGTCTATTTTCAGATGGATAGCCTTCAACTCGCCAAGTCAAACGCAGAAAAAGCAAATAATCTAGACCCTAGAAACTTAGACGCCAGTAGGTTACTCGAAAAAATTATGAGGCAACTTGAGAACTGAAAGCGTTAAATCTCCCGATTTACGTCCCAAGCCTCCAGATAATCGGCAATGGCCTTTGCGAACATACTGCCCAAAGCACCGTTTACCACCCTATGGTCATAACTGTGGGAAATATACATTTTACTCCGAATGCCGATAAAGTCACCTCCACTGGTTTCAATGACCGATGGGATTTTACGTATGGCCCCGAGCGCCAAAATACCCACCTGGGGTTGATTGATGATAGGTGTGCCAAAAACGCTACCAAAGGTACCGACATTCGTTACCGTGTAGGTACCTTCTTGAATTTCGTCAGGTTTTAATTGGTTGTTGCGCGAACGATGAGCCAGATCATTGACAACTTTCGCCATACCTACCAAGTTCAATTGATCGGCATTTTTAATGACCGGAACGATAAGGTTGCCATCGGGCAAGGCAGCGGCCATTCCTATATTGATGTTCTTTTTCTTGATGACCGTATCGCCGTTTAGCGAAATGTTCATCATCGGGTATTTCTTCAAGGCTTTGGCAACGGCTTCCAAAAAAATAGGGGTGAACGTCAGTTTTTCACCTTCCTGCTTCGCAAAGGCATCCTTCATTTTGTTTCGCCAGTTCACGATGTTGGTCACATCTACCTCGATAAAACTTTGTACATGTGCCGAGGTAGTCACACTTTCTATCATATGCTTGGCGATGAGTTTGCCCATGCGGGTCATTGCTATCGTCTCGTCGCCTCCAGAAACTTGAACGGTGGCAGCGGCCACGGATTTCCCCGTGCCGGCCGGAGTTTCCTCGACACTGGAGGTGTTTTCATGTTTTACAACGGGTGTTTCTTTTATTTTCGAATCGTCATGTGTTGGCCGCCCCTCCTTTTCTTGGGCGACATAGGCCAAAATATCGTTTTTGGTTACCCTACCCTCTTTACCGGATCCCGTAATCGTATCCAATTCTTTGACCGAAATACCTTCTTGTTTGGCAATATTCTTGACCAAGGGCGAATAAAATCGTTCGGAGCCTTGATGCTCGGCTACCGGCCCGGTAACAGACTCTTTTGCGACGACCACCGACTTCTCCACTGCCGCTACCGCCTCTGGCGAAGGCTCGCTTGCAACTTCAGTTGCTGCAACGGACTTTTCCACTCCATTGCTAGAACTTCCTTTTATCTCGATTATCGCCAAGGTCTCGCCTACTTTCACCACATCGTCTACCTCAAAACGTTTTTCTACCAGAACTCCTTCGACTTCACTAGGCACTTCGGAATCGACCTTGTCGGTGGCGATTTCCAAAACTGCCTCATCCATCTCGATAGTATCGCCTATATCTTTCAACCAGGTGGTCAATGTCGCCTCGGCAACACTTTCTCCCATTCTAGGCAATTTTAGTTCAAACTTTGACATATTCTTATTTTCGGTACGGTTTATGACCTATTTTTTGCAAAAATACAATTAAAAAAGCCCTATCGTTAAACTTATCCTATTAAATTTACGCTTTTAATTTGCTTTTAAGGACCCTTCGAAGGGGATTCGGTTCAAAATACTCCTTCCCAATGTTACTTCATCGGCATATTCAAGTTCATCCCCCACGGCGATTCCCCTGGCGATGGTAGAGGTGTTAATATCCAAGCCCTCGAGTTGCTTATAGATATAAAAATTAGTGGTATCGCCTTCCATGGTAGAGCTTAACGCAAATATCAGTTCCTTTATTTCTCCACTTTTAGCCTTTTTGACCAGGGAGCCAATAGTGAGCTCTTGCGGGCCGACACCCTCCATCGGTGATATTTTTCCACCCAAAACATGATACAACCCATTATACTGACTCGTGTTCTCAATAGCCATCACATCCCGAATGTCTTCGACCACACAGATCAGGCTTCTGTCCCTCTTAGAACTCGCGCATAGTTCACAAAGCTGTACGTCGGAAATATTATGGCAGTTCTCACATAGTTTAATTCCCTCCCGAAGATTGCTCAAAGCGGTGGTCAATCCCTTTGTGCGCTCATTGGGTTGTTTTAATAAGTGCAACACCAACCGCAGTGCCGTACGCTTTCCGATTCCCGGCAATTGCGACATCTCATACACTGCATTCTCTAAAAGTTTCGAAGAAAAATCCATAGGCACAAATTTACGATTTTAGACGAACCGAATCCAAATACAAGATAGGAACCCTGAAGCACACTACTTCATGATCAAAATTATACCACATACGTATAAGTAGCCTTTAGTGGTGCGTTGCAACTACTTCTACCGGTAACGACTCTTTTGCCGAAAACAAAAAAAATGATAAAATGTAAGGATTACGCTCTAGAATTAGGCCCTAATCGACCAGTAATTCAGGGATTAGACGTTTTTTGATCAATTAAAATAGGCACAAGGGTACTTATGACCTTCTGTTTTTATCGTAATTTTAACCACATGACGCCAACCAACATTCTTTTTCTTATCGGAGGCTATTTTCTACTCTTACTAGCCATCTCTTATTTTACCGGAAAAAACGATACGAATGACGACTTTTTCAAGGCCGGTAACAAATCGCCGTGGTACTTGGTCGCCTTTGGCATGGTGGGCGCATCCCTTTCAGGGGTAACCTTTATCTCCGTTCCCGGGTGGGTAGAAGCTTCGCAGTTCAGTTATATGCAAGTAGTCTTCGGCTATTTGCTCGGCTATATCATAACCGCCTACGTGCTGCTACCTGTATATTACAGACAAAATGTAACCTCGATCTATCAATACCTGGATGACCGCTTTGGATTTGTCAGCTACAAAGTGGGGGCTGTTTCGTTCTTCGTATCCCGGGTGTTGGGGGCGGCGTTCCGACTATTCTTAGTGGCTATCGTGTTGCAGCAATTTGTGTTCGACGAACTGGGAGTACCCTACGAGGTCACCGTAATCATCTCCGTATTATTGATATGGATCTATACATTTAAAGGTGGTATAAAGACCATCGTTTGGACGGACACCTTACAAACCCTGTTTATGCTGCTATCCGTAGGGTTATCCATTTATTTTATATTGGATAAGATGGAGTGGGGGCTTTTTGAATTCCTGAACTCCAACGAATTGAAACAATACAGCAAAACGATTTTTGTTGATGATTGGCTCGCCAAAGACCACTTGTTGAAATCCTTTTTGGGCGGTATGTTCGTTACCATTTGTATGACCGGTCTTGATCAGGATATGATGCAGAAGAACCTAACGGTAAGTACCCTTAAAGATTCCCAGAAAAATATGCTGAGCTTTAGCGTGGTGCTCGTCTTGGTAACCTTTGTGTTTATGCTGCTCGGCGCCCTTTTGTTCATTTATGCGGGAAAAAACGGCATAGCGCTACCTATGATGGATGGCAAGCCAAAATCAGACCTATTATTTCCTCAAATTGCCCTGAAAAGCGATTTGGGCATTACCGTTGCCGTTACCTTTATGCTGGGCCTTATCGCTGCGGCTTACAGTAGCGCCGATAGTGCATTGACCTCTTTGACCACTTCGTTCTGCGTCGATTTTTTAGGGATTGAAAAAAAACCGGAAACCAATCGAAAACGCCTGCGCAAATACACCCATGTCGGGATGAGCATTTTGCTGATTTTGGTGGTGATACTCTTCAAACATGTGCTTGATACCAATGTCATCGACGGCCTTTTAAAAGTAGCAGGGTATACCTACGGACCATTACTCGGCCTTTTCGCCTTTGGTATCTTCACGTCTTATGAGGTACATGATAAATGGGTCTGGGTAGTCGCCCTTAGCTCGGTATTGGTTACCATTGGTTTGGCGAACATCGAACCGGAAAACTTAGGAGGATATTCCTTTGGATATGAATTACTACCCATAAACGGACTTATAACTTTTCTCGGCTTATGGCTAATTCGAAAGAAATAAGCAGGGTCTTCATTTTAAAAAATCGTTAAAACACATCAATTAATCGATGAAATACACTTTTAGAAGTGTTAAAGTTTTATCTAATAAATTCTCAATTGGCCGAATATTGATTTGTTGCCAATAAAACCAAAGTACAAGCCACCTCAACTTCTATTGCATTGTCTTTAAGTATTTTATAAAATTCCGGGTTCTCGGTTCCGGGATTGAAGATGACTCTCTGGGGCTTCAATTTTAAGATTTCCCCGTAATAATCAGGCTGGCGGCCTGCGCCAACATACAAAGTTACCGTGTGAATATTTTGAAAATCATTAAAATTGGTCTTAATTTGCGTGTCCCCGATGTTACCTTTTTTAAGACCGAATGCTTCAGTTGTTATGTTATGGGCCCGGAGGCGATGTACCGCCATGTTACTATAACGATTCGTTTTTAAAGAAGCTCCTAAAACAAGTGTTTTGTGCATTTGTATTGAAAGAATTGTGGTTCGCGAAGGGCGTATTTAGATTATAAAGATGTTGAAAGCATCTTGCGCAGATAGCCAGACCAATTTTAATATAACGTTTTAGTTGTTGATGAAGCTATGTTTATAGTTAATGGTTAGTGTTTAGTATAGCGGACTCAATAACAGAAACCCTGGCAGCAATGTCAGGGTTTTGTTTTACCGACCGCTTACCACCTGATCAGGACGCTACCCCAGGTAAAACCGCTTCCAAAAGCCGCGAGCACGACCAAATCACCCTCTTTTATCTTACCGCCTTCCCATGCTTCTGTCAAGGCTATAGGTATCGAAGCCGCAGTAGTATTACCGAATTTCATGATATTGTTATGTACCTGGTCGTCGTTCAGACCGAATTTCTTTTGAATAAACTGCGAAATACGGAGGTTCGCCTGATGGGGCACCAACATATTAATATCCGCGGGTTTTAAATTGTTCTGGGCCAACCCTTCCATAATCACCTCGCTAAACCGCACGACCGCATTCTTGAAAACAAATTGGCCGTTCATGACCGGATAATACGACGCGTCGTCTATGTCATTATCCGCCACGATATCCTTTACCCACCGGCCACCCATACCCGGTGCCAAGAGTGCCAATTCTTCGGCATGCTCGCCTTGGGAATGCAAATGTGTTGAAAGTATGCCCTTCGTGTCATCCTCTTCCCTACTCAAAATCGCCGCTCCAGCGCCGTCCCCGAAAATAACAGAAACTCCCCTGCCCCGGGTCGTCATATCCAGACCTTTGGAATGTATTTCGGAACCGATTACCAAAATATTCTTGTACATGCCCGTTTTTATGAACTGATCGGCCACAGAGATGGCGTATACAAATCCTGAACACTGATTTCGTACATCCAACGCGCCAACGGTCTTGATATCCAAATCGCGTTGTACCAATACACCGGGACCGGGAAAATAATAATCCGGACTCAAGGTCGCAAACACTATAAAATCGATATCATCCTTATCGATGCCTGCACGTTCGATAGCTATTTTGGCGGCTTTCACGCCCATGCTGGTAGTCGTTTCCCCATCTCCTTCGATAACGTGACGGCGCTCTTGTATCCCCGTACGCTCTTGAATCCATTCATCACTTGTATCCATCTTTTTGGAAAGATCATCGTTAGTGACTACATTTTCAGGCACAAAATACCCAAGTCCTATTATTTTAGAATTGTACATTGCTATTCATTTTAAAGTTCTAAAGCCTTCAAGTTACTCATTATAAAAAAATTAGAACCTTCAGGAATAGATTCCAAGAAAAGGTTCAAACCGGCTTTCTTAGCTACTACAAAGAATGGATTGACCAGCCCGTTAGTTTAACAAGCAAGCTAAGGGTTTTAAATTTAAATTTTCTTACTTTGGGATAAAAGTTGCTTATCCAATTTCTGAGACTTTTAACTCGAAATATAGTGAACAGCTGATATCAAATTCAATAAAAAAAACCTTTTGGCATGAAAAAATTAGTCTGTATTGCGTTTCTTTTAATTTCCTTGATCGGGTTTTCCCAAGAAAACCTTGGGTACCAAAAGCCACCAGCCGCCATTTTAGATTTGGTTGACGCGCCTTTAGCGCCATCGGTGCTCATCAACGATAGTGGTGAACATATGGTGCTATTGTATAGGGATTATTATAAATCGATCAATGAATTGTCGGAAACGGAGCTTCGGCTTGCAGGCTTGCGTATTAATCCGAAAACCAACATCGGGAGTAGGACCAATTACTATAACAACATCAAAATAAAAACGCCCAAAGGTGAAAAAATCACCCAAGTAACGGGCTTACCGAACAATCCGAGATTGGCGAATTTTCAATGGTCGCCAGATCAGACCAAAATTGCGGTTACCCATACGACGGCTGAAGGCGTAGAAATCTGGGTACTGGATTTGGAAAAAGCGTCCGTACAAAAATTGACCGAGGCTTCCGCCAATGCCAATATGAGGGACGTGATCAATTGGTTTAAAGACGGGAAGAGCCTTCTTGTTAAAATGCTGCCTTCCGATAGAAAACCATTGATCAATGCTGCCGAGGCGGTTCCCGAGGGTCCAACCATTTCTTCAAATGATGGGAAAAAGGCACAGAATAGAACCTATCAGGACTTATTGAAAAATCCGAACGACGAATTTAATTTCGAACAATTGGCCCGTTCCGAATTGTACCGTATAGATTTGAACGGCACCAAAACCAAGTGGATGGATGCCGATCTGTATTCGAATATCAGCTTTTCACCGGATGGCAAGTATGTAATGGTGGTCACGATCAAGAGGCCATTTTCCTATTTGGTGCCCTATTACAGGTTCCCTTCCAAAGCCAATGTATATGATCATAACGGTGCTTTGGTCTCTGAGGTGTTGGAAGTACCCCTCATTGAAGACCTGCCCAAAGGTTTTATGGCGGTGCGGATGGGTATGCGTTCTTTAAGTTGGCGAAAAGACAAACCTGCGAGTTTAATTTATGCCCAAGCCTTGGATGGTGGCGACCCTGAAAACGACGTTGCCTACCGGGACGAAGTGTTTCAAATGGACGCACCTTTCGACCAAGCCGGCCAAAGTATTCTAAAAACGGTCAATCGCTATAGTGGTATTGAATGGGGAGATAAAACCACGGCCATCGCATATGATTATTGGTGGAATACCAGAAATACCAAAAGTTACCTATTTGACCCATCGAACAACGAGAAAGAAGCGAAAATTATTACGGATCGAAACTATCAGGATGTGTATAGCGATCCTGGAAATTTAGTGACGGCCAAGAACGAATTCGGCGAATCGGTCATTGCTTTGGATGAAAATAGCAATGCCTACCTCTTGGGGGACGGTTTTACCGAAGATGGGCAGTTTCCCTTTGTGGATAAATTCAACCTGCGAACCCAAGAGAAAATACGGCTATACACCTCTAAACTTGAAGGAAAAAAGGAAGATCTGATCGAGTATAAACCAAACAAAGACGAATTGTTGGTACGCATAGAATCCTCTAACGAATATCCAAACTATTATTACAAGACCCTTCGAAAACGCAAGGGAAAGATACAGCTTACCAATTTTGAAAATCCTTTTAAAAGTATTCAAGACGTTCAAAAAGAAGTGATTACCTATAAACGGGAGGACGGATTGGATCTTACGGGAACACTCTATCTACCAGTGGGCTATGACAAAAACAGTAAGGAGAAAAAGCCAATGATCTTGTGGGCGTACCCGCGGGAATATAAAGATAAGAATAGCGCTTCCCAAAGTACTCAAAACCCCAATGAGTTCACCTATCCCTTTTGGGGTTCACCGATATACTGGGTTACGCAGGGGTATGTGGTTCTGGATGATGCCTCTTTCCCCATTATCGGTGAAGCCGATGAACAGCCCAATGACACCTTTAGGGCGCAATTGGTATCCAATGCAAAAGCGGCCATTGATGCCGTAGACAATTTGGGATATATCGATAGAAAGAAAGTTGCCGTTGGAGGGCATAGCTATGGCGCCTTTATGGTTGCCAATCTTCTTTCTCACTCCGACCTTTTTGCAGCGGGGATCGCCAGAAGCGGGGCCTATAATAGAACGCTTACGCCATTTGGCTTTCAGAGTGAGGAACGTAACTATTGGGAAGCCCCGGAGGTGTACAATACCATGTCTCCGTTCATGCATGCCGACAAAATGAAAACACCCCTTTTGCTCGTTCATGGTGAGGCCGACAATAATTCGGGTACCTACCCGATGCAGAGTGAGCGCTATTTCAATGCCTTAAAAGGATTGGGGGCAACCGTACGATTGGTAATGCTACCCAAGGAAAGCCACGGATACCGGGCAAAAGAGAGTATCTTGCACCTCTTGTGGGAGCAAGATCAGTGGTTGAACAAATACGTAAAACAAGAAGGAATGCCCTTGGATTTGGACAAAGAGACCATCGGGAAGGATTAATTCAGATATTTTTCAAAATTGTTCACCTTCACTTGGGCCTTCAGGTCGTGCAGCAGATTATACAATCCAAAAAAGGTACGGTTCATATATAAAAAATGCTTCGACCCTCTGTTCCCGTTCATTTTACGCAATTCGGTATCTTTTGAGAAACGCTCACTGAGCTCGGCGATTTGTACCCAGAAATCGTCTTTCCCAAAATCGAACTGTTCCTCATTAAAGGGGGCTGTAAATAGGGTAAGCATTTCCTTAAAAAGTGCTTTGAAGAATTTCAACTCCTTGGAAGTGTCCGTTTCAATTAAGATATCAAGCTCATAAAGCTTTTGGGTGAAGAGCTCATCGTTGGAGATCGTTTCTTTATTGGCCAATTCAAAATAAGGAATGTAGAATTCATCAGGCACTTCCTTAATGCATCCAAAATCGATGGCAATCAATGTTTCTCGATCGCTGACCAAGAAATTTCCCGGGTGTGGGTCGGCATGTACCTTTCGTAAACCGTGAATTTGATACATATAAAAATCCCAAAGTGTCTGACCCAATTTGTTCCCTAATTCCGCGCTAAAATCAGTCTTTGCGAATTCACTAAGATGCAGACCATGCATCCAGTCCATCGTGATTATTTTTTCACTGGAAAGCTGCTCGTAGTATTTCGGGAACTCTAAATTTTCGATTTGGGTGCAGGCTTCGGTAATTTCCTTGCTTTGCTGTATCTCTAAAAGGTAATCGGTTTCCTCGATGAGTTTGCCTTCAACTTCCTTGAAATATTTATCGGCGTCCTTACCTTTTATGTTGAACATACGAAGCGCAATCGGTTTCACTAAAGCCAAATCGCTGCTAATGCTTTTCGCTACCCCAGGATATTGAATCTTCACGGCAAGATTTTTCCCGTCTTTGGTGGCTTTGTGTACCTGACCGATACTTGCGGCATTTATCGAATCCCGTTCGAAGGTGTCAAAAATCTCTTCCGGAAACTTACCCAAATACTTTTTGAACGTTTTTCGGACTAAGGGCGCGGATAAAGGTGGAACTGAAAACTGGGAAAGTGAAAACTTCTCGACATAGGCGTTGGGCAATAGGTTTTTTTCCATGCTCAACATCTGGGCGACTTTAAGGGCACTTCCCTTAAGACTTTTTAAGCCATCGTAGATATCCTCGGCATTGTCTTCATCCAACCCCTCACGTGAAAGTTCTGGATTTACCAGCTTTTTGCCATAGTATTTTACGTAGTTGCCACTGATTTTAACCCCGGTTTTGACCAACTGACTTGCGCGTTCTATTTTTCCCGTGGGTATTTTATCGAGGGTCTTCATATAATTCGTGTAGGAGTATACTATATTCGGTTGACCTTAAGCCATCTTTTCCTTAAACAGGAATTTTCCCAAATCGATGATATTATCAAGCGGGGTATTGTCAAAGACATCGAAAATTGTCGTAATTGATTTTTCGATTACCATATCGGTCTTTTCGAAACCGGCGGAATCATCGTCCATCCAAAATTTAAGAACGAACATGAACTCTAACCATGCGCCTTCTGAAAAAAGTCGTGGGTTGTGTTTTGTGATTTTAAAGGATTTGTCTACGTTCCCATCTTCAATGAGATCTGCAGCGAAGGCCTTGATGTGTCTACGTAGTCCTTTAAGTTGTGCAAGATTTTTCATCATGCCCTGTTCCTGATTTAGGGCGAACAATACATAACTGCGATTTAAGGTAAGCATTTCAAAAAAGGTGTAGAAGAAAGTAAGCATCTTCTCCTTGTTGGAAAATTCGTCATACTCCTTATTTTTATGCATCAAACCAATCGTACTGGTAAAAAACTTTGTCCAAATTGCCTTTTGAATTCCAACTACCGAGCCGAAGTATTTATAAAAATCAGCTTCTTCGATCGCGTTCGTTTTGCAGAATTTATATATGGATTTAGGAACAACCTCATGCTCCAAAACATAATCCATATACATTTCTATAATCTGGTTATCAGTGATTTTTTTAGATTTCGTTTTAGTTGCCATAATGAAACTATTTTGAAGTATAAAGTTAGGCGTAAATGACTTGGGCTTTTGTTAAGTGATTGCCAAACTATCCATTTAACAAAAACGTGCCCCCGGGGGGAGACACGTTTTCAAACAACCTAACCAATAAATAATCAATGTAAAATCTTTTTCATAGCAATTTTCTCATTGATTACTCAAAGATACATAACGTTTAACCTTTTCATGCAAAAATTAAACAAAATAATTTGTTAAACTTTTAAACTGCCTTATTTTACAATCGCTACGGCGGTATTATCCTACTGCCATGGGGCCATATTATTCAATATGTCCGTATTTAAAGTGTCAGTTTGTCATTCAATCCTAGAATGGTATTTTTTTTGACTACTGTAGAATCGCGCAGGCACTCCGTTTTCGGATTGAAAAAATTGGAACGGAATCATCGCTATAGTCTAGAAGGCTATCATCAAAACTATTTTCGCTACTGCAATAGCGGCGGAACTAAAAAATAAAATCAACATTTATGTCAAAAGGTAAAATCAACGTATCGGTAGAAAATATTTTTCCGCTGATTAAAAAATTTCTGTACAGCGACCATGAGATTTTCCTCAGGGAACTTATTTCGAATGCCACTGATGCAACGCTAAAACTGAAGCATTTGGCAGCTATTGGGGAGGCAAAAGTCGAATACGGCAACCCTATCATAGAAATCAAGGTAGATAAGAAAGGAAAGAAACTTCATATTATCGACCAGGGTATCGGAATGACCGAGGAAGAAGTAAAAAAATACATCAATCAAGTCGCTTTTTCGGGCGCCGAAGAGTTTTTGAACAAATATGAAGATGGTGCCAAGGATACTGGTATCATAGGTCACTTTGGCCTAGGATTCTATTCCGCCTTTATGGTAGCCGACAAGGTCGAGATTATTTCAAAAAGTTACACCGACGCCCCAGCGGTTCATTGGTCATGTGACGGTTCGCCGAATTTCGACCTGAAAAAAGCCAAGAAGACCGATAGAGGCACAGAAATCATTCTGCATATCGCCGACGATTCCACCGAATTTTTGGAAGATAACCGCATTACCGAACTTTTGAACAAATACAATAAGTTCATGCCGATACCGATTAAATTCGGTATGCGTACGGAAACCTTGCCCAAACCGGAAGATGCGAAAGAAGACGATCCTGCACCCACGCAAGAGGTAGACAATATCGTGAACAATCCCGAGCCTGCTTGGACTAAACAGCCTGCCGACCTCAACGACGAGGATTATAAAGGGTTTTACCGAGAGCTCTACCCCATGCAGTTCGAGGAGCCGTTATTCCATATTCACTTGAATGTAGATTATCCTTTTAACCTGACAGGGATTCTGTATTTCCCAAAAATGACACAGGACCTGAACATTCAGAAAGATAGGATTCAACTCTATCAAAATCAAGTATTCGTTACGGATAATGTAGAAGGTATCGTACCGGAATTTTTAACGATGCTCCGAGGAGTAATCGATTCTCCTGATATTCCATTGAACGTTTCGCGTTCGTATTTGCAGGCAGACGGGGCGGTGAAAAAAATATCGTCCTATATCACCAGAAAGGTTGCCGATAAGTTAAATTCCCTTTTCAAAAACAATAGGGAAGATTTTGAAGCGAAATGGAACGATATAAAAATTGTAATCGAGTACGGAATGTTGTCCGAGGAGAAGTTCTTTGAGAAAGCCGATAAGTTCGCCCTCTACCCTACCGTTGATGGTAGTTTTTACACTTTTGAGGAACTTCATGAAAAAACGAAGAACACGCAGACCGACAAAGACGAAAAGCTGGTACTGCTGTATGCATCCGATAAAGAGGCGCAGCATAGTTATATCGAAGCCGCCAAGGCCAAAGGTTATGAGGTATTGCTGATGGACTCCCCTATTATTTCGCATCTCATGCAAAAGTTGGAAACTTCAAAAGAGAAGGTTTCATTCGTTCGCGTAGATGCCGACCATATTGATAATCTTATTAAAAAAGAGGATACGGTCATCTCTAAACTATCCGACGAAGAAAAGGAAAAGCTAAAGACAGACTTAGAGGAAACCATTACAAATAAAAGCTATACCGTACAATTGGAAGCCATGGATAGCGATGCGTCGCCCTTTATCATTACTGAACCGGAATTTATGCGCCGGATGAAAGAAATGCAACAAACCGGTGGCGGGGGCATGTTCGGGATGGGAAATATGCCCGAAATGTACAATCTTGTCGTCAACACCAATCACGAATTGGTGAACGAAATCCTGAATACCAAGACCGCCAAAAAGAAAGAGCGATTGATCAACCAATCGTTAGATCTGGCGCGACTGTCAAAAGGGCTGCTTAAAGGTGAGGAATTGACCAAATTCATCAAACGTAGTTACGAAATGGTGAAGTAGACCTTATCTATAGCTTTCACTTGGCGATATCAACTTCAAAACCGCTCTTAGTTTTCTGACTAAAGCGGTTTTTTTAATGGAACTAGCCGCTAAACAAAGCCCAGTTCAGCTTGTCCGCCCCTGGAAATATAGAAACCCATATGCATTCAACCCCATTATCAGCTAAAACTACTGGTTTTCAGGTATGGTCTAATCTCAAAAGTGATTGTATCTTTCACCTACTTGTGTAATCAAGTAACCATTAACTATAGCTATAGTAACCGCTCTACTTTGTTGGAGCGGTTTTTATTTAAGCAATACCCTTTAAGCCCCAATAGGTCATGGCCATAATTTCTGGACGGATTGGAGATACCTGCCCCGATTCCTAAAAAAATTCGTGTAAGTCTTAAAAAATACTGGAAATCAGGTATTTTAAAACTAAAATGCGTGTGTTAGCTTAGGACTATTAAAAAAACATGTATCCCATGAAATGTTACTTTCTTATTTTGGGGCTATTTCTAATAGCCGGTTCCCCTCTGTACGCACAAGACAAATTGTTTTTAACCAATGGGGACATCCAATGAGGTGACCATCAAAAAAGTTGAACCCAATACGATCACCTATTCTTTTTCGGGCGAAACGCTCGAGAATGTCATCGAAAAAACCGAAATCGCAAAAATAGTCTTTCAAAACGGACGTGAGCAGGTTTTTTCGGCTTCCGATACAACCTTACAAAGTACGGAATACGAATATCCCCCGATGAACGAGAAGCTCGGGGCCGTTCTTCCTTTTGCATTCGTATTCGATGGTGAGGTTGCCAAGCAGGAAGGCATAGAGGCACAGGAGTTTTATTACCAAAACCTCATGCGCAAACCAGAACGTAATACTATTGACTATCAAAATCCCGAGACTACACAGCGTAGGTTGCGTGCAGCCGGCATTACCGACCCGGAACAGTATCAGGATTTTGAAATGAGTGAAATTGCCGAAATACTGGGGGTGGGCGTCTTGGTAAGCGGAAAAATAACCGTTGACTACCGTAGCACTACCTCAAACTCCTACGGTTCGACCACGGTAAAAGTAGATTCAAAAAAGAAAAAAGGTAAGGTGTATTCAAGCGACTACACTACCTCTACAGACGAGTTCGATACCAAGGTGCTCTTTAGAATATATGATAAAGATGGCAAGAAGGTCGTTGATGTGACCAGACGTCCGTTCTTGGCTACCACACGGAATAATTATATTACGGCCTTGAACTACCTCATGAAACGAACTCCGTACTATATGAAATAATCATGATTTGTATTGCCATTCACCTCTTGATAGAAACGGAAAAAGATTGGTTCAAAATAGGGGGAAAATGGTCAATTGTTACATTTTGGAAATCAAAATGTTAATGAACTCCAGCAAATTTATCAGATATCGCTCGATATGATTTCCTGATGTTTCCCGTTCTCCTACTCATATCTTTCTGTACCATTTATATCACTAAAAATTGCGACGAATAATATGAATAAGCATCCCTGTTCTTATTTCAGAGCTATTTTTTGCTTGTCCTCACATATCGATTGCACTTTCCAATCAAAAACTTAGAATTATTGCAGCGTAGGGTTACAAAAGTCTTTCGATTATTGAAGAATTATGATTAAAACTACTACCTCATCCAGTGGTCTTAAGCATCATTTCCTATCCGCAATCCACGAATGTTGTCGAAAGCACAAACTATAAATTGATATTTTCAGCAAGAATTAAAGGGCCATTTCACTTAATGAGTGTATTATCAGCGACCTGTTTTAAAAGCTTGAAATTCTCGATAGAAATATCTCCGGCACTAGCAACACAGTTCACAAATCAAACTCCCATTGTTATATCAATCGCCTTCGTACCGAAAAGGCCGTAAATCAACAAAAATACCAAGTACTACATCGACATAGTATGGAATGTAGGGGTACCGGAGCAGCTTTTCGTAGTAAAAAAGCGTTCTACACCGGATTTGAAATATTCACCGCAACTACTTCCCGCCAAATACAAAGAAACCCACGGCTCCTAAAAGAATTTGCACGGTTTTCCTAAATTTCACAGTATCGCACTATAGATTTCGCCCATAAATCGTTTGCTGCTACCTATTATTAAAATAAAATTTTGTTTACCAAGATAAATCAACAATATTTGTAAGAAAAAAATATCAATCCTTCACTTCCCCTGTCGTTTTTTTGTGCTACATCAGTTTGAGGATGTTTCCCGACGTTCATTAAATACGACTTTTTTGTTCAAATTAGACCGTACCCCACATCGGTCAAACTGGCTTGTTTTGAACCAGAGAAATCTTAAAGAAATTATATGGAATATACCGAGTTGAGCCCGAAAGGGAATTTCGAATCTTGGAGCGAAGACAAATTAGCCGAGTTGCAGCAAAAGAATATCAGTGACAGTTTGGGCACCTGTCTTTTTGAAAATGATGCTCTAAAAGTTTCGGAATTGGTGTTGTCCCCATTTGAACGAATACCTTTTATAAAGCAAAAATACACGTATTCGGCAACCTGTTTGGCAGAGGGCATGGTCATTTCCCGAAATGGCAATGGTCAGATTACCCTGCTAAGAGTAAAGAAAGGTGATATTTCAATTTGGAAAGTCAATGGTCTCGCTGTTATACGTGACTTACAAAATATTGGCCCCACTACCATAAAGGCTATAATAACGGAATATAAAAACCTTTCGAATTTTACCGATTCAGAAAAGCGAGACATTCAGCAATAATGTGAACCCGTCTTGAGTTCTCCGTATCAAAAATTATTGACTTTATGTTGGTAGCATACTGTTTTCTATCTTTAGGGTATGCAAATACTATCGACCAACCTCAGCAAACCCACATCCTTTGTCTGGAACGGAAAAAAGGAACAGACGGGCATATTCAAATATCCTGTTGCGGAAAGCATCTTTCTTGGTCAAACCGATGTTAAAAATGATACTGTTATAGATCGAAAGCATCACGCTGGCACCAACAAGGCCTGTTATCTTTTTTCAGCGGAACAATACCCCTATTGGAAAAAATTATATCCCCACTTGAAATGGAATTGGGGAATGTTCGGAGAGAACCTCACCGTTAGCGGTTTGGATGAGTCCGAGCTGCGAATTGGCGATACTTATAAAATAGGGTCGGCACTGGTACAAGTTTCGCAACCCCGCGAACCATGCTACAAGCTTGGGGTCCGCTTTAATGATCAAGCGATCTTGAAGCGGTTCATAGACCATGGTTTTCCAGGTACCTATGTGCGTATTTTGAAAGAGGGTACCGTCAGCACAGGTGATCGAATGCAATTGCAAAAACAATCCGACAACCCGTTGACCGTAAAACAATTTTACGATTTTCTCTTTCAGCGGAAGAAAGATAAAGAGCTGCTAAAACTGATTTTAAGTAACTCCTCAGTCCCCGAGTACAAGCGCGAACGCCTTAAAAAATTGCTTAAATGAACTATCCTTGGCATCTTTATCTCATGGCTCTAGTCTACATAGGTGCTGGTATTATGCACTTCGTAAGGCCGAAAATGTATATGCGTATCCTGCCTAGCTATCTGCCCGGCCACAAGTTTTTGGTGACGATAAGCGGAATTCTGGAAATCGTTCTTGGGATTGCCCTGTGTTTTGCGGTGACTAAAAATCTTGCCATTTATTGCATCATAGCCATGCTCACCTTCTTTTTACCGGTTCACTTTCATATGCTTTTTGACGAAAGAGCTTCGATGGGTCTTTCAAAATGGATGCTGGTATCCCGAATCCCGTTACAATTCGGTCTCATGCTCTGGGCCTTTTGGTATCTTCGGTATTAGACAAAAAAGAAACCCCAAAGAATCTAGATTGCCGTAGTGGGCAGAATCTTTGGGGTTACGCTCAACTCAACTTAAACTATTTTATCGATACTGTTTCGTAAAACGTCTTCGTTCCATCATTTACGGCTATGGTGTAATCACCTTCGTAAGCCCCCTTAAAGTTAAAAGCCTTTTCAACTACCAATTTATCGTTAAAAACTTCTTTAAAAAGGACATTACCCAAGGAATCGGTAACGCTTACTTCGACTTTTTTCAAATCACGGTTTAAGAAATTCAGATAAACACGCCCCTCCTTCTCTCTGTAACCCGGTTTAAAATTTTCGGCCATCCCGAGAATCGTGATATTATTCTTGTTCACACTGAGCGAATACACCAACTCTTTTGCCCTATTTTCGATTTTTAGAAAGTATGCCCCTTCCACAAGTGGAGTCAAATCAAATCTTTTGGCATATTCATCCGCGTTTTTTAAATTATCTGAATGTATGATTATTCCGTTGGCGTCATATATTTTTAACGAAGCATCCGATAAATGGGCATTCCATTCTAAAATGATACTTTTAGAGTTTCCAACGGTTTCCAATGTTGGCTCTTTTGCCATTACCGTAGTGGTTGCGAATAGTAGTGCTGCTGCTGCGATTGTTCTGATTACTTTTTTCATAACTCTTACTTTTATCCCTAGTAAAAAAAGGTAGGGTGATTAATAAATTAGTACGGTACAAACTTAGCATCACTTCAGCCGCTACACTACGACAGGTTTTTCATATTTATATTCTATTTTACCATGATGAAAGATTAATTTTGGTTAAAAGGGTAATTTAGAACATATTTTAGGTAATTTTACAGAGATTTAGTCGACTAAGGAGAAGTAATTTTACTTTAAAAATAAGACCGTGATACTTCAAAAACCCCGATACGAAGCCATAGCCCCAAGTTTTGGAAATTCATTCACTTATCAGCGTTTTGATAAGAGCAGACTGAATAAGGATAATATTTGGCACTACCATCCCGAAATTGAACTTGTATATGTTAACGGGGGTTCAGGAAAACGTCAAATCGGCAGTAATCTATCCTATTATACCAATGGTACCCTAATCCTTATTGGCAGCAACCTTCCGCATTGTGGCTTTACCGATATCCTGACCGGCAACAGCAACGAAACGGTGGTACAGATGAAAACGGATTTCTTGGGAAACGATTTTTTCAATATCCCTGAAATGAAAAAAATACAGAACCTCTTCGAAATCTCAAAAGCCGGTGTTGTTTTCTATGGAGAAACAAAAGCGGCCCTGGGTGCCAAGATGGAAGCATTGGAAGGGCAGACGAATTTTGAGCGCTTATTGACCATCTTAGATGTTTTGAACGGTCTGAGTACTACCGAAGAGTTTCGAATCTTGAATGCCGAAGGCTTTTCAATGGCGGCCGACGTAAAGGATAACGACCGTATCAACATAGTGTTCAATCATGTAAAGACCAATTTCAAGGAAGAAATTACATTGCACGAAATTGCCGATCTGGTCAGTATGACCATACCTTCTTTTTGTCGCTATTTCAAAAAAATCACGAATAAGACTTTTACCCAGTTTGTAAACGAATATCGTTTGGTACATGCCTCTAAATTGCTGGCCGAGCAACCCATGAGCATTACCGAGGTCTGTTTTGAATGTGGATTCAATAACTTTTCACATTTCAACAAATCGTTCAAGGCGTTTACGGGCGAGAGTCCATCAAAATATCGAAAACAGTTAATGCAAGTACTTACATGATGTTGCTGCCTTTTTCAGAAGGAGAACTCCTAAATCTGCCCGACTGCGAAATAACCTATGTTCCCGATTTTCTTTCCGCAGAATCGGCAGACGCCTATTTCAAGGAATTCAGGGAAACCGTAACATGGCAACAAGACGATATTAAAGTATTCGGGAAAGTATATCCACAGCCCAGACTAACGGCTTTGTACGGAAACAATGAAAAGCCCTATTCCTATTCCGGCATCGTCATGCAACCCCAGCGGTTTACACCAAGCCTAATTGCCATAAAAAATCAAATTGAAACCAAGACGCAGGTAGAATTCACGACCTGCCTGCTTAATTTATACAGAAACGGCAAGGACAGCAACGGATGGCATGCAGACAACGAAAAGGAACTGGGTGAAAATCCGGTCATCGCCTCGGTTACACTGGGGCAGGAACGCTATTTTCACCTTAAACATCGCTCGAAAAAAGAGCTGAAGTACAAAATCTTATTAAAGCATGGCAGCCTGTTATTGATGCAGGGCGAAACGCAACATCATTGGTTGCATCAAATCCCGAAAACGGCAAGGCCGATTGGAGAACGCATTAATCTTACTTTTCGCGTTATTCCATAAAAAAAATCGGTTCCCCACGAACCGATTTTTATACCTTGTTTCAGAAACGAATCACTGCCTTTATCATTCAGGTATACAATGATAATCTACCTGCGGCCCGCTCCTTTCTAACATAGTGCAAATGTCGTACCAAAGAGCACCGGTAGTTATGGTCACACCATTGAATACCATTCTTAAAATAGCTCGTTTAGAACTTTGGCCAAACGCAGCCCCCCTTTTTGCAATTGTTTTTCCAGTGTATCCCACCATACATAATTATAGCGGTACGATAGTTTTTCCCCAACTGCCACGGAATCGTATAATTCATTGGCAATATCCTGAGACTCTTCTACCCAATCGAGCACCGTACCCGCCTGTATGGCTTTTTTTTGAGTCTTGTTTAAGCGCGGTAACGAAGCGGCCAATTCGGTATAGCTCATACCATAGGCATTGATCATGCCAGAATCCCACACACGGTGCAAATTGCTTCCGTCGTTGAACCACTGCACTTGAATATCGTTCCCGCCCTTGTCCTCCAATCTACCGACATGCATGGGTTGGTGCAAATCGCCAATCAGGTGCACAAGCATTTTGAGATAAAATGCCCTATCCTCCTTTGAACTTTGCTCATCTTTTACGATTGCTACACACTTTTCAATGCCAATAATCAAATCACCATTCTCGCTAGGTTCAACATCCGAATATTTTTTATCCTCAGGAAAATTTACATAATGCCAGGCACTGAATTCGCGATACTTGCTATCCGCCTTTATTTCGTCCGCAAAATTCGATACCGCTGCCAGGCTTTCTCCGTCTAATATGGCCGTAATGGCTTTTCTGGCCTTTCTAGTCAAGTGTTCTTGAGCCACTTCACCAACGGCACGGTGACCGGTCTTTGACCAGACCATATCATTCCCGAAAGACATCTGTGCCGCTAAAAAAAGAAAAAAGACTATTTTTTTCATAGAATGCGTATTTCTAACGGCTTCAAAAATAAGGAAACGCCATTAAGGTACTGTTAAAAAAGCTGCTACATTCTCTAAATATTTTAATCTTGCGCCCATAAACCAGTCCGATTTGATACTTAGAAAAATTTCTTCACCCTACCTTCGTTTTGGCTTACTTGCACTTCTAGGAATTCTTGTTATTGGCTTTCTTTTCGTTATGAGCGTCTACCTTGGGGCTTGGGGCAAAGTACCCTCAAAAAAAGAACTCTCCAGTTTTGAATACCAACGTGCTACCGAGGTATATTCCGCCGATAGCGTTCTCATCGGAAAATATTTTCTGTATGACCGCCAGCCAGTTCCTTTCGAGCAATTCCCTGAGCAATTGATACAGGCCCTAATTTCAATTGAAGACGAGCGGTTCTACGACCATTCCGGGGTCGATGCCACCAGTTTATTGCGAGTGGGTATCAAATCGATTCTACTACAAGACAAATCATCTGGAGGTGGCAGCACTTTGACCCAACAATTGGCAAAAAACCTCTATCCCAGAAAAGACCGGCAACAATCGAATCTCGTCGTCGACAAAATCAAGGAGATGATTATGGCCTCCCGTTTAGAGGATAGCTATTCCAAAAAGGAAATCCTTACGTTGTACCTGAACACGGTATCGTTCGGCGACAATACGTTCGGTGTAGAAAGTACCGCCCTCAAATTCTTTAACAAACATACCAAAGACCTCAACCTAGAAGAGTCTGCCGTTTTGGTAGGCATGCTAAAAGCCACTTATGGCTACAACCCAAGGGTTTTTCCCGAGAACAGCCTCAGACGCAGAAATTTGGTGTTGCAGTCTATGGCAAATAATGATTTTCTGACGGATAGCGAAAAAGACAGCCTTACCCAACTTCCCTTAAAACTCGACTATAAAAAATACGATTACGATGCCGGTCTTGCGCCTTATTTCCGGGAAGAGGTACGTAAGAAACTCCTCAAATGGAGTGCCGATGAAAAGCAAAATGGTAACGACTACAACATTTATACAAATGGCCTGAAGGTCTACACCACCTTGGATTACAAAATGCAGCGCATCGCTGAGAGCGTGATGCGGAAACACATGAAATCGCTGCAAGGGCAGTTCGAAAAAAGCTATGGAAAAAGAGCACCTTGGACCAGCAACACGAAAATCATCGAAAAAGCGGTACGCGCAACTCCCCATTACAAAAAGCTCGTCGCAAACGGACTGAGCGCGAAGCAGGCCTGGGACTCGCTCGAACACAAACGCAACATGACCTTCGAAGATTGGAGTGGCGATCGCACCTTAATGGCAAGTACCATCGACAGTGTAAAACACTATTTAAAATTTCTGAATACGGGTTCTTTGGCCATAGATGCAAAAACCGGTGCAGTTCGTACCTGGATCGGCGGTATCGATTTTAAGAATTTCAAATTCGATCATGTCGCACAAAGTCAGCGGCAAGTCGGCTCTACATTCAAACCGATAGTGTATACGGCTGCCTTGGAAGTAGGCATACCACCATGTGCCTATTTTTCGGCAAGTGAGGTGGAATATGAAAACCTTAAGGGCTGGTCGCCCAGCAATTCGGGGAATAAAGATGAGGCGTACTTGAATTATTCCATGGAAGAATCGCTGAGCAACTCGGTCAACACGGTCGCGGTTAAAGTGATGGAGGCCACAGGGATTGACAATGTAATCGTCCAAGCCAAAAAAATGGGCGTGTTCTCAAAACTCCCCGAACAACCCTCATTGGCTTTGGGCACAGGTGAAATCTACGCGAACGAACTCGCAGGTGTATATGCTAGCTATGTTAACGATGGCATGGCCGTGCTCCCCTACCTCATCGAAACCATTACTGACCAAAAAGACTCCGTTTTAGTCAATTTTGAGCCAAAAAGGGCTAAAAATCGTGCTTTTTCAACCCAAACGAGGCAAATAATGCTCGAAATGATGAAATCGACTATTAATACTGGAACGGCCTCGCGTATACGTACTACCTACAAAATGCAGAATGATATCGCCGGGAAAACCGGAACCACCCAAAACAATAAAGATGCTTGGTTCGTGGCACTTACCCCAAAGTTGGTAAGTGTGACTTGGGTAGGACTCGACAACCACGAAATCGGATTCAAAAGTACAAGTCTGGGGCAGGGGGCTAACGCCGCATTGCCCCTATTCGCATTATGGTACAAAGAGTTGGGCAGGGACAAGAAATACGACCCAATTACCAAGGCAAAGTTCGAACGTCCGTCAAAATATGTTCTCGACCAGATGGATTGTGACCCTGTGAAGCGCGATGGCTTTTTCAAACGATTATTTACCGATCCGAACAAAAAGAAGACCAAAAAGTTCAGACGCAAAAATTAGAAATTTGCCTAAGAGCATGTTGAAAATTTGAATAATTGATTTTATATTGATATATTTATGATATCATTTTAATATCATTTAATTCAACTAGTCATGAAAAACGAAAAAGATTTATCCCCTATGAACGGCTATATGATGGCCCTACTCGCCTTTCTCCTTCTGGTCGGTGGCGTATTTATGTTGATGCGCATGCCTATTTTAGGAATTCCTGCCATTGTGGCCGCACTTATTATTATTCCAGGCTTTGTACTTGTCAACCCGAACAGTTCGAGGGTATTGTTACTCTTCGGAAAATATGTTGGCACCATTAAAAAGAATGGTCTCTTTTGGGCGAATCCGCTGTACACCAAGAAAAAAATATCCCTTCGGGCCAGTAATTTCGATAGTGAACGCTTAAAGGTAAATGACAAGCTGGGCAATCCGGTCATGATCAGCACGATTTTGGTTTGGCGGGTGACCGACACTTACAAGGCCGCTTTTGACGTTGATGATTACCAGAATTTCGTACGGGTACAGACCGATGCCGCCGTTCGCAAACTGGCTAGTATGTATCCCTACGACAATTTTGCAGATGAAGGCCTTGACGAGGATATTACACTTCGTTCCAGCTTGAATGAAGTAAGCGAAGCGCTGGAAAAAGAATTACAGGAACGTTTGGCAATGGCAGGTATAGAAGTTTTGGAAGCCCGTATCGGTTATTTGGCGTACGCCCAGGAAATCGCCAACGCCATGCTGAAAAGACAACAGGCTACCGCAATCGTAGCCGCGCGTCATAAAATTGTAGAAGGTGCGGTAAGTATGGTAGAAATGGCACTTGCCGAATTGAACAAAAAAGATGTTGTTGAACTGGACGAGGAACGTAAGGCCGCCATGGTGAGCAATTTAATGGTGGTACTTTGTTCTGACAAGGACGCCTCGCCTATCGTTAACGCCGGTACCTTGAATCACTAATCTCCAAAATACCATCGCTTTCATAGACGACATGAAGTTTAGGTCAATCATTTAGTTCAGCTACGCCATGAATTTCGATACAACAACGAGGATACCTTTTAAAATCCATTAAATACAAACCATGCCCAAAAAGAAGGCATTTGCCCTAAGACTGAATGAAGATATGCTCAAGGCCATCGAAAAATGGGCTTCAGACGAGTTTCGCAGCACCAACGGACAAATTGAATACATCTTAATGAAAAGCTTGAAGGCCGCAAAAAGAGAGCCTAAAAAGGGTAAGGAAGCATAACGATTTTTAGTAATTACTTAACGATTAAAAAGGGTAAATTTGTTCAGACCAACACCACCGCTTCATGACGAAACTTTCCTGTGCTCTGGCACTTTTCTTTTGTTCCCTTTTCGTTTTTTCACAAACAGCAAACAAATCGTTTGTCGTAAAATATACAGATGATATCGCCAAAGTGGACGGTATTTTAGATGAAGCATTCTGGGAGACCGCCGAAAGTGCAAAGGATTTTCAACAGTATTTTCCATCCGATTCCATTCTGGCCACGCAGCCTACGGATATAAAAATGGTGTACAACGCCACTACCCTATATATTGGCATCACAATAGAATCCGTCGGGAACGACTGGGTTATTCCGACCTTACAACGCGACTTTAGGGCTGGCGGTAACGATAATATTAGCCTGTTGTTCGATACCTTTAATGATGGAACGAATGCCTTTCTGTTTGGTATAAATCCTTATGGTGTGCGAAGGGAGGCCTTGATTTCGGGTGGAGGTCAAGACACTCGGGGCTTTACTACTTCATGGGATGTAAAGTGGAAGGGGGAAGTCGTAAGGGGTGAAAATTCCTATACAGCCGAATTGGCCATACCGTTGACCTCTTTTAAATTTAGGGAAGGTGAAACCAAATGGCGCTTTCAAAGTTACCGTTTCGATCAACAAACTAACGAACAGAGCGTTTGGTACAACATTCCGCAAAACCAGCTGATTTTTAGTCTGGCCTTCATGGGCGACATGGTATTTGAAAAACCTCTGGGCCGATCTAGGACCCCTTTGGCCCTTATACCTTATGTCAATGCGATTACGGAAAGGGATTTTGAAATTGATGAAGGCAACACCAACGTAAAGGTAGGAGGCGATGCTAAAGTTGCCATTGGCAATGGAATGAATTTAGATATTACCGTCAATCCCGATTTTTCGAATGTCGAGGTAGATGATATCGTGACCAACCTTACCCGTTTTGAAATAGGGCTCCCAGAAAAGAGACAGTTTTTTATTGATAATAGTGATTTGTTCGGCAGCTTTGGTGGCGGACGTGACGCAAATCCCTTCTTTTCCCGACGTATTGGTATTGCGAACGATACAACGGGCAACTCCATTGAAAACAGAATTTTAGGCGGGGTGCGCTTGAGCGGAAAACTAACGAATGATTGGCGTTTGGGATTTTTGAGTATTCAAACGGATGAAGATTTGGACAATGAAATCGCATCGAACAACAATACCATGCTGGCCATTCAGAAAAAAGTCTTTGCGCGGTCGAATATCGGCGCTTTTTTTATAAACCGGGAAACATTCAAGGAATACGACTTTCTAGCGCCTGAAGACAAGTTCAATAGGGTAATCGGGATAGATTACAATCTCGCTTCTGCAGATAATGTGTGGCAAGGTAAAGCATACCTGCACAAATCGTTTCAGCCGGATGACTCCAATGGTAATCTTTCCGGAGGGGCCTTTTTAGGACGTAGTACGAGATTTTTCAACATCTTTACCGATTGGGTTTATATCGATGATGATTTTCAATCCGATCTTGGCTTTATTCGAAGAACGGATATCGTTAAATCGGCAACACAGGTCGAAACTGTATTTTGGCCGAAGAGCGAACACATTAACAACTATAGTTTTGCCCTTTTTCCTATTGTAATATGGCGTCCGGAACTTGACTACCAAAAAACAGATCATGATATTCGTTTATCCGGTCAGGTAGAAATGCAAAACCAGACCCAATTTAGCGTTGGCTTTACCAATACCTTCACCTTTTTAACTGCTGAGGATGACAACTTCGTACCTTCTCGGCAAGAAAACGGTATTCCGCTTCCCAATTTACAGGGTTACCACTACAATAGTTTGAATTTCGCATACCAATCCAATAGAGCACAGGTGTTCTCATATCAACTCGAATCAACCATCGGGCGATTTTTTAACGGTGATTTATTGTCGATGCAAGCTGAATTGGCACTCAGGTTACAACCTAAAGCGCTCATTTCATTACAGCTAAACTACGACAAGATCAGCTTGCCGGATCCCTATCCAAGCGCTGATCTCTGGTTGATCAGTCCGAAAATACAGCTCACCTTCAGCAAGTCGCTTTTCTGGTCTACATTGATTCAATATAGTAACCAGCGAGATAATCTGGGTATTAATTCCAGAGTCCAGTGGCGTTTTGCTCCCCTATCCGATTTATTTATTGTTTATAACGACAACTATTTCGTAAACCAGTTTTCACCGCGATTCAGATCGATCAATTTAAAGCTTACCTATTGGTTGAACATATAGCGCTAGGGGAAGACAAAAATAAAATGATTATTTTTTTCTCAGCATCCTTTTTTGTCACTTCTGTTCAGCGCATTAAAGTTGAGTTCTATCTTAAAGAAAGCCTTTTTATTCCATGGATTTTAAAATACTTTGTTCCGATTTAGATGGTACGCTACTTACTACCAAGAGTGATGTTTCGGACTTTACTGTTTCTGAAATCAACAGAATCAAAGCAGGGCGGAAAATCATTCTAGTTTCAGCCCGTATGCCACAGGCAATTACCTATATTCAAGATAGATTACAAATTGCAGACCAACCTATCATTTGTTACAATGGAGCCTTGGTCATCGACGGAACTAAAGAGCTCTTTTCACTAACAATCGCTTTGAATACCGTTGAAGAAGTATATCGATTGGCACAAGCCGAATCTGTAAAATTAGGTCTTTATTACGGTCAAGAATGGTATGTTGAAGAAACTTCCGAACGCGTTCAAAAAGAAATTAGATACACTCGGGTAAAACCACGTTTCCAATCAACTTCGACCACCCTTTCCGATTGGGAAAAGCGAGGTATAAGTGCCCATAAAATCATGTTGATGGGCTCAAAGACGGCTACGGATAAGCTATTTTCGGTACTTAAAAATAAATTGGCAGACCAGATAATTCTGTACCGTTCAAACGATACGCTCATTGAACTGGCGCCCAAATCGGTTTCCAAATTATCGGCCATGCGATTGTTGCTTTCTTCGGCGGAATCGCTCTCTGATGTCATCTCCTTTGGAGACAATTATAACGATCTTGAAATGCTACAACATTGCGGTCAAGGTGTGGCCGTTGCCAATGCCCGCGAAACGGTAAAGGCCATAGCCGACCATATCACTTTAAAAAACACGGAAGATGGAGTCGCGCACTTTATAAAGCAACATTTATAAATGTTATATTTGGCTAAACCAATACCTTCCTTAATGTCCGAAATTGACCCAACCCAACCCTTGATCGCCGATGACACTATAGTATTCGGACTTCTAGCATTGTGTTTGGGCTTTGTTTTTTATACTTCATCAATAAAAACAGGCTTTTGGAAAAAATTCTACGGTATCGTACCGACCGTTTTGATGTGTTATTTATTACCGGGTATTTTGACCAGCCTCGGGATTATTTCCGACGAGACCTCTAACCTCTATTTTGTAGCCAGTCGGTATTTGCTACCTGCAGCCTTGGTCTTAATGACCCTAAGTATCGACTTAAAAGCCATTGCCAATTTAGGTTCAAAGGCCTTGATCATGTTTTTTACCGGAACCGCGGGAATCATTATTGGAGGTCCCTTGGCCATTTTGATCGTTTCCGTTTTTTCGCCCGAAACTGTGGGTGGTGTAGGACCGGATGCCGTTTGGCGCGGACTTTCCACCATTGCAGGAAGTTGGATCGGCGGTGGGGCCAACCAAGCTGCCATGTTCGAGATTTTTGAATACAATCCCGATAAATTCGGTGGTATGGTCCTTGTCGATATCGTAATTGCCAATATCTGGATGGCCATCCTCCTCTTGGGTATCGGTAAGACCAAACAGATAGACAACTGGTTGCGCGCAGATACCTCCTCCATCGAAATCCTTAAAGAAAAAGTTACCGCCCATACTAAAAAAATTACTAGGGTAGCGACACTTCACGACTACATCATTATGTTGGCCATCGCGTTTACCGCCGTGGGGGTTTCCCATTTCTTCGGCAATACGTTTTCGGAACTGCTAAAAAACACCTTCGAAGTAATTCGGGACAAGACCCAAATCTTGTCCTCTTTGGGCTCGACGTTCCTGTGGATGGTCGTCTGTGCAACCGTCATTGGTATCACCCTGTCCTTCACAAAAGCCAAAAACTATGAAGGGGCAGGTGCCAGTAAAATCGGTGGAATGTTCATTTACATTCTCGTGGCGACCATCGGCATGCAAATGGACTTAAGTAAGGTTCTTGAAAATCCCGGTCTTATCCTTATTGGGTTCATTTGGATTTCGGTTCACGCAGGTCTACTTATTTTGGTGGCCAAACTGATCAAAGCGCCATTTTTCTTTTTAGCCGTGGGAAGTCAAGCGAACGTGGGTGGTGCGGCATCGGCTCCCGTAGTCGCTGCAGAATTTCATCCTTCGCTGACCTCCGTCGGTATCCTGTTGGCCGTTTTTGGGTATGTTGTCGGTACTGGGGGTGCATATCTATGTGCACTACTTATGGAAGTCGCTTCAAAAGTTTAAGATTAGCTAAAGTTTCCGCATATTTGCCCTACCAAAAAACAATCATGAGAAATTATTTTTTACTCTTATTGCTTATTGCATTCTTAGGGTCGTGCGGAGACGATCCCGCCAAGACCATGACCGTATCGGGCAACATCAAAGGCCTAAAGAAAGGAATGTTATATCTACAGCACGTTTCCGACTCGGTTTTGGTGACCAAAGATTCTTTGGAAATAGATGGGGATGGTAATTTCTCTTTAAGCACACCAATTGAAAGTCCCGAGATTTTCTATCTCTACCTGAGCAAAAATGATAACAACGAAGTGAACGATCGAATCACGTTCTTTGGTGAACCTGGGATAATCACCATTAATACTAAGTGGGACAGATTCGACCAAGGCGCTAAAATTGAAGGCTCTGAAAGCAATATGACCCTAGAGGAGTTCAAAACCTCGCTTTCACAAATGAACATCCGCAACATGAAGTTGATGCAGCAGGCAGGCAATACAGAAATACCCCTAGATTCGTTGCAACTGGACAGCCTCAGGAAAAAGAGCGACCGAAATATACAGCTGACCTATGCTTTTGCGCTGAACTTTGCCCTAAACCATAAAGATTCGCATGTCGCCCCTTATATTGCTCTTTTTGAAGTGGCGGACGCCAATCCTAAATATTTAGACTCGATCAGTAAATCGCTTACTCCTGAAATTGCAGATTCAAAATACGGGAAGTTGTTAAGAGAACGATTGAAAAAATAATTTCGGACAATAACGAGAACCGCCTAAGTTTAGTATAAAAAAAGCCCTGCTGGTAAGTCAGGGCGTTTTCTTGTCAACTAAGATTGGTTATAACTTGTTGATTTCTTCAACCAAGCCTTTTGCCTTCGATTCCAATTCGGTTCGAACACTTTTCAAATGCTTTTTTCTATTTTCTACCTTACGGTCGTTTATCTTTACGATAAGGTCGTCAAAAACCGCGATGGCATCATCAATAATTTTCGCTCCCTCTTTGGTTTCTCCTTTACCGTTGGCCGCCTCAACAATGTAGACCGCCTCTATAATATCTCCCAAAACGTTGTTCACGTCTTTCTTTAATTCCTTAATACTTGCCATTTGTGTTTTATTTTTTGCAAAAATAGCCTTTTTACCTTCCTTGGTTAAGTAAAACCCTTAAAATCTAGTTTATAGGTCCAAGACCATTATAAATTCAAAACGGAAAAGGTATGCTCTAGGTTATAAATTCATCGTGTCAAATAGTTACCTCAAGAATTTTGGCGCCAGTACTTTTAAGATCGATTCGTTTGCTGCTCCCTGGCACTAAAACAGTTTCCCCTTTTTGAATAGTCGCCGCACCATTCTCGTTGACAATTTCTACCGCTCCGTCAACGCAGATATAAATGATAAACGAATCCCTTTCCGAAATATCCTGTTCAATATTTTCCGTGAGCTCAAAAAAATTAGTTTTGAAATACGGGCAGTCGACCATAGGGTTCACTACATTTTCCATTTGCGGATAGGCGACTTTAAAGTCGTCTTTTTGCTCATAATCAATGGCGTCTAATGCTTGATCAGTATGTAATTCCCGTAGGTTTCCGTTTTTGTCTCTCCGGTTGAAATCGAAGACACGATACGTAATGTCGGAAGTCTGTTGAATTTCAGCGAGCAATACTCCTGCCCCAATGGCATGTATTTTACCTGTATTGATAAAGAAGGTGTCGCCTTCTTTCACTTTTTCATAGTTCAGCAAATTCAATAAGGTATCATTTTCCAAACTTTGGGCATATTCTTCTTGGGATACATTTTTATTAAAACCTACAATGAGCTCGGCGTTCGTATCCGCATCCATAACGTACCACATTTCGGTTTTTCCAAAAGAGTTGTGCCTTTTTTTGGCAAGTTCGTCGTTTGGATGCAATTGAATGGACAAATCTTTTTTGGCGTCGATAAATTTGATAAGTATGGGAAATTCAGTCCCGAAGCGGCTGTAGACACTTTTGCCTAATAGGGCTTCTTTTTCAGTATTTATAAGAGTTTGCAATGAAGTGCCCCTTAACGGACCGTTTTCAATTACTGAAACATCTCCCGCCACAGCGGAAAGTTCCCAACTCTCGCCCGTACTATCGCTTTCGATAGATTTTCCTAGTACACTCCCTAATTTTTCACCACCCCAAAGGCGCTCTTTTAAAATTGGTCTGAATTTTAATGGATACATGTTCACTTTTTAAAGTAATATTTTTCAACGCAATCATTAACGGCTTACGGGGAAAAAGATTGACCCATTATAGCCGACTTCTTGCTTCTCGCCGCCGCCTGAATACCCTTTTCTGATTGTTGCAAAAAGTATTACTTGATAGCGTTTCTCAATGTCTTTAGGGCTCTTTTTACATGTTCGGAAGCACCAATACTATTAAAGGCCATGATAATTTCACCTTCAAGGTCGACCATAAAGGTCTCCCTACCCGATAGGAACAACAAATTACTTTGCACCCGGAACAGACGTCTTACCATATTATCTGAATCGACCAACAAGGTAAATGGCAATTCGTATTTATCGGAAAATCTACGATGCGATTTTTGTGAATCGGCGCTTATCCCGATGACTACGGCCCCGTTATCGGTAAAATCTTCATAACGATCACGAAACTGACAGGCCTCTTTGGTGCATGCAGGGGTGTTGTCTTTGGGATAAAAGTAAATGACCATATATTTTTTCCCCAGTACATCCTTACTGTGAAAGGGTTCTCCGTACTGATCGGTCAAAGAAAATTCCGGAGCTTTTTCTCCAACTTTCAATCCCATAACTAGCCCGAAAAGGTTACAAAGTTCCTTGGTGTTTCGTAGAGTATTACCTCGAGCTGTTTGTCGGTATCAATGTGTTTACGAAGCTTGTTCCAGATAACCACGGCAATGTTTTCCGCAGTCGGATTCAAATCCTTGAAATCGGGAACATCAACATTCAGGTTTTTGTGATCAAAAGCATCCTCAATTTCACTTTTGATCAAATCCTTTAGGATTTTCACATCCATAACAAATCCCGTTTCTTGATCTATTTCACCGGTTACACTCACGATCAATTCGTAGTTATGCCCATGATAATTCGGATTATTACACTTCCCGAATATGGCATCGTTCTTCTCGAAACTCCAATCAGCCCTAAAAAGGCGATGTGCGGCGTTAAAATGTGCTCTTCGACTGACTTTTACTTTCATTCTGCAGCGTTATTTTCAATTAAATGGTCGTAGAAACGCTCAAAAATAATCTTGAACCAAGCAGTATAGACTTCCGGATTATTGGAAATATCGTTTTTGACATCGACGGGTTTCATCCATTTCCAATCGGCGACCTCGTCTTTGTTGATAAGCGGCCCGTCATTGCTCCGGCCTATCATTACGTGATCTAGCTCATGTTCGGTGAGACCGTTATCAAAAGGTGCCTTGTAGACGAATGAAAAAAGTTCTTTCAGGTCTACACTGAATCCCATTTCTTCCTGCAAACGGCGTTTGCCTGCCATTATATTGGTCTCCCCTACCCGCTGGTGACTACAACACGTATTCGTCCATAACAACGGCGAATGGTACTTGTGTGCAGCTCTTTGTTGCAGCATAGTCTCGCCACGGTCGTTCATAATAAAAACGGAAAATGCCCTGTGCAAAACCGCTTTCCGATGCGCTTCCATCTTAGGCATTGTACCTATTTGCTCATCCCGCTCATTAACCAGTATTACCTCTTCTTCCTTCAATAGCATTTCTTTTTCATAGCCGATGCTCTCACATCGATTACAAAAATAACACCTTTATACTTTTATATTACATTGCATCCATAAAATTAAACGATAGCACGATAGCGTCGAGAGCTGGATACAAAAGAAAAGCGAATACCTATATCGGGGAGCGTAGACTAAAAATTGTTCGAACTTACTGATCATGAACCAAGGCTAATCTGCAAGTGGTTCAATTAGGAAATGGGAGGTCGTTACGGGGTACGGGGACGCATTCTTTTCGTTAGAAAAATCTTGGTGATTTCAGCTGTCCTTTGGTGCGTATGAAATCGTATCTTAGAATGACCTCGAACGAGCCGTCGTTAAAAGCGGCATTCCCAAGTTCGGTAACTTCCCGGTCATAGGCAACCCCGGCAAAAATACTTTCTGAAATATAGAAGCCGGCCATTCCACTAAATGCGGCATCCCAACGGTATGCAGCACCAACAACAAACTTATCACTCAAGAGAAAGTTAGCGGAGACATCCACTTGTAAAGGAGCTCCTTGTACTACCTTGGTCAACAAAGTAGGCTTAAATTTCAAGAACGGATTGAATTCCCAAACATAACCTGTTATGAAGTAGAAGTTCATCCGCTCTGCCGCCGTACTTGGGGAGCTACCACTTTGAAAGTGAGTTGTCTCTAAGAACCTTGGCACAGACAATCCCGCATAAAATCTTTCATTGTGATAGTAGACCCCCGCGCCGAAATTAGGCGAGAATTTATTGTCGATATCCTGAGACAAGGTGTTGTCGGGAGCTATCTGGTTCAATTCCGAGAACCTGACATCTAATAAATGTGCGCTTGCTTTAAGGCCAAAACTCAATTTGGCCTCGACCGATAATTGTAGCGTATACGAAAAATCGATATCTGCATAAGTTTCCGAAGTAGGTCCTATTTTGTCGTTTACTATAGATAGTCCGAGCCCCACTCCCCTATACCCGACGGGAGAATGTAAATTTACGGTCTGGGTGACCGGGGCACCCTCTAAACCTACCCATTGCGATCGATGTAGCGCCGCTATGCTCAAATGCCCCCTAGAACCGGCATAACCCGGATTAACACTGGCCGTATTATACATGTATTGGGTATACTGGGCATCTTGCTGTGCCACCAATGTGCTACTTGACAAAAACACCAATAACAAGAAAAGTAACGGGTTAATGTGAATGGATATACTATGATTTGGGAATTTCATCGCTATTATCGGTTTATATATAGATATCCTGTTCGGGTCTTTTTCTCGTCTAAATTATTGGTATAGTCGAGTATGTAGAAGTAGGTACCAACAGGAAGTTTTCGGTCCGCATTGACCGTGACTCGACCTTCGGAAGTTCCATCAAAAACGTTCCCTTCAGTATTGTAGGCATTCGTAGAGTACACCAATACACCCCATCTGTTGTAAATTTTTATGGTATTTTCAGGGAAAGCTTCCAGCCCCGTAATGGTAAGTACATCATGAACACCATCACCGTTCGGGGTAACAACGTTAAATATCTCGATCTCATCTTCTGTGGCGTTCGGTTGCAAGTACTCTGGTATTCCATCTGCATTAGAGTCATCATTGGCATAATTACGGTCGCTGTTCAAATCTTCTCCGATAGTGTCGATTCCATCATTATCGTCATCAATATCCCTATAATCCGATTCGTTATCTCCGTCTGTATTTGGCAGATCATTGAATGGATCGTCAATTTCATCATTGATGTCAATATCGATTGCTACCGATCCTTCATAACCATCATCAAGACCATCGTCATCCTTATCAGAGCCTATAAAAACAACGTCAGGAATACCGTCTTGGTTGTGGTCATGGCCCTCAATGCTATCCAAAACATTGTCGTTGTCACTGTCCTCATCCAAGTAATCAGGTAAAAGATCACCATCGGTATCTATCGGGAAAATACCTAGTCTACCGGGGCCTTCGTAAATGTCGTCGAGTCCGTTACCGTTGGCATCTACGCCACTAGGGGCGATATAACCGGATGTGGTCTGTGCTTCGACATTATCCGGAATACCGTCATTGTCACTATCAATATCCAGATAATCGGGATATCCATCAAAATCGGAGTCAGTGGCGTCGGTAGCCGGATCGTTGTCGTTATCAAGGTTCAAATCCTCGAAACTGTCTAAAATCCCGTCATTATCCGAATCCAAAATCAAAGAGTCCGTAACTACAACGAAAACAGTTGCGGTACTACAGTTGCCCGAGGTATCGCAAATGGTGTACGTAAAATTATCGGCACCTATAAAACTACTGTTCGGTGTATAGGTAACGTTATCGTCCGAGGGGTCTGTTGGGGTTCCGTTATCATTAAGAATAACTCTACCATTGGTAGGGTCTGTCAGTGTTATTGTGCCGGAATTGGGAATGTCGTTGTCATTGGCCAAAATATCGATGGTCACAGGAGTATTCTCTGTTGTTGCCACAGCATCATCAATAGCATCAACAATCGGTAGCACTGTAATGTTGACCGTTGCCGTACTACAATCGCCGAAGGTGTTACAGATAGTATAATCAAAAGCATCCAGACCGTTGTAATCGGGGTTCGGTATATAGGTCACGATATCATCGTTCGGATTATTTGGGGTGCCATTGTTACCGACATTTACGGAACCGTTGGTCGGATTAGTGGTTGTCAAAGTTCCACTAATGGGTAAATCGGAATCGTTGGCATAGATATCTACGATAATGGATACGTCTTCGTCAGTAGTGACAAAATCATCGACCAAGTTGGCCGATTCGTCGATACAAACTACCGTGAAATTGGGTAGACTAAAGTTATTTCCAGCTTTGACCACGGTTGGCGTATAGCGTACGACGGACTGTGTCGCAATAACCGTAGGATTGGTCTGATCTCCGGTAACCGCCGGACTCCAACTTACGGTTGCACCACTTGGCACGTTTGCACGAATATCCATAGTCACTTCATTGAAAGGAGCGTTACAATTCGTCACGATAAAATAGCCCGTTGCATTTTTTCCACAGAGGGTACCATCGTAGACCGCAAAAAAGACTCCTTGTTGATTCACCTCCAGAAAGAAATCAGTACTTAAAACCGTATTGGTATCAGTTGCGTTGTACCAGCGATAGTTGGTCTCGTCACCACCATTAGGAGCCTGCAACAGATACTGCGCGTTGGATGCAACAATCCCCAGCATTGTAAAGACAAGACTGAGGAATACTGATTTATATGTTTGGTTGAATTTCAATCTGGTTTGGTTACTTTTTAATTGGAAATTATTTTACTACGAATACCACATTTATGAGGGAGTTATAATCCGCTGGGGCGCCGATTATATCGTATGTCATAATTCCATTGGCATCAACACTCACGTTGTCAAAAACGGAAGTATCAAAAAGTGTTACATAGTACCACAATTCGTCTGCCTGATAATTTGGTACGGCCGCTGGGGCACCTGTACTCGCAACTGCCGGAGTGGCATATTGCGTGATATACTGATCGTGCAGATCAATGGTTTCACCAGTAATCGTCGTACCGCTATAAGCTGAGACATCTACAGCGATAGAAGGCGGATAGAATACCCTGGCCGCTTTCGATGTAATCGGTGCGATAGCCTGAATTACTTCCTCCACGGTTGTCTCATTAGTTCCATTCACTTCATAAGGATCTGAAGAGTTGATACCACTTTGAACGAGGGTACCGTCACCATCGACATTTATAGGAGTTCTCAACTGTACCTCGTCGTCAAATTGATCATCACTTCCTAAACTTGAGGGGTCTACTTCTATCATATCCCCATCGGTATCCACTCCCAATAAATAGGTCATTGGATTACTAGTGAGGGTCCCAGCTCCATACCTGTCAAATCGAACCATACCAGGAGTTTCCGACTGTGGGCTAATACGCATGTAAGATTGACCGTCGGTAAAGAAAGTGATTTCATCACCCCCAGAATTAAAATTCCCGTCGTTTCCTATGATAATACCGGTTCCCGCACCTCCTTTTTCATCAACAGCCTCAATAGCCTGAGCATACACCCAGCCTGTCTCGACAGCCCCATTGGCTGCTTGATCACTAGCTCCCTGTGCCGTCGAAGCGGTTACATTCCCATCGGCATAGTTTCCAACTCCAATACTATTGGTAGAAGCATCAATAAAGAGCTCTCCACCAAAATCTAGATCGTTGGCGCCCATTGTCACGGTTCTATTTCCCGTAAGGGTCCCGTTGGCCGTATAAATATTGTCAAACGTTTTGGCCGCTAAATCCTCAATGGCCTGTTGCACCGTTGTTTCGTTTACCGAGTCTCCATCCACATCGACAGGACCGTTTAAAAGTACTTCGGTAGCATCCTGAATCTCATTGGTCGAATCGTTATCGTTGTCCGCTACGGAAATCGTACCTCCACCGTCTGAAAGTGTGACATCAGTACCCGACTGGGACAGCGTCTGTAATTCGTTTGTCGAATCGTTGTCGTTGTTCGCAGGGAAAGTGACCGATAGATCGAAATCGTCGCCCGTTCGTACAACATCAACTGAACCGTCACCAGATGCGACCGTCTGAATCTCGTTGCTGGAATCGTTATCGTTATCTGCAACGGAAATGGTACCTCCACCATCACTAAGCGTTACATCGGTACCCGACTGGGACAGTGTCTGCAATTCGTTCGTCGCATCGTTGTCGTTGTTCGCAGGGAAAGTGACCGATAGATCGAAATCGTCGCCCGTTCGTACAACATCAACTGAACCGTCGCCAGATGCGACCGTCTGGATCTCGTTGCTGGAATCGTTATCGTTGTCCGCTACGGAAATGGTACCGCCACCATCGCTAAGCGTTACATCGGTACCCGACTGGGACAGTGTCTGCAATTCGTTCGTCGCATCGTTGTCGTTGTTCGCAGGGAAAGTGACCGATAGATCGAAATCGTCGCCCGTTCGTACAACATCAACTGAACCATCGCCAGATGCGACCGTCTGAATCTCGTTGCTGGAATCGTTATCATTATCCGCTACGGAAATAGTGCCGCCACCATCGCTGAGGGTTACATCGGTACCCGACTGAGACAGTGTCTGCAATTCGTTTGTCGAATTTGAATCGGCATCGCGAATGTCTATCGTCGTATTGTTTCCATCGTTAATTTCAATACGAACCTGCTCATTCGGCACCATAATAGTATGACTTAAATCTTGGTCATCAGAGCCAATACTTGACAAAGGCACATTAAAGGAGTTTCCTCCGTCCGTAATTCTTAGGTTAGTTCCTACCACTCCAAAAGCAGTGTTGTACTCATTGCCGGAATCATTATCGTTATCCGCTACGGAAATCGTACCTCCACCGTCTGAAAGTGTGACATCCGTACCCGACTGGGACAGTGTCTGCAATTCGTTCGTTGCATCGTTGTCGTTGTTAGTAGGGAAGGTTACCGATAGGTCGAAATCATCGCCTGTTCGTACCACAGCCACGGATCCGTCGCCGGAAGCGACCGTCTGTATCTCATTGCTAGAATCGTTGTCGTTATCCGCTACTGAAATCGTACCTCCACCGTCTGAAAGTGTGACATCCGTACCCGACTGGGACAGCGTCTGAAGTTCGTTGGTTGGGTCGTTGTCGTTGTTCGCGGGGAAGGTGACCGATAGATCGAAATCATCGCCTGTTCGTACAACGCCTACCGAACCGTCGCCGGAAGCGACCGTCTGGATCTCGTTGGTCGGATCGTTGTCCGCATCGTCCACGTTATCGGTTCCGTCATTGTCAACGGTTACCGTTCCGCCGTTCACGTCGGTGATGGTAGTCGTACCGTCGCCGTTGTCTGTTACATCGGTTATTTCATTGGTCGAATCGTTGTCGTTATCCGCTACCGAAATGGTACCTCCACCGTCACTAAGGGTCACGTCAGTACCCGACTGGGACAGCGTCTGCAATTCGTTCGTAGAATCGTTGTCGTTGTTCGCTGGGAAGGTCACCGATAGGTCGAAGTCGTCGCCCGTTCTTACAACCCCTACCGAACCGTCGCCGGAAGCGACTGTTTGGATTTCATTGCTGGAATCGTTGTCGTTATCCGCTACCGAAATGGTACCGCCGCCGTCGCTAAGGGTTACGTCCGTACCTATTTGGGATAGGATCTGAATCTCGTTCGTAGGATCGTTGTCGTTGTTCGCGGGGAAGGTCACCGATAGATCGAAATCATCGCCTGTTCGTACAACACCTACCGAACCGTCGCCGGAAGCGACCGTCTGGATCTCGTTGGTCGGATCGTTGTCCGCATCGTCCACATTGTCCGTCCCGTCGTTGTCCACGGTTACTGTACCGCCGTTTACGTCGGTGATGGTAGTCGTACCGTCACCGTTATCGCTGACATCCGTTATTTCGTTCGTGGGATCGTTGTCCGCATCGTCCACGTTATCGGTACCGTCGTTGTCCACGGTTACCGTACCGCCGTTCACGTCGGTGATGGTAGTCGTACCGTCGCCGTTATCGGTCACGTCGGTTATCTCATTGGTCGAATCGTTGTCGTTATCCGCTACCGAAATGGTACCTCCACCGTCGCTAAGGGTCACGTCAGTACCCGACTGGGACAGCGTCTGCAATTCGTTCGTAGGATCGTTGTCGTTGTTCGCGGGGAAGGTCACCGATAGGTCGAAGTCGTCGCCCGTTCGTACAACCCCTACCGAACCGTCGCCGGAAGCGACCGTCTGGATCTCGTTCGCGGGATCGTTGTCCGCATCGTCAACGTTATCCGTACCGTCGTTGTCAACGGTTACCGTGCCGCCGTTTACGTCGGTGATGGTTGTGGTGCCGTCTCCGTTGTCGGTAACATCGGTTATTTCATTAGTAGAATCGTTGTCGTTATCCGCTACCGAAATGGTACCTCCACCGTCGCTAAGGGTCACGTCAGTACCCGATTGGGACAGTGTCTGAAATTCGTTGGTTGGGTCATTATCGTTGTTCGCAGGGAAGGTCACTGATAGGTCGAAGTCGTCGCCCGTTCGTACAACCCCTACCGAACCGTCACCTGAAGCGACCGTCTGGATCTCGTTGGTCGGATCATTGTCCGCATCGTCAACATTATCGGTACCGTCGTTGTCGACCGTTACCGTACCACCGTTAACGTCCGTGATGGTGGTAGTGCCGTCACCGTTATCGCTGACATTCGTAATCTCATTTGTAGGATCGTTATCGGCATCGTCGACATTATCGGTACCGTCATTATCGACCGTTACCGTTCCTCCGTTTACGTCCGTGATGGTAGTTGTTCCGTCACCGTTGTCGGTCACATCCGTGATTTCGTTCGTGGGATCGTTATCGGCATCGTCAACATTATCGGTACCGTCATTATCGACCGTTACCGTTCCTCCGTTTACGTCCGTGATGGTAGTCGTACCGTCGCCGTTATCGGTCACGTCGGTTATTTCGTTGGTCGAATCGTTGTCGTTATCCGCTACCGAAATGGTACCTCCACCGTCGCTAAGGGTCACGTCAGTACCCGACTGGGACAGCGTCTGCAATTCGTTCGTAGGATCGTTGTCGTTGTTCGCAGGGAAGGTGACCGATAGGTCGAAATCGTCGCCCGTTCGTACAACCCCTACCGAACCGTCGCCGGAAGCGACCGTCTGGATTTCGTTGGTCGGATCGTTGTCCGCATCGTCCACGTTATCCGTTCCATCGTTGTCCACGGTTACCGTTCCGCCGTTTACGTCGGTGATGGTCGTAGTGCCGTCACCGTTGTCCGTTACATCGGTAATCTCGTTGGTCGGATCGTTGTCGGCATCGTCGACATTATCGGTACCGTCATTATCGACCGTTACCGTTCCTCCGTTTACGTCCGTGATGGTAGTTGTTCCGTCACCGTTGTCGGTCACATCGGTTATTTCATTGGTAGAATCGTTGTCGTTATCCGCTACCGAAATGGTACCTCCACCGTCGCTAAGGGTCACGTCAGTGCCCGACTGGGACAGTGTCTGAAATTCGTTGGTTGGGTCATTATCGTTGTTCGCAGGGAAGGTGACCGATAAATCGAAATCGTCGCCCGTTCGTACAACCCCTACCGAACCGTCGCCGGAAGCGACCGTCTGGATCTCGTTGGTCGGATCATTGTCCGCATCGTCAACGTTATCCGTACCGTCGTTATCTACCGTTACCGTGCCGCCATCCGCTAAGGTTATGGTACTAGTTCCATCGCCGTTGTCGGTCACTATAGATGCCTGAAAAGTGACATCTACCCCATTTTCATTCCTATAGGTAAAACTCCCGTCACTATTATCCGTCAAAGTGGTAATGGTCTCCGATATGGTTACAGACGCGACGTTCAGATATAATGCTCCGTCGCTACCAAACCCTATGTCATTGTTGCCATCGGTGCTGATAAGGTTTACGGATTCCGTTCCTCCCCCATCGGTAATCTCAAGACTACCATCGGTGATACCGCTACCGGTATTAAATTCATTCGTAGGATCATTATCGGCATCGTCAACATTATCGGTACCGTCGTTGTCGACCGTTACCGTACCACCGTTAACGTCCGTGATGGTGGTAGTGCCGTCACCGTTATCGCTGACATTCGTAATCTCATTTGTAGGATCGTTATCGGCATCGTCGACATTATCGGTACCGTCATTATCGACCGTTACCGTTCCTCCGTTTACGTCCGTGATGGTAGTTGTTCCGTCACCGTTGTCGGTCACATCCGTGATTTCGTTCGTGGGATCGTTATCGGCATCGTCAACATTATCGGTACCGTCATTATCGACCGTTACCGTTCCTCCGTTTACGTCCGTGATGGTAGTTGTTCCGTCACCGTTGTCGGTCACATCCGTGATTTCGTTGGTAGGATCGTTATCCGCATCGTCCACGTTATCCGTCCCGTCGTTGTCAACAGTTACCGTGCCGCCGTTCACGTCCGTGATGGTAGTCGTTCCATCTCCGTTATCGGTCACGTCGGTAATCTCGTTGGTCGGATCGTTGTCCGCATCGTCCACATTGTCCGTACCGTCGTTGTCAACGGTTACCGTGCCGCCGTTCACGTCGGTGATGGTCGTGGTGCCGTCACCGTTGTCGGTCACATCCGTGATTTCGTTGGTAGGATCGTTATCCGCATCATCGACGTTATCCGTCCCGTCATTGTCAACGGTTACCGTACCGCCGTTTACGTCGGTAATGGTCGTAGTGCCGTCACCGTTATCGCTAACATCGGTAATCTCGTTGGTCGGATCGTTATCGGCATCGTCGACATTGTCCGTACCGTCGTTGTCGACCGTTACCGTGCCGCCGTTAACGTCGGTGATGGTAGTCGTACCGTCGCCGTTGTCGGTCACGTCGGTTATCTCGTTGGTCGAATCGTTGTCGTTGTCCGCTACCGAAATCGTACCACCACCGTCGCTAAGGGTCACGTCAGTGCCCGATTGGGATAGCGTCTGCAATTCGTTTGTAGGATCGTTGTCGTTGTTCGCGGGGAAGGTGACCGATAAATCGAAATCATCGCCTGTTCGTACAACACCTACCGAACCGTCGCCGGAAGCGACCGTCTGGATCTCGTTGGTCGGATCGTTATCGGCATCGTCCACGTTATCGGTTCCGTCATTGTCAACGGTTACCGTGCCGCCGTTTACGTCGGTGATGGTAGTCGTACCGTCGCCGTTATCGCTTACAGCCGTTATTTCGTTCGTAGGATCATTATCCGCATCGTCCACATTGTCCGTCCCGTCATTGTCAACGGTTACCGTACCGCCGTTTACGTCGGTGATGGTTGTCGTTCCATCTCCGTTGTCGGTCACATCCGTGATTTCGTTCGCAGGATCGTTATCCGCATCGTCCACGTTATCCGTCCCGTCATTGTCAACGGTTACCGTACCGCCGTTTACGTCGGTGATGGTGGTAGTGCCGTCGCCGTTGTCGGTCACGTCGGTTATCTCGTTGGTAGGATCGTTATCCGCATCGTCCACGTTATCGGTTCCGTCGTTATCGACCGTTACCGTACCACCGTCAGCCAAGGTCACCGTACTTGTACCATCACCATTATCGGTCACCGTAGACGCCTGAAAGGTAACATCTACCCCATTTTCATTTCTATAGGTAAAACTTCCATCGCCATTATCCGTCAAAGTGGTAATGGTCTCCGATATGGTTACAGAAGCTACATTTAGATATAATGCGCCATCGGCTCCAAATCCGATGTCGTTATTTCCATCGGTACTGATAAGGTTTACGGATTCTGTTCCTCCTCCATCGGTAATCTCAAGACTACCATCGGTGATACCGCTACCGGTATTGAATTCATTCGTAGGGTCGTTGTCCGCATCGTCGACATTATCGGTGCCGTCGTTGTCTACGGTTACCGTTCCTCCGTTTACGTCCGTGATAGTAGTTGTTCCGTCACCGTTGTCGCTGACATCCGTTATTTCGTTGGTAGAATCGTTATCGGCATCGTCCACGTTATCCGTTCCATCGTTGTCGACCGTTACCGTACCACCGTTTACGTCGGTGATGGTAGTCGTACCGTCGCCGTTATCGCTAACATCGGTAATCTCGTTGGTCGGATCGTTATCGGCATCGTCCACATTGTCCGTACCGTCATTGTCAACGGTAACCGTTCCGCCGTTAACGTCGGTAATGGTCGTAGTGCCGTCACCGTTGTCTGTTACATCGGTAATTTCGTTTGTAGAATCGTTGTCGTTATCCGCTACCGAAATGGTACCTCCACCGTCGCTAAGCGTTACGTCCGTACCCGACTGGGACAGTGTCTGGATTTCATTGGTAGGATCGTTGTCGTTGTTCGCAGGAAAGGTCACCGATAAATCGAAATTATCGCCCGTTCGTACCACACCTACCGAACCGTCGCCGGAAGCGACCGTCTGGATCTCGTTGGTCGGATCGTTGTCCGCATCGTCCACGTTATCCGTCCCGTCATTGTCAACGGTTACCGTTCCGCCGTTCACGTCGGTAATGGTCGTAGTTCCGTCGCCGTTATCGCTAACATCGGTAATCTCGTTGGTCGGATCGTTATCCGCATCATCCACGTTATCCGTTCCGTCGTTGTCTACGGTTACCGTTCCTCCGTTTACGTCCGTGATAGTAGTTGTTCCGTCACCGTTGTCGCTGACATCCGTTATTTCGTTGGTAGGATCGTTATCGGCATCGTCCACGTTATCCGTTCCGTCGTTGTCTACGGTTACCGTTCCTCCGTTTACGTCCGTGATAGTAGTTGTTCCGTCACCGTTGTCGCTGACATCCGTTATTTCGTTGGTAGGATCGTTATCGGCATCGTCCACGTTATCCGTTCCATCGTTGTCGACCGTTACCGTACCACCGTCGGCCAAGGTTATGGTACTTGTTCCATCGCCATTATCGGTAACGGTAGATGCCTGAAAGGTAACATCCACACTATCCTCATTCCTGTAGGTAAAACTTCCATCGCCGTTATCAGCTAAAGTTGTTATAGTTTCCGATATGGTTACAGAAGCGACGTTCAGATATAATGCACCGTCGGCGCCAAATCCGATGTCGTTGTTGCCATCGGTACTGATAAGGTTTACGGATTCCGTTCCTCCCCCATCGGTAATCTCAAGACTACCATCGGTGATTCCGCTACCGGTATTGAATTCATTCGTAGGGTCGTTATCGGCATCGTCAACATTATCGGTACCATCGTTGTCGACAGTCACCGTACCGCCGTTCACGTCCGTGATGGTAGTCGTTCCGTCGCCGTTATCGCTAACATCGGTAATCTCGTTGGTCGGATCGTTGTCCGCATCGTCCACATTATCCGTTCCGTCGTTGTCGACCGTTACTGTTCCGCCGTTTACGTCCGTGATGGTCGTAGTGCCGTCGCCGTTGTCTGTTACATCGGTAATCTCGTTCGTAGGGTCGTTGTCCGCATCGTCCACGTTATCCGTTCCATCGTTGTCCACGGTTATCGTACCGCCGTTTACGTCCGTGATGGTCGTCGTTCCATCTCCGTTATCGGTCACGTCGGTAATCTCGTTGGTCGGATCGTTGTCCGCATCGTCCACATTATCGGTTCCGTCGTTGTCGACCGTTACCGTTCCGCCGTCCGCCAAGGTTATGGTACTTGTACCATCGCCGTTATCGGTCACTGTAGACGCCTGGAAGGTGACATCCACACTGTCCTCGTTCCTATAGGTAAAACTTCCGTCTCCGTTGTCGGTTAATGTGGTTACTGTATTATTCGTATCAACGGTTACCGAAGTACCGCTGTCATCGGTGATCGTAAAGGTGCCGTCACCGTTGTCAACTACCGTCGATCGGGTAATGTCGAAAGTGGTAGGCGTACCGTCCTCACTGGTATAGGTATAGGTGCCGTCGCCGTTATCGTCTAGGGTGGTTACCGTTTCGGTGATCGCCGCTAGATCCTCGATGGCCTCTTGGACCGTAGTTTCGTTGTTCCCATCACCGTCAACATCCACGGCAGCGTTCAGACTGACCTCGGTCGCGTCCTGATCATCGGTTCCTACGAAGGTGGTCGGCGTACCGTCCTCACTGGTATAAGTGAACGTACCGTCGCCGTTATCAGCCAAGGTCGTTACCGTATTGTTCGTATCCACTGTTACCGAAGTACCGCTGTCATCGGTGATGGTAAAGGTACCGTCACCGTTGTCAACTACCGTCGATCTGGTAATGTCGAAAGTGGTCGGCGTACCGTCCTCACTGGTATAGGTATAGGTGCCGTCGCCGTTATCGTTCAGGGTCGTTACCGTTTCGGAAACAGTCACTGCCGCCACGTTTAGGTAGAGGCCGCCATCGGTTCCAACTATAATATCATTGTCGGCATCACCGCTTATCAAAGTAATGGTTACTGGTGTACCTGTTTCATCTGTATAGGTAAACGTTGCATTTCCATTATCTACTAAAGTAGAAATAGAGGTGTCGGAAATAATTGTATCCGTACCACTAGCATCCGTAAAAGTATATGTACCGTCACCGTTGTCCGTAAGGGATACCGTGCCAGCGGCCGCATTGATCTCGTCGATCGCAGCCTGAACGTCCGTGGCCGTTAGCCCAGAGGTGGTATTGTCATAGGGGTTAGAACTCGCGTTCGTATCGATGGTCCATACGTTGCCCGCCTCATCGGTATAGGTATAGACGCCGTTCACCGGGGCGCTCAAGGTAGAGAGCGAGGTGTCCGCGATGGTGGTGGTATTTCCGCCGGCATCCGTAAAGTCGTAGGTGCCGTCGCCGTTGTCCTGTAGGGATACCGTTCCGGCCGCAGCGTTGATCTCGTCGATGGCCTCCTGTACGTTTACCGCCGTCAATCCCGAAACCGTATTGTCGTAAGGATTGCTTGATGCATTGGTGTCGATCGTTTGGGTATTGCCCGCCTCATCCGTATAGGTATAGACGCCGTTTACTGGGGCACTTAGGGTGGAGAGCGAGGTGTCCGCAATGGTCGTGGTATTCCCGCCCGCATCCGTAAAGTCATAGGTGCCGTCGCCGTTGTCGACCAGCTCCACAGTTCCCGCCGCCGCATTGATCTCGTCGATGGCCTCCTGTACGTTCACCGCCGTAAGGCCGGAGACCGTGTTGTCATATGGATTGCTAGATGCATTGGTATCTATCGTTTGGGTATTGCCAGCCTCATCGGTATAGGTGTATACGCCGTTCACCGGGGCGCTTAGGGTGGAGAGCGAGGTGTCCGCGATGGTGGTGGTATTTCCGCCCGCATCCGTAAAGTCGTAGGTGCCGTCGCCGTTGTCCGTAAGGGACACCGTGCCGGCCGCTGCGTTGATCTCGTCGATGGCTGCCTGTACGTTCACCGCCGTCAGGCCGGAGACCGTATTGTCGTAAGGGTTGCTCGATGCATTGGTGTCGATCGTTTGGGTATTGCCAGCCTCATCGGTATAGGTATAGACGCCGTTCACCGGGGCGCTTAGGGTGGAGAGCGAGGTGTCCGCGATGGTGGTGGTATTTCCGCCCGCATCCGTAAAGTCATAGGTGCCGTCACCGTTGTCCGTAAGGGACACCGTGCCAGCGGCCGCATTGATCTCGTCGATGGCCTCCTGTACGTTTACCGCAGTGAGGCCGGAGACCGTATTATCGTAAGGGTTGGTGCTCGCATTTGTATCGATCGTTTGGGTATTGCCCGCCTCATCGGTATAGGTATAGACGCCGTTCACCGGTGCGCTCAGTGTCGAGAGCGAGGTGTCCGCGATGGTGGTGGTGTTGCCGCCCGCATCCGTGAAATCATAGGTACCGTCGCCGTTGTCCGTAAGGGATACCGTTCCCGCCGCAGCGTTGATCTCGTCGATGGCCTCCTGTACGTTCACCGCCGTAAGGCCGGAGACCGTATTGTCATAGGGGTTGCTCGATGCATTGGTGTCGATCGTTTGGGTATTGCCCGCCTCATCGGTATAGGTATAGACGCCGTTCACCGGGGCGCTCAGGGTGGAGAGCGAGGTGTCCGCGATGGTGGTGGTGTTGCCGCCCGCATCCGTGAAATCATAGGTACCGTCGCCGTTGTCCGTAAGGGATACCGTTCCCGCCGCAGCGTTGATCTCGTCGATGGCCTCCTGTACGTTCACCGCCGTAAGGCCGGAGACCGTATTGTCATAGGGGTTGCTCGATGCATTGGTGTCGATCGTTTGGGTATTGCCCGCCTCATCCGTATAGGTATAGACCCCGTTCACAGGGGCGCTCAGGGTGGAGAGCGAGGTGTCCGCTATCGTCGTGGTATTCCCGCCCGCATCCGTGAAATCATAGGTACCGTCACCGTTGTCCGTAAGGGATACCGTTCCCGCCGCAGCGTTGATCTCGTCGATGGCCTCCTGTACGTTCACCGCCGTAAGGCCGGAGACCGTATTGTCGTAAGGGTTGCTCGATGCATTGGTGTCGATCGTTTGGGTATTGCCAGCCTCATCGGTATAGGTATAGACGCCGTTCACCGGGGCGCTTAGGGTGGAGAGCGAGGTGTCCGCGATGGTGGTGGTATTTCCGCCCGCATCCGTAAAGTCATAGGTGCCGTCACCGTTGTCCGTAAGGGACACCGTGCCAGCGGCCGCATTGATCTCGTCGATGGCCTCCTGTACGTTTACCGCAGTGAGGCCGGAGACCGTATTATCGTAAGGGTTGGTGCTCGCATTTGTATCGATCGTTTGGGTATTGCCCGCCTCATCGGTATAGGTATAGACGCCGTTCACCGGTGCGCTCAGTGTCGAGAGCGAGGTGTCCGCGATGGTGGTGGTGTTGCCGCCCGCATCCGTGAAATCATAGGTACCGTCGCCGTTGTCCGTAAGGGATACCGTTCCCGCCGCAGCGTTGATCTCGTCGATGGCCTCCTGTACGTTCACCGCCGTAAGGCCGGAGACCGTATTGTCATAGGGGTTGCTCGATGCATTGGTGTCGATCGTTTGGGTATTGCCCGCCTCATCGGTATAGGTATAGACGCCGTTCACCGGGGCGCTCAGGGTCGAGAGCGAGGTGTCCGCGATGGTGGTGGTGTTGCCGCCCGCATCGGTAAAATCATAGGTGCCGTCGCCGTTGTCCGTAAGGGATACGGTGCCGGCCGCCGCGTTGATCTCGTCGATGGCCTCCTGTACGTTCACCGCCGTCAGGCCCGAAATCGTGTTGTCGTAGGGGTTGGTGCTCGCGTTCGTGTCGATGGTCTGTACGTTGCCGGCCTCGTCGGTATAGGTGTATACGCCGTTCACAGGGGCGCTCAGGGTCGAGAGCGAGGTGTCCGTGATGGTGGTGGTATTTCCGCCCGCATCCGTGAAATCGTAGGTGCCGTCACCGTTGTCGATGAGCTCGACCGCACTGGCTGCATTGTTGATTTCGTCAATTGCATCTTGCACGTTATTTGCAGATAGACCGGAACCAGAATTATCATACGGATTCGAAGCTGCTTGCGTAAAAATATCTTGAGAGTTACCAGCTTCGTCGGTATACGTATACGAACCATCCCCATTGTTTACTAAAGTCGAAAGTGACGTATCGCTAATCGTCGTTGTTACACCTGCCGCATTGGTAAACTCATAGATTCCACCACCAAGGTCGACCAAACTCACCGTACCAGCAGCCGCATTGATCTCATCAATTGCGTCTTGCACATTGCCCGCCGTCAGGCCAGAAGTTGAATTATCATAATTTACATCAGCCGCTGTTTGATTTAGAGAAGACAAATCTACCGTAACCGTATTTCCATTCTCGATTTCTAATGAAAGCTGATTGGTCAACGTATCAAAAGTGAAGTTTTGTAATTGCTGATCGTCCGAGGAAGTCAGTTCCCATGTACCACCAGCAGTCCAATAATAAATGGTTCCCGTATTGGTGTTTACATAGATATCACCAACATCAGCGCCCGCCGGAGTGGTCATACCCGGAGCAGTCACATCGGGCCCGCTAAGCACCTCACAATTACATTGGTCTTCTAAAGTGACCGTAGTTTGCGCAAATGCAAACGCCGATATTAGAAAAGCAACAAATACGATTAATTTTTTCATGGTGGTTACTTTACTTTGTACTTTCTTGAATATTGCCTCTCTTGAGCGTTCTCATATTGCTACTATCGAGAAAGGAGGACTTCTTAATTCGCTATTTTCTAAAGACTGAAAACTTGATCGAGCTTGTTCCGGTTTGAACAAGCGTGGTGGAGATACACAGGCATTTTTTTGCCGTGGTACGCCATTTGGTCTTTCCATACGGAAATGATGTTAAGCTCGGTTAAGTTGTTCATTCTTTGGGTCGCAATAAATGAACCTCTACAATTATGGTTCATTTACACTTTACAAAATTAACCCTAAGCCTTCCATAGGAAAATAATTGTTGTGTAACGTGAAATTTGTACTGTATAAGTACTAAAAGATGAGGTTTCCTACTTCTAAATTCACTAAATCGGGTCTCGTCATTGGTCGATAAGTTGCATAAAACCAAGGTGTTCGGGAATTCATAAAAAATTTGATTCAACGTCTGAGAAGCCATTTTGATGACCAAAAAAGAGGTTTCGAAATCTCATTAAAAGTTTTTTTATCAAAATATGGAGCATTTTGAAATAACAAGAGCGGTACTCCTTTTTCCATATCATTTTACCACTTCAAAAGATATTTTTCGAAAGAAATTATAAACTACCTTGGGGCGTTTTCACCTATGTATTTGAAAAAAAAAACCGATTTTTTTTAGGTCTTTCCATATAATGCCAATTTTGTGATTTCGGTAGTTCTGTTCACCTATAAAGTAATGACGCCTGAGGTTGTCGCTCTTCGAATAAAGACCTCGCTTTAAGATAATATGAAACTACAGGTTGAAAGTACTATCAACTGATTTTCAATACAAAATAAAAAACCAGCAACAAGCGGTTTAGAAGAAGGCGAATACTCTTTATTTGATGGCTAATATGGGATAATTGAGCCTGATTTTATGGTGAAAATCTACCCCAAAACAAATTGAGATCTCTTACACCCAAATGCGTTTTAAGTTATCTTAAAAATAGATTCCTTTTTATTTAAAGGGAAATCCCAAAGTGATTTGTTTCATAAATACCATGGATTGTTCGGAGTACCGTACAAAAAAGGACGAAGCTAGAGTATCACCTAGATTCCGATCTCCATGATTTTTGGGCATTCTAACGGTAATTCTAGACTAGAATTGGTGTGACCATCTAATTGTATGATTCGCGCAAATACCTCGATGTACGCTAGTCTTTCTTAACGCGATAGGTAATTCTTCTATTGGTAATTACAGTAGGTATTCTTAGGATGCTCATCGGAGAAAATTCAGATGTAGAATTGCTCAAAGTAGCGGTGGAAGTTATCACATCGCCTACCGTAACCGTGGGAGGTAGACTAATGACAAAATGAAATTTATTGGTTGTATCGGTATTACCGTCCAAATCGGTATAAGTCGATGATGAACCATCCAGATCGGAAGCGCTACCTTCGACGACGGTACCAAAGAATGTTTGGCCTTCGCCATAGTCTGTTGACAAGCCTAATTGATTGTCCCCTGTGGTCGCAGACCCTTCATTTATATCGGTTAGAAAAAACTCTATCGTCGCGCCTGGCCTAGACCAGCCCCTAACAACCATAGTGCTACCAGAAACAAGGGAAGAGGTAATGACCGGAAAGTTTATCGCTCCATTAGGCCCATTGTCTACATCGCCATCATCATTCAACGTTACCCCATCACCTAGCCCATTTGATTGGTCTAAATCGATACCCAGCGTAGCTGCTGCCGTGCCGTTGGCGTAAATGGAGTTTCGTGAAATTAAATTACCAGCGGTAGAACCACCAGCTAGTACGATTCCTGCACCACCATTACTATTGATGATATTATTCGTTATCGAAGAATCGTTACCGTCTAATAGGATGCCCGCGTTCTCAATGGTACCCCCGCAATTTCCGCCATCTTGGCCAGACTGTCTTATGGTATTCTCCGTTATAGTGACATTTCCCGAAATACCATCCCCATCAATTCCTAAGGATGCAGCATTCTCGATTAGATTGTGTTGAATGATAATTCCCGAACCCGCCTGTAAAGTGATATTATCATCACATGCGTTATTTCCATTAAGAACGATGTGGTTATTCTGAATAATCGAAGAAGTACCACCGTTTACCATAATTCCAGCATCGGTATTATCGCTGATATAATTGCTGTCTACGATTATTGATCCTCCCAATATCTCTGCCCCGTCATCAATACCTCCTACTGCTGCACCCAAAGCGTTTACCCCTAGAAGATTGTTCGATACGGATGCCGATCCATTATCCATTCGAACCCCGGCATTATTATTGGCGTAGACCGCAAGATTTCGTATGACCACATCGGTCCCTTGCAATCTCAGTACATCTCCTCCAGGTCGGTATACTTGAATTTCCGGATAATCGTAATTTGGTAGTACAGTTCCCGAGGTACCTACAGCAGTGCCACCGGCCCCAACAGTTCCGGTATTCGTATTTCCGGAGTAAGACGTTTGTGTTCTTCCATCTATTGCGGTATTGTTACCGGTTATCGGAGTAAGTGGATTTCCATTTGAAAGTTCGATGTTAAAGTAACCGTTGCTGAAATTTCCATCGGGTGTCCTGCCCAACGGATCTGCTGTAGAAGGAATCATAAATACAGATGTGTCATCTCCGGCGGCCGGGTCAAAAATGCTATTGGCCTCAATATCTAAACCTGTTTCATCCAAATTATTGCTGTTGACAATGAATTGGTCAAGCGACCCTTGACCATCTTCATTAGTATTTACTATGGTGTTGAAGTTGAATCCGAAATTAACGTCGACAACACCGTTACCTGAGACAGATACTATTGAAACACTCTGTGCCCCGTTCAATACGCCTAGAGCAACATCTTGACTCGCAGACGGATCTGCTCCGCCGACTTCATCAGTTACATCGGTAAGGGCGTTCGCCGTACCGAATCTTCGGAAAGTCTGTACTGGATAGCAGACCGAGCAATTTAGACCACCACCCCTATTTGATTTTATAGTAGAATTGACCACCTTTACGCTGTATGCGCCGTCGGCCATACCTCCAAAAGAGTAATCTCCATTTATATCCGTCGTTTTACGTTCTACAAAGGTGCCCAATGAATTGAAAAGTTCCACTACTGCCCCTGAAACCCCAAATCCTCCTGAAGTAGCTAAGTTACGACCTGGTCCACCAGGGTAATTGGTATCTTCAAAGACTGTTCCCGCAATTAGATTTGAAGGCACTTTCAAAACTACGGCCGCCGATATGACAAAATCTTGACCCACGTCAACATTTGCAGTGATTTCAGTGTCGGCCGGCTGTATGTAAGTCGATATATCATATGTATCCAAGTCGACACCATATGAGGTAGAAATATTATAGGCAGGCACCACGGTGTTGTCGTAAATAGTTGAATTATAGGAGTTATTGCCCGTCTGACCGCCATCACCGCTAAGAATAAAATTAGTACCTCCCTGGTTGGTAATGGAAAGTTCTTCCGGGTTTGTTGAACCGGTGCTGTTTCCGTCCAAGTCGGGATCACCTTCCCAAGACAGAAATGACGCTTTGGCTCCAGCACCCGAGATAGCGTAAAAAGAATCCAATGTAAAGGAAGTACCCTCATTACTCAAACCATCGAAACCTTGATATAGGTTTATGTTCACTGCTGGCAGAGAGGGGTCTTCATAAAAGACTATCAGCGTCCAACCTCCAAGTACGGTGTTGGTGCTGCAGTAATCTCCAGTATTGTCTATGTCTAAATCGCTAAAATCAAAGCTGTTGGTAGAGAGATTAGAAATTCCACTAACAATGCCTGTTACGTCACTCACATAACCATAAAAATTTCTATTGGTCAATGTAGTCTGGTATAAGAAATTGGCAGTGACGGTCTGCCCTTCGAAAGTGACACTCGCGTCCCGTACCGTATTGGAATGGGCCCAATATAGATAGGCTTTTTCTATAGTTGCGGTTGCGGGAATGGGTGAAATCAGATTATTCGAAGAGGTGGTCGTAATCGAACAAGCATCTACACCATTGCTATTTGTCCTTAAAGTACCGCCTGTTGTGGTATAGTCAAAGTAACCGTCAAATTCCTGAAAAAGTGTTAAAGGATCGTTTGCAAGTATTTGCGAGTTTATAGTGCCCCTTCCCGTATCAGAAAAATTAATGGTCCCATTTGGGGCATTCGCTCCTGTAAATTCTATCCAAAAATCTTCGTCAAATTCGGGAATTCCATCATTTGAAATGGGTACGGATATCGTTTGCACATTACCGATTGCTCCTGTAAAGGTCAATGTACCCGTCGTAGTGGTATAATCGCTTCCAGCAAGGGCGGAGCCGTTTACAGTTTGAAAATCAACGGTAAAAGGACGATTGACAAATCCGAATAGTGTATTAATTCCGTGGGCCGCTCGGGTAGATCTTACCGTAAATACCGCATTACCTATATCTTCGTCGAAAGAAATGTCATCGATTATTATCTTTGGGCCCTCCGGGGAACAAGTCACCCTTGCCTCCCATCCGGTGCCTGTTGTATTTCCGTTAGACGTAAATTGAAGGGTCAAACAACCACCCTCTGCTACGGAGGAATCGACATTAGTAGGGACATTACTGTTGTCAAATTGTCCAATAAGTGTTCCCCCGGTGGTGGTGCCCCGGTATATGGAGAGCAAATCACCGACTCGAACGTCAAAATTTCTGAAATCAAGACTAATATAGTTATTCGCCGTATCTGGACAGATGGTATAAACAATGTTTTCGTTGTTTCCATAATTAGATCCTATTCCTGAATCGACAAAGGTATCGTCACAAGTATTTTCCGTTACACCATCTGTCATTACGATGGCGTCATCATCGGCAATGGTACCTATTGCCGAGTCAGAGATATCAACCCCCGGATCAGAGGTCGCTGTAAATTGAAGGTTGAAGATTTCGGTATTTTCGAATAATGCATCATCTAGTATCGGAACAGTAATTGTTTCCGTATCATTTACGGTGCCCGAAAAATTCAAAATACCATTTGTGGTCGTATAATCAGTTCCAGAAGTAGCCGTATCATCAGATGTTGTATAATTTACCGTAAAAGGTCCGGTCGCACTGGCACCCGTGTGCCTAACGGTGAAAGTAACGGTGCCATCGTCTTCATTTACCGTTTCGTCCCCAACTGTGATAATAGGAATACTTGGCAGAATACTAAGGTCATCTATACCTGCCTCTATAATGTCCCCTGCATTGCCTCCATCCGCCGCCGAAACCCTTAAAACCACATTAGACCCGGCAGGTATTGGAGCGGTGGCGTTGGTCCAATTCGGAATCGTAGTTACGTCTCCTATAAAGACCAAGGTTGTATAGCTGGTTCCTCCATCCAAAGAATATTCCAATCTAAAAAAATCTCCGGCATCATCACCATTATCACGCTGACCAAAGAAATACCAAACGGAAAGGGTGGAACTCACGGTAATATTATAAATGGGTGACTGTAAGATAGCGGTTCCCCCGTCAACGTCATCGGTTCCATCGGCTCCTCCGTTATTGGCGGCGGTATACAAGGCAGTGACCCCACTTGGCGTATGATCATCTTCCAATTGCCAATTCGTTCCCGTGGGGTTCCCAATCGTCCAATTACCGGACGCAGGTGCACCTTGATTGGACCACCCTGCCGCACCAGACTCGAAATCATCATTGACTTGACCAAAGGAATAATTGCATACCATCAACAGAAGCAATGATATACAAATATTGATTGAAAGTCGATTGATAGAATTCATTTAGGAAACATTAATCCATTATGAACCAAAATTAAACCGACTTGATTGAACCTCCCAACTTATGTTGTGTATTTAGTTAAAATGTTCATGAACCGTCGAAAATGAAGTGTCAAATGAAAAATATCGACCCAAAACGTAATAATACAAGCCTATATATAAAAAAAGCGACCATATCAAAGATAGTCGCCGGTTACCATTTCAGGATGATTTTCATTCCATGATAATAAATTCTGACCTTCGATTGAGTTCATGCTCAGTGTCAGAGCAATTGACCCCGTTGGCACATTGATTGATCAATTTCGTCTCCCCAAAGCCCTCACTAGTCACACGTTCGCTAGAGATGCCTTTCGAAATCATATAGTTTATTGTAGATTCGGCCCTTTTTTGCGATAGCCAAAGGTTATAGGCATCCTTACCCCTACTATCGGTATGGGAATTTACCTTAATTCGTAAGCTAGGATATTTATCCATCGCCGCGATTACCTTCTCTACCTCTACCTCGGAGTCTTTTCGAATGTTGTATTTATCGAAATCGAAATATATCGTACTCAATTGTAGTAATTTTGCCAAATCATCTCCAAAACCGGCGGTTACCGTATCCCTATCAAGATAAAAGTCGATAATTTTTGGTTTGCCATCAGATCTGGCCAAATATTCTTCTGAAGTAATATAACCCTGCATAGATACCCTGACGAAGTTTCCTTCCTTGCAGTCGAGGAAGAGCTCGTACTTCCCTTCGGAATTGGTAATCGTACTCAGTATTTCTTCATTTTCTTCATTGATCACCTTGACAGTTGCTCCGACCAAGAGTTCATTGGAAATCTTATCACGCACAGTTCCGGTGATTTGCTGTTCGCAATCGAGCAATAATGGTGTAGTTTCCAAAAAGCTATAAATATCATCGCCTCCTTTACCTTCTGGTCTATTGGAGGCAAAATATCCCTTGCGCGAATCTTCATCGATAATGAAGGTAAAATCATCCATCATACTATTCACGGGTTCGCCAACATTCGCTACCGAACCATCGAAATTTCTATTCTCGATTTTGGTCGCAAAGATATCCAAGCCACCTAGCCCGGGATGACCATCGGATGAAAAGTACAGGATATCCTCACTGGTCACAAACGGAAAGGTTTCCCGAGCCTCGGTATTGATATTGCTACCAAGATTTACCGGTTCACCGTACGAGCCATCTTCATTTACGTCGACCATAAAAATATCGGATTCGCCCAAAGAGCCTTTCATATCGGACGCAAAATAGAGTGTTTTTTCATCAGTACTAAGTGCAGGGTGGGCAACGGAATACGTATCACTATTGAAAGGTAGTTCCTGGATATCGCCCCAGACCCCATTTGCTTTTGTGGCCTTATAGATTTTGAGCCGTATGACCCCTACTGTATCTCTTTTGGCCTTACCTTCTACGATATTGTTTCTGGTAAAGTAAAGCGTTTTGCCATCTTTAGTACTTGCAGAGGTAGATTCGTGTAAACGGGTATTGATATCGTCCTCGACCTTCACGGCCTTATTTTCAGAAACGCTGTCAGCATTCACCTTATACAGATCGAGAAAATCGGTAGCGGTCCAAGTATGACGGTTTTTAGCAAAATTACCAGTATCCCTGTTCGAGGAGAAAATCAATCCTTTTTTATAAAATGAAGGAGCAAACTCGCTATAGGAAGAGTTATATTCAAAAGGCCCAACATCGTATCTACCGGAATTATTCTTTATATCTTCGAGAAAATCTTTTTCGTCTTTATAAACTTCTGCCCGATTATCATTTGAAGTTAGGTCGACAAACGTTGACATGACCTCCCTAGATTCTTCGTACTCACCCAAAGTCTTCAGCGTTTGGGCATACCTGAAATAGTATTCGGGACCCGCATCGGATTCATAAGAGGTAATTAAACGTTTGTAAGTTGTCGCGGCATCTTTATAATCGGCGTTGAAATAATACGAATTACCCAGTTTTTTTAATAAATCGGCGGATACATATCCCTTGCTTAGTACTCTTTCGTAGATATCAATTGCCGGGCTAAAGGAATATTGTTCGTAGTTTTCATTGGCCTTGGCAATCAAACGATTTTCCTTTGCTTTTACCACAACTGAATCCTGCCCAAATACGTCTCCCAAAAAAGCGAATGCGACTACTAAAGTTAATACATGTAATTTTTTTATCATTGGTCAATGAATTTAAAAGAAACGTGGAGACACCAGTTTTTTGTACGCCCTGATCAATTCATACCGAAGTATAATTTCAAAAGACCCATCGTTAAATTGGGTTCCACCAAAAGCAGTTGTTTCTTTATCATATGCCACGCCGATCATGAATGAATCAGAAATTTGAAATCCCGCCAGGGCGCTAACAGCTGCATCCCATCTATACGCCGCTCCCAATGAAATCTTATCATTGATTAGAAACGTACCCGAAAAATCGAGTTGTAAGGGCGCTCCACTCACGACTTTACTGAGAATTGCCGGTTTGAATTTAAAATTATTGCCTAAATCGAAAACATAGCCGGTTATCAAATAAAAATTGATGCGCTCTTTAGACAAAAAACTGACATCGTTGGCATCATTATTACCTCCATCAAAATGTTCGGTTTGTAGGAGATTTGGCGCAGAAAGACCTGCGTAGAATTTGTCGGCATGATAATAAATTCCCAAACCAAAATTTGGGGAAAATCTATTTTCGATATTGTCAGTATTCACCGCTTCTTGAAAACCCTCTCTTTGCCGAAGGCGTTCAACATCCAAGTTGAAAAGGTTCCCACCTGCTTTTACACCAAAAGACAATTTGCCCGCTGCGGAAACATCAATGGTATAGGAAATCGCAGCGTCGAAATACGTTTCCTGTACGATACCCTCACCTATTTCATCGTTTATAATGGAAATTCCATAACCGACCTTGCTATCCCTTATGGGCGAATGCAGGTTCAGTGTCTGGGTGGTTGGTGCCCCATCCAGTCCCAGCCATTGTTTACGATACAATAAGGCTGCACTTAACATCCCTCTGGAGCCCGCATAAGCGGGATTCACACTCATAGTGTTGAACATATACTGGGTGTACTGCGCGTCTTGTTGCGCATATGACGTCCCCCAGAACATGATTAGTAAGAGAAAGGACGTAAAGAGGCTCTTTTTTAGTATCATACTGCTATCCGCTATTATTGGCTAATATAAAGGTAACCGTTATCGGTAATATTATTTCTATCTTCTGTATTATACTGGAAAACGTAATAATATACTCCGGCCGGCAAATAATCGGAATTATCGCCCACTGTAGACCGTCCTCTGGACCTTCCATCAAACACATTGTTTTGATTGTTATAATTCTTCCCATTGTAAACCTCGATACCCCATCGATTGAATATCATCAGTTTATTGTCCAGTGCCATATCCACATTTTCAATCCATAGGAAATCATTTTTACCATCACCGTTGGGTGTTACCATCTGCATGACTATAATTTCTTGCGGGCTGTCGTCAACCGGATCAAGATAATCGGGAGTACCGTCACCATCAGTATCGTCGTTAGTAGGGTCACCATCCCCATCTGCATCTTCGTCCGGCGTATCGAGCGCATCGCCATCATCATCGATATCCCTGTAATTTACATCTTCTGTTCCATCGGTATCCGGAAGATCATTGGCCGGATCGTCTATACCATCGTTAAAGTTGAAGCCATCGTCAACCGTACCATGCTCGTAGCCATCATCTAGACCATCTCCATCGGTATCTACTCCGGTGAACGTTTGGTCGGGTATACCGTCAAAATTGTAATCATTGCCTTCATTGTTATCGGGTACCAAATCATTGTCGCTATCCTCATCGATATAATCAGGGTTGTCCGTGCCATCCGTATTTACAGGAGTTAAACCATTTGGCAGATAAGCGGAGTTGAGTCCGTTATTGGCAATGTAGGTTGCGCCGTCGTCATCGTTGGGAGCAATATAGCCAGCCGTTGTCTGGGCCTCGATATTGTCCGGAATGCCATCATTGTCCGAATCAATATCATGTAAGTCTACACGACCATCGCCATCCGTATCTATGGGAATACCGTCATCATCGGGATCCTCAACAATATCCAGGATACCATCATTGTCATCATCGATATCAACGATATCGGGAACACCATCGCCGTCCGTATCCGGACGTGTATCCTCATCTGGCTGTAAATAGTCAGGGGTACCATCGCCATCGCTATCGTCGTTCGTAGGGTCTCCATCGCCGTCAGCATCTTCATCAGGAGTATCGATGCCATCGCCGTCATCATCCAAATCCCTATAGTTCACGTCCTCTGTTCCATCGGTATCGGGAAGGTCATTGGCCGGATCGTCAATTTCATCATTCACATCATAGCCGTCATTCACATCACTTCCTTCATAGCCATCGTCCAAACCATCGCCATCGGTATCCGTGCCGGTAAAAGTCTGGTCGGGGATGCCATCAAAGTTGAAGTCATTGCCCTCATTGTTATCCGGCACCAAATCATTATCGCTATCCAAATCGATATAGTCTGGATTATCCGTACCATCGGTATTTACGGGAGTTAACCCATTGGGCAAATAGGCGGAGTTCAAGCCATCATTCGCCTCATAGGTTGCCGCATCATCATCGTTAGGCGCTACGTAACCTGCTGTGGTCTGTGCCTCGACGTTGTCGGGGATTCCATCGTTGTCGGAATCAATATCATGAAGATCGACCGTGCCGTCACCATCGGTATCGACGGGAATGCCATCGTCGACGGAATCTTCGACCACATCTAAAATACCATCATTATCGTCATCGATGTCGACACTATCCGGAACACCATCACCATCGGTATCGGTATCGGGCTCGTCTGTTGGGTCTAAATAATCTGGAGTTCCGTCATCGTCACTATCATCGTTCGTGGGGTCGCCGTCGTCATCGGCATCCTCGTCCGGGGTACTTATGCCATCTCCATCGTCATCCAAGTCTCTGTAATTGACATCCTCGGTACCGTCGGTATCCGGAAGGTCGGTAGCCGGATTGTTTATTTCATCGTTTACATCGAATCCATCGTTTACATCACTCCCCTCATAACCATCGTCAAGCCCGTCTCCATCGGTATCGACACCTGTAAAGGTTTGATCTGGAACGCCATCGAAATTAAAGTCGTTACCTTCATTGTTATCGGGAACACCGTCATCATCACTATCCACATCTCTGTAATCAACTTCCCCTGTACCATCGGTATTCACCATTTCTACGCCTTGATCTCCCGACCCCTCGTAGGCATCGTCCAGACCATCACCATCGGAATCTACACCCGAAGGTGGTACATAACCGGCAGTCGTTTGGCCTTCAATGTTATCAGGGATACCATCATCGTCGGCATCAATATCCCTATAATCAGGTCTCGGATCCTCATCGGTACTAAAGGGAATTACACCATCTCCTTCATAGGCATTGTCCAACCCGTCATTATCACTATCCAAGCCCGTTGGCGCCATGTACGTTGCAGTATGCTGTGCTTCGAAACGATCAAGGACACCATCATTGTCAGAATCGATATCACGGAAATCATACACAGCGTCACCATCGGTATCGCAGGGCATCAATCCTGTTTCATAGGCATCATCGATGTCGTTCATGTTATTATCCCCTAACGGATTAATATAACCAGCCGTCGTCTGTGCTTCCCTCTTATCCTTTATCCCGTCACCATCGGAGTCGAAATCCCTATAATCGGGATAGATGTCACTATCCGAATTAATCGGTACGATCCCAAAACCGTAGCTCCCTTCATAGGCGTCGTCTAGACCATTGCCATTGTCATCTACCCCGGAAGGCGCTACAAAAGCGTTTAGTGCCTGCGCTTCTATGTTATCGAAAATACCGTCAATGTCGGCATCAACATCCAAATAATCTGGGATACGCCCCCTACCTCCGTTAGACATATCTGTGTTTACAGGGTTGATACCGAAACGAAATGGACCTTCATAAGCATCATCTAGGCCATTTCCGTTGGCATCCACCCCAGAGGGTGCTATATAAGAGGCATCATTTTGCCCTTCCACATTATCTAAAATACCGTCACCATCCGAATCAATATCCAGATAGTTGGGAATACCATCCCCATCCTTATCCGAAGGATTGGTATCGGGATCGTTATCCCCATCGAGGTTCTCGTCCTCTACGGTGTCCAAGATACCATCATCATCATCGTCAAGGTCATCCGGATCGTCAATACTAATTGGATTAGAGTGATTTTCAAATACTGTAGAACTACTATTCGCGTAGGTGTTTCCTGCGAGCAACATGACCAAAAGACACCCAATAAAATAGTGTGGTCTTTTTTTCTTCTTTTGAGTAGATGTAAAAGATTCCATAAGTGTTAGCAATTTTAGTACCTACACAAACGGTAGGCGGGTTTACCAATCACCATGGCCAATAAGAAAATTTCAAAAGGTAAGAAGTTTGGGACAACTCATATTGATTGAGCGCAAGATAAAATTAAATAACCAAACGTTGAACTGTATCAAAAGTCAAAATTGTGAAAATTCTTTCAAAAACAGTATTACTCGTTTAACTACATTAAATATAAAATCAATAACTCAACTAAGTACGTAATTCATCGCCGAACGGACTACCAACACTCACGGTAATCGATTTTTTTTGGAAGTTCGACGATAAATAATACCGAGTTAAAAATACACATATTTAAAATTAATACATCAGTTTTAAACTATTTTTCTGTGGTTTATTCGCGATAACCTCCGCATTATTTAACGTATTTTTGTCCAAATTCATTAGACACCTTTAGAAATAATTCGATTATCGATATCCCAATCTCTATTGCTGATAATCCTCGATTTCTTCGTCTAAAACAAATTTTTCAAAACAATATTACAAATGAACTTTGCAGATCAAATCGCGAGGAGGAGGACCTTCGGAATCATATCGCACCCCGATGCCGGAAAGACCACCTTGACCGAGAAACTATTGCTTTTCGGCGGGGCCATACAAGAGGCTGGAGCTGTAAAAAACAATAAAATAAAAAAAACCGCTACTAGTGATTTTATGGAAATCGAGCGACAGCGCGGTATTTCCGTGGCAACCTCGGTACTGGCATTTATATACAGGAATAAAAAAATAAATATACTTGATACTCCCGGCCACAAAGACTTTGCCGAGGATACGTTCAGGACGCTTACAGCAGTTGATAGCGTAATCGTCGTTATCGATGTTGCTAAAGGTGTCGAGGCCCAAACCGAGAAACTTGTCGAAGTCTGCAGAATGCGAAGTATACCCATCATCGTTTTCATTAACAAAATGGACCGGGAAGGAAAAGATGCCTTTGACCTTTTAGACGAAGTGGAGCAGAAATTAGGCCTTGCCGTAACACCCTTAAGTTTTCCTATAGGGATGGGGTACGACTTCAAAGGCATCTATAACATATATGAGAAAAACATAAATCTGTTCAGTGGAAACAGCAAGAGTAATATTGAGGACACCATTGCCTTCGATGATATTCGGAACGATGCTTTGGATGGAATTATCGGTGAAAAAGCAGCCACCGAACTTCGCGACAATCTCGAGCTTGTAGAAGGTGTGTATCCAAAATTTGACCGCGAATCCTATCTGAAAGGAGAACAGCAACCCGTTTTTTTTGGTTCGGCATTGAATAATTTCGGAGTAAGGGAATTGTTGGATTGCTTTATTGAAATCGCTCCGCCACCAAAATCAAAAAAAGCGGAAGAACGTGTGGTCGAGGCAAAAGAGAAAGAACTTACAGGATTCGTTTTTAAAATACATGCCAACATGGACCCCAAACACCGTGATCGGTTGGCCTTCGTAAAAATCGTTTCGGGCACATTTGAACGCAATAAACCCTATTTGCACGTTCGGCAGGGAAAAAAATTGAAATTTTCGAGTCCCAATGCTTTTTTTGCGGAGAAGAAGGAAATCGTGGATATCTCCTATCCCGGAGATATTGTTGGCCTTCATGATACGGGTAATTTCAAAATCGGGGATACGCTAACCGAAGGTGAAGAACTGCACTACAAAGGCATACCCAGTTTCTCCCCTGAGCATTTTCGCTATATCAATAATGCCGACCCTATGAAGTCAAAACAACTTTATAAAGGTATCGACCAGTTGATGGATGAAGGTGTAGCGCAACTTTTTACGTTAGAACTGAACGGAAGAAAGGTTATCGGTACCGTTGGTGCGCTTCAATTCGAAGTGATCCAATATCGTTTGGAACATGAGTACGGGGCCAAATGCTCCTATGAGAACTTTCCGGTATACAAAGCCTGCTGGGTAGCTGCCGACGACCCTAAGAACGATGAATTTAAAGAATTCAAAAGGGTAAAGCAGAAATTTTTAGCCAAGGACAAACGAGGGAGACTAGTGTTTTTGGCCGATTCGCAATTTTCGCTTCAAATGACACAACAGAAATATCCGAGCGTAAAATTACATTTCGTTTCTGAATTCGATTAGGATACCCAGGGCTTCGATTCCTGTATTTCTCAGGCTGTTTCAAGATGGCAATGGCACATCGCATCATCGGCTATTACGTCATCAGGCCGTAAAACTTATTGTTAAGTCTGTAGATTGGTCCTCCTATATTTCCGCACCTAACTTTATCTCTTGTTTCTGTTGCACCTAACCGCTAATACCCCTAAATTTATAAGGTGAAATTGTCGGATTATCCTACCAACGCTCGACATTTTCTTGTCTACCCCGATTGGCCTATGAATATTCCAAAAACCGAAAAAAAGCGAGTAGTCATCATTGGTGGCGGCTTTGCTGGCATCTCGTTGGCAAAAAACCTAAAGGGTGCCGATATACAACTGGTTTTATTGGACCAGCATAATTACCATACGTTTCAGCCCTTGCTATATCAAGTTTCGACGAGCGGCTTGGAACCGGATTCCATCGCCTACCCCATTCGAAAAATCCTCAGAAAGTTAAGCGACTTTTACTTTCGTCTGGCAACCGTACAGCATATTGACACGGAAACGAGATGCGTCACAACCGATATCGGGAATCTTGCCTATGACTACTTGGTCCTGGCTACGGGAACCAAAACCAACTTTTTCGGCAATGAACAGATTGCAAAATATGCCTTGCCCATGAAGTTTTTACCGGATGCCCTGAACATCCGTAGTCTTATGCTTCAAAATTTTGAATATGCTGACGATTGCACCGACATGGCCGAGAGAAAGGCGCATCTTAATTTCTGTATCATAGGTGCCGGACCTACGGGCGTAGAGCTCTCAGGAGCCCTTGCCGAACTGAAGAGAAATGTCTTTCCAAAAGATTACAAGCATATGGAAATAAATGAAATGGAAATTCATTTGTTCGAAGGAGGCCCACAGGTGTTACCACCCATGAGCGATCACGCATCCAAAGAAGCCGAGAAATTTTTAAAAGAACTAGGGGTAATCGTGCATTTGAACGCCATCGCCAGCGATTATGACGGAGAACTATTAACATTGGACGATGGGGCGACCTTTCGAACCAAAAACTGCATATGGACGGCAGGGGTAACCGGAGCTTCCATAGAGGGTTTCAAAACAGACGTCATGATTGAAAAATCAAGTCGCTATGCCGTAAATCAATTCAATCAAATAAATGGATTCGATACGGTTTTCGCTATTGGCGATATCGCCCAAATGGACACTCAGGACTATCCCAAAGGACATCCTCAGGTCGCGCAGCCTGCTATTCAACAAGGGGAACATTTGGCAAAAAATATAAAGCGAATGCTTAGCGGTAAAGAGATGACACCCTTCAAGTACACGGACAAGGGTACAATGGCGACCGTTGGTCGGAACAAAGCCGTCGCGGATATCAAAAAATTCCGTTTCGGGGGATCCTTCGCCTGGCTACTGTGGATGGTCGTTCACCTTATGGCCTTAGTCGGTTTTAGGAATCGAGTCATCGTCTTTTTCAATTGGGTATACAATTACATCAACTACGATAAGGCAGCCAGATTGATCGTACGCCCCTTCAAACCAAAGACCTGATAACGTTGACAAAATAGGGTAAAGCGTCAATGCATACCTGAACTGAGGGCAAGAGGATGCAAAATAAAAAACCACTGCTTTTACAGTGGTTTAATTTTAGTTTTAAGCCTCCCCGGTAGGACCGAAATTCAACGGTATTGGAGGTTGCTCGTAATCTTTAATGGTACCATGGGCCTTTTCAAAGCGATGTACATTATCGTTCAATGCCTTTAGGAACTTCTTGGCGTGTTGCGGGGTCAAAACGATACGGCTTTTAACTTTAGCCTTTGGTGCACCGGGCATCATGCTAATAAAGTCTACCACAAATTCCGAAACGGAATGGTTGATAATGGCCAAATTGGAATAGATACCCTCCGCCATCTTTTCATCCAATTCGATATTGATCTGCTTTTGTTTGTTTTCCTTTTCTGCCATTGGCTATTACATAAAAAAACCGACCCTCGATATGAGTATATCGAGGGTCGGTCTACATTAGAATTTTAACGCCTCTTTACGCGCCATTATTTCATCGTATTCCTCTTTTGAACCGACGATAATATTCTCATAGTCACGCATACCTGTACCAGCAGGAATTCTGTGCCCTACGATAACATTTTCCTTCAAGCCTTCCAAGGTATCTACCTTACCGCTTACCGCAGCTTCGTTCAATACTTTAGTGGTCTCTTGGAACGATGCGGCAGAAATAAACGATTTCGTTTGTAGCGAGGCTCTCGTGATACCTTGTAAGATAGGAGTTGCGGTTGCCGAAACGGCATCCCTTGCTTCTACCACAGCTTTGTCACCGCGCTTGAGGATGGAATTCTCATCCCTTAGTTCCCTAGGGGTAATGATCATACCTGCCTTCAAATTCTCGGATTCCCCGGCGTCCATCACTACTTTCTTACCGAAGATATCGTCGTTCTCATTGATGAAATCATCTTTATGCACTAGTTGATTCTCCAAGAAAATAGTATCTCCTGGATCCACAATCCGTACTTTACGCATCATCTGTCGAACGACTACCTCAAAATGTTTGTCGTTGATTTTCACCCCTTGCAAACGATATACTTCCTGAACCTCGTTCACCAAATACTGTTGAACAGCAGATGGACCTTTGATTTTCAAGATGTCTTCAGGTGTAATGGAACCATCCGACAAAGGCATGCCTGCCCTTACGTAATCGTTCTCCTGCACCAAAATCTGGTTTGAGAGTTTTACAAGGTACTTCTTGATTTCACCTAATTTGGACTCAATGATGATTTCGCGGTTACCCCTTTTTATTTTTCCAAAAGAAACTACGCCATCGATTTCAGACACCACAGCCGGGTTAGATGGATTTCGCGCTTCGAACAATTCGGTAACCCTTGGAAGACCACCCGTAATATCACCTGCTTTCGCCGATTTACGTGGTATTTTCACCAAAGTTTTACCTTCCTTGATCTTATCTCCGTCATCGACCATAATGTGGGAACCGACCGGAAGGTTGTACGAACGCAACACTTCATCCTTGTTATTCATAATCAAGAGCGTAGGTATCAATTTCTTGTTACGGGATTCGGAGATTACTTTCTCCTGGAATCCGGTTTGTTCATCGATTTCTACTTGATAGGTAACACCTTGTTCGATATTCTCGTACGCTATTTTACCTGGAAACTCCGAAACGATTACACCGTTATATGGATCCCACTGACAAATCAACTCATCCTTGGCTACTTTGGCCCCGTTCTTAATGAACAATTGCGAACCATAAGGAATATTGTTCGTACTTAGCACAATGCCGGTTTTGGCATCGATCACTTTAATTTCGGAAGTTCGGGAAATAACGATTTCGGCGTTATTACCATCAGAATCCTCTCCTTTTACGGTTCGTAGATCCTCGATTTCGGCAACACCGGCGAACTTGGCTTCCAACTTACTGTCTTCGGAAATGTTTCCAGCAATACCCCCAACGTGGAACGTACGCAACGTTAACTGTGTTCCTGGCTCTCCAATGGATTGTGCAGCGACAACACCAACAGCTTCACCTCTTTGCACCATCTTATTGGTGGAAAGGTTTCGACCATAACATTGGGCACAAATACCTTTTGGTGCCTCACACGTCAATGCTGAACGCACTTCTACCTTTTCAATTGGGGAATCCGATATGCGTTTTACATCCGACTCCATGATTTCCTGACCTGCAGTCAGCAACAATTCCTCAGTCAACGGATTGTATACGTCATGTAAGGAAACCCTACCTAGAATACGGGCCCCCAAAGATTCAACGATTTCTTCGTTTTTACGCAATGCTTCGACCGTGACACCTCTAAGGGTTTCACAATCCTCGATATTAACGATTACATCTTGAGAAACATCCACCAAACGACGTGTTAGATATCCGGCATCGGCCGTTTTCAAAGCGGTATCGGCGAGACCTTTACGTGCACCGTGGGTAGAGATAAAGTATTCCAAAATCGATAGGCCCTCCTTAAAGTTGGAGAGAATCGGGTTCTCGATAATCTCACCACCTCCAGCAGTAGACTTTTTAGGCTTGGCCATCAGTCCACGCATACCGGTCAACTGGCGAATCTGCTCTTTCGAGCCCCTCGCACCAGAATCCAACATCATATACACCGAGTTGAAACCTTGTTGGTCTTCGCGAATACGTTTCATCGCCAATTCAGTCAATAGCGCGTTTGTTGATGTCCATACATCAATAACCTGATTGTATCTTTCATTATTGGTAATCAGACCCATGTTGTAATTGGTCATAATACCATCAACTTGACCGTTGGCATCGGCAATCATCTCGTGTTTCTCCTTAGGAATGATAATATCGCCAAGACTAAAGGACAATCCACCTTTAAAAGCGAATTCGTACCCCATTGTCTTTATCTTATCCAAGAATTCGGCTGTGGTAGGCACATCGGTCACCGCAAGAATATTACCGATAATATCACGCAATGATTTTTTGTTCAATACATCATTCACGTAACCGGCAGCTTCCGGCACTACTTGATTGAACAGTACCCTACCAACAGTAGTCTGAACAATTTGATTAACCAATTCTCCCTCTTCGTTAAAGTCCTTCGTTCGCACTTTAATACCAGCATTCAGCTCCAACATTCCTTCATTGAAGGCAATAACCACCTCCTCATCGGAGTAGAAAGTCAAACCTTCGCCCTTTACAGGTACCTCCTTTGTAGATTTACGCTCTTTGGTCATATAATACAGACCCAAGACCATATCCTGGGAGGGCACGGTAATCGGAGAACCATTAGCAGGGTTCAATATATTGTGCGATGCCAACATAAGCAGCTGTGCTTCCAAAATGGCCTCTGGGCCCAATGGAAGGTGCACCGCCATCTGGTCACCATCAAAATCCGCATTAAAAGCCGTACAAACCAACGGGTGCAAACGAATTGCCTTCCCTTCGATAAGTTTGGGTTGGAATGCTTGAATACCTAATCGGTGTAATGTCGGGGCCCTGTTCAATAGTACCGGGTGTCCTTTCAATACGTTTTCAAGAATATCCCAAACTACGGGTTCTTTTTTGTCTATTATTTTCTTTGCCGATTTTACCGTTTTTACGATACCTCGTTCGATCAACTTTCGAATCACGAATGGTTTGTATAATTCGGCAGCCATATCCTTTGGAAGACCGCATTCATACAGCTTCATTTCAGGACCAACGACGATTACCGAACGAGCGGAATAATCGACACGCTTTCCTAACAGGTTCTGACGGAAACGACCTTGTTTTCCCTTCAATGAATCGGAAAGGGATTTTAAAGGCCTGTTAGATTCTGTTTTTACCGCAGATGCTTTTCGAGTGTTATCGAAGAGCGAATCAACAGATTCTTGAAGCATACGCTTCTCATTTCTCAGAATAACCTCGGGTGCCTTGATTTCGACCAATCGCTTTAAACGGTTGTTTCGTATAATTACCCTTCGGTACAGATCATTTAAATCGGAGGTCGCAAAACGACCACCATCCAACGGTACCAACGGACGTAATTCCGGCGGAATAACGGGAACCACCTTCATAATCATCCATTCCGGCTTGTTCTCCCTATTTTGCTGGGATTCTCGAAGTGCCTCTACAACTTGAAGCCTTTTTAGGGCTTCCGTCTTACGTTGTTTTGAAGTTTCGGTATTCGCCTTGTGCCTTAAATCATACGACAGTTGTTTCAAATCGATTCTTCCCAAAAGATCGATCAAACATTCCGCACCCATCTTTGCGATGAATTTATTGGGATCGGTGTCTTCTAAGTATTGATTTTCCGGCGGAATCTCCTCCAAGATATTCAAGTACTCTTCTTCCGTAAGGAAATCCATCTTATTGATTTCTTCCCCTTCAGGTCCTTTGGCGATACCGGGTTGTATGACTACATAGCGTTCATAGTAGATGATCATATCGAGCTTCTTGGAAGGAAGCCCCAGAAGGTAACCGATTTTGTTCGGTAGCGAACGGAAGTACCAGATATGCGCCACAGGAACTACCAAATTGATATGCCCTACGCGATCCCTACGTACTTTCTTCTCGGTAACTTCAACGCCACAACGGTCACAAACGATACCGCGGTAACGAATACGCTTATACTTTCCACAGGCACACTCATAATCCTTGACAGGACCAAAGATACGCTCACAGAAAAGTCCGTCACGCTCAGGCTTGTGGGTTCTATAGTTAATAGTTTCAGGTTTTAAGACCTCGCCTCTTGACTCTGCCAAAATAGCTTCCGGGGAAGCCAAGCCGATCGAAATCTTGTTAAACCTTTTTTGTGGTGTATTATCGTGTATTCTAGCCATAATGTAATGGTGCTCTTAAATGTGTTGTGTGTAAAACTATTCTTCCAAACGAATGTCGAGACCCAAACCTTTCAGTTCGTGCATCAATACATTGAAAGATTCTGGTAAACCAGGTTCTGGCATGGTCTCTCCCTTAACGATGGATTCGTAGGTTTTCGCCCTACCGACCACGTCATCGGATTTAACCGTCAATATCTCTCGAAGGGTAGCGGATGCGCCATATGCCTCAAGTGCCCAAACTTCCATCTCTCCAAAACGTTGACCACCGAACTGGGCTTTACCACCCAATGGTTGTTGCGTAATCAGTGAGTATGGTCCGATAGACCTTGCATGCATCTTATCATCTACCATATGGCCCAGTTTCAGCATGTAAATTACACCAACCGTAGCGGGTTGATCAAAACGCTGTCCTGTACCACCGTCGAATAAATAGGTATGTCCGAATCTTGGAATGCCTGCCTCATCGGTAAAGCTATTGATCTGGTCTAAAGTCGCCCCATCGAAAATCGGAGTTGCGTACTTTTTGCCCAACTTCAATCCTGCCCAACCTAATACGGTCTCATAAATCTGGCCGATGTTCATACGTGAAGGTACTCCCAAAGGATTTAACACAATATCAACAGGCGTACCATCTTCCAAGAATGGCATGTCTTCCTGACGTACGATTCTAGAAACGATACCTTTGTTTCCGTGACGTCCCGCCATTTTATCCCCAACCTTCAATTTACGCTTCTTGGCGATGTAGACCTTGGCCAATTTCATGATACCGGCTGGCAATTCATCACCGACAGAAATCGTAAACTTATCCCTTCTCAAGTTCCCTTGAAGGTCATTCAGCTTAATCTTATAATTGTGCAACAAATCGGCAACCGAAGCATTCGTAGCTTTATCGGTCGTCCAGCTTCCACCCACCAAGTGGGCAAAATCATCAACGGAGTTCAGCATCTTCAAGGTGTACTTTTTACCTTTAGGCAATACTTCCTCTCCCAAATCATTAAGCACTCCTTGTGAGGTCTTACCACTAATCAGGCTTGCCAATTTTTCTACAAGGATATCCTTTAATTCCTGGAATTTCACTTCATATTCCAATTCCAAACGGTTGATGGACTCCTTATCCTCGGAACGCTTACGCTTATCCTTGATAGAACGGGAGAACAACTTTTTGTCAATAACAACACCACGTAAGGATGGGGAAGCTTTCAACGAAGCATCTTTAACATCACCAGCCTTATCACCGAAAATCGCACGAAGCAGTTTTTCTTCCGGAGTAGGATCTGATTCCCCTTTCGGCGTGATTTTTCCAATTAGGATATCGCCGGGCTTTACTTCGGCGCCTATGCGGATCATTCCGTTTTCGTCAAGGTCTTTTGTGGCCTCTTCGGAAACATTTGGAATGTCGTGTGTCAGTTCTTCAGCACCAAGTTTGGTATCCCGAACTTCAAGGGAATACTCGTCTACGTGAATAGAAGTAAAAATATCCTCACGGACTACTTTTTCGGAGATTACGATTGCATCCTCGAAGTTATACCCTTTCCACGGCATAAAGGCCACGGTAAGGTTTCTACCCAAGGCCAACTCGCCTTTTTCGGTAGCATAACCCTCACATAGGACCTGACCCTTTTTAACCTTATCGCCTTTCTTAACGATAGGTTTCAAGTTAATGCTCGTACCTTGGTTCGTTTTTCTAAACTTTACCAAATTATACGTTTTCGAATCTTCCTCGAAACTTATCAAGCGTTCAGCATCGGACCTATCGTATTTGATGGTCACCTTTTGGGCATCTACATATTCGATAACCCCATCGCCTTCCGCATTGATCAATACCCTAGAATCGGAAGCTACCTGACGTTCCAATCCGGTACCAACGATTGGCGATTGTGGTTTCAACAAGGGAACGGCCTGACGCATCATGTTCGACCCCATCAATGCTCTGTTCGCATCATCGTGCTCCAAAAATGGAATCAATGACGCAGAAATAGATGCAATCTGATTCGGGGCAACATCGGTATAGTTGATTTCTTTCGGGTCTACAACAGGGAAATCACCTTCTTCCCTTGCAATTACCTTCTCGGAATCAATGGTTCCGTTATCCTTCAACGGAATATTGGCTTGGGCGATTTTCATACCCTCCTCTTCCTCCGCACTCAAATATCCGAATTCCTTGGTATTTACTTTTCCGTTCTCTACTTTACGGTATGGCGTTTCCAAGAAGCCCATTGGGTTCACCTTGGCGAAAACGGCCAAAGAAGAAATCAGACCAATATTCGGCCCTTCCGGTGTCTCTATCGGACAAAGTCTTCCGTAGTGCGTATAATGTACATCACGTACCTCGAAACCGGCTCTTTCACGAGAAAGACCACCTGGCCCAAGGGCCGATAACCTTCTCTTGTGCGTAATCTCTGCCAACGGATTCGTTTGATCCATAAACTGAGACAGCTGGTTGGTTCCGAAGAAGGAGTTGATCACAGAGGACAAGGTCTTCGCATTGATCAAATCTATCGGCGTAAACACCTCATTATCACGAACGTTCATACGCTCACGAATGGTTCTCGCCATACGGGCAAGACCGACACCGAACTGAGAAGATAATTGTTCCCCTACCGTACGTACACGTCTGTTGGATAAGTGATCGATATCATCTATTTCGGCCTTTGAGTTGATCAACTCGATCAAATACTTGATGATGGTAATAATATCTTCCTTGGTCAGGACCTGCTTGTCCATTCCGATATCCAACTGTAATTTCTTGTTCATTCGATAACGACCCACCTCACCTAAGTTGTAACGTTGATCGGAGAAGAACAATTTATCAATGATGCCTCGAGCGGTCTCCTCATCGGGCGGCTCGGCATTACGAAGTTGTCTATAAATATGTTCTACCGCTTCCTTTTCGGAGTTGGTAGGATCTTTTTGTAGGGTGTTATGAATAATGGCATAGTCGCTCTGTGCATTATTCTCTTTGTGCAAAAGAATGGTTTTCACGTCGGCTTCCATGATCTGGGCTATGTGTTCCTTGTCCAAAACCGTATCACGATCCAATACGATTTCGTTACGCTCAATGGAAACCACTTCCCCAGTATCCTCATCCACAAAATCTTCATGCCAGGTGTTCAATACACGGGCGGCCAGTTTACGGCCCATTACTTTTTTGAGACCTGCATTAGAAACCTTGACTTCCTCCGAAAGGTCGAATATCTCAAGAATATCCTTGTCCCTTTCAAAGCCAATAGCTCTAAAGAGAGTTGTTACAGGTAATTTTTTCTTCCTATCGATATACGCATACATTACGCCGTTGATATCGGTAGCGAATTCAATCCATGAACCTTTAAATGGAATGACCCTTGCTGAATACAGCTTGGTACCATTAGCATGGAAAGACTGTCCGAAGAATACACCAGGAGAACGGTGCAACTGCGAAACCACGACTCGCTCGGCCCCGTTTATAACGAAAGTACCGCTTGGCGTCATGTAAGGAATAGTTCCTAAATATACGTCTTGCACAATGGTCTCGAAATCTTCATGCTCCTCATCGGTACAATACAATTTCAACCTTGCCTTTAGTGGAACGCTATAGGTAAGACCACGCTCGATACATTCCTGGATGGAATATCTTGGTGGATCTATAAAATAATCGAGAAACTCCAAAACGAACTGATTACGTGTGTCCGTTATCGGGAAGTTTTCCATAAAGGTGTTGTACAATCCTTCATTGCCCCTTTCGTCAGATTTGGTCTCAAGTTGAAAAAAATCTTGAAACGATTTAATCTGAATGTCCAAGAAATCCGGGTATTCCGGAGTGTTCTTAGCGGATGCAAAATTTATTCTCTCAGTCTGTTGTTTTAACATCTACGGATAAAATTTTGATCGTGAATAGTAATTGGGTGGTATATACCGTTATATACTGTATGACAACTTGGTCGTTACATACGATTAGCCAAGTTTATAAAATGGTTTAGGTCTAGCCCCGCCAGAAGCGAGGAAAGACCTAAAACCTAGTGCTATAGCCGTTGCCCTTATTTAAGTTCAACCTCTGCTCCAGCTTCTTCTAAAGATTTTTTGATACCTTCCGCTTCGTCTTTAGCAACCCCTTCCTTAACGGCTTTTGGCGCGCTATCAACGATGTCCTTAGCATCTTTCAAACCTAAACCGGTCAATTCCTTAACCAATTTAACCACTGCCAATTTAGAACCACCGGCCGCTTTCAAAATCACGTCGAATTCCGATTGCTCTTCAACGGCTTCACCAGCATCACCACCACCACCGGCGGCAACGGCTACTGCTGCTGCTGCAGGCTCGATACCATATTCTTCTTTTAATATACCAGCTAAATCGTTAACCTCTTTTACGGTTAAATTAACTAACTGCTCTGCGAATTCTTTTAAATCTGCCATTTTTCTATCGTTTAATAAAATTTTAAAATATAATTGTTGTTTAGTGCGTACTTGTTATCTTTCTGATAAGGTTTTGAGGATACCGGCCAATTTGCCACCACCGGATTTCAATCCGGAAATAACATTTTTAGCAGGAGATTGCAACAGTCCGATAATCTCACCGATCATTTCTTCCTTCGATTTGATGCTTACCAGCGTATCTAATTGATTATCGCCAATATAAACTGCTTCCTCTATAAATGCTCCCTTCAACAAGGGCCTATCAGACTTCTTACGAAAATTTTTGATCACTTTCGCGGGAGCATTGGCTACTTCTGAGAACATCAGGGAAGTATTTCCCTTAAGCACCTCAGGTAATTCGCCAAACTCCTTTTCCGAAGCTTCCATTGCTTTTGCAAGCAAGGTATTCTTAACCACGGCCAGTTTAATATCCGCCTTGAAACACGCTCTTCTCAAAGCTGATGTTGTGCCGGCATCCAAACCGGAGATATCGGCCAAATAAATGGTCGCACTATCTCCTAACTGTGTAGTTAAATCTTGTATTACGTTTGCTTTTTCTTTTCTTGTCATACTAAAAATTTTGAACTACCAGTTCGTTAAACTGTTTTAGGGTCAACTTGAAGACTAGGGCTCATCGTGCTTGACATGAAAATGGATTTCATATACACACCTTTAGAGGCCGCAGGCTTCAATTTATTCAACGTATCCAAAAGTTCTTTGGCATTTCCTGCGATTTTATCAGGAGAGAAAGAAACTTTCCCGATGGCCGCATGTACGATACCCGTTTTGTCTACCTTAAAATCTATTTTACCCGCCTTTACCTCAGATACTGCCTTGGCAACATCCATAGTAACGGTTCCTGTTTTTGGATTGGGCATCAAACCTCTCGGTCCCAAAACACGTCCTAAAGGACCCAGTTTTCCCATGACGCTGGGCATGGTGATGATGACATCAACATCAGTCCAACCGCCTTTTATCTTATCCAAATACTCATCCAATCCGACATAATCGGCTCCTGCTTCGGCCGCTTCGGCTTCTTTGTCCGGGGTAACCAAGGCCAAAACCTTTACATCCTTACCGGTACCGTGGGGTAAAGTTACCACACCCCGCACCATTTGATTGGCTTTCTTAGGATCAACACCCAAACGAACTGCTAAATCGACAGATGCATCGAACTTTGCTTTGGTGATCTCTTTTACTAAAACAGATGCCTCATCTACAGAATAGAGTTTGTCTTGCTCTATCATCGCATAGGCCTCTTTTTGGTTCTTTGTTAATTTTGCCATTTAAATTGCTTTATAAGATTTTAAAAAGGACGTTTTCCGGCTACTTTCATACCCATTGAACGCGCTGTTCCAGCGACCATGCTCATAGCCGACTCGATTGTAAACGCATTAAGGTCTACCATTTTGTCTTCGGCTATCGCCTTAATCTGATCCCAGGATACGCTACCTAGTTTTATTCGGTTAGGTTCGCCTGATCCTTTTTTAATCTTAGCTGCTTCCATCAATTGAACTGCCGCTGGCGGTGTTTTGATGACAAAGTCGAACGACTTGTCTTTGTACACGGTGATAACAACAGGTAGAACTTTACCTGGTTTGTCTTGGGTTCTGGCATTAAACTGCTTACAGAACTCCATGATGTTAACGCCGGCAGCACCTAAGGCGGGTCCAACCGGCGGCGATGGATTCGCTGCACCTCCCCTAACTTGTAGCTTAACTACTTTACCTACTTCTTTTGCCATTGTTTAAATTTAAATTGAAGTTATGCCAATTGGAAGCAACACAACTTTATCTATGTAACACTTGATACTAAACTTTTTCTACTTGCATATAGCTGAGTTCCAATGGGGTCTTTCTTCCGAAAATCTTTACCATTACCTCTAGCTTACGTTTTTCTTCATTAATTTTTTCAACGGTACCGTTGAATCCGTTGAAAGGTCCGTCGATAACTTTTACCGTTTCGCCGAAGACGAAAGGTATGGCCACACTGTCAGTGTTAATCGCCAATTCGTCTACCTTACCGAGCATTCTATTCACTTCTGATTTTCTTAAAGGCACGGGGTCTCCACCCTTCGTTTCACCTAAGAAACCGATCACATTGGTTATAGATCTGATGATATGAATCATCTCTCCTGCCAAATTGGCCTTGACCATAATGTAACCTGGAAAATAAACACGCTCTTTATTTATTTTTTTTCCTTTTCGTATCTGCACCACCTTTTCGGTCGGCACCAATACTTCTTCCAAATAATCGGAAAAGCCATGGCGTTCTACCTCGCTTTCAATATAGCCTTTGATTTTATTCTCTTGGCCGCTAACCGCTCGAACCACATACCATTTCTTATCCAATACCTCTGACATAATATGTTCTAAATTAGTTTAAGATGTTGTCGAAATAAAAACGAATCACCTTGCTTAACAAGCTATCCACACCCCATGTCGCCAAAGCGAACAATATCGAAAAAACGGCTACAACGACCATCAAGTTCGACGATTCTGCCTTTGGAGGCAAAGAAACATTGTTCTTCAGCTCTTCAATTGATTCTTTAATATAGGTCAACATGATATGTCTTTTCTTTTGTTAGTCAAGAATGTTTCGACGTCGTCAATAAAGGTTTAGTTAAAAACACTCCTATTTTGCACAACTTATCCCAAAACCCCAGGATTAGAAACACATTTGTTTTTCAAAGCTCAGCACAGGAGGAGCGACTTCCCTCGACTGCGCTCGGGATATCCCGAAACTTCAGGACTCGTCTCACAAACCGTACTCATTCGTTTAGCACGGGAGGAGAGACTTCCCTCGACTGCGCTCGGGATAAACTTCTTGTCTCACAAACCGTACTCATTCATTTAGCACGGGAGGAGAGACTCGAACTCCCGACACCTGGTTTTGGAGACCAGTGCTCTACCAACTGAGCTACACCCGTTTATATTTACATCGAAAGGTATCCGCCTGACGGCGGACACCTTAGATGTAATATCAATTATACTCTTAATCTAAAATCTTGGTAACCTGTCCGGCACCTACTGTTCTACCACCCTCACGGATAGCGAAACGTAGACCATTGCTCAATGCGATGGGCGATAGCAATTCAACCGTAATCGTAAGGTTGTCACCAGGCATCACCATCTCAACACCACTAGGCAAGTTGATTGTTCCGGTAACATCGGTGGTCCTTACGTAGAACTGTGGACGGTAGTTATTGTGGAAAGGTGTATGACGACCACCTTCTTCTTTCTTAAGGATATAAACCTCTGCTTCAAATTTAGCATGTGGCTTCACGGAACCTGGCTTACAGATTACCATTCCACGGCTAATTTGGGATTTTTCAATACCTCTTAACAAGATACCAACGTTATCACCAGCCTCACCTCTATCCAAAATCTTACGGAACATTTCAACACCTGTTACCGTAGAAGACAATTTTTCGGCACCCATTCCAATAATATCCACCGCATCACCTGTATTGGCAACACCGGTTTCGATACGACCAGTAGCAACAGTACCACGACCTGTAATCGTAAATACATCTTCAACCGGCATTAAGAAATCTTTATCGATATCCCTTTTTGGAAGCTCAATCCATTCATCAACAGCAGCCATTAATTCCATGACCGTGTCGACCCATTTCTGCTCCCCGTTCAAAGCACCTAATGCCGAACCTGCAATGACCGGTCCGTTATCACCATCATATTCGTAGAAAGAAAGCAATTCACGTACTTCCATCTCAACCAATTCCAAAAGTTCTTCGTCATCAACCATGTCAACCTTATTCATGAAGACAACAATTCTTGGAATACCAACCTGACGACCTAAAAGGATGTGCTCACGAGTTTGTGGCATAGGACCATCGGTAGCGGCAACAACAAGTATAGCGCCATCCATCTGGGCGGCACCAGTTACCATGTTCTTTACGTAATCCGCGTGACCAGGACAGTCAACGTGTGCGTAGTGACGATTGGCAGTTTGATACTCAACATGAGATGTGTTGATCGTAATACCTCTTTCCTTCTCTTCAGGAGCGTTATCAATTGAGTCGAAACTCCTTTTTTCCGAAAGACCTGCATTTGCCAATACTTCCGTAATAGCCGCAGTTAATGTTGTTTTACCGTGATCTACGTGTCCAATAGTACCAATATTTAAGTGCGGTTTGGAACGATCAAAAGTTTCCTTTGCCATGTTTAATGAATTTTAATCTTAGTTTATATTAGTGTGTACAATTAATGTCTTCTTAGAGCCAACGACGAGATTTGAACTCGTGACCTCTTCCTTACCAAGGAAACGCTCTACCCCTGAGCTACGCCGGCTTTTTAGGTTTCAGGTTCAAGGTTTGGATGTTCAAGGTTTTTCCCCTCGAATTATAAACCGTAAACGCTAACTCAGTATTGAGCGGGAGACCGGGTTCGAACCGGCGACATTCAGCTTGGAAGGCTGACGCTCTACCAACTGAGCTACTCCCGCAATTAAATTTTGAATCCAACTCTGGAATTCAAAACTCAAATAAATTGTGGGGAGAGCAGTCCCGAAGCGTCGGGAGAACCTGCGAAGGCCTCCACCAGCTGTCTGATATGACTCACCACAATTTAATTTAAAGTGGGGAGAGCAGGATTCGAACCTGCGAAGACGTAGTCAGCAGATTTACAGTCTGCCCTCGTTGGCCGCTTGAGTATCTCCCCAATTTGGTATTACAATATTTTAATGAACTTCTTCGCTCAATACTATTCCCACGATAATCGCTGGGTCTTCGGGAGAGCAGCCCCGAAGCTTCGGGGGAACCTGCGAAGACGTAGTCAGCAGATTTATCCGCCTCAGGCGGACCCTCGTTGGCCGCTTGAGTATCTCCCCAATTTGGTATTACAATATTTTAATGAACTTCTTCGCTCAATACTATTCCCACGATAATCGCTGGGTCTTCGGGAGAGCAGCCCCGAAGCTTCGGGGGAACCTGCCAAGACATAGTCAGCAGATTTATCCGCCCCAGGCGGACCATCGTTGGCCGCTTGAGTATCTCCCCAATTTGGTAATTCAATATTTTAATGAACTTCTTCGCTCAATACTATTCCCACGATAATCGCTGGGTCTTCGGGAGAGCAGCCCCGAAGCTTCGGGGGAACCTGCCAAGACATAGTCAGCAGATTTATCCGCCCCAGGCGGACCCTCGTTGGCCGCTTGAGTATCTCCCCAATTTGGTAATTCAATATTTTAATGAACGCTTGTTCGTACAATCCTAAATATCGATCGACATTTAATTTTAAACAGTCTTCTACAAAACTGATTAACACGAACTTTCTTTCAGTATTTGAACGAACAAAGGAAGTGCTCCCTTTTCATTCGGGACGAACCTCTTGGCCCTCCATCAATTCAGTAATTTAAAAACCTAGAAAAGATCAAACTTTTCCATGTTTTTGAGCCGATAGAGGGACTCGAACCCACGACCTGCTGATTACAAATCAGCTGCTCTAGCCAGCTGAGCTACATCGGCGTTTTGCACTTTTTTACGCATAAAAAAGTCCGCTATTTCTAACGGACTGCAAATGTAGATATTTATTTGTTTAATCAAAACTATTTTCTGGAAATTTTTATGACACCTGAAGTCTTAGTTTTTCCTTTCTTTTAATGAGCCTTCGCTCCAAGGAACTACAAGCGGAATCTATTGCTTCCTCAAATGATTTGCACTGTTTTTTAACCATAAAATTATCCTTTGGGACGTTTACTTTGATCTCAACGATTTTATTTTCTTTCCCGCTAGTTTTTTGCACCTTAAGATACACGTCAGAGCTAATCACTCTATCATAATATTGCTCCATCTTACTCATTCTGTTTTCAAGAAAATTCATCAACGAAGCCTCTGCGTTGAAATTTACCGTTTGTGTGTTTATTTGCATAGTCGTTTTAGGATTAGGTTAGACATAGCGACAAAGTGAATATCGCCTTTAATACTGGGAGTCTTTTTACTTGCTCCGTGGATGAGCGGCCGAATGCACCTTCTTTAGTTCGGCTATACTATTGTGCGTGTACACTTGCGTAGATGCCAAACTGGAATGGCCCAACAACTCCTTCACCGAATTTAGGTCCGCCCCTTGGTTAAGCAAATGGGTCGCAAAGGTATGTCGGAGAATGTGCGGACTCTTTTTCACCTTCGACGACACTCTTCCAAGATACTTATTTATAACTCTATAGACAAGTGTTTCGTAGATTTTGTGACCCGATTTCAACAAAAACACATGCTGTTCATCATGTTGATCTTCAAGCAGCTCGCGTTCCTTAAAGTAGGCTTTTAGCAATGCGACAGTCGATGGCAGCAAAGGTACTATTCGTTCTTTATTGCGCTTGCCCAACACTTTCATTGTTTTTGAATGTAGATCTATCGCCTGGGTTTTTAGATTGATGAGCTCTGCGCGACGAATTCCCGTTGCATACAGCAATTCTACCATCAATTTGTCACGAGCGCCCTCAAAACCCTCGTCATACGCGATTTGGGAAAGCACATTTTGCATCTCGGTTTCCGAGAAGGGAATCTCGATTTTTTTTGAGGTTTTCAGCGCCTTATGCTTTGCTAGCGGGTTCACTTTAATATCACCAACGCGAAGCAAAAACTTATAATATGCTTTTAAAGACGCAATTTTCCGATTTGTGGAACGGTTGCTGATTCCGGAATCGACCAATTGAACAATCCAACTGCGAATCAATGTATAGCCAACCTTTTCTATCGACTCGACTTCATATTCTTTTGCACAGAACTCGGCAAAGGCTTCAATATCTTTCCTGTAAGCCTTCACTGTATGCTCTGAATAGTTTTTCTCTAAAGAGAGATAAGAAAGAAAGGGTTCTGCCGCCATACCGTAAAGTTACTAAGTTTAACGTAAAAATAGATTTAGAGACGACGCGGCAATTAGCGACTAATAAGAACCCCGACCTAGAGTGGGAAATAAAAAAATCCCATTCGTCTATCGACAAATGGGATTTCCTATATTTTCAAAAGGAACGTTTAGATTTCCTCTCTATCTCTTAGTCCTTGAATGTATTGTGCTTTTTGAATCTGCGCTCTACGTTCTACTGAAGGTTTTGTAAATGCCTGCCGCTTACGCAACGATCGCATTGTACCTGTTTTGTCGAACTTTCGCTTGAAGCGCTTTAAAGCTCTATCGATGTTTTCTCCTTCTTTAATTGGTATTATTAACATGGGCTACAACCTCCTTTCTTTAGTGATTAAGGCTGCAAAGATAACAACTTATTCACAACCGGCAACCTATTTCGGAAATAAATGCTAACTATCCGATGGTGCTTTGTATTCTTTTTTATCGATAACGATCTTGGCGATGATTTCCCGCAAAATTTCAGAGGTGCCTCCGCCGATAGGCCCCAACCTACTATCACGCAGTAAGCGCGCCATTGGGTAATCCTCGATGTAACCGTAACCCCCTAAAAACTGAAGGCATTCGTGCGCCACTTCATCGGCCATTTTGGTCGATTTCAACTTAGAGATGGTGGCTTCGCGCACCACGTAGTCACCCTTATCCAGTCGGTAGGCAATCGAATAGTTGTATTGCTTGCACATATCCATATCGGCATGCAGGTCGGCGATACGATGTCGTAAAGCTTGATACTGATTGATAGGCTTGCCGAAAGTTTCCCTTTCCGACATGTACTGTAGGGCGTACTCCAAAGCGTACTCCGCCCTGGCATGACCATTAATACCCATTATCAAGCGTTCCAAAGCAAAGGCCTCCATAATAAAAGTGAATCCCTTACCTTCTTCCCCCATCAAATTCTGAGCTGGTACGATTACATTATCAAAAGCCAGTTCCGCGGTGTCGGAAGCCCGCCAACCCAACTTATTGAGCTTATTGGCCGAAACACCCTCGCTTTTCAGGTCTACAATCAATATACTGATGCCCTTGTTGCCCGCAGCAGGATCCGTCTTGGCGGCAAGGATAATATAGTCGCCGTACACCCCATTGGTGATGAAGGTTTTAGATCCGTTCACCACGTAGGTGTCGCCTTTCTTTATCGCTGTGGTTCGCATTGCTGCTACATCGCTCCCCCCAAAGGGTTCGGAAACACCAAGACAACCTATCATCTCCCCGTTTATACTAGGCGTTAAATAGGCCTTTTTTTGGTCAGGATTGCCATTTTTATTCAAATGCGTCATCGCGAGGTAAGCGTGCGCCCAAATAGCCGCGGCAAAACCGCCTGAATTTATTTTTTGGAGTTCCTCTAAAAGGATTACGGTGTAGAACATGTCCAACCCCAAACCACCGTCAGCTTCTGGAACGGCCAAACCGAAATACCCCATCTCACCGAACTTTTCCCAAATGAAACGTTCGATAATTCCTTCATCTTCCCATTTTTCGATATGTGGAACAACTTCCTTCTTTAGAAAATCTTTTAGACTTTCACGAAATAAATGATGCTCTTCAGTGAAGTACATACTTTGCATAGCGTTTTTTTTAAAGCGACAAATATAACTCTATTCTTTCGAACCTCCCTTCAGGAAAACCATCAAGGCTTTTTAGCTCGGTTAATGAAATAATCGTATTAAACTTACGATACTCAATAATAGAATTTGCAAATTTATCATTGATATACAGTATGTTACGCAATTCATTATACGACGCCCAAGTTACGCTTATTTTTTTGATTTCTGGCGGAACAATTACCTTAAAATGTGCTAATGTTCTCTTTGCAACATCCGGTTCCAGCCCGTAAACATCATACAATTGCTCATCTATTAAGAACCCGCCTAACCGGTCCCGAAATTTGACGATCCTGGCTGAAAGTACTTCCCCAATTCCATTGATTTTTTTCAATTCTTCCGCAGTGACCAAATTTAGGTCGCCAACGCTAGACCCTGATACACCTTTATGAACAGAACTACTGCGGTCAACTTTGGATTCTTCATCATTCGCTAGAGATGGTTTGTTTTTTCTGGTCCACTCCGGAAACTTAAAAAAAGGAGAAATAACCCCCAGTAGCGAATCCGGAACTTCGGTAACCTTTTGAAATTCCTCAATGGAATTTACAAATTTGTTTTTGGCACGATAGGCATGTAACCTATCGATTTCCGCCACTGACATTCCCAAGGTATAGCCTTTGTAATCCGTTATGAAGTTGGGATTGAACGGATACATTTTTTGGATATCCTTCGCTGCCGAACTGGCTTTTAAAATGTCAATCTGGGTTTGGGTTTCTGAATCGACGGTCAGCGATTCCTTATCTTCCAGCGGAAAATATTGAAATGCAAAGTATCCTATTTGAAGTAATACAATGATCGATAGCAAAAAGAAAATCCCACTTCGTTCCTGTTTAGTGAACTTGAAGTGGGATTTGAATCTTTTCAATTTTCCTGTGCTTTAATAAACCTTTTTGATAGCGTCAACATATCGATCAAGGCTCTTTCTAACTTTTGGAAATAGAATCAACAGTCCGATCATATTCGGGAACACCAAGGCCAAAATCATGGCATCTGAAAATTTGATTACCGCATCCAAAGTCGCAGCTGCCCCTATAACCACGAATAAAAGGAAAAGAACCTTGTACATAATATCTGCCGCCTTACCTCTACCGAATAAGAATTTCCACGACTGAAGGCCGTAGTATGACCAAGAAATCATGGTCGAGAATGCGAACATAATAATGGCAATGGTCAAAACATATCGGAACCCCGGGATGACCGAATCATAGGCCATCGAAGTCAAATCAACCCCACCTACATAATTCCCGGTCTCGTTGATTAAAACAGTACTTCCTACCCCGTTTCCGTAATCGAATGCCCCAGCATCCATATTGAAGAAAATAATGACCAAGGCGGTCATGGTACAAATAACGACCGTATCGATAAAAGGCTCTAATAAGGCCACGATACCCTCACTTGCGGGGTACCTTGTTTTCACCGCAGAGTGGGCAATTGCTGCGGAACCCGCTCCAGCTTCATTTGAAAATGCAGCTCGTTGAAAGCCTACGATAATCACTCCAATAAAACCACCAAGTGCAGCATCGGGCGAAAATGCCCCGGAAAAGATAAGTCCGAAAGCGTCTCCAACATACTTAATGTTCGCAAAAATGATAATCAACGAAGCCAGAACATAAATACCGGCCATAAAAGGAACTATTTTCTCGGTGACGCTTGCTATTTTCTTGATACCACCAATGATTACTATTCCTACTAAAATTGCCAAAATAATACCAATGATGACACCAGTAGCACCCCCTTCAAGACCGAACATGGTCGTGAGTTGTACTGCAGCTTGATTGGACTGAAAGGCGTTGCCTCCTCCGAAGGATGCGCCCACACAAAGTACGGCGAAAATCACTGCCAAAATTTTACCGAGAATTTTCATGTTATTCTCGTTAAGCCCTTTGGAAAGGTAATACATCGGCCCCCCATACACGGTCCCGTCCGGACCAACGTCACGGTACTTGACCCCAAGTGTACACTCTACGAATTTTGTCGACATTCCTATCAAGCCACAAACGATCATCCAAAAAGTGGCACCAGGACCACCAAGCGCAATCGCTACTGCAACACCAGCGATATTACCTAAACCTACGGTACCGGACACTGCTGTTGCCAAGGCTTGAAAATGACTTACCTCCCCTTCTTCGCTTTCATCGCGAATCGTGTCGGGAATATCGCCATCTTCGGTCATATGTTGCTCTACCTTCTCAAGCCCATATTTTTCGATTTCTTCGTATTTCCCTCGTACGACGTTAATCGCCAGTGGAAACTTCGAAATACCTGGAAACTTAAAATAAATGGTGAAAAAAGTGGCGCCCAGAATCAATAAAATCAATACGATGGGAATGTCGTAGCCTGCTATGGGAATGGATGTTAAAACGGTGTTTTCCCACCACGTAGCGAAGGGCATAAATGCATCGTTTACTTTTTCGTCAAGACCTTTTTCGGTGGTTTCCTGTGCGGTGGTAAGAATGGGAGAAATTAGGGTAGCAATCAGTAGAAGTTTATACTTCATCATATCGGTTTTGGTTTAGTTTACGAGCCTGCCCGCCGTCATGACAGGTTTGTTAGCTGCACAATATCATAAAAATTAACATTACAATCAAATTAATGGTTCACATTAACTTTAGGCAATGTGAAACATTTCATTCAGTTTACGAATTTGCTCGGGTCTGCCCAGGACGATGACCTTGCTTTTGGGTTGTAATTGTAAATCGGCTTCGGGATTGATGATATACTCTCCATCGGGGGCTATATAGCCTATGATGGTACAGCCGGTTCGTTTTCTTAAATCCAGATCTCGTAAGGAGTTACAATCCACTTGGTCCCTAAAGTCCTCTATGGGTACCTCCTCAAGATTAGTCGTATGCTCTCCTTCGGTACCCAATTTGTCCATAAATGTTATCAAATCTGGCATGACCACTAACGATGCCATATGATCCCCGCCGATCTTGTCCGGCATGATGACCTTGTTCGCACCAGCTAGTAGCAATTTTTTTTGTGATGTTACCAAAGAGGCTCTACTGATAATGAATAATTTAACATTCAATTGTCGCGCCGAGAGCACTACAAAAAGATTCGCAGCATCATCGGGCAATGCACAGATTAAATAGTGGGCTTGTTCAATGCCCGCCTCTCTTAATACTTCATCATCATTGGCATCGCCCTCGACAAAAAGTACTTCTTGCTCATATCGCTCGATAATCTCCTTATCCCGTTCAACCACGACAAAGGGTTTTTTGTAAGCGTTCAAACGCTCTGACGCCTGCATCCCGTTTCTCCCATACCCGCAAAGTATCACGTGCTCAGATAGATTTTTGATTTTATTTTTCACCCTCTTCTTTTTTAAAAGTTGCATGGAATTTCGGCTCAATATATATTCTGAAATTACCGAAATCGCGAAGCCCAATATAAAAACACTGCATAAAATTAAAAGTACGGTAAAAATCTGTGCGCCCGTATCAAGAGGGCGCACTTCCTTAAAACCGACAGTGGCCATGGTAATCACAGTCATATAAAGCGCCTCGACCCAAGTGTATTCAGCAATAAATCGATATCCCAAAACTCCGAACAACAGCACTGCAAGGAGCAGGGCCAATGCAAGATAGATTTTAGAACGGGAAAGTTGCAACATGTTTATAGATCGAAAACGGAGGTTCTTTTGGTGTAAATCAAGTCCTTGATTCTAAGCCAAAAAGCTACAAATAGGTATAACGCAAAACCAAAACCCAAGGTTACGAATGTAAGATAAATGAACGATGTGCGCACTACCCTTGCCCGAATACCCAGGCGCTCGGCGATACGACGGCATACTTCGAAGCCCCGTTTTTGAAAGTAGTATAATACCGTGTAAAAAAGATTCATACGGTAAATTTAAATAAAAAGTATTCTTGTTCAGCGCAGGAACGGGGGAGATATTAAAATTTTCAAAGCAGCGGTTTCATTAAACAATCGGACATGTAAGGGACGTTTTAGAATCACTTCTGCATCTACCTTCCCAACAGCCGGCTTCCAATCGCACATTCCAAACATCTATTCGTGGTACAGTATTGCTTGTAAAGTTCTAAAACCGCTTGACTGTCCCTCGAATGTTGAACTTGTAAGCCATGCATTCTAAAGTTATTGGCAATACTGTTTTCCTCTTTCTTGATAGCGGTGCTAATGGTTTCGATTTCGGCATTCTTATCTTTTCCATTAAACTTGGCATAACAAAATTTCAAGGGAAGCACGGTATTGATCAATAACAGATCAATGAATTTCTTCGTCAGCTTTTTGGTGCTCTTTTTAGATGTTTTCCCAAAGGTAAAGTGATCGTCCCAGTAGCTGCTGGCAGATATATCGAAAAGCTGATAGAAATCCTTCAAGTTCGAAGTTTGCATTACCTTATGGAACAAGCCATGCTGCGCACTGTACAGATTTGCCAATTGGGACAATCGAATCGTAGGGAAGTTGGGAGGACGCAACCTAAAGAACTCCGGTTTTTGAACGGACTCTGGCTTCAATTCGAATTTGTGTCTTTGATAGTCGAATTCTTTTTTTAGTTGGATGTAATAGGCATCCAGTACGGTTTCCTCTTCAAGCAAGTGGCTCATACCAAAAAACACGCTTTCCAGCTGCGGAACACTGGTTTGGAGTTTACGAACGACTGAAAAATTTAACGCCTGGGCCAAGCTCAGGAAGGCCTCACCGTTGATGTTCAAGCCGAAGTTTTTTAACAACATCGAGAAAAGCACCTGTTCCCAGTCGTTTGTAGATGCTTCTAAAAGGCTCGTAACCTCTTCTGATTTCCGTTCCAAACGCTCAAAGTAGAGGCGTTCCAACCAATTTCCTACGGTAAAGTCGTCTATGTCGCCAATATCGTTCTCACAATTGATGAATGACTTTTTACTCTTGTCAAAAAGCCTGCGGTAGGCATCGAGTACCTCTGCCGAAATGAAATTCTTTAATTGCAATGTCGGTATCTCCGTATTATCGCTCCTAAAAATCGTTGCGTCATCTTCCCAGACCACATGTAAGATCACATTATTGTAATTCGGGTCTTGCTCGTGGTGGTGCGCGTACCAGTCAGAGGAATTCAAATGTACCTCAACATTGCCCGCCCAAAGCTGACCGTCGATCTCTACTTTTGAATTGAAAAAATCGGGACCGGCGAAATAATTGTGGGTACCTACTTCGATAATCCGAATCTGCTCCCCTTTTGAAGAAACAAGCTCTTGCAGCTGCAGTTTTTTATACTTCCAGATAAAATGTAACAGGTCTTCTTTCACTGATTTGTACTCTAAGTAATATTACGATGAAATCGGAGGAGAAAACAAAGAATGACAACCAAAACAACTAAGAACTCCACGCGCCATGGCCTGGCGCTCGTTAAGTCTAAATGCAGGAATTGGTAAGGCTACCGTACTATTCGGGACAATTGATATTATTGGGCCACTTCTCCTTCCCAATTCATAAAACCCCCTTCAAGATTGTAAGCGTTTTGAAAACCAAGACTATCCATTATGGCGCAAGCCTGCCCACTACGATTCCCACTACGGCAATACACATAGTAGTTTTTACTTTTGTCCAACTTTTCGAGTTCGTCTATAAAACCCTGACCCAAGTAAATGTCGATTTGTTTTGAGTTGGGAATGATACCATCGGCAACCTCATCATCGGTACGTACGTCCAAAATAAAGGCATTTTCGTCCTGCTCGAGTTGTGCTGTCCAGTCTTCCTGTGATAAATCGGCCATAATGTAGAAAATTTAGAAATCAAAAATAGGGTATTCACTTTTATTAAACCAGACCCAGGGTTTTAAAATCCCCGTTCAAAATCTGTGACGGCTCTGTTTGTAGCCACTCTTTGAGGAGCGAAGCGTAAATATCCCTAAAATCGACCTCGTACTTAATATCCCCATTGGCATCAAGGTCGACTAAATTGGCAGGTGTATTGTACATGCCTTTGTGTTTTAAATCGTCACCCATTAGAAAAACAAGGTTCGCCGCGCCATGATCGGTTCCATTGGCGGCGTTCTGCTTTAGGCGACGACCAAATTCGGAGAAGGTGAGTACAACCGTGTCTTTGAGCGCCCCGGTATCCTTCAAATCCTTCATAAAAGTGGCTATACCTTTCGAATATACAGCTAACAGTCGTTTCTGCGCATTTACCTGATTCGCATGCGTATCAAAACCACCCAAACTAGCATAGTATACTTGAGTCTCCAGACCTGAATTGATAAATTCGGAGATGGTTTTCAATTGTTTGCCAAATGCATTTTTAGGATAGTCCGCAGCCGATTCATAGGTCTTGGTCTTTTCATAAAGATACTTGGCAGAAGATTTCGCATCCAACGCGGTTTTAAACAAGTAGCCCAAATTATGCTCGCTCAAATGTGTATCGGAATGCTGACTCAGTACATTAGAGAAGTATGGATCCTGGGTAGTGCGGTAAAAGAGTTTGGCATCTTTCGTTGCAATACCATTGATGTCTACCCCTTTCATCAAAAGGGAAAGCGTATCATCTACCTCTATCGCTCCGAGAGGATTTTTGGAAACTTTCTCTAGGTATCTGCCTACCCAGCCAGTCTGTAGGTATTCATCAGACGCGCTAGCGGTGTGCCAAATATCGGTAGACCTAAAGTGTGATCTGCTCGGATTGGGGTACCCGACATTGTGCATGACACTTACATAGCCATTATCGTAAAGAGTCTTAAAGTCTTTTAAGCTCTCATGAAAACCCAATTCATCCGTTACCGAGAGCAGCTGGGTTTTCTTTTGGGCAATAGTAGACCTATTCTTTATATACACATCGTTGTTAAAAGGCACAAGGGTATTCAAGCCGTCGTTGCCTCCTGACAATTGTATGATCACCAACTTTTTATGGCCTGTTAAGAACGAGGGCGTTCCATCAAAGGCCTTGATAAAACTTGGAATGAGCAAAGTGCTGCTCGCCAAACTACTATTTCTGATAAATGCTCTCCGCTTCATATGATATTATTTTTTAGTTTACAGGACCAAGTTGAGACGCTCCTAGCACAATTGGTACTCGGGCAACGACATTAATTGAATACAAAAATCCTGTTTGTTATTTTTTTCGAGGGATTCCAAAAATGCGGTTGAGGCAGGACTCAATCGCTCGCCCAAGAGTTGTAAAGTCAGTTCTGCGAAGGAAAGATTTCCATAATTCCGATCAAATACGCTCCACTGTTTCGTGATATCCAGCTTTCGTTTAAAATTGCTCTTGGCGTTGAAAGCGGCGAAACTATCTTCGAACTCTCCCTTTACATCGAAAGCGATACTGCCGTCCTTCAACAGAACCGATGGCAGTTTCAAGCGCACCATCATGGTATTGGCATCGATCCAACTTCTACCCTCGGCCCAACCGGCAACATTGGGTGGTTCAAAAAGGACCTGGCCCAAAAGTCGCTCGACATATTTCAACTGTTTCGGTTTGTTCATCGTAAACGGAACCACTTGCATTAAACCGGTCAGAAAATCGACAGGGGATTTGATTTTCCCCCCTATATTTTCCGAATTGTAAAACCAGTCGGATGCAAAAACAAAAGCCATTAAATCGGACAGCTCATAATTTTTCCTGAACAGCGTCGCCATCTCGGCCACATGACCTTCATCGATACGATCATTAACGAAATGGGCATAAATTTTTCGAGAAATGAACTCGGCACATTCCGGTTTGTCCAAAATTAGCTGGATAATATCTTCTCCTTCGAAATTTCCTTTTTTTCCAAAAACCGTCTTTTCGTCGTAATCATGTTGCTTTTTCAATAGTTTGAAAGTGCCCATACGGTCATGATGCCATCCTGTAAAGGAGCGCGCCGCCTGGCGGATATCGGCTTCGGAATAATTGCCTTCCCCAAGAGTAAAAAGCTCCATCAGCTCTCGGGCAAAGTTCTCGTTGGGACGGTTCTTCCTATTCTGCTGGTTGTTCAGATAATCCAACATCGCAGGTTCTTTGGAAATGGCGATGAGCAGGCTTTTAAAATTTCCCAAGGCATGGCTACGTAGGGTATTGTGAAAACGTTGCGAATACAGGATATTGTTCGAGCGCACTACAAAATGATTGCTCCAAAAAAAGGTCATTCGCTCGCGCAAGCATTCTTTTGCACTGGCCATACGCTGTAGCCAGTCCTGATTCAGCTCCAAGTGTTTCGACCTGCTTCTTCGCAATAAATCCCTAATGTCTTTTTTATCGATTTTTCCTTTCGTTTTCGCAATGTAGGCATCCAATTCCGGAGTGGGAACGGTCAGTTCGTTGATCGTCTTTGAGACCTTGAACAAATCCTTAACGATAGCCTTTTTACTCTTTCCATCAAGTACGTCGAGTTGACTCGGAAGAATACCGAAACCGGCCCTCTTGTAAAGATGTTGAATCTGTGCTTTTTCCAAAATATTTATTTTATTAAAGGTAAGACTACTAGCGTTAAAAAAGGTTTAACCCATTCTATTTACGTTCGAAAGAAGAGGTCAGCCATTTTTTAACAAAATTTTAGTGATATTCCAGTTGATTCGCTACTAAGTTCTTTTACATTTGTATATACAATAGTTGTAAGAACATGAATGTTGAGCAAATCATTAAAACGGAGAAAGAGCTATCGCTTCAAAGTCGGACAATCATCCATTTTATGTTGATCAACAATAAGATAACGGAAGCGTTAGGCATAGCGCTCAAACCTTTCGAGGTGTCGTTACAACAGTTTAACGTATTGCGAATTTTGAGAGGCCAATTCGGGAAGCCTGCCAATCTTTCTACATTGAATGACAGGATGGTGACCAAAAGAAGTAATACGACCCGATTGGTGGACAAATTGATTAAAAAAGGATTCGTAGATCGGATTATCTGTCCGTCAAACCGAAGGAAGGTTGAAATCAGTATTACTTCCGATGGAAAAAAGGCATTGAAACAAATGGATACGGCCATGAAAGAAGCCGAGAAATCCATATTAAAAAATATGTCCGAATCGGATTTAAAGCAATTGAATAGCTTATTTAATAAATTTTGAACAAATACAATAACGTAAATTAATAACTAAATGATTTCCGATCTTGCTGGAACGAATTTAGCAAAGGTTCGGAAATACGATTAAAACCATTTGAATTATGAAAAAGACAGTATTTAGTGTAGCATTGGCCGTAGTATTCGGTTTTACAGCAATGGCCACAGAGCCGGTTGCGGAAGAGAAGAAAGAAGTCAACACGGAAACCAGTAAGGTGACATGGAAAGCCTATAAAGTTACCGGTTCGCATTACGGTAGTATTGATTTGAAAGAAGGCGCATTGGTATTTGATGGTGATCAATTGACCGGTGGGGAATTTACGGTCGATATGACTACCATCAGCACAGAAGATTTAGAGGGTGATTCCAAAGGAAAGTTGGATGGACATTTGAATTCAGGCGATTTTTTCGACACCGCTAATCACACCACCTCATCTTTGAAATTTACCGACGTGAAGTCGACCGGTAAAAATTCTTACGAAGTAACTGGTGATTTAACGATAAAGGGAATTACCAAACCTGTAACCTTTGATGTATCGGTTTATGGGAGCAAGGCCACAGCAACTATGAAAGTGGACCGTACCAACTACGATGTAAAATATGGGTCAGCTAGCTTTTTCGATGATTTAAAGGATAAGGCTATATATGACGAATTTGATTTGGTCGTAGATTTAGAATTCTAAATTACACGTACAATTTTATAGACTTAACCATATCATCAAGAAACCTGCATTTGATCTCAAATGCAGGTTTTCTCGTTTTTTTTAAGCAGTGGTTGGTGATTTTAAAAATGATTTCTATATTTGAAGTATGCAATTAAGAATAACAGCTACTTGGTGGAATAACTCTCGACAACATTCGTGAGCTAAGCATCATTGTAGTAAAACTATACTAGGCTTGTCATCACGACAGGCCTTTTTTAATGTAAATAGGTTTTGATTTCATGAAATATCATCTCACATCGCACCACAAAAAAATTTTGGCGGACACCATCACACCCGTAAGTGTCTATCTGAAAATCAGGGATAGGTTTCCGAACAGTATATTGTTGGAAAGTAGCGACTACCACGCCAACGACAATAGTTTTTCCTACATCTGCTGCAATCCCATCGCCTCTATAAAAGTAGATAATGAGCGTGTCGAAAAGCTCCTGCCCGATGGTACTTCCGATAAAATGGAAATCGGCGCTAAGACAGATGTGGTAGGCTTGATCCACGATTTCAGTCAACAATTCGAGGGCGGAAAAAGCGATTTTAAATTTATCGATAATGGCTTGTTCGGCTACATGGCCTATGATGCGGTGCGCTATTATGAAGACATTTCGTTGCATAAAAAAGAAGGTTCTATTGGCATTCCCGACATCTATTACGCGGTATACCAGAACATAATCGCAATCAACCATTTTAAGAACGAAGCCTATATATTCGCGCATTGCTACGAATCGGAAAACAATATTCCGGAGATAGAACAAATTTTAAACGTAAAGAATTTTGCCTCTTACAATTTTTCTATGGATGGAGATGCCACCTCCAATCTCGAGGATGACGACTATAAAGCACACGTTGAACTGGCCAAAAAACATTGTCAGAGGGGCGATGTGTTTCAATTGGTGCTGTCGCGTAGGTTCTCACAAGGTTTTAAAGGGGATGAATTTAATGTCTACAGGGCGTTGCGCTCGGTGAATCCCTCACCTTATCTCTTTTATTTCGATTACGGCGATTTTAAGATTTTCGGAAGTTCTCCCGAGGCGCAGCTCATCGTAAAAGACGGCATTGCTGAAATTCACCCCATCGCCGGCACCTTCAAACGTACGGGAAACGACGAGCAAGATGCCATTTTGGCCAAAGAGCTCACAGAAGACCATAAAGAAAATAGTGAACATGTGATGTTGGTCGACCTGGCCAGAAACGATTTGAGCAGGAACGGAAGCACCGTAAAAGTGACTAATTATAGAGAGGTGCAATTCTTTTCTCACGTAATCCACCTTGTATCAAAGGTCACAGGCCATAAGAAAAAAGACGTGACCACCATGAAGGTAGTGGCCGATACCTTTCCCGCAGGTACCCTGAGTGGCGCTCCAAAACACATGGCGATGCAGCTTATCGAGAAGTACGAAAAAACAAGCCGCGGATACTATGGCGGTGCCATCGGTTTTATGGATTTTAAAGGGAACTTCAACCATGCCATCATGATCCGCACTTTCCTGAGCAAAAATCACCAATTACACTATCAAGCCGGTGCCGGTTTGGTGGCGGCCTCCAATGCGGAAGATGAGCTTCAAGAAACCTATAACAAGTTGGGAGCCTTGACAAAGGCGCTCGAAATAGCTGAAACGATTTAAAATGAAGAAGATACTTGTCATAGATAATTACGATAGTTTTACGTACAACTTAGTGCATTATTTGGAAGATTTAGACTGCGAAGTGATCGTCAAAAGAAACGACCAGTTGACACTGAATGAAGTAGACCAATTCGATAAAATCGTGCTTTCTCCAGGGCCGGGAATACCTGACGAGGCTGGGCTACTAAAAGCTATAATCGATAAATATGCGGCTACCAAAAGTATTTTCGGGGTCTGCCTGGGGCAACAGGCCATCGCCGAAGTTTTCGGAGGCAGTCTGATCAATTTAGACAAAGTCTATCACGGTATCGCCACGACCATCAATATCACCCAAGATGATATTTTGTTCGAAGGAATGTCCAAGCAAATCGAAGTCGGTCGTTACCACTCATGGGTCGTGAATCCGGAACTTCCCGCAGTGTTGGAAGCGACTTCATTTGATGAAAACGGACAGGTCATGTCGTTACGGCATAAGCAATACGATGTGTGTGCCGTGCAGTTTCACCCAGAGTCGGTTCTGACCCCGGACGGGAAAAAGATGTTGGAAAACTGGTTAACTAATTAAATGTTCGCCCCGAGCTCTGGCGGTCCAGGGGTATGGAGTAGATACCGCAAAATGAATAGGAGTGATGCTCCCTTCGTGAGAATAAAAAACAAAAGTACGATCGATGAAACAGACGTTAAATAAACTGATAAACCATGACATCCTCTCCAAAGAGGACGCAAAGCAGATCTTGGTCAATATTGCAAAGGGCGATTACAATACCAGCCAGATCGCCGCCTTTCTGACCGTGTATATGATGCGCAGTATTACCATAGAAGAGTTGGAAGGTTTTCGGGATGCGCTACTGGAATTGTGTTTGGCGGTAGATCTATCGGCCTACAATCCGGTTGATCTATGCGGAACGGGCGGTGACGGTAAAGACACTTTCAATATTTCCACCTTGGCCTCTTTTGTAACCGCCGGAGCAGGAATCAAGGTTACTAAACATGGTAATTACGGCGTTTCCTCTAAATGTGGCAGCAGTAATGTCATGGAGTTTTTAGGTATCAAATTCAGCAATAAGGCAGATTTTTTAGAACGGTCGATCGATGAAGCGGGCATTTGCGTATTGCACGCTCCCCTATTCCACCCGGCCATGAAGAATGTGGCTCCCATCCGAAGGGAATTGGGGGTCAAGACCTTTTTCAATATGTTAGGACCAATGGTTAATCCAGCCTTTCCGAAGAACCAAATGGTCGGGGTGTTTAATCTGGAATTGGCGCGTATGTACGGCTATCTCTACCAGAACACCGATAAGCATTTCACGGTCTTACACGCTTTGGACGGGTATGATGAAATATCCTTGACGGGAAATACCAAAACGATTTCCAATACCAGTGAAGGCATGATCAAACCTTCCGATTTTGGGGTAAGCACTATCAAGCAATCCGATATCGTTGGTGGTGACGACATCGCCGAATCAGCGGGAATATTCTTAAACGTGCTACAGGGCAAGGGCACAGAGGCACAGAACAATGTGGTTTGTGCTAACGCGGGCGTTGCCATTGCGACGGTCGAGAACATCCACATTAAGGATGGTTTTGAGAAAGCCAAGGAATCGCTATTGAATGGTAGTGGATTGAAAGCCTTGAAGCGGTTGCAAGAATTGAGCAAAAATTAAACTGAAAATAAGATTTTGAACGAAGTTACTGAGCTTGCTGAAGTTCAGTCGAAGGGAAGTTAGCAATGATTGGACAGATTCCTTCACTTCACTCGGAATGACGAAATAGATATGAACATTCTAGATAAAATAATAGCGGACAAACGAAAAGAAGTCGATTTGAAAAAATCACTTATTCCTGCCTCGCAGTTGGAAGCTTCCGCCCTATTCGATCGCGATACTTTTTCATTGGCAAAGGCCTTGCGAGATAGTTCAACGGGCATCATCGCTGAACACAAAAGACGTTCGCCCTCCAAATCTACCATCAATCAAGATACCAATGTGGGCCAAGTTGCCAGAGGGTATCAAAAAGCTGGCGTATGCGGGATGAGCGTACTTACCGATATCAAATATTTTGGAGGCTCGTTGGAAGACTTGGTATTGGCACGCGCATCCGTGACCATACCCTTGCTGCGAAAAGAGTTTATTATTGACGAATACCAAGTTCTGGAGGCCAAGGCCCACGGCGCAGATGTAATCCTATTGATTGCGGCGGTGTTGTCCAGAGCAGAAATAAAAATCTTTTCCGAACTTGCCAAAAGCTTGGATATGGAAGTGTTGCTGGAGGTTCATAACAAAACGGAATTACAGAAATCTATCATGCCGAGTTTGGACATGTTGGGCGTCAATAATCGTAATCTAAAAACTTTCGAAGTGAGTTTAGAGACCAGTAAAACGTTGTCGGAATTGATTCCAGATGACTTCGTTAAAGTTTCCGAAAGTGGAATCAGTACTATCGACGCAATTACGGATTTAAAACCATACGGCTATCAAGGTTTTTTAATTGGTGAGAATTTTATGAAAACAGCCGATCCCGGCAAAAGCGCTGCAGAATTTATTCAAAAAATAAATTAGGTTGAAGTCAACGAATCCAAATAGCGACAAAAATGAAACTTCTTTGAAAAACAGGAATGCTGGGGTAGGCATTAAAGTCTGCGGGATGAATAAAAATACCATGGAGGTGGCTGCGTTGAGACCCGACTATTTGGGTTTTATCTTCTGGGAACCCTCCAAACGATATTTTGAAGGGCAAATGCCATCGATTCCACATCATATCAAAAAGGTAGGTGTATTTGTCGATGCCCCACTCTCGGACATTCTCGAAAAGGTCAAAACCTGCGGACTACTATTGGTGCAAATGCATGGCAAAGAAACGCCTGCATTTTGCGATGAACTGAAAAAAGCGATTCCAAATATAAAGATCATCAAGGTTTTTTCCGTAAAAGACGATTTCGATTTCGGACAACTGAAGCCTTTCGAGGATGTGTGTGATTATTATCTGTTCGATACGAAAGGAAAACTACCGGGTGGAAATGGCTACGCTTTTAATTGGGAAATACTAAAGCAATACCCTTCTACCAAGCCTTATTTTTTAAGTGGGGGCATTGGGTTGGAAGAAATCGATTCCATCAAAAAGTTTATGAATCGTCCGGAAGCGAAATACTGTGAGGTTATTGATGTGAACAGTAAATTTGAGGATATGCCTGGCTTGAAAAATATTGAAAAGTTGCAAAGTTTTAAAATGGAGCTAAAATAATGGAACTGGCGCCGGTAGGCAGATAACGGAGAATAGAGCATAGAGCATAGAACATAGAACATAGAACATAGAGAACATACGAAACCTGCGAAAAGTCAGGTGAAAGATTACAAATTATCCCCGATGCATAGGGGCGGATTATTGAACATAAAAAAATGCAGAAAGAAAAAACAAAGAATACTTCGATTAAAGGACCGGAGCACCATGGACCATACCACGCGGATGAAAAAGGATATTATGGTGAATTTGGAGGCGCCTTTATTCCTGAAATGCTTTATCCCAATGTTGAGGAATTACGCCAAAAGTACTTGGATATCATGTATGAGGAATCTTTTCAGGAAGAATTCCATCAATTACTGAAAGACTATGTTGGTAGGCCTTCGCCTCTATACTTTGCGAAACGTCTGTCTCAAAAGCATGGCTGCAAAGTATACCTGAAACGGGAAGATCTCAACCATACTGGAGCGCATAAGGTGAACAACACCATAGGTCAGATTTTGATGGCGCAACGCTTGGGTAAAAGAAGAATCATTGCCGAAACCGGCGCGGGCCAGCACGGTGTCGCTACGGCTACTGTGTGTGCCTTAATGGGTATGGAATGTATTGTATACATGGGCGAAATAGATATTGCCCGACAAGCACCGAATGTAGCCAGAATGAAAATGTTGGGAGCCGAAGTACGACCCGCCTTGTCCGGAAGCCGTACCTTGAAAGATGCCACGAACGAAGCCATTCGCGATTGGATCAACAATCCTGTCGATACCCATTATATTATCGGATCTGCCATCGGGCCGCATCCCTACCCCGATATGGTCACACGATTTCAATCGGTTATTTCCGAAGAGATCAAATGGCAATTAAAGGGAAAAGAGGGCCGCGAAAATCCGGACTATGTCGTTGCCTGTATCGGTGGTGGCAGCAATGCCGCAGGAACTTATTATCACTTTTTAAATGAACCTGAAGTTGGTATCATAGCTGTCGAAGCTGCCGGTAAAGGAGTCGATTCCGGGGAAAGCGCGGCGACTTCGGCTTTGGGGAAAGTGGGTATCATTCACGGCTGTAAAACCATGTTGATGCAAACAGCAGACGGACAAATTACAGAACCCTATTCCATTTCCGCTGGATTGGATTACCCCGGTGTTGGACCTATGCATTCCCATTTGCACAAATCCGGCAGGGCGGAATTTTATTCGGCCACTGACGACGAAGCAATGACCGCTGGTCTGGAGCTTTCGCAGCTGGAAGGAATCATTCCGGCCATAGAGACAGGCCACGCGTTCGCCATATTCGAGCATCGAAAATTCAAACCGGACGATATTGTGGTTATCGGTTTGTCGGGGCGCGGGGATAAGGACTTGAATACCTATATCGACTATTTTGGGTTAAAATAGTTTGTCATTTCCGCGCAGGCGGAAATTCCTTGAATCAGAAAGAATGTCAATCAAATGCATAAGTATTATGTATACATACTAACAAACAAAAACCATACTGTTTTATATGCAGGGATGACAAATAATTTGAAATCACGAATACAACAACATAAATCAAAAAATAATAAAAGCTTCACACAAAAGTATAGTGTTCATAAATTGGTCTATTTTGAAAAAACGCAATATGTAAACAATGCAATCAAAAGAGAAAAACAATTAAAACATTGGCGTAGACAATGGAAAGAGAATTTGATAAATGACATGAACCCAGATTGGAATGACCTTTCTTGGATGTTGGGAGACTGAAAAATAGCTTTTAAGAAAATCGGAATTAATTAAACAGATTCCCGCCCCTGCCGGCAGGTGAGCGGGAATGACAGCGTGATATGAATAACAGAATAAACCAAAAACTCCAAGAGGACAAAAAACTCCTATCCATCTACTTTACCGCGGGCTACCCTTCCTTAAATGACACCGAAAAAATCATAGAGGATTTAGAGAAAAACGGCGTCGATATGGTTGAAATCGGCTTGCCGTTCAGCGACCCTTTGGCCGATGGACCGACCATTCAGGAAAGTTCTACCGCTGCCCTTAAAAATGGTATGACGACAGAGATACTATTCGAGCAACTGAAGGACATTCGAAAAAGCGTTTCCATTCCGCTAATCGTTATGGGGTATTTTAATCCGATGTTGCAATACGGGGTGGAAGCCTTTTGTAAAAAATGTAATAAAATCGGTATTGATGGCATTATCATGCCCGACTTGCCGCTCGACGTGTATCAGAGCGATTATGAGGCCGTATTTAAAAAGTGCGGTCTGATCAATGTGTTCTTGATTACTCCGCAAACCAGCGATGAACGCATTCGTCAGATCGACGAAGCATCAAACGGTTTCATTTACATGGTAAGTTCGGCAAGTGTGACCGGTTCGAAGTCAGGGTTTGGTAAGGAACAGAAAACCTATTTTCAACGTATTGCCGAAATGCAGTTGAAAAATCCACAAATCGTTGGTTTTGGCATTAAGGATGCAGAAACCTTTCAAACTGCCACCAAAAACGCCAAAGGTGCTATCATCGGCTCGGCCTTTATCAAACATTTGACCGCCCACGGGGCGGACTCCGTTTCGGATTTTGTTCAAAAAATAAGATAGTGTGAATGCCTTATTGAACAATTGGAAAATCATTCTGGTGCTATGCCTAAGCTTAGGATTGGCTCCCTTTTTGCCCGAACCACATATCTGGGGGAAATTAAAGTGGATCGCGGGAGGAGCCACAGGAATGGGCCTCGTAGATTGGCTCGATGTGCTCATGCATGGTTTTCCTTTTTTACTTATGATTCGATGGACGGCTCTAAAAGTTATGCGGAGGTTGTGAAAGCGGTTCTTTTAAAACACCATTCCATTCCCTTAAATATCCTTACATTTAAATCTTGTAAAAGTTCTAAAGACGCATATGAAAAAAATTCTATTTCTACTGGCCGTTACAGCCCTTTCAACCGTCTCTGCCCAAGATGCCGCCCAGTTAAAATCAAAAGTACGCCATAGCATAGACGAGCTACGTGAATTTGTAGCCATACCCAACGATGCCCTCGAACATTCGGATATTAATCTGAACCTGACTTGGCTGACCAAAAAATTCAATGCCCGCGGCTTTAATTCATCGGTGCTTCCGACTGACGGGGAGTCCCTGTTCTTTGCCGCGCTTCCGATGGAGGACAACAAGCCTACGATTCTGTTCTATATGCATTTTGACGGGCAGTCGGTAGACCCTTCGAAATGGGACCAGCCCGACCCGTACAAAGTAGTTTTAAAATCAGAAGAAGACGGGGTTTGGAAAAAACAATCCTTTGATTCGCTCAGTAGCGACATCAATCACGATTGGCGCTTGTTCGGCCGCTCCACCTCTGATGATAAAGGACCGATTGTCATGTTCCTCAATGCCATTGATCTGCTGAAACAGAATAATGTCGACATTCCTTTTAATGTGAAAGTGATTTTGGATAGCGAAGAGGAAAAAAGCAGCAAACCCTTGCCCAAGGCGGTCAAGCAATATCGCGAACTGTTGGAAGCCGATTTTCTGGTCATTAATGATGGTCCGGTTCACGTATCGGGAAAACCGACCGTAGTATACGGCTGCCGTGGCATTACTACCCTATCCTTAACCACATATGGGCCGATAAAACCTCAGCACAGCGGGCATTATGGTAACTATGCTCCCAACCCGGGCTTTCAGCTGGCAAAAGTACTTTCGAGCATGAAGGATGACGACGGGAAAGTGGTGATACCAGGGTATTACGATGGCATTACCAGGGATGCGAAAACCATAGGCATTTTAAAAAGTGTACCAGAGGATGCGGCAACCATAAACGGAAATCTAGCCATCAAAACTCCCGAACAAGTGGGAAGTTTTTATCAAGAGGCGCTGCAATACCCGTCTTTGAATATTCGTGGACTTGGCTCAGGCTGGATCGGTGAAAAAGCACGAACTATAGTTCCGGCCGCGGCTACTGCTGAATTGGATCTACGCTTGGTTCCCGAATCCGATGGCACTCGCTTAAAGGAATTGGTCAAAAAACATATTCAAGATCAGGGCTATTTCATCACCGATACCGAACCCACTTTGGAAGAACGTATGGCACATGACAAGATCATGCGCATCATGGAAGGTCCCGTGACGAATGCCTTTCGGACCGATCTGGACAATGCCAATGGTGATTTTCTGGTCAATACCCTCGAGACCGTCTTCAACGATGATGTAGTTCAAATACGAATTATGGGCGGTACGGTACCCATCGCTCCATTCATCAATGAACTTCAAATACCGGCATTTATCGTACCCATGGTAAATCCTGACAATAATCAGCACAGCCCCAACGAGAATCTCAAAATCGGACAATTGGCCTACGGAATCCAAGCCTTTTATGGTCTATTGAGTAGTAGTCCGTAGAAACAGTCTTTTTTTATTTTTATATCATTTCCACCGGAGGTATCCGATGCCACCCGCATTATGAACGACCACAAGACTTCACATTCGTTTTCCAAAATAAAATTTTTTTCCGATTTAAGCACATCATATAAGAACTCGGCACGGTTTATGCCATTAGCCTGACTATAGCCGACCATGAAAAATTCTATTAAACTATTCCTCTTATTGTGTTTATTGTTAGCGATAGGCACGCTAACAGCTGGCGATAGACCCCATCAACAGTTTGATTTCCAAATTGAAACCCTCGCCACAGAGCCTTTCGTTCCTTTTATCGATTTACTTCAGGATGGTGAAAGCTATCACATTGAAATCGTATCTCTCGGCTGTTTTAATGGCTCAAAGCAAGTCTTGACCATATTCCGAGAGACCGATGCATATTCGATAAATTTTCAGGACACCGTTAAACCATTAAACGCTTCCGAGATCGAAGCTATCCGTGATTTTGAGCTTCAATTACACGGGCTTTCCCTTGGGGGCTGCTCTACCGTCGATACCTATAAACTTGTTTATGGTACACAAGTTTTTCGAACTTCCGATGGTACCTGTTCGTTCAATGGCGGGCGCAAATTATTGGATTATCTGGGCTTAATTTCCAGTAAATAAATGATTAACGATACTACGTACATTTTCTGTTCGTTTTTATAGTATGCGCTGTATCCTAAAACAATTTCTTTTCTGTCTTTTTTTCTTACTGACCTATACTGGTCTGGCCCAGAAAATATCAATCCGCGACAGTCTTAATTCCGCACCCATACCCTTTGCAACCATTTCATTCGGAGACGGCCATGGTACTTTTGCAGATGAAGAAGGTACCTTTACATTTTCCAAAAAGAGATACCCCGATATCGATACTCTTTTCATTTCGGCTTTGGGATATGCGGAAAAAAAGGTGGTTGCGAATACGACTTTGACCAAGGTACTGCTCCGTCCTGAAGCTTCCCAACTAAGCGAAGTTATCGTATCGGCACCAAAGACAGGGAAGTTCAAATTTAAAAAACAAAAGGCCGAAACGCACACTGATTTGTTCGCCTGCTGGCTACCCACCGTGGAGAGCGAGGTTGCTGTACTTTTTGAACGGTACGAAAAAAAGGCGTCCCAGATCTCAAAATTCTATCTGCCGATCAATGCAGAGCGGGAATACAAATCAAAAGGGAAGGGTGCATTCGCAACAATATTCCGTATACAATACTATGAGAACAAGGGTGGTGCGCCCGGAACGGCAATACCCTATTCCGAAACCGTTTTCTCCATCGATGAAAAGGAGGATAAGGTCTTTGAATTGGATGTATTACCCAAAGCTATTTTTATTCCTGAAGACGGTCTTTTTGTATCGCTGCAGGTATTGGGCTATGCCAAAAACGATGGTCGCTTGGCCCAGACCAAACAGTATCGGGAGGTAAAGACACCCAGAGGTATCCAAAAGATATCCACGTCCTTTAGACCGTTGTTGCCCTTTGTAAAAGGAGCATCAAATCAGAATACCTATGTGCGCCGAATTTTCTTGAACAATAAAAAATGGCAGGTTTTTGACAAGACCTACAACAAGAATTCAAAACTCATACAGACCGGCAATCGGAACTATGGTATGGGTGCTGAGTTCAAGGTCTGGGAAGACTAACTTTTGTCATTTAGATAAAACACTGTCGATATGAACGAAAAACATGATAGCCTAAATTTCTAAAAGCGTGTTTTCAATAATTCCTTAACTTTTTTTATCGTAAGTCGATTCTCCTTAAGGCCTTCTTTTGAAAGTGCTTCCGATTCCACGATTATTTCATTGAGCACTATCTTCGCCTTTTCATTCTCAGCATTTCGGATATAGAATTCTGCTAGCTCCAATCGTTCCGGATATCTGTTATATGGTGCATCGAATGTAACCAAGTAGCGTTCTGCTTTTGCCAACTCACCTTTTTTCTCCAACGCTAAAGCATATAAAAATGCTGAACGTGATTTTTTAAACTTCGGATTATCCTTAATAGCTTCAGCGTAGTGAATAGCCTCGTCAATTCTTGAGGAATTATAGTAAGCTTCCTGCAATCTCGACGTAACGTAAAAATCATTTTGAAAAGTTCCCGTAAGACAGGCTTTATAATTTTCTATTGCCTTGTCATACATTTTCGCTTCTAAATAAGCATCACCTAAGGCAGATTGGTTTTCGAAAGTTTCGGAAAACTTGAATTGCTCTACCAAATCAGTGATTTTTTTGGAAGCCTTCAAAACAGGTACAGCACGCGCTTGGGGTCTAACGATTGCCTTATTGCTAAATGCGTCCTGAAGCAAATAGATGAGCGCTCCCAACACTGGTAGGAATACAATGAATACTATCCAATAATAGGAGCTTCGATTGGTCAAACAATGATAAACGCAATAACCCTGAAGGGCGATAATGAGGTAAAGGTACATACTGCAAAAATAAACACTTATCCAGCACCATGAGTATCTTCTTCAATGAGTTGTATACTAACTAAAAGCTATGCCGAATTCCTACTCGCATTAATATTCCCATATAGCGAACGAGTAACTATTTTTTCGTATTCCTCGTTGTAATCGGATTTCTGTCCAATACGCTGTAGGGCATATTGTTGAATAACCAATAGGGGCAGCACGATATTCTCTCGTATTTTTATCGATTCCCTGGAAACTGCCTCGTTTTCCATTAGAATTTTAGAGCCGGAAATGAGCAAAAGCATTTCTTTCGATAGCTGGTATTCGGCATAAAGAATTTTCCAAAATTCGCCATATTCCTCGTTTTCCTTCATATAACCGGTCAGTTCAAAATAACACTTTGAAAGCGACATCATACTATTTAACATCAGGGCTTTGAAAAGGGGAATTTCCTTATACATTTTCTTCAAATCCCGCAATTTGCCATTGTCTTTCATGGTTTTTATGGCGGTCCCGATACCAAAGTATCCCGGTACATTCTGTTTAAGCTGACTCCATGAGCCCACGAATGAAATGGCCCGAAGATCAGAGAGTTCCAATTTTTTCTTGTTGCCCCTTTTTCCAGGGCGGCTACCGATATTCGCCTTGGTATAGTATTTCAACGTACTCATATTTTCAAGGTACGGCATAAATTTTTCATGGTGTTTTAGCGCATCGTATTTGGCAAAACTCAACTCGGAAAGTTCTTCCATGAGCTTCCTCGTCGCTGCAGGAATAATATTTTCTTTTCCAAACAGATTGTTCGAAAGTCCCGCTGTAAGCAATTGCTCACTATTGTGCATGAACTGTTCCTTAGTGCCATAGGTGCTGGTAATCGTTTGGCCTTGGATCGTCAACTGAATTTCATGGTTGGCAATATCTTTGGTCTGGGCGGCATAAAAGCGATGGGTTTTTCCTCCGCCACGGGCCGGTGGGCCTCCTCTACCGTCAAAAAAGAGGGCTTGCACCTTGTTCTTTTTACAGATTTTCGACAGGTTTTCCTTTGTTTTAAAAATAGACCAGTTCGCCTTTACGTATCCTCCATCCTTGGTACCGTCGGAAAATCCGAGCATTATGGTGTGCTTATTATTGCGCCGCTCTAGATGCGCCCGGTACTCCTTTAATTTGAACAGCGATTCCATCGTATCTTCGGAAGTTGCCATACCCTTCATGGTCTCGAATAAGGGAACGATATCGAACGTAATATCTTCAGCTTTCCATCCACACCAGCGAAACAGGCCATAAACGAACAATACGGAATAAATATCCTCCGAATTACTGATAATATAGCGGTTACAACCTTCCTCACCGTTCTTATCCTGAATACTCTTGAGTTGCTGTATATTTTGAATGGTATCCTTAACAATGTCTTCCTCAAAATCGGCAGGGTTCAGTTTAAAAATTTTGTTCAGCAAGGCATCCTTAAGTTTAACGGCACTTAATTCCGAAAGGTTCTCTTTGATAAGCCCCTTTTTCTTTAATATAGCCTCGACCGTAATGAGGTGTTGGCTATGGTCTTGTCTGATATCCAAGGTTGCAAAATGCGTCTTGAAAATCTTTACCTTATCGATAAAATAATCTAAGTCTTTTAGGTAAAGAGCATGGTATTTATTGATCAATAACTCCCTAATGGTTTCCAAAGGCCCCAAGATATCGGAATACCCTACATTTTTCTTGGAATCGAACATCGCCGTGTAGAGATTGCCACGCAGTTGCCTCAACGGTTCTTGCAAGTCTTTAAAAGTGAGCTTTCGTTGTAGGCGCTTTAAATCATTATAATAGCATTTCATCAGATTGATGCGAAGCTCATCGGCCACATCTTTGGTAATCGATGCGGTCACAAACGGATTCCCGTCCCGGTCACCACCAGGCCAGAATCCAAGTTTCATGATGTTGTGATTTTCAAAATCATGGTTTTGAATATATTCCTTGATATACGCATACAAATCGCCCACAGCATCGTAATATACATTCCGTAGGATATAAATGATATTTTTGGCCTCGTCAAGCGGAGTCGGTTTTTTGGCATTGATCAAAGAAGTGAGTCCCAGTTGTTGTAGGGTAACATCAATCTCATCTATCTTATCGGCCAAAATCAACGACCTGAGTTCTGCAATGATATCCAAAACGGCCGGTGTATAAAATTGCGTAGGGTGAGCCGTAAGTACGATCCGGGCGCTAAAGGTCGATAACTTATCGGCCACCTTGTCCCAACTCTTGTTCTTTTTCACCAATTCGAAGTAATCGCCAATGGTAAGTACACTACTGTGCTCGTGTAATTTAGGGAACGCGGCATCTTCGACACTATCGTATAAAACCACTTGACGCTCTACATATTGAATAATGCGGAACATGAAATCGATACGATCTTTTTCGGAATCTAAATGAGCATAGTTTTGAAAAAACGACTCCAGTATTTCCTGTGGATTTTTTCCGGAGCCCAGTCCTTTTTGACATTGATCCAATAATAGTGGAATGAGCATGCCAACGTTCTCGATGTTGCGATAGGGCAGGTTCAAGAACAAGCTATTGTAAACATTGAATTTATTGTTGACCGACTTTTTAAACTCTTTTAAACGTTTCGTGTGTTGCATTGTAAACAAAAATTAGATTTTCGGCAGTCCGGAATGGATTTCAGCCTAGGCAAGTAGTAAATATCGGTATAATTGGAAAATTGACGAAGCGAATCATTTTCAAATCACAAAATAGCCAAGGTTCGCTAAAAAAGAAACATCGCCAGCGTCGTTGTAGCTGCCGATTCAAAAAAATTCCTTGTACTGCAATACCCTAAAATCCAAGGTATTGAAATCGGGGTTTTGATCTTTCATACGCTTATAGGCCTCCATGCTACCTACCGCCCTGTTCGCAGCACCCGAGGGAGCGGTCAACGATACGGTGGTAATCTTTCTGGATGTAAGATTGCTTCTGCCTTGCAACTGCACGGTAGCTTCTCCATTTGAGGGGTCGCCTTGGCCGATTTCCCGTGGGAGCTCGAATTCATGTATTCGTGGCACTTTATTGTTAATGACCTTAAGCGTCACTTGATGTTCCTTAAGGTGTCTTCTAAAGAAGTATTCGGGTCCGTTTTTACTGTTGCCACCGGTAAACAATAAGGTTTTGACCCTCTGGTATTTTTGCAAAAACCCGACTAGGTTCCGGAGCTTTATACGTTGCATTCCCAAATCGGATGCATCTATCTTATCGCGTTCGGCGCTTTCGACGATATCGCAGATACCGATTTTTCGCTCTACCAAAAACTCCTGTCTTTGCTGAATGGCATCCTTTGAATTGTCGTATCGCAATCCCAATTCGAATATTCGGTCTAAAATGGGCCATAACTGACCGTCCCTACTTCCATAACAAAAATTGACATCGTCTTCCTTTAAATCGCCGGTAGTAAATCTTGGTGGCGGTAGGGTTCCCACGATTAATTTCGTAGCTTCCTTGAAGAGAAAGGGTTGGTATGGGTGGGTGTGCAAAAACACGTATCGCAAGATTTTATTTAAAAGCCAATATCAAATCATCGGAGTTGACCATTGTCCCTAAGCCTACTTGTACATAATCGACCACTCCTTCGGCAACTGCAGTGACCGTAGTCTCCATCTTCATGGCCTCAATGACGAACATGGGCTGATTCTTTTTTACGGCTTGTCCCTTTTTCACCAAAATAGTCGATAACAGCCCTTGCAAAGGCGAACCGATGTGTTTGACATTATTCGCATCGATTTTTACATTTTCTTTTTTTACAACGGAAATCGAATTGTCTTTAACCAGCACATTACGGCCCTGCCCGTTGACTTTAAACTGAATATTGACGTTACCATCCGCATCGGGCTCACCCATTAGCACCATGGATACAAGTACATTTTTGCCACGATCCAACTCGACCATAATTTCTTCCCCGACATCCATTCCGAAGAAAAAGTTCTTAGTCGGTATGCTCATCACATTACCGTATTTAATATGCTTGTTGTAGGCATCTACAAACACCTTTGGATATAGTTTATAGGATAGAAAATCGGTGATCTTCAGCTCACGGCCCATTCCCTGTCTGAACTTTCTCTTGAAGGCGGGAAATTCCTTTTCGAAGTCTACCGGTTCCAAATGTGCGTTGGGACGGTTCTTATATGGTTTTTCATCCTTTAGGACGATTTTTTGAAGCTTTTTGGGGAATCCTCCAACGGGTTGCCCCAAATCGCCCTTGAAAAAACTGATGACGGACTGCGGGAACGATATAGTGTCGCCCTTTTGCAAAACATCTTCGGTCGTAAGACCATTACTGATAAGGTATTGCGCCATGTCGCCGACTACCTTCGAACTCGGGGTAACCTTTACGATATTACCGAAAAGCTGGTTTACCTCGCCGTACATTTTCGTAACCTCCGGAAATTTTTCCTCTAAGCCCAATGCAATGGCCTGCCCTTTTAAATTGGAATATTGCCCGCCCGGAATTTCATGGCTATATACTTCTCCAGAACCCGCTTTTAGTCCAGATTCAAAAGGATAATAGTAATTGCGCACGGTCTCCCAATAGTTGGAATACTCGGCCAGTTTTTCGGTATCCAATGGGTTTTCGCGTTCGTTGAATTTCATCATCTCCAGTACGGAGTTGAAATTTGGCTGTGAGGTAAGACCGGAAAGTCCGCCTAGGGCAACGTCAACCACATCTACCCCTGCTTCGATGGCTTTCAAGTACATGGCCGCCTGAATGGAAGAAGTATCATGCGTGTGCAGATGAATCGGGATATTCACCTCTGACTTCAAGGCCGAAATCAGTTCATATGCCGCTTGAGGCTTTAAGAGCCCGGCCATATCCTTGACACCTAAAATATGGGCACCGGCGTTTTCGATATCCTTTGCCAACTGTACATAATATTTTAAGTCATACTTGGTCTTTTTTGGATCAAGGATATCACCTGTATAACAAAGCGACCCTTCGGCCAGCCCCTTCGTGCGTTTTCGAACATGTTCGATACAAGGCGCCAAGGATTTCATCCAATTGAGGGAATCGAAAATCCTAAAAACATCGACCCCGGTTTCCCATGATTGCTCTACGAATTTCGCGATCAAATTATCGGGATAAGCGGTATATCCTACCCCATTTGATCCGCGAATCAACATTTGCAATAGTACATTGGGCATTGCATCGCGTAGTAATTGCAGTCTTTCCCACGGATTTTCCTGAAGGAAGCGAAGGCATACGTCGAAAGTAGCACCGCCCCAAACCTCCATACTGAAAATTTCGGGGAAATTCTTAGCATAGGTATCTGCGACCTTCATCATGTCCGTCGTTCGCATACGCGTGGCCAACAAGCTCTGATGTGCATCGCGCATCGTGGTATCGGTATAGTGTATCTTCTTTTCGTTCTTTAGCCATTGTGAGAATTTCTCCGGACCCAATTTCGTGAGCAGGTCTTTGGTGCCCTCTGGATAGGTATCATCGCCTGAATAAGTGGGTACGACGGGCTTTGGGAATTTTTTGTTCGGGTCTATCGTTTTTACATCGGGATTACCGTTTACGATGACCTCGCCTAAATACTGTACCAGTTTATTGGCCCTGTTTCGTGGTTCGGCAAATTCGAACAAGGAAGGTTCGTTCTTGATGAAATTGACCGTCACCTTGCCTTCACGAAAAGTGGGGTGTTTTAGAATATTATTTAAGAACGCCATGTTGGTTTCCACGCCCCGAATCCTAAATTCGGCCAAGGCCCGACGCATTTTGCGACAAGATCCATCCAAAGTACGACTCAATGCCGACACCTTAACAAGCATCGAATCGAAAAAAGGAGAAATACTCACCCCTTGGTAAATACTGCCGGCATCCAACCGAATTCCAAACCCGGATGCGCTACGATAGGTCGTTATCGTACCATAATCAGGTTTAAAGTCTTTCGAGGGGTCTTCCGTGGTGATTCTACACTGCAGCGCATAACCCGTAACCTTTACGGCGGCCTGATCGGCTATTTTAATTTGTTTATCGGATAACTTATAACCACCTGCTATAAAGAGTTGTGCTTTCACCAAATCGATATTGGTCACCATTTCGGTAACCGTATGTTCTACCTGTATTCTCGGATTCACCTCGATAAAATAAATGCTTCCATCTTCATCGACCAAAAATTCGACCGTACCGATATTGTTGTAATCGACCGCTTTGCATATGGCCAAGGCATATTGGTACATGCTCTCCTTCGTCTCTTGTGGAAGGCCTATGGAGGGAGCGAATTCAATGACCTTTTGATACCGACGTTGCACCGAACAATCCCGTTCGTACAAATGCACCATATTGCCATGGGTATCGGCAACGATCTGGATTTCGATATGCTTTGGGTTCTCGACGAATTTCTCAAGAAAAACAGTGTCATCACCAAAGGCGTTCAGCGACTCTCTTCGTGCCTCGGGAAAACCTTTTCGCAGCTCTTCCTCGGTACGAATGACCCGCATACCGCGTCCACCGCCACCAGAAGCTGCTTTTAACATTAGAGGATACCCGATTTTTTCTGCTTCGGAGACTGCGATCTTGACGTTCGTTAATTTTTTTTCGCTACTCCTGATGATGGGCACATTGTTGGCCACGGCCACAGCCTTCGCTGTGATTTTATCGCCCAAAGCTCTTAGAACCGAAACCTTCGGACCGATAAAAATAATTCCGTTCGCTTCGCATTCTTGAGCAAAGTCGGCATTTTCCGAAAGAAAACCATAACCCGGATGAATCGCATCAACGCCGTTATCCTTTGCCACTTTGATAATCGCGCCAATATCGAGATAGGGTTTCAACGGCTCGTTGGCTTTGCCGATTTGGTAGCTTTCATCGGCCTTATACCGATGCAAGGAGTATCGGTCTTCATAGGTATAGATTCCGACTGTCTTGAGTCCGATTTCCACACAGGCTCTAAAAACCCGAATGGCTATTTCCCCTCTATTCGCAACTAATACCTTTTTTGTCTTCATTATGTATTTCAATTAATTCTATTCGCTTTTGGATCGCTACCAACAAACTTACCCATTTTGCCGGGGATAGCCGCTCGAATGCTTTTCAACTTCCTTAAAAAATTTTAGTATACAAGTCCCCTATATGAACATTGATACTTTTTGGTGTTTTAAAACCAATAAATATCCATCGTTCTAGCATAAACCGTTGGCTTTTGTGATTTGATATTTTATAGTAAAAAGCGTATATTAAAATAGTCTTTTTGAAGCCAAATACCGCTATAGGGAAACTAATAAAGATGAATGAAAATACAAGCTGATATTGGCAAAATAAAGGCTACATTTAGTGCTAAAATTGTTGAAAATGGAGTATCGGCGTTTTTAATAGCCAGGTGCGTCCTAAAAACGGTTTTACGTATGTACGCACAAGTACGTTATTCTGCCGGTTGACACTCAAAATAGTAGGACGAAGCTGGCTGAAAGAGACTGGAAATCAATTATCCCCGCCCGTCGCGGCATCATTAAACATTAGAAGCAAATCGATTCCCGCAGCATCGGGATGATAATAAAACTATAAGGTATGGGAAAAGGAGATAAAAAATCGAAACGCGGTAAAATCGTAAATGGCACCTATGGTACTAGAAGGAAACGAAAAATTAAGAAGAGGCCAACGGCCGAGGAACGCGTTAGTATCAAGACCAAGAAATAGGGTTATGACTTATAGCTTTTGACAATTAGTCTGAACTGAAATCCAATGTGATAGCACCTTCTGGGCTCAATTCTAAGGCATAGGTGTAAAAGCCTGGGGAAAGAGGTGTTTCACCAACAAAATCAATAGGTTGTAGGATGTATTTGGTACCAGCGGTGTCGATTTCTATAAACGCATAGCGGTAAGCTTCCTCATATTCCAAATAGTCCGAAAAACTTCCGGCGGACACGTTCTCATGAATTTGGGTTGCACCACCCACCTGCACCATATCATATGTAAAGGCGTTGTTATTTTTTACTCGAATATTCACGGCGGATACGTTATCGTCACGATCCGTGCAGCCGATCAAGCATATGAACAACACTACAATTAAATGGATATGCTTTTTCATAGTATCGGGTTTAAAGGAAAGCGATACTAGTAAAACGTTTGGATGAGACAAATATTATCGAACGAACACGGGTTCGTTTTCCTTGGTGGTATGGTTTGGGCTAAATTCGTAATCATCCAAATTGAAGCCTTTTACATCGGCTAAGGTCTTCGCACCGGAATCGACAATATAACGTACCATTGATCCTCTCGCCTTTTTCGCGAAAAAACTGATGACTTTGAGGTTATCACCCTTCCAATCCTTAAAAATGGGAGTAACTACGGGCACTTTTAGTACTTCTTCGTCGATAGCCTTAAAATATTCGTTACTGGCCAAATTGATGAAAAGTTCATCATCCTGTAATTCGGCGTTCAATTGATTCGTGATTTTTTTCTTCCAAAAATCATAGAGAGTGTTGGCACGACCGACCTTTAGTTTCGTACCCATTTCCAGACGATAGGGCTGTATAAGATCCATGGGTTTCAACAGACCGTACAGTCCTGAAAGAATACGCAGGGTATCCTGTAAAATCTTTATTTTTTGCGACGCTAGGGTGTACGCATCAAGGCCCTGATATACGTCTCCGTTAAACGCGTACACCGCAGGGCGGGCGTTTTTAGGAGTAAAGGGCAATGAGAATTGCTGATTTCTCTCCCAGTTCAACTGCGCAAGATTATCGGAAATTCCCATAAGGTCGGAAAGGGCTTTAGGCTTTTTTTTAGCCAAGACCTTGTTCAATTTGGCGGACTCTTCCAAAAAGGAAGCTTGCGTATGTGCTATACGGGGATACTCGCTCTCAAAATCCAAAGATTTTGCCGGTGATATTACAATTTTCATTTTATCGCATTAATTTTCCTAAAATAACAAGGAATTTCGTGATAGCCTACAGCCCGAGAAAGTTGTTTTTGATGGTGCTATTGGTAAATTTTATGGGCTATTGGCTGTGTTTGGAGTACTCTTTCCATTTTTCGATGCAGTCGGCCATGTCTTTTGGAATTTCCGAATCGAATTGCATCTGCTTTCCGCTAACCGGATGAATAAAGCCTAAGGTCTTGGCATGTAACGCCTGCCTTGGCAAAATCTTAAACGCATTCTCTACAAATTGTTTGTATTTGGTGAAGGTCGTTCCTTTAAGAATTCTGTCGCCCCCGTAGCGTTCGTCGTTAAAGAGGGTATGCCCAATATATTTCATATGCACTCGAATCTGGTGCGTACGACCGGTTTCGAGCCGGCAAGATACCAGGGTTACATAACCAAGCCGCTCCAGGACCTTGTAATGGGTAACCGCCTCTTTGCCCTGATCTCCGTCCGGAAATACGGTCATCTGCAACCGGTTTTTCGGATGACGCGCCAAATGGCCTTCTATAGTTCCCGTATCATCTTCTACATTACCCCAGACCAAAGCCACATACTCCCGTTCGCTCGTTTTATTGAAGAACTGTTTTGCTAGATGCGTCATAGCGGTTTCAGTTTTTGCTACCACTAAAAGCCCCGAGGTGTCCTTGTCGATACGATGTACCAAGCCAGGTCTATCATCACTATTTACGGGAAGATCTTTGATATGGTGCAATAACGCATTGATCAGCGTTCCCGAGTAATTCCCGTGGCCGGGATGCACCACCATACCAGCAGGTTTATCTACCACCAATAAGGCATCATCCTCATAAACAATGCTTAACGGAATATCTTCCGCCACCAACAAAAACTCATGGGGCGGGTGTTCAAAAAGCACTTTTACCTCGTCCCCTGCTTTAACCTTATAATTCTGTTTAACGACGGCACCGTTCACCCAAATATGTCCCCCTTTGGCGGATTGCTGAATTTTGTTACGAGTGGCATATTCGATAAAATTCATCAAAAACTTATCTACACGTAAAGGCTCTTGTCCTTTAGCGGCAATAATTTTATGGTGTTCATAAAGCTCGCCCTCGTTGGACCTTGCGCCATCATTCGGGGTAGCAGCATTCATTTGGAGACTGTGTTAGAAATGTGTTTCAAAAACCACGTTTCGGATTGAAAAAATCAGGCTGCGAAAAGTAAAAACCTTAGTCTTCCGAATCTTCCTTGATTTCGGAGCGCTCGGTACGATTACCGTTGCCGCATACTAGCTCTACTTTGGATGTTTTGGGTAACTTGGCGCCTGGAGAAATGTTTTTGCCCTTATACTTTACGTAATAGACCATATCCTTTCCGATTTGGTCAATATAGGTGACGCGTTGCACATCTAGCCCCACCGCCCTTAATTTTGATTTGGCATTTCGGGCCGAATTCTGAATAATGTCGGGAACGCTAACCTTTTTATAACCAGATGGATTTACCGTAAAATAAATTTTTCTGTTTTCCTTTACTTTCTTACCGGCAAGAGGATTCTGTTCTATTATCGAAAATCGAGGATAATCAGGATTGTAATTGGCAGAATCCAGCACCTCATATCGCAATCCGGATTCTTCAATCGCCACGCGCATATCGGGTACCGACATTTTGGCAAAGTCCGGTACTTCTACAAACTCCCCATGATTGGTCGAACTTTTGAGCCACTGCAGTATAGCAAACACCAAAGCTACCGAAACCAAAAATGCGAGCACGAGTTGAATCAGAAAAGTTCTACTCTTCAAAAAATTGAAAAAATTTCTCATTGGGTTGATTTGAGTATGGCAAATATAGGAAACCGATGGCTTTTTTCTTTACTTTGAAGCGCATTATCGGTTTAATTAAAGCGTAAGATGAAGAAAAATATTGCCATTATCATGGGCGGTTATTCTAGTGAGTATGAAATCTCATTAAAGAGCGGTAATGTTGTTTATGAATACCTCGACAAAGAAAAATACAACACCTATCGAATTCATATTCTAAAAAGCAAATGGGTGTATGTAGATGCCAATGACCAAGAGCACCCCATAAACAAGGCCGACTTTTCGATACCCCTTGCCGGAAGCACGATTTATTTTGATTGCGTTTTCAATGCAATTCACGGAACTCCCGGAGAAGATGGTTTGATGCAATCCTATTTCGAATTATTACAAATTCCACAGACCTCTTGCGACTATTATCAATCCGCGCTGACCTTTAATAAAAGGGATTTACTCAGTGTGCTGAAACCCTACGGTATCAAGTGTGCGGCCTCTTACTATTTGAATTTGGGGGATGCCATAGATGAGGACGCGATTATCGAAAAAGTAGGATTACCTTGTTTTGTTAAGGCTAACAAAGCCGGTAGCAGCTTCGGTATATCAAAAGTATACCAAAAAGATGCGTTGAAAGGTGCCATAGCCAATGCCTACAAGGAAGATGATGAAATCATTATAGAGGCATTCCTAGATGGTACCGAAGTATCTGTCGGGGTAATCAAATACAAAGGTGAGACCAAAGTACTACCGATCACGGAAATTGTGAGCGAAAATGATTTTTTCGATTATGAGGCCAAGTATCAAGGTAAATCAAAGGAAATTACGCCAGCCAGAATATCGGATAAGGAACAAAAGCGAGTGAGCGAACTGGCCAAACGGGCTTATGATATCTTAAAGATGAAGGGCTATTCAAGAAGCGAATTTATTTTTATGAACGGCGAACCTTTTATGTTGGAAATGAATACCACCCCCGGCCTTACCACCGAAAGTATTTTACCGCAGCAGGCCAAGGTAGCTGGTATCGGACTCTCGGCGCTCTTTGAAAGTGCCATCATAGAGGCCTTACGATAGAAAAAGCTTACATTTAACCACAGTGAATAAAACTTCATCCGATGAAACGTGCAATCTTTCCAGGTTCTTTTGACCCCCTTACACTGGGTCATTACGATATAATCAAACGTGGAATCACCTTGTTTGACGAACTGGTTATCGCTATCGGAATAAACGCGGAAAAAAAATACATGTTCGATCTGGAGGTTCGAAAACAATTTATCGTTGAAACTTTTAAGAACGAATCAAAAATAAAAGTCATGACCTACAAAGGGCTCACCGTAGACTTCTGTAAAAAAGTAGAGGCCGATTTTATTCTTCGCGGACTTCGTAATCCAGCGGATTTCGAGTTTGAAAAAGCCATCGCACATACCAATAGGAGTCTATCGGAAATCGAGACCGTTTTTCTTTTGACTTCTTCCCGAACTTCGTTCATCAGTTCTTCCATTGTGCGGGACGTAATTCGACATGGTGGAGATTACACCGGTTTGGTACCTGAGATTGTTCGTGTTCCCTAAAAAAATCAAACTACACCATTCTACCCCTAGCCCTTTTTAAATTGTAAGAATTATCTCTTTTTAAATATGTAGACCTCGAATTAAGAGGCCATCACCACTGGTTTCAGGCAGTTCACAACAAAAATACTATTAGAGGGTATTGTCTTATTAGATTAGTAAGAAAATAAGATATCGTGCCCAAAAAAGTAAAAGAATATCAAAGTAATTATTTGGTAAAACAACTACCGACTTCTACTGCTTTTTTTGACAAAAAGTTAAGGCTTTTGCATGCTTCCGATCGATGGATCAACGACTTCGAACTGAATTTGAATACCATATTCGGTAAAAACATTTACGAGATTTTCAAAGAAACCGATACCACATGGCGCAGAAGAATCAAAGACTGTTTAGCAGGCAAGGTCTACGATAGCTTTACCAAATCTTTCAACGATTCACACGATAATAAAAAATGGTTCGAATGGGATTTGATACCGTGGTATAACGATGAAGAGGATATTATTGGAATCATCATCAATACCAAAGATGTTAGCCAAATACGACAAAAAGAAAAAGACTTTATCTTATTGCAGAGTCTTTTAAAAGAAAAATCGGAAATCGCTAAAATAGGTAGCTGGATTTTCGACCTTGCGACCAACGAGGTCACGTGGTGCGATATGACCAAGACCATTCATGAAGTACCTTTGGATTTTGTGCCAAACGTGGAGACCGGAATTGAATTCTACAAACAAGGACACTCGAGAAACACCATTTCGCTGGCCGTTTCGAACGCCATCACCAAGGGTACCGAATGGAATGAAAAGTTGCAGATAATTACGGCAACGGGAAAAGAAAAGTGGATCATTGCAGCAGGAAAACCACTTTACAAAAATGGTGAAGTAGTTAGCATATTCGGTACTTTTCAAGACATTGATTCGCAAGTAACAACTAGTATAGAGGTAAGCAAGAATGAGCGTCTTCTCAAAACAGTCCTGGACAATCTTCCCTTAAACGTGTTTATAAAGGATTTGGATTCTAAAAAAGTATTGGTCAATAAGGCCGAGTGCGATTACCTTGGTGTAGACGGTCCTGAATCCCTGTTGGGAAAGGATGATTTTGATCTGTATCCCAAAGAGCATGCCCAAATTTCGAGAAACGAGGATTTAGCCGTTATGGATTCGCGCACTCCAATGATCGGCCAAGAAACGACTTCTGTAAAAGAAGATGGTACATCAACCACCTTTTTGACATCAAAAATACCGTTATTTGATATTGATAACGCGGTTACCGGTCTAGTGGGTATCAGTATGGATATTACAGAATTGAAACAGAAAGAGGAAGATCTTAAGAACCTCATGAAAGTAACCACAGAGCAAAACAATAAACTGATTAATTTTGCCCATATCGTTTCGCACAACCTTCGATCCCACTCCGCGAATTTTTCGATGCTTTTAGGTTTTCTTGAAAGCGAGAAAGATGCCGAGGAGCGCAAAAGCATCTTATCAATGTTGGTCACGGCTTCTGACAATCTTTTGGAGACTTTGGAAAATTTGAATGACGTCGTTTCTATCAATACCAATACCAGTTTAAACAAAACGCCTGTCGTACTGCGTGATAGAATAGAAAAAATAGGTGAAAATCTTTCCGCTTTTCTGCAAAATAACAATGCTAAGGTAATTAACAGGGTTTCCGACGAAGTGAGCGTTTCGGTCATACCCGCTTATCTCGACAGTATCTTGATGAACTTTATTACCAATGGCATCAAATACAAAGAGCCGACCCGAGATCCGGTCATAGAACTATGGGTCATAAAAAGCAAAAACTCCACGGTATTGTCAATAAAGGATAATGGTTTGGGGATAGACCTGAAAAAACACGGCGAAAAGCTTTTCGGAATGTACAAAACTTTTCATAGCAACCCTGATGCTCGCGGAATCGGATTATATATTACAAAAAATCAAATTGAAGCCATGAACGGTAAAGTTACCGCGACCAGTGAGGTCGGAAAAGGCACAACTTTCAATATTTTTTTCAATGAGAACGATTGATACTGTATTTATCATAGATGATGACCCGATAACTGTTTTTGGCATCAAAAAAATCCTGACCAATGTAGTGGTCTGTAAGACGGTAAGCACGTATATGAACGGCAAGCTGGCGATAGACGATATTAAGGAGAATATAAATAATGGCAATGTACCCCAAATCATATTTCTCGATATCAATATGCCCATTATGGACGGATGGCAGTTTTTAGAAGAATTCCTCAAACTACCGATAACCCAAAAGGTGCGAATTAACATCGTTACCTCTTCCATCGACCAGGCCGATAGGGATCGATGGGAATTCTACAAATCCCAATCCCATCACTTGATTACCTTTAACAGCAAGCCGATCAAAAAAAGCGACATGGGCAAAATCGCTAAAATCGCATAACTTAAACAACGTTTTTTAGTAATTTTGATTTAGAACCCGTCTTGGGTTCTTAATGTATAACGGTATGGGTGTATACATAAACAACACATCCGGCAAGTACTTGAATCAAAAGAACCATGCGCTACTTCTGCTTTTTGGCATTCCTATTTCTTTTCGCCTGTGAGGAACAACCAGAGGATCAGGTAGCGGATTTTCAAACACATTTTGAAAATTCGAAAGCCAAGGAAACAGCGACCTATCTTCAAACGATTGACTTTTACATTCGTCTTGCCAAAGAATTTCCCGAAGTCAATTTTCAGACCATGGGGCAAACCGATAGCGGCCGACCGTTGCATATCGTCACCTACAATCCCGATGGGGACTTTAATTTCAAGAACATAGGGGCGGAGAAAACCGTCATACTTGTTAACAATGGTATTCACCCGGGCGAAAGCGACGGTATAGATGCTACAATGATGCTTTTTAGGGATTTGGCAGTGGGTAAATTACCACCGCCAAAAAATACGGTCTTGGTAGCTATACCCATCTATAACATAGGTGGCTCGCTCAACAGAAATACAGCCACCAGGGCGAACCAGAACGGTCCTGCTTCCTATGGTTTTCGAGGGAATGACAAAAATTACGACCTCAACAGAGACTTTATCAAGGCCGACACCAAGAACGCACGAAGTTTTTCGGAAATATATCATCTTGTAAAACCCGATATTTTCATTGACAATCACGTCAGCAATGGTGCCGACTACCAGTACACGCTCACCCATTTATTCACCCAACACGATAAATTGGGCGGCGACCTCGGCAATTATCTGCACACCAACATCATGCCTCAGCTCGAAAACGCCTTGTCGTCCGAAAATTGGGATATTACACCCTATGTAAACGTATACAATGCCCTGCCGGAAAGCGGTTTTTCGCAATTTATAGACCATCCCAGATACTCTACAGGATATACAACCCTTTGGAACACCCTGGGTATGATGGTAGAGACCCATATGCTAAAACCCTATGAGCAAAGAGTACAGGGCACCTATGAGTTGATGAAACAGATGCTGATGATTGCCGAAAAAGAGGGCGAAAAACTAAGGAGTTTGCGACAAAAGGCATTCGAGTTTTCGAACACACTAACGCACTACCCCATTCAGTGGGAAATCGACACGACGCGAAGCAGCACGCTTAACTTCAAAGGTTATGAAGCCGATACGCTCATCAGTGAGGTTACCGGACGACCACGTATCAAATACGATCGAACGAGACCGTTCACCAAGCCGGTTGAATATACCAACTATATGATTCCGAGCGACTCGGTTCGCGTTCCCGAATATTATATCGTAAGAAAAGGCTATGATGATGTAATGGAGCGCATGCAACAGAACAACATCGATTTTGAAATTTTGGAACGGGATACTACGTTACAGGTTGAAAGCTACCGCATAGCGGATTACAAAACACGTAATATTCCTTATGAAGGCCACTATCCACATTATGAAACCAAGGTAACGGCTCAAGATGAAAAAGTGAACTTCAGCGAAGGTGATTACGTTATTCCAGTGCGACAGAATGGTATTCGCTACATTATCGAAACGCTCGAACCAGCTGCCACCGATTCTTTTTTTAATTGGAATTTCTTTGATCCGATCTTACAGCAGAAAGAACACTTCTCTCCCTATGTTTTTGAGGATGAGGCGGCTCGAATGCTTAAAGAAAATATAGGACTACGGGATTCCTTTTTACTCAAAAAAACGACGGATTCTGTCTTTGCTCAAAATGGGTATGCCCAATTAGACTGGCTTTACAAAAAAAGTGACCATTACGAAAAAGCGCATTTACAGTATCCGGTATATCGCGTTCTCAAATAAATGGACTTTGTAAATCGGTTTACCGAATTAAATCAACATTACAGTTTCGCAGTTTCCACTTTGTATCCCTACTCTAAAATTAGCCTAGCGGTCTTCGGTATTTAGGAAAAAATCAATCTCCCTCAAACAGTAATTTGATATTGGTATAGGAATTTTCTAAGGCCTTAATGATTTTTTTGGGTCCTTTCCATTTAACTTTTTCGATACCCTCACTTTTTTCAGGCTTCAACTTACCTTTGAAATTGGTTTTCATGGCGTACCAATGTACTTCCTTCAGCTTATATTTACCTTTTCGTTTGAAAACATGGTAGGTCGTACGCAGGTAGTTCTCGATTTTTAGTCCGGTTACTCCGGTTTCTTCTTCGACTTCCCGTAGGGCACATTCCTCAATGGTCTCGCCCTTGTCCAATTTCCCTTTGGGGATGTCCCACTTGTCGTTACGGTAGATGAAGAGCACCTTACCTTCTTTATTGGTAACCACGCCACCTGCCGCCACTTCAAGCGCAATCTTATCGGTGAATTTTTTTAGGATTTCCTCGGCGTTGGGATGGTAGATGTAGGCCTTTTTAAGCTTCTTTTTCACCAAGGCCTCAATGGCGTCGTTAATGGCTTTTTCATTAAGAAGAAAGCAATTGCTCTCTTTCGTCTCGGTGATATTATTTGTTAAAATCAACGGGCGTTCATTGACAAAAACTTTATACATTTGCGGAATGATTTTAGACAAGAATACGGCTAAAAAAACAGCGGAACTCCTGCTGCAAATTAATGCAATAAAATTGAAACCTGAAAATCCGTTTACATGGGCGTCCGGGTGGAAATCCCCCATATATTGCGATAACCGGATCATACTTTCCTACCCGACCATACGAAATTATGTAAGGGAAGAGCTTGCCAAGCAAGTGGAGTCGCTTTACGGCAAACCGGACATTATAGCGGGAGTTGCCACAGGGGCCATAGGAATTGGGGCCTTGGTTGCCGATTATTTGGGGCTACCCTTTATTTATGTGCGACCGGAACCAAAATCGCACGGGCGCCAGAATCAGATCGAGGGGGTTCTTGAGAAAAATCAGACAGTAGTCGTTATCGAAGACCTGATCAGTACGGGAAAAAGCAGCCTGAATGCTGTACGGGCACTAAAGGATTCCGGAGCCAGCGTCAAGGGTATGCTTGCCATTTTCTCCTATGGATTTCCGGTAGCCGAGGAAAATTTTAAGGAATCGGGTATCGATTTGCACACTTTGGGCAACTACGAACACTTAATCGAACTAGCTTCCGAGACCGACTATGTAAGGGAAGCGCAATTGCATACACTAAGGGAATGGCGAAATAGTCCGTCAGAATGGAATAAATAGGATATTATGCATATAGAAACACCCAAGAAAGTTGTGGCGAAAAGTCAAGCCACCGTATTTGAATTTTTAAGCGATTTGAAAAATTTCGAGCAGTTGATGCCGGATTCGATCGCAAAATTCGAATTGTTGAACGAAAATCGATTTTTATTTCAGTTGAAAGGAATGCCAGAAATCGTTTTGGAGCGCAAAGCGGAAACACCCCATAGCCAAATCGTTTTGGGAGCCGCCAGCGAAAAGCTGCCATTTACCCTTATTGCCGACATCCTCGAAATTGAAGCAGCAAAGAGTGAAGTCATCTTAAGTTTTACGGGGGAATTCAATGCGATGATGGCCATGATGATCAAAAATCCGATTACCAATTTTATGGGTACCTTATCGGAAAATCTGGACAACGTTTAGTTTATTTTTTACTAAGTCATTGGCCTTTTTGAATCAGGGTCTCGGATTAGCCGACTTACAAGTCCATATCAATATAACAATTTTAGTTCTTTGAGGTCAAATTCGCGAACTGCTTGGTTGTCAAACTCGACGAGTAGTTTTCCACCTTCCGAGACACCCCTAATAAACCCCTCTACTTCTTGTCCTTCCAATATTTGAAAGGCCGCACGGCAATCTTTCATAAAAAGTTTAGCTGCATACTCTTCCCGAAGCATTTCTAATTCCGAATCCCCGGTAAACTGAAAGCTAGACTTTAAATTTTCGATAATCATTTGCAATACCTCGTCCCTATCGAAAGACTTCCCTGCCAATAATTTCAATGATGTGGCGTTTGGCAGTTCTGGAAATCGAGTTTGGTTTAAATTCAGCCCTACACCTATAACCGCACTCTTTAGCATTTGGCCTGCCAAAATCGTTTCGATCAAGATACCGCAGATTTTGTAATTTCCTGACAGAATGTCGTTAGGCCATTTGATATGAAGATTAGGGATATCTAGAGTTTTCAGTGTGCTGTAAATCGATAGGGAAACAATAAAGTTCAAGTAAAAATGTCGGCTTGCATGAAAACCATTAAACTTCTTAAAAACACTAAAAATCAGGTTTTTACCAGGTTCTGAAACCCATGATGTTCCCTGTTGTCCCCTGCCCGAAGTCTGCTCTTCGGCCACTGCTACCGTAAAATCTTCTAGTTGCCGAACTTGCAATGTTCTTTTCAAATAAGCGTTAGTAGAATCTATGGCACCAAGTTTGACTATTTGCATACGGTGAGCTGGATTGATCTTTAGTAAGGTATTAAGGAAAAGGTACTGCTAAAAGAACAAAAAATAATAACTTTGTAAAAATTAAATTTCTTGGATGCAAAAAAAGAAAGCGGGCGCTGATGAGCTAATTGCGTTGATTTTGGAGGGCATAGAAGATGTAAAGGGCCAAAATATCAATCTCCTTGATTTACGAGACATCGAAAATACTGTATGTGAGTACTTTATAATTTGTAACGGAACTTCAAACACCCACGTTAAAGCAATAGTAGGATCCGTTCAGAAAACAGTGAGTAAGGCCATCAAAGACAAACCTTGGCACGTAGAAGGTGAAGATAACGCAGAGTGGGTTCTTATGGACTATGTTAACGTAGTAGTTCATGTATTTCAAAAACAAATTAGGGAATTTTACGACATTGAGGGTCTTTGGGGAGATGCCAAGGTAACCCTTGTAGAAAGTAGTGTAAATCAATAGTCCCTAAAATATACCCGATTGCCAGATGGCAATTTCGGGGAAAAAACAAAATAATGGCAAAAGAAAATAACAATACTGGTAAAAAACCGAAGTTTAGTTCATGGTGGATCTATGGTCTTATCATCGTTTTGATACTCGGATTTCAGTTCCTGAATAGCGATAATTTCGCAAATACCAAGAAAACGACCACTTCGGAACTCCAGGAATACCTTAGAAATGGTGATGTTAAGGAGATATTGATCATTACCAACGCCAGACAGGCAAAGGTTTTCCTTACCGACGAAGCGTTGAATAAAGATGTGCATAAAGACGTATCCGAAAAGCCCTTTTCGATCAACTCGGCAAAGGTACCCCAGTATCTTGTGAACTACGGTGACCTTCAGAACTTTGAGAACGAGATAAAGACGATTAAGAAAGAGAATAATCTGGATACGATCGTAGACAACGACCAAGAGTCAGATGTGCTTGGTAACCTAATTGTCACCATTTTGCCTTTTGTTTTGATTATCGGTATTTGGATCTACCTCATGCGCCGAATGTCAGGTGGCGGTGGCGGTGGCGCCGGAGGTCAGATTTTCAATATTGGTAAATCGAAGGCAAAGCTCTTTGATGAAAAGACCGACACCCGCACTTCCTTTAAGGATGTGGCCGGTTTGGAAGGTGCAAAAGAAGAAGTCGAGGAAATTGTAGAATTCCTTAAATTTCCCGATAAATATACCTCTCTGGGTGGTAAAATACCGAAGGGTGCACTGCTTGTAGGCCCTCCAGGAACGGGTAAGACACTTTTGGCAAAGGCTGTTGCAGGGGAAGCCAAAGTGCCTTTCTTTTCTTTATCGGGTTCCGATTTTGTCGAAATGTTCGTAGGGGTCGGAGCCTCTAGGGTTCGTGACCTTTTTAAACAGGCCAAAGACAAATCTCCCGCGATTATTTTTATCGATGAGATAGATGCTATCGGTCGTGCAAGGGGAAAGAATAATTTTACGGGGTCTAATGACGAGCGTGAAAATACATTGAACCAGTTGCTTACCGAAATGGATGGTTTCGGCACGAATACAAACGTTATTGTATTGGCCGCTACCAACCGCGCAGATGTGCTTGACAAGGCACTCATGCGTGCGGGTAGGTTCGATAGGCAGATTTATGTAGACCTTCCCGATATTCGTGAACGAAAAGAGATTTTCGAGGTTCACCTTAGACCGATTAAAACTTCCGAGGCTCTGGATTTGGATTTCCTAGCCAGACAAACCCCAGGATTTTCCGGTGCCGATATCGCGAACGTTTGTAACGAGGCGGCCTTGATTGCCGCCCGTAAAGAGAAAAAGGCGGTCAATAAACAGGATTTCCTGGATGCTGTTGACCGAATCGTCGGCGGATTGGAAAAGAAGAACAAGATAATTACGCCCGGCGAGAAGAAGACCATTGCATATCACGAAGCTGGTCATGCCACCGTAAGTTGGATGTTGGAACATGCCGCTCCGTTGGTAAAGGTCACCATCGTGCCTAGGGGACAATCTTTAGGGGCAGCTTGGTACCTTCCCGAAGAGCGTTTGATCGTGCGTCCGGAGCAGATGAAGGATGAAATGTGTGCCACTTTGGGCGGCAGGGCCGCCGAAAAAGTGATTTTCAATAAGATTTCGACCGGAGCATTGAGCGATTTAGAGAAAGTAACCAAACAGGCACGTGCCATGGTTACCGTTTATGGCCTTAATGATAAAATCGGAAATCTCACCTATTATGATTCGTCAGGTCAGAACGATTATGGCTTTTCCAAACCTTATTCGGAAGATACCGCACATACGATCGATATGGAAATATCAAAATTAATCGAGGAACAGTATGTACGTGCCATTAAAGTATTGGAAGATAACAAGGATAAGCTTACCGTTTTGGCGGAGCGCCTTTTGGAAAAAGAGGTGATTTTTAAGGAAGACCTCGAAAAGATATTCGGTAAAAGACCCTTCGAAGGCAAGGACGACGCTGTAAAACAAGCGGCCGAAGGAATGATTACCCCGGATACCGAAGAGGTTCCCGTTAAAGAGACTGTTTCGCCGAGCGACAAAGAGGACAAGCAAAATAAAATTTAGGAATTAACGTTTTTCTAGTATTGATGCACCTTGGTGTGTACACAATAAGATTACATGGGGCTGTTGGACAAATTATTCGGAGGTGGCAAAAAAAAGGTTTCCAAGGAAACATCGGAAACCCGTGGGCAACATATGCCTGACTTGAATATACCTGTAGACGAAAAGTTTACTATCCACTTCAGGAAAAATGGCGGTAAATTTCTGTACTGCGATTCTTTTAAAGAGGTTTCCGAAGCATTGAAAAATGTAATTGCAGAAAACGGCTGGGAACGGATTCCCTTTTTTGCAATGGACCCCAAACTAGAAAAAAAATTTTCCGCCGATCACCTCACCTTTACCGATAAGCACAAGCAAAGTGAGGTTTTCTTTACTACTTGCGAACATTTGATCGCCCAAAACGGATCTATTCTTGTGTGCTCGAATCAATTGATGGAACGCAAGCTCAATGAACTGCCTAGCAACGTGATCGTATTCGCGACCACAAGCCAATTGGTAGAATCGATTGGGGAGGGTCTGAAGAAAATAAAGAAAAAATACGGGCACAGTATACCCGCAAATATCACGACCCTCAAACACTTTCAGGCCAACGAAGAAAATTCGGATGATTTTCTGACTTATGGCAGCAGTTCCAAAAATTTGTATCTTTTGCTTTTGGAAGACCTATAATATGAAGGAAATCTTAAGGCGAGCACTTACTGGGGCCGTATTTATAATTCTCTTACTTTCCGCTATTTTCCTTAACTCGGATGCTTTTGATTTTCTGCTGATGATATTCGGCCTAGCCTGTATCTATGAATACAAACGCATGGTCGGTCTTCGAGGCTATTATATTTTCATTGCCTATTTGATTCTATGGTGGATTTTCATTTATCTAGTGAAGGAGGTAAACACCATACCTATTAATATACTTTTGGGAATTACTATCGCGGTAGACTTGGCACTACTCTATTTTCTCTTTAGTAAAAAAGGAACCACGTTTAATACCTTTCAAAAATTCGTAGTAGGGCTTTTCTATATCGGTGGTGGATGTATCTTTTTAACGATGATACCCTACAAGAACGATGAGTTCGCAAAGTTGTTGATAATGGGTATTTTTATACTGATTTGGGTAAATGACTCGTTTGCCTACCTCGTCGGGAGGAGCCTTGGCCGTACCAAACTGTTTCCCTCGGTTTCCCCTAAAAAAACGATCGAAGGTGCCATTGGCGGACTTGCTTTTACCTTAGGAGCCGCTTATTTTATGGCGAAATACGAGCCTATAGTAAATGTGGGCCAATGGATGACGTTGGCGGCCGTTATCGTAATCGCTGGTAATCTGGGTGACCTGGTCGAATCGAAATTAAAAAGGGTCGCTGGAGTAAAGGACAGTGGCGCCTTGCTTCCCGGACACGGAGGCATGTTAGACCGTTTAGACAGTTTGGTATTTGCGGCTCCGTTCGCGTACCTAATATTAAATTTATTTACGAATGTTTCATAGAGAAGGACAAAAAATAATTGTGATTACTTTTATCTTGGTGGTAGCGGCAATTTTACTTGCGCAATTTTTCGTTCCTTACCCAGGGTTGCGAATCGCCATCCAAATAGTAGCCCTTTTGCTTTTAGTTGCGGTGCTGCAGTTTTTTAGAAATCCGAAACGGATTCCTATAAAGAGTTTTAGCGAAATTATCGCCCCTGCCGATGGTAAGGTGGTCGTTATAGAGGAAGTGGAAGAAACCGAATACTTTAACGATAAGCGCATACAGGTCTCCATTTTCATGTCGCCCATCAATGTGCACGTAACACGCTATCCCGCTAGTGGTGAAGTAAAATATTCGAAATACCATCCCGGAAAATACTTGGTTGCTTGGCATCCGAAATCTAGTACCGATAATGAGCGTACGACGGTCGTTATCCACACCCCGATGTTCGGCGATATTCTGTATCGTCAGATCGCGGGGGCAATGGCAAGGCGAATTGTCAATTATGCGGAAGTTGGTGAAAGTGTGCAGCAGGGTGAAGATGCCGGTTTTATAAAATTCGGTTCGCGAATAGATCTTTTCCTACCTTTAGACTGTGGTATAGCTGTACAGCTTAACCAAACCGTTAAAGGAGCCAAGACCTGCATCGCAGCAGTACTAGAAAAAAATGAAGAACGAGAAATTATATAAAAACTTTAGCGAAGCGGTGCAATTCGTGAACAATTACGAAGGTCAATTACCGGCCGATGTCAAGCTGAAACTTTATGCGTTCTATAAAATCGCCAATGAGAACAAAAATCACCCAGGCAGTAAAACCCCTTTGATCAACGCTTTTAAGGCCAACGCTTTGATACAGGCTAAAAATCTAAGCAGAAAAGAAGCGATGACGGCTTATGTAAAACTTGCGAAATCGCTGCGCTAGCATCGTGTTACTCGTATAGATCGTTCAGATCGGCCTGACTGAGGTCATAAAAAAGCGCTCCCATTTTTTCGGTGACATCCTTGAAAAAACGTTCTCCTTTTTCCTTTGTTGCCTTATGTGGATTGCCCACACCTGTATCCTCACTTATTTTAGACCATTGGCGTTCCGCCCACATCCAACCGTCGGAAAAAGCTTTTATCTTATATTTTTTGTCTTTTCCATCGCCCCACTTTTCCTTGGGTAAAACCAGATCGGGTCTTAGAAATTGTATGATACTCGTCTCCATTTCATCGGCATGATCGCCTTTTTCTTCAAAATAGGCATATTTGTCGACCACTTCCGTCCATATGGAAAGGCAGATGAACATCTCCGGGAATTTCAACCCCAACTCCCGAATGAGCGGTTTAAAGTTATTACCACCGTGACTATTAAAGACCAGCAGTTTTTTGATTCCCTGTCGGTTCAGTACTTCAACAACATCCGACAGGATCGCGAATTGCGTACTGGGATTCAGGTTGATATCCAAATAGATATCCCGCTGTCCTGTATTTACCCCGAAAGGTATGGTAGGTAACACAACGACTTTCCCTCCTCTTTCCCAAGCCACTCGTGCGGCTTCCGCCGCAAACGCATCTGCCTCGATATTATCGGTCGCATATGGTAAGTGATAGTTGTGCGCCTCGGTAGCGCCCCAGGGTAGTACTGCTAAATCAAATGAGGCGTCTTTTAAGGCCTCCCAGTTGGTTTCGGCGAGAATATAGGGTCTCATAGCTATAGTTTATACTACAAACTTAACAAGCTATCCCTATTCTGCAAGCATATCGGACGCTTTTAAAAGGGCACAAGGCAGCGAGTGTTACAATCTGCTTTATTCAAAAATATCGAGGTAATACGCACAGGTATATTGATCGCAGAGGTCATTTCGCTCTTTTAACCGCCAATACTTTCGGTTACCGGTTTTTCTAAATGTATAGGATACCTGCCTATCCAGCAGACCACAGCAACCTTCGGTAAACAGTTTAAGACGCCCTTTAAAGTTGAAATTTCGGCTATCGATAATGGTAATCGTGCCTTCCATCAGGAGATATTCTTCCTTGTCATCGGAGTACTGTTCCCCTTTGATGTAAAGCACGCCATCTTTTTCGGTTATTTCAGCGGTTCCATATCCATCATAGATAAATTGTACCCCGAACTGATGCGTACCTATTAGGTTTGGGAAGATATCCTTTTGTGCGTTGACTGAAAAAAGGCACATCCCTGTAAAACACAGTATTGCAATCAATTTGTTCATAGCAAAGGATTTTCGATTTAAATGGTTCACTACCGATGGTTTTAAAGCCATCCGTGCTGGAGAAGGTCACAATCGTTTATGGTAATCCTAAATGGATACTGTATGAAATTTGAAGTTAATCAATTTCGATTACACGGGTGCCCGAAAATTTATCATGCCAGCCCACCCCGTCGTTCGCCAAAAATGAAAATGCGTTGAACGGAATACAACGACAAAGTGATCGAGTGAGGACAACCGAAAAATTAGGTCGATCGCCATCTTCGGTCACCACCTTGGTCTTCGTGAAAAACTTACCGATAGAACGACCGGTAACCCCTTCAAAAAAAGAATAATAAATTATCGCAAGAACACTGCCCAACAACCATTCTATCAGTCGGTTATCCTCATAAAGAAAGGACAGAAACACAGGGTCTATGAATTCGGCCAAAATGCCTATCATCAAACCAAACAACAAGCCGAGACCGATTACAAAAATCTGGTCGATAAGGTAATTGGCGAATCGTTGGCCCTGACTAGCCACTTTACTATCTACGGAACTTAAGATGGCATCTTCTTCCGTACGCTTCTTAAGCTTCGGATTTTCAATGAAGGTTTCGCAACGTTCTTCAAAGTCGGCCAAATTATCGGTGAGCCCGCAAATGATTCCCCGATTCAAATCTTTCTTTTGATGTTGGCATATTTTGCACGACTGTAACTGTTCTTTTCTTGTCATCTGTTTCGCAAATGGTTTGGAAAAAGACAACGTTCAAAATTGAGTTTGAATCGAATTTTTTCGACCAACTACCAACATTTCGACAATATGTACGCGCTGAACCTATTTCTGGATTCTTGGCCGGTTACACTTTGCTCTTTTGCATTGTGTATTCCTTCTCGAAATAAGTAAAAAAGAATCCGCCGAAAATAGTGATGAGAAAATACAATGCGACCAGACCACTTCCAAAAAAGAAATATTCGTTTATTCCAAACCAGTCGCCGGTAAAACCAATAAGCGCCAGACCAAGCACACCTCGAGCCAATTCAATCCATACGGCATAATTGCTTCGGTCCATTAAGGTAGTATAGCCATAAATTCCTATGAAGATAAAGGCACCGCAAAGCAGCAGCCCGGATAGCCCGATTTTTGAATAATTGAAGAACATGAAGAGCAAGAGCAACAGACTGAAAAGCATCTGAAATATAGAGTAGCCTTTGAGCGTCTTACTGGCCGGGGTTTCGTAACGGTCGAATTCGTAAACATTCGTTATTATCCGGATTGGATATGCAGCCTTTACGTCTGCCGGACGCCAACCCGTTGGCATGAACCAAATCCGTAATTTATCCCAGTAGCTTTGCGTACGCCAGGCATCTTTAATCAAACGCCAAAGATGTTGAAAATTGATGAGTACCGGATTCCACGTAGCAGCCGGTTTCAAAACGCCATATTGAGGCGGAACATCATCCAGTTCTTCCTGAAAAGTTCCGAACCAACGATCCCATATACAAAGAATCTGACCCAAGTTTTTATCGATATATTCCGGGTTGATGGCATGATGTACCCGATGTTGTGATGGGGTAATGATGACATATTCCAACCACCCCATCTTGCCAATGTGCTGCGTATGGTACCAAAACTGACCAAAAAGGTGGATGGGGCCTAAAATGGCAATGACCTTATAGGGAACTCCAAGTATTGCGGCTGGCAACAAGAACAACGGAAAGTACCCAATAAGATTCGAGATGGACTGGCGCAGTGCACAAGCTAGATTAAATTCCTCGCTACTGTGATGAATGACATGCTGGTTCCAGAAAAAATTTACTTTGTGACTGAGTCTATGGTTCCAATAACCTGCAAAATCAAGAGCAAAAAACGCGATCAACCAGACCAGCCAGGTGGCCTTAATTTCCATTATTGCCAGATGCTCAACCAAATAGGGATAGGATACGAGCACTAACCCTAAACCAAGGGAATCTTTGATAATATTGGTAAAACCCGAACTAATGCTCGAGACGCTATCCAATACCTTATGTTTTTGATTTTTAACGAAATACCCATAGCAGATTTCGATGGCCAAAAGCACCATAAAAAAAGGAATGGCATAAAGAAGTGCCTGTGCGTAAGTCTCCATTTTAAGAATTGGTATTCAGGCAAATATAACCAAAATGAACCCGTTCAACACTACTGGATACTGTTAGAATTATAGGCAATCATAACCTTCAACAGATTTTTTATGCCGGACCAACGACCTACCTCTCCGTTATAGAATATCTAAAATACACGAAGATCAAGCTACGACAGTTTCATCTCAAAATAACAAACATCGGCGTTATGGTAATGACTGGGCAGAGTATTCACTTTCTGAAGCTTTTGCATCCCTAAGAACTCAAATCCCGCTTTGGTATAATGCCTTATCAATTTGATATTGTTGCCACAGGTGTCGAGACGTATGTATTGTTTCCCTTTTGACGTTGCATAGGACTTTGCCCATTCAACAAGGTCGGCAATAAGATTATTCCCTCTAAAATCCGGATCAACTGCGATACGGTGAACATAAATGGAAGGCATATTGTCCTTTTCTCCCCAAATTTCGGGGTCGTTATAGGTAATGGCCCAGATACAGGCTATTTTCCCTTCAATCGTTAATTTGAACTGCCTTTGCTCTTTAATTTCTTTTTGAACCAACTCCCGTTCAAAGTCAGGCCAAACATTATCCGCAAATTTTAGCCGCTGGTATTCGGTTGCGATCCTATACAATCTAAAAATACTATCGATATCTTTCGAGGTACTGTGCTGTATTTTCAATTGGCCGCTATTTGTAATCCCCTAAAGTACGGAGTAGGGATCCCGATAATTTATTGATCTTATCGGTTCCCAGGCCTAAAGCTGAAACATTGGACAATACGATTACCCCATTCTTGTTTTCACAATCAATGATCATCGAAGCGGTATAACCTCCAGTTCCGCCGTCGTGCGTATGCAATGTTTGACCAGTATCGGTCTTATATATAAACCAGCCAAGGCCTACGCCGGTATCCTCCTTCATATCGGCCGTCTTAGTTCGGGTCAATACCATTTCGGCGTTGGCCGAGTCGAATTGCGCCAGCGCAAATTTGGTCAGATCCTCCGTACTCGAAACGATACCCCCTGCACCGACTAGAATGGCCAAATCCCAATTAGGAACGATGGTACCGCCATTTCTTCCGGGTACCAACAACGCACCTACCTCGGACCGATCGGCCGTAGTATGCTCCATTCCATATTTGTTCGTTATCCTATTTTGAAGTAGGGTCTGGTAGTCCGTTTTTTCGATTTGGGACAGGGTGTACCCCAATAATCCAGCCCCAAGATTCGAATATTCGAACTGTCCTGGTGCAATACCTTCGGCCAGATTCATCGTATCCTTTAAATATGTTTTTAATTTTATCTCGTCGTATTCCGCATAGGGGTTGTTGCGATGGATAAAGTCCAACACCAAATTGGTCGGTAACCTAGGAAGACCGGAAGTGTGGTTCGCCAAGCTTTGAAAAGTAACCCGTTGGTCATCCTTAAACGAAATCGGCAAGTAGTCGTTGATAGCGTCGGTCAACTTCACTTTATCTTCCAGTACGAATTGGGCTAGCATGGTGGACGTAAATACTTTTGAAATAGAACCGATTTCGAAGACCTTTTCATGATTATCGATACTAAAAATGGAATCATTCTTTCGGTGGATGCCATAAAAGCGCGTCTCCCCGTTTTTAATTAGGGCAATGGCTATCTGCGATTCTTTGGGCAACTTTTTTACCTTATCGAAAATAGAATCGGCCTCGACACGCGTAATGCCGAATTGTTTTGGGGACTGGGCATCTGTGGCAACTTCGGTTTGGGCGTTCGAGTACCCAACGATAATTAGAAGAAGAAATAAAATAAAATATCTTTTCATATGGAATAGCGTTTATTGCACCGGTTATCCTAAAGATAGTTATTTACCTTTAACCCCTATTCGTTTTACTTTTTTTAACCATTTCTCTCGAAATTGCAAAGTCGACAACCTAAGGGGGCCTATAGCGGTTATGCCTACCTTTTTGATCCCCGCAAATTGGAGTGTAAGTTTTTTCATCGCGAAATGACTTGGGCTTTGGTTAATGAAACGATAATACCATGTAGGCTGATCCATAGTGCAGATGATTCGTGCAGTTTTACCACTAAGATGTTTATCCCACCAGACAGATCCCTCTCTTTTATTGAAAGCAAAGCCAGGCAGCAATACCCGGTCTAGAAATCCTTTCATGATAGCCGGAACCGAACCCCACCAAATAGGATAAATCCATACCAAGTGATTGGCCCATTTGATATTTTCTTGGGCGTCGATCAAATCGGGTTCCAATTCAGTGCGTTTTCGATACCCGAATTGAAGGTTTACATCAAAGTCGAGTTCTGCGATACGAATTTCTCTGACTTCGGCCCCAGACGACAGCGCTCCCTCTTTGTAGGCCTTGGCCAATGCCCAATTAAAACTTTCCTTATCGGGATGGCCATTGATAATCAAAATTTTGAGTTTTTTCATCGTCATTTGTACTTCTCGAAAATTGCCGAATCGAAAGCCGTCCATAAACAAGCTTTTGCACCGATTGCTTTCAGAGTATTGTTTGCCCATGTATTGCAAGTAGTCAACATACTGTAACTGCCTTTAGCTTCGTAAAAGGCATCCGTATGGCCATAGTTCGCGTCGGTTTGGATATTGATGAACTGGCCGTTCGCGGTCTTTTGAAAACTATCCGAAATATGCCATACCAACTTTTGGTATTGTGCCCTACTGATCATGATTCTTTTGCAGCTTTCGCTTTCCGTCATCGTCCGATAGTAGGTTGTATGCATAGCAGTGGTACTCAAGCCCGTCGCCGCTTTAAAGGCTACGGAAAACTTTAGCTCGGCCCAGGTAGGGGTTTGCAGGTAAAAGCCCTTATCTCCCCAACCCATAGCAATGTAGTTATGACTGTTATCGGCGGTTTTGGTGTGCCGATACGGTATCTTTTTGCTCCAATCGATATCATCTGTTTTAACAGGCATTACAATATCGGTATGCACTCCGTTGGTTAGAATATAAATGGCTATTTCTTCGGCAGCATCCGGTTCATGATGTACGGTTATCTTTGATAGGCCGAAACCAATAACCAAATAGAGCACTAGAAAGCCGAGAAAATACAATACCGTTTTCCCGATTATTTTCAGTCCTTTTTTGAAGTAATGCTTGCGGATGGTAAGTTGATTTACTGTCTACGAAGTTACCTATTTTTAACAAAACAGTTTACGGCATTTCTATCAGCGGGATCGAAAAACCCCGGAAAATAGGGTAACATATAGTGTCCCTTAGTCGTATTTTTGAAGGAAAGAAGGCCTTATGTCATTGCCCATAACAACCTTACTGATTTGTTTGTCCCACATTTGTTTTAATCCCTTTGATAACGCAGAAATAATTGACATTGAATTTCTGGGAAGCTACCAAACAGGTCGTGCCCCTTGCGAATGGTTGCCTGATGGTTCCAGAAGATGGGCCGTAACTACGGGCTTTAACATTCAAACGTCACTTCAGGGCGATGTAAAGGTCGCTTATATCGAAATTGAGACTCAAAGCACCCAAAATCTCGTAGTATCACTTCAAGAAGGCGAACTTTATAAGGTGTGTATTACTTTGAGTGCCGAGCGATTTAAAATGTTGAAACTAGGCGAGGAAGCGACTATAGTGCACTACCAAGACCCCATTCTCATAAAGGAGATCAGAAGTATCGTGAGGCATACGGAATAAGGTTTCCCTTTGAAAAGGAATTATCCCCAAAAACGTTATCTTTTATTCAGCTTACTTAATTTCGTAAAATACAGACCCTATTATGATTTTTTTCTTCGGTACACGTGCGGCAAAAATAAAGGAGCGACGTTTAAACAGAACGACCTGTCCCCATTGTAGTACAAGAGATTCCTTCACCGTGTCCACATTTGGCAACTACTTTCATTTTTTCTGGATTCCGATTATCCCCTTGTTCAAAAAACACGTTGCCGAATGTTCACATTGCAGAAAAAGCTATGCCTATTCGCAGTTCACACCTGACATGCGTCATAGCCTGGAAGTAGAAAACAGGAACAATCCTGCTAAACGACCAATTTGGCAAGGCTGTGGATGTCTCGTAATCACCGTGCTCTTTACCATAGTGATGAGTTTATCGTTGTATGGGGTATACCTCCGCTCCAACGGAGAAGAACTTTTCGAGGCGGATGGTGATTCCCGAAAGGTACTGTTGAAGGAGGATATGGAAAAACGGACCACACTGCTTCATCGGGAAAGGGATTCACTTTCCTTTGCCTTAAAAAGTTGTATCGAATTTGATATTGTAAGTGGATTGGATACCGAAAACATCGGCTATTTTACTAAAAAATTAGATGATAAACTTCTAGTGCTATTAAAAATCAGAAATATAGATGAAATCAAAGCGCACTATCGCAAGGATATCGTTGACGTCATCGAAGACTGCATCGATGAAATTGATTTGAACAATACAATCGGTGAATTGTATATCGGTGTAGAGGGCAAATGGAATATGGTGCTGATCAAGACACCGACCGATGCCGATTTGGGCGGCCGTTTCGCTGACGAAAACAAACTCCTACCCTTTTATGGCCCGGAAGAATTTCCCGCAAATACAGAAGGCAGCAACACCGACGACGCGCCAGAAAAGTAGGGATGCCCGTTAGTGGTTCGGATTACCGGTACGCCGTATCAAGCCCATCCCGGAGAAGAAGAAAATAGCGCCTAAAATGCCATAAACGGCAAGTACCTTAAAGTCACCTGAACCATTTACATATAAAACGGCCGCATAAATTAATCCTCCTATACCCAATAAGGTAAGTACTAATCCGAGTATTTTTTTAATATCCATGGGCCTAAAATAACATTTTTTTGGTTTATGAAAGCCGTAGGGCAAATTCAACGGCCTGCTCGGCATGAATTCGAGTGGTATCGAATACCGGGATACCCACATCGCTTGCGTTGATCAATAGTGGAATTTCGGTACAGCCCAAAATAACTCCTTGCGCCCCACTTGAGATAGCTTTATTGATGATGTGCTGATATGTTGTCTTTGATGATATATTCAGTTTGCCATGCACCAGTTCTTTATAGATGATGTCGTGTACCGTTTCCCTATCCTTTTCATTGGGCACCAATACCTCAAGCTCAAAATCGGTTTTTAGAATATTTTTGAAAAAGGGCTTCTCCATTGTAAATTTCGTGCCGAGCAAAAGTACTTTCCGAATACCTTGGGATTGTATTTTCATTCCAGTGGACTGGGCAATATGTATAAACGGAACTGAAATTCCATCGATTATCGCGGCACTACACAAATGCATCGTATTCGTACAGAGCAGAATCAGCTCTGCACCGGCATTTTCAAGGTTCCGCGCGGCGTTTACCATGATACCGTCCAGTGCACTCCAGTCGTTTTGATGCTGTAGCTGTTCGATTTCGGCGAAATCAACGGACTCCATAATACACCTTGCGGAGTGAAAGCCTCCTAAATGTTCCCGTATGCTTTCGTTGATGATCTGATAATATACCACAGACGACTCCCAGCTCATTCCTCCTATCAATCCAATTTTTTTCATGGTCAATGCTATCTTACGGATGCGTATTTTAATTCGAAGCGTATTAAGATACCGATTATAAAGAGCTCCAGGCCAAAATACGTCCAACCGAAGATAGTCAGACTTTGGGAATACCGACATAAAAGTGCGATGGTCAAAAAGCAATACGACAGATTGGCCAAGGCAATACCACGCAGAAAAGGCTTTCTATTACGTCTCAGAAAAAAATAACAGGCGAACGAATACAACGCGAAAATACAGGCTATGACGCTCAGCAGATACAGGACATTTTTTGGCATACCGCAGAGCGGTCCGAAGGAAGGCAAAACTAATCCTAAAAAGAAGGCGGAGACCAAAGCCCCAGAACCATCTAATAGAAATAGGCGTTTTGGGTTCGCTTTTAATTTATAAAATTCCAAGAACTTGTTATTCCCAGTTGATTAATTTCTCCACCTGATTACGAAGTTGCGGAATATCTTTAGATAGTATACCCCAAATAATGGTGTCATCAACTTTGTCATATCCGTGAATAACCCAATTTCTTAGGTCGACTATTCTCCTTGAATTGGAAATCTCAATAGCAGCATCAATCCGTAAAATCCTATTAGTTGCTTCCCCAATAATTTCAAGCTCCCGCTCGACTGCACGTCTTACCAATTTGTTAGAAACATAGGACTTAAAATCCTTCGTTTCGCCTATATATTCATAGATAGAGTCAATGGCCTCTTTCATATCGAATAAGTATTTCAGAACTTCACGCTGCATATAATAGCTGCTTGGTTTCTTCTATACTTGCTATAAAATAAGGATTTGAAAGAGCGTTTTCAGTAATCAAATCTATCTTTCTACCAAACAGCTCCTGTAGTTTATAATGGAGCTCAAAATAATTATCAGTATACTTTTCAATGGAAATATCCTTAAAAGATATTAAAATATCAATATCGCTATCTTCACGAAAGTCCGCTGTACAGGCTGAGCCGTAAACATAAAGGCTTTTTACATCGTATGTTGCACAAAGATTATTCAAATCTTCAATTTTATCTTTTATAATAGATGGCATCATATAACATCACTTAATCAAATATAAGAATTATATGTTGTTCTAATATCTCCGGCCCTTCTATTAAATGAAATTGAAATGGTAATCCATCTACGCCTACCATGGACTATCTGTTGCTTCGGAGCGGTCCTATAGAATAGCTTTTACCGAAAACAAGCCACTCAAGCTCAAAGCAAAGCCTGTTTGCAAGTAGGCCAATTCAATTATAATAGGACTCCAGAGAAAGCGCGATTGTGCTTCATGATGGACTGGGAAAAACTTGCCTTACGGCAGTCAATTTCAAATCTAGATTATCGAGTAAAAAATGGAGAGGCTAAAAGCTTTATGAACCTGACTCAGTGAAAAATGGTGGTCGCATTGTTTTTCGTAGAAAAAAATAGCCACAAGTTTTTAGATATTGAACTGATTTAGAAACAAACTACGAATCGGGCTCATCTTCTTCCTCTTCACCATCGCCATCATCGTCGGAACAATCATCATCCAAACCTTCGTCCGAGAACATACCCATTTCATTCATAAAGGCATTGCGATCAAAAGGAATATCATCATCCGGGTCATGGTCATCATAATTCACCCCGGGCGGATTGAATAAGCCCCATCGGTCAATGAGATAGTTCCCCATGTCAAACGTTTTGACCCATTCGGCGAATAATATCCTGAATTCCTCAACTTCCGCCCTTAGAAAATCAAGATATTCTATCTCTTTGTAACCGTTCATCTGTAAGCCCCGTGCATCGGTAATCAGTTCACGGGCGGCTTTGCGAATAATCGCTGCATTTTCCATCTTAATGTCATACAACATATCACCATAGGCCCCTGCGATCTTCGCGCAAATGGTGTGTGAATTGCGTAGCAGGTATTCTTGATTGTTCTTAAACCATTCTTTTTCATACTCCTCAACTGCCAGACCATCTTCTGCATTAATGGCAACAATACGCTCCACCAATTTCACGATGTCCTGGGCCTTTTTAAAAATTTCGGATTTTCGATGGTCTTGTCTCGGAAGGTTGTCGTCTTCAAACATAGGCACTGATTTATTATGGTACAATTGAACACAGCAAAGTGGAACGTCAGATTGAGCTGCCTAGCATATCGTTAGGTCAAAAAAATGGACGTACATTTTCCTCTGATGCGGGATGCCCAAGTAAAGTCAAACCTTAAACATACGCTATCTATATTTCGTCAAAAGAAGCTTTTGGATTCCCTCCCGCAGTCTTTTATTTCCCGCGGTATTCTATGCTACCTATCCCAAACTGGCCAAACTCTTTTCCAAAGTCTCGATTTTTGCCTCCGCGTCGGCCTGCTTCTTGCGCTCCAAGGCGATGACCTGCTCCGGGGCATTCTGCACGAAACGATCATTGCCCAATTTCTTTTGTACCGAACTTAAAAAGCCTTTGGTATACTCCAATTCGGATTTGATCTTTTCGATTTCGGCCTCCACATCAATGGTACCACTAATGGGAATAAAATATTCGTTATTTTTTACCCTAAAACTCAAGGCGCCGTCTACTGAGTCATCCACATAGGATATCGTGGAAACATTAGTCAGTTTGGAGATAACGGTGTCCCAAGTGGCCGCCAATTTCCCTTCGTTTAAAACCACTAGTTCCAAGGCTTCGCGCATCGGGATATTTTTTTCCTTGCGAATGGTCCGGATACCTGCAATGACCTCGGCGGCAATTTCAAAACCATTGATTAAGCTGATATCGACGGTTTCCTGAACCGGCCATTTAGCAACGATCAGGGCCTGCTCCGGAGTGCGTTCCGCCATATGCTGCCAAACTTCCTCGCTTAAAAAAGGCATAAAAGGATGTAACAGTTTCAAGTTTTCCTCGAACAGGTGAACGACCGCATTTAGCGTAACCTTGTCAATGGGCTGTTGATAGGCCGGTTTTACGATTTCAAGTAACCAAGAACAGAAATCATCCCAAACCAATCTATAGGTTGCCATTAAGGCGTCGGAGATACGGTATTTGCTGAAATGATCCTCGATTTCGGCCAAGTTCTGGTTGAACTTCGTGGTATACCAAGCAACCCCCAATTTAGCCGCCTCGGGCTGTGGAATATCCGCTACCTCCCAATTTTTTACCAAGCGAAAGGCGTTCCATATCTTATTGGCGAAGTTCTTACCCTGTTGGCAGAGGTCTTCATCGAACATCAGGTCGTTACCTGCAGCGGAGCTCAACAACAATCCCACACGTACACCATCGGCACCATAGTCTTCTATTAATTTTAGGGCATCCGGAGAATTACCCAAGGACTTCGACATCTTACGTCTTTGTTTGTCCCGCACCAAGCCGGTGAAATAAACATTCTCAAATGGGCGTTCGTCCCTATACTCATAACCCGATATGATCATTCGCGCCACCCAGAAAAAGATAATGTCCGGCCCAGTGACCAAATCATTGGTTGGGTAATAGTAGTTCACCTCCTTATTGTCCGGCTCCAAGATACCCTTAAATACACTGATCGGCCATAACCATGAGGAGAACCAGGTATCCAACACATCCTCATCTTGTCTTAAATGATCGATATGCAATTGCGCATTACCCGATTTTTCTTTGGCCAGCACCAACGCCTCTTCTTTGCTTTCGGCGACTACGAAATCATCCTGTCCGTCGCCATAGTAGTATGCCGGAATTTGTTGTCCCCACCACAATTGACGACTGATATTCCAATCTCGGATGTTCTCCATCCAGTGACGATAGGTGTTTTCGAACTTTTTCGGGAAGAATTTAATATCATCGGTCTCCAAAACCCCTTTGATGGCCGGTTTTACCAAATCCTCCATCTTTAAGAACCACTGGTCGCTCAATCGGGGTTCGATAACGGCCTTCGTACGTTCCGAAGTGCCCACCTTATTCAGATATTGTTCGGTCTTTACTAAAAACCTGGATTCCTCTAATTCTTTTGAAATGGCCTTTCGAACGACAAAACGGTCTTGCCCCTCGTAGTGCAAGCCATACGAATTGAGGGTCGCATTAGCATTAAAGATATCAATAGTCTCCAGTTGGTGCTTTTCACCCAATGCTTTATCATTGATGTCATGTGCCGGGGTGACTTTTAGGCAGCCCGTACCGAATTCCATATCCACATACTCATCCTCGATGATCGGGATGACCCTATTACAAATGGGTACTATTACTTTTTTTCCCCTTAAATGCACAAAACGTTCGTCATTGGGGTTGATACAAATTGCGGTATCGCCCAAAATGGTTTCCGGTCGCGTAGTGGCGATTGTTACGGTTTCCCCCATCCCCTCCTCTGAAGCGGTACCCTCTTCATTCGCTACTTTGTATTCCAGATAGTATAAAAGTCCCTGCTTTTCCTCATACACCACTTCCTCATCTGAAAGGGTCGTTAAGGCTTCGGGGTCCCAATTCACCATGCGATATCCACGATATACCAGGCCTTTATTGAACAAATCGACAAATACCTTGATAACCGAGGCGTACATATCATCGTCCATGGTAAACTTCGTACGGTCCCAATCACAGGAACATCCCAATTTCTTCAGTTGCTCAAGGATAACACCACCATATTCATCGGTCCAGTCCCAAGCGTGCTTGAGAAATTCCTCCCGAGTAAGGTCGTTTTTATCGATTCCTTCATCTTTTAACTTACGTACGACCTTAGCTTCTGTTGCAATCGAGGCATGGTCCATTCCCGGTACCCAACAAGCATTTTTACCCATTAAACGGGCCCTACGTGTCAATACATCCTGTATGGTAGCGTTCAGCATATGACCCATATGCAGTACCCCAGTTACATTAGGTGGCGGAATTACAATGGTATACGGTTCCCTTTCGTCCGGAGCGGAGTGAAAATAATTATTTTTCATCCAGTAATCATACCACTGTTGTTCTACTTTATGGGAGTCGTATTTAGAAGGGATTTGCATATTTTGGTATGGTATTTGTATATAGGATAGTCGGTTTCGAGGAAAATCTTGAAACCGAAGAAAAATTGTTAATAACTATCCTCTTTTTTAGGGGATATGAAATACGAAACAAAAATAAGTAACGTTAAAGGATAACAAAAGGATTTTGAGGTTCATCTCAAAAGATTTACATTTGAAATACCCTAAATTAAACATTATGAAAAAATTAGTACTTGTATTATTCGTAGGAATGTTAGGATTTAGTCTAACTGCCCAGGATAAAGCGGCAAAAATCGAATTCAAGTCGGAAACGGTCGATTACGGAGAAATAGCGAAAGGCGCCGATGGCGTTCGTGTATTCGAATTCACCAATACTGGTGATGCACCTCTGATTATCAGTAAAGTTAGCTCCAGTTGCGGGTGTACTATTCCAAAGAAGCCAGAGGCCCCTGTTTTACCAGGTGAGACCGGAGAGATTCAGGTGAAGTACGACACCAATAGAGTTGGCCCGATAAGGAAAGCCATTACCGTAATCTCGAATGCCGACACACCAACGATCGTGTTGAAGATTAAAGGAGAGATTAAAGGAGAATCCGGTAAATAAAACAGTTTTCATAAAAATACCAAAAACCCTGACGATGCAAATTGTCAGGGTTTTTCTTTGAACATGTTTTTCAGCTCATAGGTGATCAATTTGTCGCCGTCTGATCGCTCGATCAAAAGTCTGACACGTTTTCCTTCGCGCTCGTTGAGCAAATGCATGATTTCCTGCAGCTTATAGCTGTAGACTTTCTTGCCATTTACCGCCAAGATGACATCGCCTTCCTGTAATCCCGCATCCTTAGCCGGACTATCGGCGCGAATTCCCGAAACGACAATTTCAGGAACTAGACTGAGCCTGGTCTGTCTTTCGAATAGAATTTGCACATTCCCCAAGTTTTCGCGGGTCTTTTCTATTGGATTTGTTTTTCGATTGGTAATGCGTTCCGAAATATAGCGCACCCCATTGTGCCGTATTTCAATACCGCTCATATTGTATTGAAAAGGAGTGTTGAAATTCCCGTTCTTCTGCAGGGTGACACTACCATTGGGATAATCGAAAACCATATTGAAGCGCTTGAGCACCTCCCCGCCCATACTGCCATTTCGACCTCCCATATCAAGGATTTCCTCATAGTGTACCATATCGGGAAAGGCCGTTTTGGCGTCTTTCAACAGAAAACTGCCGATTTGTATTCCTTTGACCATGCTGCGTTTTCCGAAAACATCCCCATTGAGGCCTTTGCCCAAGAAATCGGGGTAATGCTTGTCCGGGATAGCGATCGAATCGCTTTCAAAAAGCCAAATGGCGTCACTACTTCCCGAATCGACCAAAAGTTTTACAGGTACTTGGGTTTCGTCTTGGAGGTAGACCATACCATCTACGTAAGCCTTCTTATTAACCACATGCAATGGTAAGGTCTCCTGGTTTTTATTTGGTCTGTGTTCGTAACCATCCGGACGGTAAAAACGCAGGAATTTACGACTGTAGTTGATTTCGACTACAAAATCGCGGAATAAATCGAATCCTATCATACCGTGAACGGGAATACCAATATCGGGAGAGAAATTTTTATCGCGGTCAAGCACTACGTACAATGGTTGGTTCGGGTTTCGTATTTCACCCATTTGAAACCGATTCTCCCGGGAAGTCAACGCCTTTATGGGCTCTCCTTCCCCTAGCCCGTTTATCGTTATTTCAGCAACTTTATTGATTTGAAGTGAATCTTGGTCGGATAGATTGAAAAGAATGGGTGTACTTACCCCGGAATCTAAAATAAAGGAAAGTTCGGTTCCATTGACCGTCATAGGTACGACCATAAGATTGTTCACCAATTTGAACTTTACCTTTTCGTATTTTTTGTGCTTTGGCAATTCGTAATGCTGCGCCATACCGAAAATCGGAACCATCAATAAGCTGAACAAAACTGCCAAGTTTCGCATATTTCAAAAGGTTTTACACCGAAAGCCTTTTCAAGTTAGTCAAAATCATCGAACAATTTGAAAATTTAACACGGACCACCGCCATAAATTACGGACCGGACGGTTGTTTTGTAGCTATGTATTTCCCATTTTTGCACCCAAACCGTCCAACTCATGCCGAACGTATCCCAAAAAGGGCTGACCATGCCCGAATCCCCCATCAGGAAGCTAGTGCCTTTCGCCGAAGCAGCCAAAAAAAAAGGCGCCAAGGTCATACATCTCAACATCGGCCAACCCGACATCAAGACCCCGCAAGTGGCTTTAGACGCCGTTCGCAACAATAATCTCGATGTGTTGGCCTACAGCCGCACCGAAGGTTCGGAAGAATATCGCGAAAAATTGACCGCCTATTACGCCGAAAATGACATTCATGTAAGCGCAAGCGACATCATCGTTACCACCGGTGGTTCAGAAGCCCTCAGCTTTGTTATGGGAAGTATTGCAGATACCGACGATGAAATCATCATTCCAGAGCCTTTTTACGCGAACTATAACGGCTTTGCCATGGCGAACGGCGTAAAAGTGGTTCCCGTAGTTTCCGATATCGATACCAATTTTGCCCTTCCACCCATAGAAGATTTCGAGAAACTTATCGGCCCTAAGACCAAGGCAATCCTTATTTGTAATCCTGGAAACCCGACCGGATATTTGTATAGCAAGGAAGAAATTCAAAAATTGGCCCAAATCGTGAAGCAACACGATCTCTTTTTGGTTGCGGACGAGGTATACCGGGAATTTACCTATGACGGGAAGGAGCACTATTCGGTATTACAGGAAAAAGGGCTTGAAGAGCATGCCATCATTGTCGACTCGGTTTCCAAACGCTACAGTATGTGCGGGGCCCGTATTGGCTGTCTCGTCACCAAAAACAAGAAAGTGGTGGCCACGGCGATGAAATTCGCGCAAGCCCGCTTATCACCACCCACCTATGCCCAAATCGCCAGTGAAGCAGCCTTGGAGACACCTAAAAGTTATTTTACCGGTGTAAAGGAAGAATACGTAGGACGCAGAAACTTGTTGATTTCCGAATTGGAACAAATCGAAGGCGTAAAGGTAGCCAAGCCACAAGGTGCTTTCTACTGTATTGCCGAACTTCCGATAAAAGATGCCGATGATTTCGCACAATGGTTGTTAGAGGATTTTAGAGTGAACAACGAAACCGTTATGGTCGCTCCTGCAGCAGGATTCTATGCCACACCGGGTTTGGGCAAAAACCAGATTAGGATTGCCTATGTGTTGGACAAGGAAAGTTTAAAACGTGCCGTGGGTATACTAAAGGAAGCCTTAAAAAGTTATATAGGTTGAAATTAAAAATAACAAGACCGCCGTGCTTCTAGAGTCAAGAACCAAGACATCTACTAAGATGGCTCAATTAGGATAACGACAACTTTGCCACTAAGACGTTTAAATGAAATTTGTCTAGACTCTTGGCTCCTGATTCTTGTATCTCAACTGTACAGTCTTTAAATGGCAGATAAATGAATTAACATGAAGGTACTGCACGACCAGCCCCTGAAGAAATATAACACCTTCGGAATAGCCGTAAAGGCAAAGCATTTCTGTGAAATCAATTCGATCGCAGATTTGAAGACGGTACTTTCGATGGATGGATATCCCGAAAAATTCATCTTGAGCGGTGGTAGCAATATGCTGTTGACCAGTGATTTGGATTGTTTGGTATTACATATCAATTTAAAGGGAATCGAAATCGTTTCTGAAGAAGACAACCAGGTCATCATCAAAGTAATGGCCGGGGAAAATTGGCACCAAATGGTCTTGTGGACGTTGGACAAAAACTATGGTGGCCTCGAAAATATGTCCCTCATTCCCGGAAATACGGGTACTGCGCCCATTCAGAACATTGGGGCCTACGGTGTAGAGCTAAAGGATACTTTCGTCAGTTGTGAAGCCCTGAATACGACAACTTTAGAAATCGAAACTTTCGATAAGCAGGCCTGCGAGTTCGGCTATCGCGATTCTTATTTTAAAAATGAGGGAAAAGATAAATACATAATCGTTTCGGTAAATTTTCGGCTTACCACAAAAAATCATATCCTCAATACATCCTACGGGGCAATAGCCAGCGAATTGAAAAAAAAAGGTATCGACCATCCGACCATAAAAGACATATCGAAGGCCGTAGTCGCTATTAGACAAAGCAAATTACCCGACCCAAAGCTACTGGGCAATAGTGGTAGTTTTTTCAAAAATCCGGTCGTCGGGAAGGCAGCGTTCGAACATTTTTCCAAGGCACACCCCGAAGCACCTTATTATACGGTTTCCGAAACGGAGTATAAAATCCCTGCCGGCTGGCTTATCGAACAATGCGGGTACAAAGGCAAACGCTTTGGCGATGCCGGGGTACATAAAGATCAGGCGTTGGTATTGGTAAACTACGATAGCGCGACAGGACAGGAAGTACTGGACCTGGCGCATCGCATCATAGCCTCGGTCAAGGAAAAATTCGGGATTACGATATTGCCTGAAGTCAATGTTGTCTAGGTAAAATCCCACAGAGTGTAGCGTTAAAGATGTATGTTTCTTTCGCTGTTTGCCCTACGCGGTAAGACCAGTGCCTAACGGATTATAAAATCGAGCATTCAGGAAATTATTTTTCCACCGATTCCAAAAACACGCTGCAACCCATCTTGAAGCGAAAAACTTGAGCTACTACTAGGCTCTATTTAAGATATGTAAAGCCACTCAGTGGCTCCTGAAATAAAATAACCCCCGAATGAAAATTCATCCGGGGGCTATACCAAACCAAACTAACCAAAAATTAAATGTACAATTACCAGTTGTACATTTAGTAATAAAATTTTGAGAACACGCCAATTTACAATCAATTTTATAAATTAGCGTTTCACTATATACGGTTAAGATGGTGTAGTTGGATGCCCCGACCACGAAAAAATTTTAATCGTACCCACTATATGAGCACACTTCTTGAAAAGCACATTGTAGAATTGCTTCAGGAGCGGAATGAAAAGGCTATTTCCCTGTTGTACGAACATTACGGAGACACCCTTTTCGGGGTGGCCAATAAAGTCGTACGTAACGAAGAACTAGCACAGGATATCTTACAGGAGAGTTTCGTAAAGATTTGGAAGAAATCCGACTCTTATGACCCGGCCAAAGCCAAATTATTTACTTGGCTTTTTAGGATTACGCGCAACACCGCTATTGACAAATTACGAAGCAAAAACACAAAATCGGATAAGGAAATCCAAATGGACGTTTCCGACGTATATAATCTTGGAATCGAAAGCATTAAGCCTGAGCTTATCGATGTTCGTGAAAACTTGGAAAAAATCGAGAATAAGTATCAAATCGTACTTGAGGCCTTATTTTTTCAAGGTATGACCCAACAGGAGGCTAGTGATGAACTTGATATTCCTTTGGGAACGATAAAATCGAGGCTAAAAATCGGACTTCGGGAGTTGAAGAAAATTTACGGATCGCCGTTGGTATTGCTGCTTTTGACCAACCTTATACAAATCTAAATCGGAGGAATAGCTCGTAATGATTAATACGGCTTCAACCCCTCTGAACAAATGAACTTAACAATGAAAGATAAAATAAAAAATTTCTTGGATTCCGATTTGTTGGAAAAATACCTTTTAGGTACGACCACCGAGGAAGAGAATCTGCAGGTAGAGCGTTACATTGCCATGCATCCTGAAGTACGTAAGACGTACGATGAACTTCAAGATAATTTGGAAGCTTTTGCAAAAATGCATGCCTTGAAAACTCCTGAGGGACTTAAGGCCAAAATACTGGCCCGAATCAAATCGGAGAATGTTGGACGGAAACGTTTTTTCAGATACGCCGTAGCGGCTAGTTTTGCGACCGTAATGTTCGCGGGGGCGTCGTATTTCTTCTATGACCAAAATCAGAGTCTTCAGGAAGAAAATGAGATGGTCACCAATCAAATAGAATTGCTGAAGGAAGACATGAAGCAAGGTCTGGAAGATATGCGCAACCAGTTCATTGTGCTGAACAATCCGAAGACAAAGAAATACAACGTGCAAGGCAATAAGAAAGCGAAAGAGCTGAAGGCGGTCGCTTATGTGAATCCCGTAAAAAAGCTTTCCTATATCAACGTAAGTAAGTTGCCCAACTTACCTGAAAATCAGTGTTACCAAATGTGGGCTGAGGTCAACGGCAAAATGATCAACCTCGGTGTGATACAAGAAGCGGGCGACAAGGAAAAGCTAATGGCTTTGCCATATTCCGATGAAGCAATAGGGTACATTACCATAGAGCCAAAAGGCGGCAATGAAACACCGACCGTAGAAAATATTGTGGCGAACATTTCGTATTAATCGTTAAAGAATACTTTCAAAAGCCTCGGCATTCCGTCGGGGCTTTTTTTTGTAACTTTGTTGAAAATAGTAGACATGAAACTTTTCTTGCTAACCGTTGGATTATTGGCCGTGGCCTTCGCCGGTATCGCCATAAAAATCTGGTCAAAAAAAGATGGCGAATTTGCAGGTACCTGTGCCAGCCAAAGTCCATTTTTAAATGAAGACGGACAAGCCTGTGGCATGTGCGGGAAATTACCCAGCGAACAAGATTGCCAAAAAGAAAGTACATCTCTCTAACTTAAATCCGACAGCCATAGCTGTCCATCAAAATCATGCCTTTTGGATAATTCCGCCCATAACCTCGCCGACATCATCGAAAAGGCGAAAACGGGCAACCAAATTGCATTTAGCACCTTACTGGACACTTACTGGAACATGGTGTACGGCTTTCAGTTAAAACGTACCCATAACGAAAACGACGCCGAGGACATTACCATCCAGACCTTCTCTAAAGCTTTCGATAAAATCGCCACTTACGATAGCTCCTACGAGTTCAAGACTTGGCTGATCGCTATCTCGAAGAACATCCACATCGATATGGTCAGAAAACGCAAACGCGACATTTTGGAATCCAGTGGTACCAATGATGCGGTAAAAAAAGTGTTGGACGATGCGCCCACTGTAGAAGACCGACTTATTACCGAACAAAACCTCGCCCATTTATTGCGGGATATCGAGAAATTAAAGCCACATTATCAGGAAGTCATCAACCTACGTTACTTCAATGAAATGAGTTATGCCGATATTGCCGCAGAGCTTAACGAACCAATGAACAATGTTAAGGTAAAGCTCCTGCGTGCTAAAAAACTTCTCGCCGAAATCATCAAGAAACGGTAACGATTTTTGGCTATTCACGCCTTGCTCCACATCATACTACCTCTATAGGAAACGTAACCGATTAGGTGATAATTTACCTATTGCGAAAAGCGTATGGCGATAAACGGTCATTGTAAGGCGCAAACCCGATTACTTCGTATCTTTGTTGAAAATTGTACTATGAGCAATGATGCCAATACCAATGTACTTCCCCCGAAGGGAAAACCGAAGTGGCTTAGGGTAAAACTGCCTACAGGTAAAAAATACACCCAACTACGGGGCTTGGTTGAAAAATATGACCTTCATACCATATGCACCTCAGGTAGCTGCCCGAATATGGGCGAATGCTGGGGAGAGGGTACGGCCACTTTTATGATATTGGGAAATGTGTGTACCCGTTCCTGTGGTTTTTGCGGTGTAAAGACCGGACGCCCATCGTCGGTCGATTGGGCGGAACCTGAAAAAGTAGCCCGATCTATTAAAATAATGGGCATCAAGCATGCCGTGGTCACCTCTGTAGATCGAGACGATTTAAAGGATATGGGCTCTATCATCTGGGCAGAAACCGTCAAGGCCATTCGTAGAATGAACCCCGAAACGACCTTGGAGACCCTAATTCCCGATTTTCAAGGTATCGAAAGACATTTGGATAGAATCATCGAAGTAACTCCGGAAGTAGTCTCGCATAATATGGAAACGGTAAAACGACTTACCCGTGAAGTACGCATACAGGCCAAATACGAACGTAGCCTCGAGGTTTTACGGTATCTGCGTGCCAATGGTATCAACCGAACTAAATCGGGTATCATGCTAGGCTTGGGAGAATTGGAGGAAGAGGTAATCGAGACCATGGAAGATCTCAGAAGAGCTAATGTAGATGTGGTTACTATCGGTCAGTATTTGCAGCCATCTAAAAAACATTTGCCGGTAAAGGAGTTTATTCTCCCAGAGCAGTTCAAAAAGTATGAGGAAATAGGGTTGCAACTCGGTTTTCGCCATGTAGAAAGTGGTGCTTTGGTACGATCTTCATATAAGGCGCATAAACACATTAATTAGTCACTTTTTACATTGTGGTAGACGCCCATACTTACTATTTCGGTGAGCGATTCCTTTAAATGCGCCTATCGCAGGAAGTCACGTGAAAAATTCTCCAAAATATCCAATGAAGACAATCAACATCGGTATTAACGGATTTGGCCGTATTGGGCGTAGGGTATTTCGTTTGTTGCAGCAGCATCCCCAAATCAAGGTAAGGGCGATAAATGATCTTTCCGATAGCAAAACCCTATCCCATTTATTGAAATATGATAGCATACACGGGGTTTTTCAGGGAGAAGTGCACCACAACGAAAAAAATATCATCGTTAACGGCCAAAAAATCGCCTTACTGAACGCCGGTCATCCGGCGGCGATTCCCTGGAAACAGCACCAGGTCGACATTGTCGTTGAAGCCACGGGTAAATTTAAGGATAGGAAAAGCCTGAGCCATCATATTGCCAATGGCGTCAAAAAGGTCATCCTATCGGTACCCCCCACGGATGACGAGATTAAAATGGTCATTTTTGGCATCAATGAGGATACTATCAAAGTCGAGGATCATATCCTCTCCAACGCTTCATGTACCACCAACAATGCCGCCCCTATGATCAAGGTTATTGACGACCTTTGCGGCATCGAACAAGCCTATATTACCACCATACACTCCTATACCACCGATCAAAGTCTGCACGACCAACCACACCATGATTTACGGCGGGCTCGGGCAGCAGGTCAATCTATAGTCCCCACTACGACGGGAGCAGCGAAGGCTTTGACCAAAATTTTCCCTCATCTTTCCGATGTTATCGGAGGTTGCGGTATTCGAGTGCCGGTCCCGAATGGCTCGTTGACCGATATTACCTTTAACGTAAAACGGCCGACTTCCATTATTGAAATCAACGAAACCTTTGAGAAAATTTCCGGTACTACGCTTAAAAATATACTTTTATATACCGAAGACCCAATAGTATCGGTCGATGTAAACAATAGTTCTTACTCTTGTACGTTTGATTCTCAGATGACTTCGGTCATAGGAACTATGGTTAAAATCATCGGCTGGTACGACAATGAAACCGGGTATAGTTACCGAATCATAGACTTAATGGAATTGCTCATTGCTAAAGACTACATTTGAAAACTAGACACCTACATACTACACGCACTATAGTCATGCTTTTTTTAGTGTTGTTCGGTATGGCTTTACCACTTTTCGCACAAGATTCGATACCGCATAAAACGCCCGAGTACTATTTCAACGAGGCTAGGTCTTTAGGCAATCAAAGTCAAACGGAAAAAGCGCTCAAGGCTATTGAAAACGCTTCGATAGTTGCCGAAAAAAATGGTGATTTTAAAGCCTTGATCGATAGTTACCATAAATTTGCAAGTCTCTATTTGCGCATGAACCGACGTAGCGATGCCGATTTTTATTGGGATCGCGCCAAGAAAGCACTCACCAATATCGAGTACCCCTACGGCAGTGCGGTGCATCAGTTCATCGCGGCCATCGGAAAATATAAGGATGAGAATCCCTATCAGGCCATTGCGGATCTTGAGGAAACGCGAAAAATGAGTAATGATCGTAACCTACTCAACAACATTCTCTTGGTAGAGGGAAATATTTATATGGGGCTTGAAAAATACGATGTGGCCTCGATGAATTTCAACTCGTTGGTTGTCAATACCGATCCGTACGAGCAAGAATACCTCGCGATGAAGGCATACATCGGACTAGCGCGATTGAATCTGGCGCTTGAAAAGATGGATGAAAGCGTTGCCGACGCGGAAACCGCGCTGAACATCGCCACCAAAAACAACTTCTTTAATGAAATTATCGAAGTGAACGGCTTGTTGGCAGACCTTTACGCTAAAATGGGACGCTATGAGCTCGCCTTGGCCAATAAGGACAATTTGTTGAATATAAAAGATTCGGTTTTCACCCTTGATCGACTAAAAACCGAAACCAAAACAGCGGACCAAATCAATGTGAACCGAATGAATTCGGAAATCGGTCGTTTGGAAGAACGAAATGCCGAGTTGAGCGAGTCCGAAAACCGCTCTGAAATCATAGCGATATTGACTTCGGCCTTTCTAACGATCATTTCGCTTTTGGCCGTCTCCCTTTACAGGAACAACCAAATCAAGTTAAAGACCAACGACCTATTGCAAATCAAGAACAACGAGTTGCAAACGGCCCGTGATGCCGCAGTACAGGCTATGGAGGCCAAAACAAACTTCCTTTCGACCGTAAGCCACGAACTACGAACGCCGCTGTACGCCGTAACCGGACTTACACACCTCCTACTGGAGGAAAATCCGACCAAAAACCAAAAGGAGCATCTGAAATCGTTAAAATTCTCAGGGGACTACCTACTCAATTTCATCAACGACATCCTACAGATCAACAAAATAGATGCCGACAAACTAGAGCCCCTGAATATCGATTTCAATTTGAAAAAAATGCTTCAGGAGGTCATTGACTCTTTACAGCAAAGTGCCAAGGAGAACAATACCCAAATTATTCTGGAGTACGACGACGATATTCCTTCACACCTGATGAGCGACCCCTTAAAACTCTCGCAGGTTTTTATGAACCTCGTGGGCAACGCCCTTAAATTCACCAAAAATGGAGTGGTGAAGGTCAAGGCCAAATTAATGCGGACCATAGAAGAGGATGTAACGGTTTATTTTGAAGTCGAGGACAATGGTATCGGAATTTCTAAAGATCAGCAAGAAAATATCTTCGAAGGGTTTGAACAAGGCTCAAAACAAATCAACCGCGAATACGGCGGAACGGGCTTAGGGCTTACCATCGTCAAAAGTTTGTTAGGACTTTTCGAGAGTGAGATTCAGCTAGAGAGCGAATTGGGCCAGGGAAGCTCTTTCTTTTTCGAGTTGAAGTTAAAGAGCAAAGATAGTCTAGTAGACGATGTGCCTTTTGAAATTACCAAAATCGATTACGACTTTAAAGGATTGCATATACTGATCGTGGAAGACAACAAAATCAACCAGGTAATCACCAAGAAAATGCTTTCCAAAAAGGAAATTACTTCCGACATCGCAAACCATGGCAAGGAGGCTGTCGCCATGGCAAAGGCCAATTCGTACGATGCGATTCTTATGGATATTCATATGCCCGGCATTAGCGGAGACCAAGCGACGATAGAGATCCGAAAATTCGACAACACCACTCCCATTGTAGCTCTCACCGCTATTTCCTTGGATGATAGTTTAGAGGCTTTTTATGCGGCCGGATGCGACGACGTGGTCACCAAGCCCTTTAAACCGGAAGTTTTTTATCAAAAAATTGGGGAGAACATTTTCGAGAGCAAAAGGGCTAAGCATACCGCTTCATAAAATCCTTCAATTCAGAAGTCAAAATAGTTGCATCGTTTCCTAAAAACTGATGTGCCACTGGTATATAGTATAGGTTGTTTACCTTGTTTTTGAGACGTACATAATCCTTCTCGGTGGTCAGGACGATTTCCTTTTCATTCAGCAATTTTAACTCGGCAGCCGTAAAAGAGTGGTGGTCCGTATACTTAAGATGTTCAAATTGTAGCGTCTTTGCCTTTAGATAATCCGTTAGTGGTGTCGGGTCGGCGATGCCCGTTACAAGCGTTACGTTTTTGTTCATAAAGAAGTCTAATTTCTTTGCTTGATCATCACCGGGAAATTCGTCGGCATAGTGCAACGTAGCGAACAACAACTTCTGGTTCGACCGTGGTTTTAAACGCTCGCGTATACCCACTATTTCCATTTCCGATAATTCGGAAGGGCATTTGGTCACGACAATCAAATCCGCCCGACGGGCCGCACTCCTGCTATCCCTGAGATTACCCGTAGGTAGGTACCAATCCTCTGAATATAATTTCCCGTAAGCCGTAAGAAGGATGTTCAGTCCGGCCTTCACCTTCCGGTGCTGAAAGGCATCGTCCAATACAATCAAATCGGGTTGAACATCTTTTTCCAAAATGGCGATTCCGTTGCGCCTATCGGCATCTACAGCAACCTTCACTTTCGGGAATTTACGATGTATTTGAAAAGGTTCATCGCCCAATTCCGCCACCGTACTATCACTATTCGCCAGTAGAAACCCCTGTGATTTTCGCTTGTAACCCCTACTTAAAACCGCTATTTTGAAATGAGGCTGAAGTTGGGATAGCAGGTATTCGACCATGGGCGTTTTGCCGGTACCTCCAACACTGAGATTTCCAATACAAATTACCTTCGTTTGGAATACCATGGACTCCCAAATATCCGTATCATACAGGTAATTTCGAACCCTTACGACAAGGGCATAGAGCAAGGAAAACGGAAATAGTATTTTTCTAAGCAACATCACGACAACGAATATATATTTTATCTTTGGAATCTTACCCCTATAACATGACCGTAAACGAAATAACAACACTGCTTGAAGAATTGGCACCACTTGGCCAGGCCGAGGATTTTGACAATGTCGGCCTCTTGGTAGGGAATCATACCGCTGACGTTACCGGGATTCTGGTCACATTGGACACTTTGGAAAACGTGGTCGACGAAGCTATAGACACCCGTTGCAATTTAATCGTAAGCTTCCATCCTATCATCTTCTCGGGCCTTCAAAAAATTACAGGAAAAAATTATGTGGAACGGGTGGTGCTGAAGGCGATTCGAAACAATATTTCCATTTACAGCATGCATACGGCCTTGGACAATGCTACAAATGGAGTGAATGCCAAAATATGCGAAGTCTTGGGAGTTCAGAATCCGAAAATCCTCATTCCCAAAAAAGGGATGCTCAAAAAGCTGACAACCTATGTTCCCATCGAGAATGCAATGGTCTTGAAAGAAGCGTTGTTCGCGTCAGGAGCAGGCCATATCGGAAATTACAGTCATTGCAGTTTCGGTACGGAGGGCACAGGAAGCTATCGGGCAAAAACAGGTGCCAATCCGACAAAAGGAGAAATCGGGAAAACGCATCACGAAACCGAATTGTGCATAAACATGGTTTTTTCGGCATCGGACGAAGGTAAAATTCTAAAGGCGTTGTTCGAAAACCATCCTTACGAAGAAGTTGCCTATGAAGTGCTGACCCTCGACAATACAAATGCGACCTTAGGAATGGGTATGATCGGATCTCTTGAAAAACCGCTTATGGACATCGATTTCCTGCATCAGGTTAAGGAAAAAATGAAGGCGGAAGGCATCCGTCATTCCAAGTTACTACACAAAAAAATTAAAAAAGTCGCTGTCTTGGGAGGTAGCGGAGCCTTTGCCATAGGGGCTGCACGCGCCGCAGGAGCCGATATGTTCATCACTTCGGATATCAAATACCACCAATACTATGAGGCCGAAGACAAATTGGTAATTGCCGATATCGGACACTTTGAGACTGAGCAGTTTACAAAAAATCTTTTAGTTGATTATCTTAAGGAAAAATTGCCTAATTTTGCAGTCCGTTTATCGGAAAGTAAAACCAATCCAATCAATTATTTATAAGTATGGCGAAAAAAGCAGAAGCAACGGTAGAAGAGAAGTTAAGGGCATTGTACGATTTGCAATTAATAGATTCTAGGGTTGACGAAATACGAAATGTACGTGGTGAGCTTCCGTTGGAAGTTGAAGATTTGGAAGATGAAGTATCGGGCCTGAAAACAAGGATGGACAAACTCAAGACCGATGTGGAGACGATCAACTTCGAGATCGGGGCCAAGAAAAACCTTATCGACGAATCGAAAGCGTTGATCAAGAAATATACAGAGCAGCAAAAGAACGTTCGCAATAGCCGTGAATTCAACTCTATAAGTAAAGAATTGGAATTTCAGGAACTTGAAATTCAACTGGCCGAAAAGAACATTAAGGAATTTAAGGCGCAGATAGAACAAAAGAAAGTGGTTATCGCCGAGACCAAGGAACGTTTAAGCGAAAGGGAATCACATTTAAAACACAAAAAGAACGAATTGAACGATATCTTGGCCGAGACCGAGAAAGAGGAAAAAGCCTTGTTGTCGCAATCGGAAAAATTCCAGAAAGATATTGATGAGCGCTTGGTGAAAGCTTACGCACGCATTCGAAGCAATGTGAAGAACGGCTTGGCCGTGGTCGCGATCGAAAGAGGTGCCTCTGGGGGTTCTTTCTTTACCATTCCGCCCCAAGTACAAGTCGAGATCGCCTCACGCAAAAAAATCATAACCGATGAGCACAGTGGTCGTATTTTGGTCGACCCTACCCTGGCAGAGGAAGAACAGGAAAAAATGCACAAGATGTTCTCAAACTTATAAGCAGCTTATATCAAGCTATCAAAAAGCCATCCCGATAAAAACTCCGGATGGCTTTTTTTTGTACCTTATCTTAAATACTGTTGCAATGAAAACGAAGGATTACTTTTCAAAGAAAATTGCGCAATGCTATTTCCTTCTGATTACACTAACCATGCTAGCACCGATGACGACCATCGCCCAAAGCCTTGACGATTATAAATGGAAAAACAGAATCGTCTTTCTGGTAGGAAAAACTATCGATTCACAAGCGATGCAGAATCAACTGGAGCAGTTCCGAAATACAGAAGAAGAAATGGCTGAACGCGATTTAGTTTTGTTTTTGGCCACTCGACGCGATGTTTTTGACGAAAGCTATGAGAAGGTAGATATTCGAATTACCGAAATTCGTAAAACTGCCCGTATCAAATCGGATTTTACCGGCGTTTTGTTGTTTGGTAAAGATGGTGGATGCAAGCTGAAAAAGGATTTTCAGGTAGAACCGGAAGAAATTTTCGACCTGATAGACGGCATGCCCATGCGCCGATCGGAAATTAGGAATAAGTGATGAGACCAAAATTTACTACGATCGAAATCTTTTTTTTGGTATTGGCCATTATAGGGTTGTGCGCCACTTGGTATTTCAATATTCGGTTTTATACGGAGGTAGCAGACACCTCGATCGGCAATTTTATTGCACTTACGAAAACTACACTACCGGCAAAATCGATAAATGCCGATATTGCCGTTGTGGCTATCGTGTTCTTGGTGTGGATGGTTTATGAAGCCCGAAAATTGAAGATGCGCCATTGGTGGGTTTATATCCCTTTGACATTTTTAGTGGCATTGGCCTTCAGTTTTCCGTTATTCTTGTTTTTTCGGGAGCGTAACATACGAAAGCAAAAAAAGGACTTACAGCAAGCCTAGCATCCGCTCCTCCACCTCGCTACTATCCCATTTCTTCTCAATACCTGGAATGTTCATGATAGTTTGCATGATGGCCTCTTGAGCATCGCCCATAGCCAGTGCCTCGGCATAGGGCCGTTCGGAGAATGTAACACGGGAGTAAGCCGGAACCCACTTCTGAGGATGCTTCGCGGCGAAATGCTTTTCTATTTTTTTCTGTAATAAAAATTTGGCATCTGCCGTTTTGCTGCTCATCTCGATAAAATTACGGTAGCTGAGTTCGGCTATGGCATCTGCATTGGGCTTGCGATCTTCTTGGTATTTCATAAAAATGGTTTCCCAATCGTCTCCAAATTGCCCCATATATTGGTCCAATACATAAATATCCTCAAAACCGGCGTTCATTCCTTGCCCGTAAAAGGGAACCACGGCATGGGCCGAGTCGCCTACTAGGGCAACCTTATCCCAATACGACCAAGGATAGCATTTCATGGTTACCATGGCACTGGTCGGGTTTTTGAAAAAATCTTCCATCAAATCATCCATCACCTGCATGACATTCGGGAAGTACGTACTGAAAAAGGTTTTTGCCTGCGCTTTCGTCCTAATATTTTCAAAGGACACCTCCCCTTCAAAAGGCATGAACAAGGTACAGGTAAAACTCCCGTCCAGATTGGGCATGGCGATAAGCATGAACCTGCCCCGCGGCCAAATATGGAAGGAATTCTTATCCAATTTGTGTGTTCCGTCGGCATTGGCAGGTATCGTCAATTCCTTATAACCCACATCTATAAAATCTTGGGAATAGTCGAAACGACTGCGACGCTGCATTTTGTGGCGTACCCTTGAAAAGGCACCGTCACAACCAAAGACCATATCGTATTGGTATTCCGACCAATGCCCCTTTTCAGTCTCTCCCGTATAGACTTTCGCCTCGGGCAAATCGATATCCCATACTTTTTCCTCGAATCGAAACGATACGCCGGCTTTTTCGGCCAAATCGATCATCCTCTTGTTCAATACGCCCCTCGAAATCGACCAAATGGCTTCACCTTCCTTTCCGTACTTTTGGTAATATTGCGATTTCCCCACAACATGCATTGCCCTCTTGTCCAAAGGAATGGCGATTTTTTTGATTTCAGCCTCGATACCCACCTCTCGTAGGGAACGCCATCCACGATTGCTCATTGCCAAATTAATGGAACGACCGGAAAACTCTATATTTCGAATATCCGGCCTACGGTCAAAAACGGTTACAAGGTGCCCGCGGCGCTTCAAATAAATGGCAAGTAGCGAACCTACGAGACCTGAACCGATAATGGCGATGTTCTTTGATGTTTGTTTCATGCTAATTTTATCAGAGGAACGGCATACTAATCATAAAAAACGTATTCGGAAAGAAAGGGTTTTAAATCAATGACTAAAGTTAGCCTTTTTTTAACATGGTACGAAAGACCAATTCAACATCTGTCGCGTATATAATATATCCCGCGAAAGCGTCTATATATATGCAAAAAGTCCTTCACATACACTGCGAAGGACTTTTTCTAATTTTGAGAATTCGTAAATCACTTCATAATACCATCAACGATTCCGTATTCAACGGACTCTTCGGCACTCATCCAATAGTCGCGATCAAAATCCTTGAGTACTTTTTCGAATTTCTGCCCACAATTGTCGGCCAAAAGTCGGGCGCTCAACTCCTTAGTTTTTATGATTTCCCGTGCTTGGATCTCAATATTCGAAGCTTGACCCCTAGCGCCACCACTCGGTTGGTGAATCATGACCTGCGCATGTGGTTGTATAAAACGTCTTCCTTTTTTTCCTACGGAGAGCAATATCGAACCCATTGATGCCGCCAGACCAGTACAAATGGTCGATACCGGACTCTTTAATGACCTGATGGTATCGTACATCGCAAAACCGGAGGTGACATATCCTCCCGGGCTATTGATGTAGAGTTGTATTTCTTTGTCATTCTGCAAATCCAAATACAACAGGCGATCGATAACGTGCTTTGCGGAATCGTCATCAACCATGCCCCAAAGGAACACCTTGCGTTCATCCAACATTTTTTCGTCTATGGCCTCTTGTATTTTTCCTTTTTTTGAACTCATTTTTGTCTTTCTTATTGAATTTCAAAATTAATCATTTCTTTTCGAAAAAATAGTAGTTGTGACAAGGACATTCGTCTGCCCTTATAAATCTTATCTTTCTAACTATTTGAACGGCTTTAGCCCCTATCTTTGACAAAAATCGAGAACCATGAAAAAATATCTCTTTGGCCTCTTGGCTGTAACAGTACTATCCTCAAGCTTTACAATACTTGGTAAATCGGATCCTCAGGAACCTTCCATATTACAAAAAGTGGCAAACGCCAACGGTTTTGAAAATTGGGCGAACGTAGAAAAAATCAAGTTTACCTTCAATGTAGATCGCGATACCTCCCACTTCGAGCGAACGTGGATTTGGCAACCGAAAACCAATGATATTACGGCTATTTCCGATGAAGGAACAATGGAATACAATTGGTCGGAAATGGACAGCGCTGCCCACAAGACCAATGCAGGCTTCATCAATGACAAATATTGGTTGTTGGCACCCTACCAGTTGGTATGGGATAGTGACAATATTACGCATGAACACAGCGCAGAGGCCGAAGCACCCATTAGCAAAAAAACCATGCAGAAATTGACCATTACGTACGGTGCCGAAGGTGGATATACCCCTGGCGACGCCTATGACTTTTATTTTGGTGATGATTTCATCGTTCAAGAATGGGTATTTCGAAAGGGCAACGCCCCTACCCCATCAATGATGACCACTTTTGAAGATTATGAAGACATAAACGGCATCAAATTGGCCAAAATACACAAAATGCCCGAAGGAAATTTCAAGCTCTATTTTACCGATATCGAGATGAACTGATTTTTAGGTGGCCAAATCATTCAAAAAAAGAAAACCGCTCTCTCGAGCGGTTTTTCAATGCCAATGTTCATTTTTTTAGACATGAACGGTGTCCTTTAAACTTCAACCCCGATTGTTGCTATCCACAATTTTTGATGAAATTCCATCTGGTAAAGTCCCGTTCGTATAAGCGCCCTCTATACGTAACACGATCACCAACATTGTACCTCCGAAAACGAGACCATTCCTGAACACCGTCACAAGCATCAGCTGTCGGTGGGTTAGGGTTTTCGCCATCTACCGCCGGATAAATAGAATTGGTACCAGCAATATCAAGATCGGATACCCTTGCCTGTCGTCGTGGTAATACATTTCCGTTCAGATCCGTGATGGTCGGTTGACCGTTTTTAGTAAACGTATAACTCCCGTACATCATGGTCGAATTGATGTCGAATTGACTGGTAACCAGCGTAGCCGAACTACTTTTGAAAAACTGGTCTACCGCGTTATCCTGTATGTTCTGGAAATTGATAATGATGAAATCATCCCTATCACTGCGATTCTGTTCATGAATATAGCCTAAGGTGTGGCCAATTTCATGAATGATAACTACTGCCGTGGCACGGGTACCGAGTCGAATAAATCCCCTATTCCCGTTCATCCCTAGGGTAGCCACGCCAGAATTGCTGTTAGAACCCGAGGAGGAAATGGTTACATAGTTCGATTCGTTGGTACGCTCTTTAAAGCGAACGTTCGTTTTGCTCGTCCACTCATCAAAAGACTTTTGCAACTCAGATCGTACCGATGAGCTCAATCCTTGAATTTGGTAAACAATGGTACTATTCGTCCATTTTCGCACACCGCCACCAAGGCCCAGAGCGGTAAGGCCATCTTCAGGGTTTGGATTTTCGTCAAAGTCCGATGGACTGTCAGTGAGTTGGTCTTCAAATAATCGGGCATCACTGCCAGCCAAACTGTAGGTGCCATCTTCCTCTAATCTAACCTTTACCTCAGTACCTAAAAAATACTTGGTAATGAATTGTGATTCCTGATCTACAGCCTCTTCTTGATTTTCCACAGCTGTCTCGGGTTCATTGGTAATGGTGTCTTTTTCACAGGAGGTAAATCCCAAAGCAAACACCATAGCCACCATAGCAATACGGTACATTTTGTTTCTTCGTTTCATTTTTTCATTTTTAGTTTTCATGTTCATTTAATTTTGGGGTTAAATAACAATTGTATGTACGGATATAACTGAGAAAACAGCGACGAGAGGGTCATATTTTCGACGAACGGTAAACTGTAAAAAAAATGAAATCAGCAAATTAATATTGCGATTATTGCATAGAAAGTGTTAAATAAGCTATTAAAATGCTGATTTATTGGTATTTGTATTGAAATACTACAGAAGGTATCTATCAAATAGTCGAAACTTGAAGATGAAGTTTTTATATTCCGAAGTTTACTCGCCTAGGCTTTTTTTACTTTTTGGCCGAACAAGGCAAAAGTAGCCACTAAAATAAAAATGGCACAACAAAGCAGCACCCAAAAAGACGTTACAAGGGAAGAAGCATCAGCGATTTGCCCGATGATGGGCGGCGCGCATAAGAAACCTGCATAGCCTGAACCTGCGATAAAGGCAATACCCTGCGAAGACGCCACACCCCTTACCTTGCCCCCAATGCGAAACAATTCCGGCACCATGACCGAAAAACCGAGTCCGCTGAGGGAAAATCCGATAATAGACAAATACATATTCGTAGTCAAGACCAGACCGTATCCCGCAATAACGAGCACCGTACCCCAGGCCACCATGGGAATGGACCCCAGCTTGGCACTTACGCCATCCCCTAAAAATCGACCTACCGTCATTGTAATTTGAAAGCCTAGAAATCCTGCACCCCAAAGTGGTTCGGGGGCGATACTTATTTCCTTTAGATACAGGCCACTCCAATCAACAATCGCACCTTCGCTTCCCATAGCTACAAAAGAAATAAGACCGAGTAGCAACAATGGCCTAAACACTTTAAGGCTAAACCCCTCGTTCTCAGTGATAGCGGCAATAATATGCTTGAATTTCTTATGGAAAATCAGGTTAACTATCAAAACCAAGGCCACGGCCATACCCATATGCAGCACCGGGTTGTCAAGAGGACCGATCAGAAAACTTCCCAGGCCGGCCAAAACCCCTCCCAAACTGAAAAAACCATGTGCAGCCGACATAAAATTCGTTCCGTCCTTTTTTTCCACTTCGGTAACCAAAGTATTCATTGCGATATCGGTAAAACCGTTGGAAGCGCCGAAAAGGAAGAGGCTGGCCATTAAAGTGTAATAACTCGGCGCCAACAAGGGTAATATGGCAGCCGCACAGCTACACAATACCCCGTACCATGTGGCCCTTCCAACTCCTATTTTATTGATGATCCTTGCCGCAACGGGAAAGACGGTAAATACCCCAAGCGACAAGAAAAAAATTGCGATGCCCAGCTGCGATTTATCTATACCCAGATTTTCCTTGACGGTAGGAATGTAGATGGCCCAAGTACCAAATAAGATATTCAGACTGGCAAAAACCCACGCGGGGCCAAAGTATCTAGGATTTGAAAGGATAAGATGTAGTGATTTCATTCAAGCCTTTACTTCGTTAGTCTTTCTGTCAAATGTTTCTACTTCATCAGAAATATGAAGAACAAGCTTGATGCCCCATAGTAGTATTGTCATTCACTATGTATTTTTTAATATACCTTTTTTCAAAATCTGACCGAACCGGTACATATCTTCATAGGAACAATAGAATGGTGCTGGGGCCAAACGAATCACATTGGGTTCACGCCAATCGGTTATTACTCCGTTTTCCATCAAGTAATCGAAGAGTGGTTTGCCCTGCCCGTGCAAGAAAACGGATAATTGACAACCGCGATCCGGCGGTGTAATGACTTCAAAAGTACCATCGACTTCTTTGTCTATTTCCTCCAGGATAAACTCCAAATACGCCACTATCTTTTTTCGCTTGTCTATCAATGCGTTCATACCCACTTCTTCGAACATGCCTAAGGAAGCCAAATACGGTGCGACCGACAAAATCGGGGCATTGCTGATTTGCCATGCATCGGCATTCTCCATTGGCTCGAACTCGGGCTTCATCAAGAAACGGGTTTCCTTTTTAGTACCCCACCAGCCTTCGAAACGCTGTATGTCTTTTTTGTTTAAATGCCTTTGGTTCACAAAAACGCCCGAGGCATTTCCGGGGCCGCTATTCATATATTTGTAGCTGCACCAGGCTGCGAAATCCACACCCCAGTCGTGAAGTAACAATTCGATATTCCCCACAGCATGAGCCAAATCCCAGCCCACCATGGCCCCTACGGCTTTTCCGGCTTTGGTGATTTCTTGCATATCGAAAACCTGACCGGAATAATAGTTTACGCCTCCGATCAGTACCAGGGCCAATTCGTCGCCCGTTTCCTCTATTTTCTTTATAATATCCTCAGTACGCCAATAATGCTCGCCTTCCCTTTTTTTAAGTTCCACCAGCGCGTCGTTGGGGTCGAGCCCATGAAAACGCAATTGGCTATCGAACATGTATTGATCGGAGGGAAAGGCCTTTTCCTCACAGATGATTTTATACCGTTTCGCAGTAGGTCGGTAAAAGGAAACCATCAGTAAATGCAAATTCACCGTAAGCGTGTTCATTACGGTAACTTCCTCGGGCCTCGCACCGACTACCATGGCCAAAGGGGCTGCTAATTTTTCGTGGTAGTCCCACCACGGTTTTTCTGCATGAAAATGACCTTCGACTGCAAGCGCTGCCCAATCGTTCATGACCTCATCGACAAATTTTTGGGTTCTTTTAGGTTGCAATCCCAGAGAATTTCCGGTAAAATAAATGACTTGCTTCCCATTCACCTTTGGAAAGTGGAACTCATCCCTATACTTCCTTAGCGGGTCTTCGGCATCTAATTGTCTTGCGAATTCAAGACTGTTCTGAAACTGCATAGCCATAATTTTCTTCAAAAATACAACTTCGTTAACGAATAGCTGCCGCTCATCCGGGCAATCGCATTTCGATAATATGCTTTTTGAATCCGTACTTTTCATAGGCCCTGATGGCCGATGCATTTTCATCGTAAACGGTAAGTCTTATCTCTGAAACTTCCTTTTCGGTCGCCCAAGATTTCAAAACGTCCAAAATTTTTGAATTAACACCATTTCCCCTAAAATCGGGATGGGTATACATAAAGCCGAGATACGCATACTCCTCATGGTCTAAATAGTGTTTCGCTTTCTTGATTAGCGCGTAACCGCAACCGATAACTCGGGAGGCTGCGACCCCAACAACAACTTCCGCATCACTTGAAGAAATCAGTTCTGGCAAATCGTAGTACAAAATAGGGTTTTCGGCCAAGGTAGGGTCGTACGGTCTTTCGGCTTCGATAACCCCTTGTTCGTATTCCAATAATACCTCCAAATCTTTCAGCGTGGCTTTTCTTACCAAAATCTCACCCATTCTCGGTCTAATTTACCGTTCCAAGATAGTGAACTCCTCTTGAATTCTAAATCCACTTGACCCCTAAAGCTACCGGGGGGCATTTTTTGTATTCTATCCTGCTCGCCGGCAGACAAGTTTGGTCGTATTTTCAAATTGTGGCTATGATTATGTCGTGAAAAAGTATCAGCATACCAAAGGAACCACAAGTCTCGATACCGAAAAGCTACTTAGGAAGCGTTTATTTTATGGCTATTTTTGTCAAAATTCAACGATGCACTTTTTATCGCCTTTGCTGGAAGAATACATAAGTAACCATTCGGAGGAAGAACCGGAACTTTTACGCGAACTCACACGGGAAACCCACTTGAAAGTGATTCGACCCAGGATGCTTACCGGGCATTTTCAGGGTAGGGTATTGAGTATGCTATCCAAAATCACCAGTCCCCGGCATATTTTGGAAATCGGCACCTATACAGGCTATTCCGCCATTTGCCTCGCCGAGGGACTGCCCCCTGACGGCCAATTACACACCATCGAGGTGAACGCAGAATTGAGCGAGATGCAACGCAGGTATTTCAACAAAAGCGGCTACGGCCAACAGATTATCCAACACACGGGGAACGCCCTCGAAATTATCCCGACTTTAAACCATGTATTCGATCTTGTGTTTATCGACGCCGCCAAAAAAGACTATCCCGCTTTTTTTGAGGCGGTTTTACATAAAACCAGACCCGGAAGTCTCATTTTATCCGACAATGTCCTATGGACTGGAAAGGTCGTAGAACCGTTAGATCCAAAAGATGCCGTAACCCGAATCTTATTAGACTATAATACCCGGTTAAAAGAGGACAAGCGCGTGGAAACGGTACTCCTACCCATTAGGGATGGCTTAACCTTAAGTAGGGTGATAACACCTTAATATATATTCGATAAAAAAAGATAGCGGATAAGATGCCTACAATCATACCAACGATAATATCTACGGGATAATGCACCCCTACAAAAATACGGCTGGAGGCAAAAATCAAAGGCCAAAAATAAAATAGCCAACTCCATTTGAACCGGTTTTTCAAAAACAGCACGAAAATCGTGGTAATCGAAAAAGAACTAGCGGAATGCCCGGAAAAGAAGCTGAAGGTAGTCGGACTCTTTAAAATGCGTATCAACGTATTGATTTCCTCGGCGTTATTTGGCCGTAAGCGGGCCACATAGTACTTGGTAATATCGGTAGCGGCCATCACGAATAAAATCATGGACGCGATGATCAATAGCACGAAAAGTGCTTCACGCTTTGGGTATTTCCAAAAAATCAGACCGATAAAAGTTAAAAATAGGGGAATCCATGTGTTGAAATCGGTAACGGTAGTCCAAAAGATATCATATTCTTCAATGCCGAGGTTGTTCAGGTAAACAAAGGTGTCCCTATCCCATTCGAGCAATTTATCCAACATGTTACTTTCTTTTGATTGCGCCGGTAATATCGTCTACACTATCCTTAACACTACCAAGCTCCTTGGAAAGACCGGAGCTCACATTGTTCTTTACCTCATCGATATCCTTTTTGATGTCACTTACGAAACTGGTATCGATACCCTGTTTATCGGCGCTCCTCTGTATTTCTTGTTTAATATCCTCTGTGGCATCTTTCAATTGGCGCATGCCTTTGCCAAGACCTTTGGCGATACCCGGAATTTTGTCCGCACCGAAAACCATGACCACGATGAACATGATAAAGAAAATCTCACCTCCGCTTATGAATAAGAAATGTGTAAAAAACATAGTACAAATATAACAATTGTTCCTCGGTAAATATTGTTAGACCGCTACGGTTTTAAAGTTAGGGTGTAAGCGTATTTTTCAATTTATCGGATTCTTGTGTCTGACGCGAATTCTGAAGCTGCCTACCCATGGGTGCCTTCTTGATACAATTTTCGGTACCTGTTCACCCAGCTAAACAAAAAAAAGCCCTGTACTTCACAGGGCTTATCAAAAATATCAAAAGATGGGACTATTTACCTTTAATGGTCTCCTTCATTTTATCGAAATCGGTATTGGTTTCTTTTTTTGGCCAAGAATTATTGGTCGTATCGATATCGGCCGTTTCCGCTTTCGGGTCTATGATAACCCCGGTCAATTCTTTTTGGGAAGAAACGACTACACTGACTTCCTTATCGTTTTTTCTCCAAATTTCGGCAGGATAGGTAATGTTCTCCGTGCTTCCGTCGGCATAGGTATACTCTACGATCAATGGCATGGGTATACCGCCCGGCTTATCATATGTAATTTGATAGAAATATTTTGGCTCCTTAACCGCCATACGTTCCTGCTCGGTAAGGTTATCCATCATGAATTCCTTTAAGGTCTTTGAACTCTCAGATGGAGCTTTGCCTTTTAAACTATCGTCGAAATCCTCGGACCCTTCTTCGGCCAAATAGACCAATGGTGGCAAATCTTCTTCCTTGATGTTGCGCGCAGCCATATATTCCTGCATTTTCTTGGAAGGCTTATCCGATACGTAATACTTTTTGACCTCTTTTAGACCAATATCTACGTAATCGGTGGTGTAAAACCAACCTCTCCAATAGTAATCGAGATCAACTGCCGAAGCATCTTCCATCGTTCTAAAGAAATCCTCGGGCGTCGGGTGTTTGAACATCCAACGCTTGGAATAGGTTTTGAAAGCGTGGTCGAACAACTCCCTTCCCATAACGGTCTCCCGCAAAATATTCAAGGCAGTGGCGGGCTTCCCATAAGCATTGGGACCCAATTGATATACGTTTTCGGGATTCGACATTATCGGGGAGATCGTACTTTGATCGCCGCTCATATACGGAACGATTTTCGACGGTGCTCCCCTACGGGAGGGATAGGCCTTATTCGGAGCAATGGCCTCAGGGTATGCTTCCCCAAATTCCTGCTCGGCCATATACTGCATAAAAGTATCCAAACCTTCATCCATCCAGCCCCATTGGCGTTCATCGGAATTGACGATCATCGGAAAGTAATTGTGCCCCACCTCGTGAATGATCACACTGATCATTCCGTATTTGACGCGATCGCTGTAGCTACCGTCTTCATTAGGTCTACCATAGTTCCAACAAATCATCGGGTATTCCATCCCTTGATTTTTCGCATGTACCGATATTGCTTTAGGATAAGGATAATCAAAGGTATGCGCCGAATATGACTTTAAGGTATGGGCGACCGCCTTCGTGGAAAATTCCTCCCACAACGGGTTTCCCTCTTTCGGGTATAGCGAAACCGCCATCACATCTTTATTCCCCACTTTTACCGCCTGCATATCCCAGATAAACCTTCTGGAAGTAGCAAAACCGTAATCCCGTACATTCTCAGCCTTGAATTTCCAGGTTTTCTTCTTTTCCGAAAAGCCTTGGGAGGCTGCTACCGCCTCTTCCTCGGTTACGATGATGACGGGCTTGTCATATGATTTCTTCGCTTGTTCATAGCGTTTCATCATTTCCTTCGAAAAAACCTCTTTTCTATTTTGAAGCACCCCTGTGGCATCCAACACGTGATCCGCCGGCACGGTAATGTTTACGTCATAATCGCCAAAGGTCAATGCGAACTCCCCGCTACCCCAAAATTGATGGTTTTGCCATCCCTCTACGTCATTATAGACCACCATTCTTGGGAAAAATTGTGCGATAACATAAGCACGGTTACCATCGGAAAACTCTTCGTAGCCCGATCTTGCCCTGTTCACCGTATGATCCGGTATGTTGTAATTCCATTTGATGGAAAAAGAAATCTGCTCCTTGCTCTTTAAGGGTTGCGGCAGATCAATACGCATCATCGTGAAATTAATCGTGTATGGCAAGGCCTTTCCGGCCGCATCCTTTACATGCTCGATCACAAAGCCCCCATCAAATGGTTCGGTCATATATTTCGAGGCGAAAGCTGCCGGCTGGTCTGCCAGCGGAACACCATCGCCATTCTTTAGCTTCGCTTTTGAATCTTTCGTTCTGACGTTTTGGTCTAGCTGAACCCAAAGAAACTCGAGATCGTCCGGCGAATTGTTGAAATAGGTAATGGTCTCATCACCCTGTATCCTATGGTTTTTATCATCCAACTCAATGTTCATGACATAGTTAGCCTGCTGTTGGTAATAGTCGGGACCCGGTGCACCCGAGGCCGAGCGATAAGTATTCGGGGTGGAGAACTCCTCATACAATTGCTTGAATTTACTTTGATTGGTGTGCCCACCTTCTCTCTCTTTCGGCGCCTCTTCCTGTGCCACGGCGACTGCCGCGAACAAGAAAAGTACCGATGCAAAACAATACTTTAATCTAGTCATCTTCTTTTTTAAGTGTTTAGGAACGTATTCAAATTAGCTCAATCCGGGCAAAATAGAATTTTTTCTAGTATCTCTTCAGAATTGTTACAAGTTTAACATTCCTTTATTATTTTCTCTGATAAGCACAAAGCTTTTTTTCTTTCCATTAATCTTAAAATGCACTACGTTCTGTTGCTCGTCGTACATATCTGTTAGGATCTCATTCTGGATTGTGATGGATTTATGGTCGGAGAGCAGCACGTTCGGGACTTCGATATAACAAATCATCAAATCATCTTCGTACCGCTTGCCTATAAAATCGAATTCGGCAGCCTTTTCATCAATGTAAATCACAAATTTGGCGCGGATGTACTTTTCAATATATTCATCAGCCAGGGCCGCCTCCTTTTCCGTGGCCAATTCCCCTTTAAAATCGTAACGTGCCAACAGTGCGGCTTCGAAATCATCGATAAAAACACGGCTTGTAATTTGCAAAGCTTCGTCTTTTTCGGAATAGCCCACATTGGTCACACTCAAATAAAACTTATGGAGCGTTGTAAAAGCAAATAAGGGAAGTAAAAGTATTAACAACGTTTTTTTAAATGTGCTCATAGGGAAAGTCGTTCTGCCAAAAATAAACAAATCATATGCCAAAGCTAGGCCGCTTTGCGAATTAGCCCTATTTTAAAAGAGTCAAGACTGCCCTTTTTGTCCTGTTGCATGCTTTTCGAATCAAGATGGCCTTGCTGCTGCCCCCAAACGCTATTCTTTGAAAAATTTCACTAACGGAATTCTTATTATAATGTATTCAATCCAATTTGTTATTCTCACGGTATAGCTTGCCCTTGTGTACCATAAACTCCCAAATTTTAAGTTTGTCATGGGTATCCACCGTCGTCTGAAAGGCAGAATCGATTTCACAGAAATACAGAAAATCGTCTATTTTTTCTAGGGGAATTTTCAAATCCGCAACGATTAGGGAATCGGCATAAAATCTTTTCACCCGCTCGGTTCGCGCATAGGTTTTTTCCAACTCAACTTGTTTTTTAAGGTATTTGGTCCGCCCTGAAATTCCATTTAGAATCGGGTTAAGGGGAACGAGTCCACCACCGGATGTAGCTTCGGATAAAACACGTTCGGCTTTGGTCAGCGACTTTGCATAGGCGTTTGGCAGTCCTAAAGTCGAAGCCGTTATAATACGCTCCTTACCCAATCGGTCGGCATCACGACTCATATCGCCGGTGAGGTTATAGGGCATGACGACGACCTCTTCAAGCTCGGTCAGGGCATTTTCCAGAGGTACATTAATAAATTTGCTATCGAAAATCGATTGGGTAATCACGATTTCCTTGCGTTTGTACTGCACTGCGGAAAAAACAATGGTGTCGTTTAACGACATGGTTATCTTAAAATACCCGTTCAAATCGGTAATAGCAGCGCGTTCGGTAGTGGTATTGAGTACGTGGGTCGCGGCAACATCGCCATCATCACTGTATACTTTGCCTTCGAGTTCCCGGGATAGCAAAGATTGCCCGTGGGCGGCAAAAGAAAGCAATAGAAAAAGAACTACAACGTATCTACTCTTCGGCATCCAATTCCTTCAAATAGGTTTTGCTGTGGGTAACGAGAAAATCGATCAGTTCGAACTCGTTGTCTTTCTTCAACAAGGATTGTGTGGGGTTTTTGGTGTCGAGATAAAGCAGAAAGCTATCGATTTTGTCTTGGGGCAGTTTCAAGTCCAATACGAAAAATTCGTCGTCGTATACCAGTCGCAGCACTTCACTTGGTTTCATGGGCAGCCGTTCCTCCACCTTTTCTTTCTTGGCGGCTTTGAGGAGCGCCTTAAAGATATTCACGAAATTCAAGTCGCCTTCCCTGCCCTGTTCGGCCTGCGACAGGGCAATATTCCGTACTTCGGTAGAACGATCTTCCTCAAATTCATAGCCCTTGAATTGCTCATTCTGCATTTCCAGAAATTTTTTCTGCTGTTCGGGGGTCACCACCACCTCTTCGAGTTCGGTAACCTTCTCTTCTACCTCGACCACCAAACGCCCTCGCTTTAGCAGCTCTTCTGTAATCTTGAATATCTGCAATTTATAGTTCACGGCGGTAAAAGCAATCTCATCGCCGGGCTTTACGGGAATCATAAATCGGCCATTTTCATCCGTAATGGTCGCATCTTCCGTAGTTATATTGATTACGGTCTCATCGGGCACATTTACATTGTTATACAGTACTTGACCCCTGAGCAGCACGCGCTCGTCTTCCTGAGCGGAAACGGTGTATGCGATAAGAATTAAAAAAATAGCGAAAAATGATTTCAGCGTAGTGTTTTTCATCAAGGGTGATTTTCTAGTCGAATGCCTTAGGGGTTTCGGACATACAATTGTTGTAGATAAAGAAAATACTTGTTGGGGTCATAAAAAAAAGATGCCCACTAAACTTTTGTTAATTTATAGCACTAGCACGTCATATACCCTGAAACCGCACCAAACAACTCGCATGTTTTGAACTGTTCAACCCTATTATGGCGCCATATATCCGATATGCGGTTCTAATCGGCGTATTTAACAAGTATTGTATCTATATAATTCTATTTTTGTGAGTCCCTCAACATCCAAATTACGAAAAGTACTTTTTATGAAAACATTGGTATTATTTTTTTTGGCTGGTTTCTGTATGCTTACACAACTTCAAGGGCAGGTAAAGATCGGGGACAATCCCCAGACGATCGATCCCGCGGCAGTACTGGAACTGGAGAGCACGAGCATGGCCTTGATCATTACCAGAGTGACTACCGAACAAATGGAGGCCATAATCCCTGGGCAAGGTGCATTGGTCTATAATACAGATACCGCCTGCGTGCACTATTACGATGGTACGGCATGGGTGAATCTTTGTTCGGGGGCGAACGTTAATATATCTGCAGACCCGATAGTCAATGAAGCCGACCATGGCAGTGAGGTAAGTACCATTGTACTCACGCAGACCGACGAAGGCACCAACATCGAGGTCGCTACTGAAAGTATCACCGGAAACCAGATACTCGATGGCAGTATTTTTGGGAACGATTTCAATGACAACTCCATCACCGGAAACAAATTGGCGAACAATGCCGTGACGGCGGAAAAAATAAGTGAAAACGCCGTAGGGCCCTTTGCGATTAATCGCGACAGTTTACCACTGAGTTTTTTCAATAACGATGTTCCTTTTTTGGTAGCCGGGGATGTTACGACCGTAAGTGCCGATCCCGATAATTCGATTACCCCAGGCGGCGATGGGGGCGCTTTTTTCAATGCGTCTCCCTTGTTCGATGCCATTGCCAATGATTTGGACGATGATCCGGAAAATGAGGTACAGGCTTTTTCTCGTTCAGGCAACGACCTTATTCTAACCCGACCCAATGGGGCCAATTTTACGATTGCCTTGGATGATTTGGCCGGTACGGGAACGGATGACCAAAATTTAGGCCCTGCAACCTTAGATGCCGCGAATATGCTGACCATCGAAATTGAAAATGGTAATGAAACCATGGTCGATTTGAGTTCGCTGGCGAGCAGTGGCGGAACCGACAACCAAAATTTAGGGCCCGCAACATTGAGCCCCACGAACATTCTTACTATTGAAATAGAGGATGGGATGGAAACGACTGTAGACCTTAGTACATTGGCAGGAGGAGGTACTGGAGGAAATCCGACCGATGAACTTCAGGATCTGGCTTACGATCCTACCAGCAACATTCTTACTATAAGCACTCCGGCTACTGCGGGAAATCAGGTTGATTTAAGTGGATTGGCAGGTGGTTCAGGAGGAAATCAAGATTTGGCCCAAGTACTCGCCGAAGCCAACGATGCAAATATGTTGGGTATAACAAACCTAACCACAGATCCTGCCGATAATACGGCAGCGGCGACCGTTGGATACGTAAATAATGCCGTAGTAAGTGGAGGAACACCTTTGGTATTTAATGAAGATGTCTTTGATGGGGATGGATCTACCACCCAACCCTTTACCCTACAACCAGGTGAGGATGGTCAATTTTTGACTACTGATGACATGAATAATGTAATCTGGACTACAGTCACACCCGGCGGTGGCGATGACGACCAGAACGATTCCGAGGTCGCGTTGGAAACACCTATCGATATCGACGGAGATACGGTGGATGAGACCAATGTACAAGAAGCCATTGCCGCACTTATCGCTGCCAACACCGACGACCAGAACGATTCAGAGGTCGCGTTGGAAACACCTATCGATATTGATGGGGATACCGTGGACGAGACCAATGTGCAAGAAGCCATTGCGGCCCTGATCGCAGCGAACACCGATGACCAAAACGATACCGAGGTCGCGCTGGATACACCCATCGATATTGATGGGGATACGGTAGATGAGACCAATGTGCAAGAAGCCATTGCCGCACTGATTGTAGCGAACACTGACGACCAGAACGACACCGAGGTTGCGTTGGAAACACCTATCGATATCGATGGGGATACCGTGGACGAGACTAATGTGCAAGAAGCCATTGCCGCACTTATCGCTGCCAACACCGACGACCAGAACGACACCGAGGTTCCGTTGGATACACCTATCGATATTGATGGGGATACGGTAGATGAGACCAATGTGCAAGAAGCCATTGCCGCACTAATTGTAGCGAACACTGACGACCAGAACGACACCGAAGTTGCGTTGGAAACACCTATCGATATAGATGGGGATACCGTGGACGAGACCAATGTGCAAGAAGCCATTGCCGCACTGATCGCGGCGAACTCTGATGATCAAACCGCCGCCGAGGTATCTGTCGCTGCAACCTCCACAAATTATGTGGCGGCCACCGCGGACGTTGAGGCGCATTTGGCTGGAATCGATACGGCTTTGGAGGACGTTGGCAGTAATCTAAGTACAGATAATTTGACGCAAACCTTAAATGTAGATCGGACTTACGATATTAATGGTGGAACATTAAACTTTAGTGGATCAGGTAATATTGGCATTGGGACCTTTGGTGTAACCGGTGAACCTGCCAATATTGATGATAAGCTTGACGTAAATGGACAAATAAGGGCGAGAAGGGGTTTTGCGGCAAATCCAGGATCTGTTGGTGAACCAAGTTATAGTTTTTATACCAACGGTGATACGGACACCGGAATATATAGAGTTGGAGAAAACCATATAGGATTTTCCACTGGAGGAGAACTTGGACTCGCAATTAACCTGACCCCTGATGGGCCTACAGTTATTTCCAATGATAGATTGCAGCTTGGCGGTCAATTACTAGATCAGGCGGGGAATCCAGGTATGAATGGTCAAGTCTTAGAAAGCACAGGTGCAGGTACAGCTTGGGTAAACAGTAGTGGAAGCGCCGTTAGGGCTTTCGGAAGAATTGGTATGACTGGTGCGTCGACAGGGGATTTTCAAATTACCACAGGCTACATCATAACTAATCTTCCCGCTACCGGCTCATTTATGGTGACTTTCCCCCCAGGTGAGAATTTGGGAACGAACTATGTCGTTCAGCTAAGTGTTGAAGGCAACAATACCATTTTTATCGAGAATCAAATCGATGGCTCTTTTGAGGTGGGCATTAGAAATGGGGGGACTAACGTACCAGCTGATGCAAACTGGCATTTTACCATTTTAGATTAATCCTTTATGAAACATTTATTTCGCATATCGATATTTCTTATGGCCTGGTTCACCCAAGCCCAAACAGCACTCTACAATTCGGGCAACCTGCGTATTCATGAAAATGGACAAATCGGGTTTCATACCGATTTGATCAACGACGGTATCTTTGATGAAAACCAAGGTTTGGCAGGGTTTTATAGTGAGAATACGCTGGATATTCAGGGTAGCATCTCCCCGACCTTTTTTGACGTGGAATTTGCGACCCAGCTTTTTGCCGTCTTACGAACGACCGTTAACCTGACCAATAACGCGAATTTTATATCGGGTGATGTGCTTACGCCACGGGACGACCCCAATAGTACGCTAAACTTTATCCAAGACGCGTTTAGCGCAGGAGAAGGCGACGCCAACAAAGTGGATGGCTATGCGAGTATTACCCAAAAGCAAGTGTTTACCTTTCCGGTTGGCACTACGGATGCCTTGCGCCCCTTGATCCTGAATTCGGAAAGCAGCAACGAATTTGCCCGATGCGCCTATTTTAACGAAGACCCCAATAGTCCGTCTACGTTCGCCCAAAGTTTTGATACAGGACAAAAGCCTATTGATCTGGGGGAAATCAGCACCACTGAATTTTGGCGGTTGGAAGGCAGCGTGCCCTCTACCGTACAGATCAGTTGGAACGAAGCCAGCAACATTGCGGCCATCACCGATGATGCCAGTGTGGTCGTCGTAGTCGGTTGGAGCAAGGCTGCGGGCCAATGGGTAAGCCTAGGCAGCGCCGAAGCGGTGGGCGACCTCGATGCGGGCTTTGCCACCTCCTTGCCCTTTGTCCCGAACGACTATGAGGTCATCACCTTTGGAGGTGCCGGCCAGCCCTTAGAGGTGTTGGATTTGGACAATTACTTGGTCACACCCAATGGCGACGGAATCAACGATACCTTGGTCATCGAGGAACTGCAGGCATCGCCGAACAACACGGTACAGGTTTTTGATCGTTTCGGGTTAAAGGTCTTCGAAAAAGATAACTACACCAACGAATTCAATGGCCTTGCATCCACAGGAAATGTGGTTTTGGGCGAAAACGAGGGCCTACCCTCCGGTGTCTATTTTTATGTTGCCAAACTACACGATCTAGACCTGGAGTTTCAAGGTTTCCTATATCTCGCCCCGAGACCTTAATTGAGATAGGTGTCAGGTCCTGTGTTTATCTTTGGGAATCGGTGCCGAAAGCGTACATTGGTTCCGGTTTTCTGACCAAAAGCGAGCCCGTGGCGTAGACTAAAATCGCTAATTTTGAGTTATAGCAATATATTTTGGTAATTTGGCAACATTATTGCAACCGAACAGGAAACCACAAGAAACAGCATTATGCAAAGAAGATCCTTCATCAAAAAAAGTAGCACAGGCGCATTGGCTTTGGGCGTTTTGCCAACGATGGCATTTTCCAACCAGACCGAATACTCCATTTTAGAATTAATGGGTAAAACCGATATCAAACTTTTCGGTGAAGGTATCAATCTTCGGAAAGCCGCACATGACGCTTTCGTGGAAATGAAAAAAGCCGCGTACAGCGACGGAATCGATATCAAGGTCATATCGAGCTACAGAAATTTTTATAGGCAAGAGGGTATTTGGGAGCGAAAATTTATTCGCTATACGGAACAGGACGGAATGGAGCCTTTGCCCGCCATCGATAAGATCATCGAATATTCCACCATTCCCGGCACCAGCCGACACCATTGGGGCACCGATATCGATATCGTTGATGGCTACCGCAAAGTAGAAGGCGACGTGTTAGTACCTTCCAAATTCGGTGCAGGGCAGCCCTACGAAGATTTTAAAAAATGGATGGACGAAAATTCGAAAAGCTTCGATTTTTATCTGGTGTACACCGATACACCAGGTCGCAGAGGCTTTAAATACGAACCCTGGCATTACAGCTATGCCCCCTTATCGATACCGATGCTAACCCAATTCAGAAGCAAAAATATCCTTCAATTGCTGGAAGCCGAAGAATTTGAAGGGGCCGAACACTTTACCAACGGCTTTTTGAACAGCTATATCAAAGACAATATCTTGGATATCAATCCAGAACTTCTTTAAAGGTCCAGCTCAGTATAAATCGATTGCGTTTTTCGCAAATCTTTATTGCAAGGCATTTTCATATTCTGCTTGGCCTCTTCGAATGGTCAACGAAGGGTGGCATGCTTCGCTTTAACCCCAAATTTCAGAAGGCATCACGCACTACCGGAAAATCTCTAACTCTTTTTGTATATTCACACGTACAGAATGCTTTAGATTATGAGAAGAAGTAGTTGGAAAATCCGAATTCTTATCGGTGTGGCCATTGTCGGCTTTGCCTTGGTCAAAAAATGCAATAATACGGAGGAGAACCCCTATACGGGTCGTTCCCAGCACATTAATATGTCGGCAGAGCAAGAAATCGCGATCGGCCTTCAGAGTGCGCCCGAAATGGCCCAACAACACGGCGGTCTGTACCCCGACGAGCGATTGCAGGCTTTTGTAGACCAAGTAGGCCATAAATTGGTCAACAATAGTATTGCCCGTGAGACACCCTATAAATACGATTTTCATTTACTGGCCGACGATCAGACCATCAATGCCTTTGCCCTTCCGGGCGGGCAATGCTTTATAACCTATGCCCTATTTTCCCAATTGAACGAAGAACAATTGGCAGGAGTGTTGGGCCATGAAATCGGCCATGTCATCGGAAGGCATTCGGCGGAACGTATTGCAGAGAGTAATTTTTGGAAGACCGCTACAATGGGAGCTACCGTCGGTGCCGGAGATATCGGTAATGTCGTGGGTGGTATCGGGCAGAACACGCTCTTAAAGAACGGTCGTGGCGATGAGCTTGAAAGTGACGATCTGGGGGTGCTCTTTATGATACAATCGGGCTACGATCCCAACGAGATGATCAGGGTAATGGAAATCTTGAAAGCGGCTGCAGGACCTAACCGTGTTCCGGAATTTCAAAGTACGCATCCCGATCCCGAAAATAGGATTGAAAAAATCCGGGAATCGATCGCGAAGTACAGCAATCAACAGTAGTACGCCGTCTCTTCTAAAAATGAACACTGCGAAGAGACCTGCTGTCTTTTCGATGAACTGCACGCAAGATTCGACAAGAATTTGTACATTTGTTGTTCCCAAATATCTTATTGCCTCAGATTTAACCCTTATAGCTTTAATTTAATCACTTTAAATAAAACTATAATGGGAACACTATCACACTTTAGAAATTTGTACACAGAAGCTTTTCAAGGATGCAAACCCGCACTAGCGGTTATCTTTTTGAAGGCTTATTCGGTATTTGCCGCCTTTATGATTTTTATGGCCATCTATGCCTTTACCGAAAGAGTCCTCACTGGATTCCAATTCTAAAAAAGTCGACATCGCTCTTTTACTTGAACACTATATAGAGCTAGAGATAACGAAAAAAACCCATGACCTAGACGTTATGGGTTTTTTGGTGAATTGAAACGTCCATCAGGAGTTCGCCTCGATAATCGCTAAAGCCTCCTTGGCATTCGAGAGTTTGGCATACTTCTTAATCGTCCAGCCCCTAAAACATCGTATTTTCAAATCAGCTCCTTTATCGACAAGAAGCTGAAGAATTTCCGCCCTATTGTGGCGGGCAGCATAAATAGCCGGGGTTTTACCCAAAGATTTTTGATTGACATCTTCCCCAAGCGCAATCAAACGTTTAACGGTGTCAATATCGCCCTCTATAATGGCCTTACAAAAGGAATTGAGTTCATAATCCATCGGGCTTGTAATTTCAACAACAGGTGTTGATGCGGTGTCGTTGGCTGCGAATGCGCCGGTTACCATTACCAACGAGGCAATGGCACAAGTTAAAACTGCTTTTTTCATGATGAATGATTTAGACCTGTCTACCGACAGGTAGATTGATGAATAGATTATACTTATATAAGTATAGACTGTAGCTATTTGTTTTTGTTTCAATCTAATTCGTTAATTCACAAATGTTTAACAATCCTGGGCTTGATAAGGCTCAGATTTAACATGTTTCGCACCTTAGGAGAAATATTCAAATCTTCACCTGTAATACCTCTACGAAACCTTATTCTCTATTCAAGCCTCTAGAATTGGTGCGATTTGATTTGCTAACAAAAAGTTTAAACGAGTTCATTGAATAACTAAGCAAAGAGGAGTACTTTTGATTTTAAATACCGCTCTGGCATGAACAAGAAAGTAATACTGATGATTTTAGATGGTTGGGGTACATCTCCCGACCCCAAGGTATCGGCGATAGCCAATGCCGATACTCCCTTTGTAGACTCCCTGTATAAAAAATACGGTCACGCCAATTTGCTTACCGATGGTATGAACGTAGGGCTTCCCGAAGGGCAAATGGGCAACAGTGAAGTGGGGCATATGAATCTCGGGGCCGGTAGAATCGTCTACCAAGATTTGGCTAAAATCAATTTGGCCATCAAAGAGGACACCTTAAAAGAAGAAGCGGTTCTTAAAAATGCCTTCCAGTATGCAAAGGATAACAAAAAACCCGTGCATTTTTTGGGATTGTTGAGTAATGGTGGGGTACACAGCCATGTTTCGCATATTCAAGGTCTAATCAAGGCCGGTACGGATTTTGGACTGGACCGCATGTTCGTACACGCCTTTACCGACGGTCGGGATGTTGACCCGAAAAGCGGTATCGGTTTTTTAAAAGAACTTACTGATTTCTGTACCGATAAACCGGCCCAACTTGCCACGGTAACCGGCAGATATTTTGCCATGGACCGCGATAAACGCTGGGAGCGGGTAAAACTTGCCTACGATGTTTTGGTGAACAGCGTAGGTGAAAAATCGAAGGATATTTCGGCTACCATGCAAAAAAATTACGACGAGGGCATTACCGATGAGTTTATCAAACCTATCGTGATGACCCATGCCGATAGTTCTCCCGTCGCAAAAATCGAAGAAGACGATGTGGTCGTGTTCTTTAATTTTCGAACCGATCGCGGGCGGGAACTTACCCAAGTATTAAGTCAGGAAGACATGCCCGAACAGGACATGCGTAAACTGAAGCTGTACTATGTGACGATGACCAATTACGATGACTCGTATAAAGGTGTGCACGTCATTTATGACAAGGACAATATCAGTGATACCCTTGGAGAGGTTTTATCCAAAGCGGGCAAGAAGCAAATCCGTATTGCCGAAACCGAAAAATACCCACATGTTACGTTCTTTTTCAACGGAGGACGAGAGATTCCCTTCGAAGGGGAACAACGTTTGCTCTGTCCATCGCCTAAAGTAGCGACCTACGACTTAAAGCCCGAAATGAGCGCCTACGAGATTAGGGATGCCATAATCCCTGAGCTTCAAAAAGGTGAAGCGGATTTCGTTTGTCTCAATTTCGCCAATCCGGACATGGTGGGCCATACCGGTGATATGAACGCGGCTATAAAAGCCTGCGAAGTGGTGGACAGCTGTGCGAATTCGGTCATTACGGCAGGGTTGGAGAACGGGTATACTACTATCGTCATCGCCGACCATGGCAATTGCGATACCATGATTAATCCTGACGGTAGCCCCAATACGGCACATACCACCAACCCCGTACCCTTAATTCTTGTAGACAACGATATTAAGGAAATCGCAGACGGGGTATTGGGTGATATCGCCCCGACCATCTTGAAACTAATGGGCGTTGCACAACCAGAAGCCATGACCCAAAAAGCTTTGGTGTAGCTAGTACATCATTATACCACAAGATTGAGAATCCGATTTTGTTATAAGGATTTCGTTATGCGCATTATGCGTTGCGCCGGAAGCTATGTGAACTGAGCAAAGTGTCAAGTCAAATACTCGCAACTGATTTCCTAATTCCGTTTTATAAAAATAGTATGAGACCTATTTTTTGGTAAATGTTTTACCTTTGCCGCCTATGATTATAGCCAAAACAGCTGAAGAAATCGAATTGATGCGCGAAAGTGCGTTGATCGTATCCAAAACCTTGGGCATGCTTGCCAGCGAAGTGAAACCTGGGGCTACTACCTTACAACTCGACAAGCTCGCCGAAACCTTTATACGGGACCATGGTGCCGTTCCCGGTTTTTTAGGATTGTATGATTTCCCGAATTCGCTTTGTATGAGTCCGAATGCACAAGTGGTGCACGGTATACCCAATGATACGCCTTTGGTAGAGGGTGATATCATATCAATTGATTGCGGGGCATTGAAAAATGGTTTTTATGGCGACCACGCCTATACATTTGCCGTCGGTACGGTAAGTTCTGAAGTTCAAAAACTATTGGATGTCACCAAGGAATCGCTTTACGTCGGTATTCGTGAGTTTAAAGCCGGAAACCGAACGGGCGATGTGGGCTATGCGATTCAAAAATTTACCGAAGAACATGGGTATGGCGTGGTACGCGAATTGGTCGGACATGGCCTTGGGCGTAAAATGCACGAAGACCCGGAAATGCCGAATTACGGCCGACGCGGGCGTGGCAAAAAATTCATCGAGGGCATGGTCGTCGCCATCGAACCAATGACCAATATGGGCACACGAAGGATCAAGCAACTTAAAGACGGCTGGACCATATTGACCGCCGACGGAAAACCCAGCGCGCATTTTGAGCATAACGTGGCTTTAGTAAACGGGAAGCCCGAACTGCTATCTACCTTTAAATATGTGTATGAGGCCTTGGGGGTAGAGAGTGATGAGGAGGAGGAGTTTCGGAACTAAGCTGGGGTTTTAGTACACAGAGTTTCACAGAGAAATGCGCAGAGTTTCGCAGAGCAGTATGGAGGATAACGAAATCACTAAGTTAGTAATTGGAGCAGCTATTGAGGTACACAAGGCACTTGGCCCTGGACTATTGGAATCTGCATATCAGGAATGTTTGTATTTTGAACTTCGCAGCAAAGGTCTAAAAGTTAGGAAACAGGTTGCCCTCCCCATTGTTTACAAAGAAGTAAAATTAGACCATGGATACCGTATTGACCTGCTGGTCGAGGAAAAAATAGTTTTAGAACTTAAAACTGTAGAAGGATTTACGGACGTTCACTTTGCGCAAATTTTGACATATCTAAAATTAGGCAATTACGATTTAGGTCTATTAATAAACTTTCATACAACCCTATTAAAAAATGGAATTAAAAGAGTTATAAACAAACCTCTGTGAACCTCTTTTTTCTCCGTAAAACTCTGTGTAACAACCTCGTGTGAAACGACTATTCAAATTCATATTAAACCTCGTACCCAGACCCTTACTTATTAAGTTAAGCTACTGGGTCAGTCCGCTATTTGCGCTTTATTACAGGGGTGCTAAATATACCGATCCTATAGACGGCAAAAGCTTTCATAGTTTTTTACCCTATGGCTATGAAAGTCCCAGGGAAAACGTGCTCTCCCCCTCTACCCTATCCTTGGAACGGCACCGGCTCTTATGGCTGTACCTGAAAAACGAAACCGATTTCTTTACCGCACCGCTTAAGGTGTTGCACTTTGCCCCGGAACAGGCATTCTATAAAAAATTTCGAAAGCTCAAGAACCTAGCGTATACGACAACAGATCTCTTATCTCCGCTGGCAGATGTTAGGGCTGATATCTGTGACCTTCCGTTTGAGGATAATTCGTACGACGTAATTTTATGCAATCATGTATTGGAGCATATTCCCGACGATACCCAGGCCATGCGGGAATTATACCGGGTATTGAAACCAGGCGGCTGGGGTATTTTCCAAATTCCGCAGGACTTAAACCGCGAAAATACTTTCGAGGACAATTCCATCACCGACAAAAAAGAACGCACCAAGATCTTCGGACAGTACGATCACGTACGCATCTATGGGCGGGATTATTTCGAAAAGCTCCGCAATATCGGCTTTGCGGTTGAAGAAGTTGATTATACCGCTACGCTTTCATCCGCAGAAAACGACAGGTATCGTTTGGCTCTCGGTGAAATTATTCCACTAGTTCGCAAATAGCCGCTATTTGTTAACCAGCTCCTTGAACCCCTTGGTCATATATTCCCGCGTTTGCGCTTTTTGATCGAGGTAGATAATGTACGCATCCAGCGCTTCCTGTTTGGCAAGAAATTTAAGGGTCTCGTCCAAGTCCATCGCCATAAAGGCCGTGGCGTAGGCATCGGCGGTAGCACAATCACTTGCGAGCACGTTGGCGGCCAAAGTATTGCCCCCTTTGGTAAATCCCGTCTTCGGATCGATTGTATGTACATATCTTTTTCCGGTCACGGAATCCACTCTGAACTTTCTATAATTTCCCGAGGAAGCCAGCGCACGATCCTTTAAAGAAATCAACAATTTGCTTTTTCGGCCTAAAGTAATTTGTGGGTCATCGATACCCACTGACCATGGTTTTTGTTTGATGGTATTTTCGCCTTTGGCTACCAGCTCTCCGCCTACTTCCAAAAGGTAGTTTTGAATGCCCTTGGTATCGAGCATTTTTGCCAAACGGTCTATAGCATAGCCTTTCGCAATGGCGTTAAAATCGAAATGAACATTTACATTCTCTTTTATGATGGTCTTCCCCGGTGTTAACTTTACTTTATCAAACCCGACATAGTGCATTAAACTGTCTACACGCACACTATCCATCTTCAACTGCTTTCCTGGGCCAAAGCCCCAGGCGTTTACCAATACCCCTACCGTAGGGTCAAAATACCCTTTGGTCTTCGTATGGATATCCTTAGATAGCGTAAAGACTTCCTCGAACATCGCATCGACGACAACCGTTGTATCACCAGCATTAATTTTTGCAATGTCCGAATCGGGGATATAGGTCGACATCGATTGGTTGATAGCCGCGAATACCGAATCGATTTCCTTTTGATAATCGAGTTCTTTATCGGACAGATAAATGATGTTGTACGAGGTACCCAAGGCGGCACCCACAAGCTGGTTTTGAACTATTTTGGGTTCAGAGGAGCCACAGGAACACAAGAGACATCCTATTATAATGAAGATAAATTTTTTCATATCGGGTATGTTATGCTACGATTTGGTTTGGTAAAACACGGCTTTCTTCGCCCTGCTCGGAAGCACGTTTTAAATCTGAACGAGGCCATCATAATCAACAATATACTCTTCGTTCAAATAGACCGGCAGGTTATAATCCGTAGCGTTGACCAAGCCAACGCCGGCGTAATAGGTAGTCGCGTCGAACTTAAGGGCGTGATCTTTCATCTTATTCAAATCGGTCAGGTAAAACTCCGTGTCCTTTGGGTCACCGGGGTAAGCTATCCCTTTGACCACCACAAAGTGTAGTTTCTTTTCCTTTAAACACACAAACTGCGGGTTCTTACCGATTTTGCTATTCACCGACATAAATTCAAAGCCATCGGCCTCTAGCTGTTTGCCGACGATATTCATTGCCAGATTGTGTAGTTCTTGTTCTGTAAGTGGTTGCATTTTTGTTTTTATTATACCGTTCTACGGTGCTCAGAACACATCCTAATCATAGCATAAAAATGAAAATTCGGTAGGAAACCGTTGCCATAAAAAAAACCGATAGCAGTCTATCGGTCTTGTTTACTTCTTGAACAAATTGAATTCATTTTTTCCGCTGTCAAAATAGTACGAATTTTTTTAAAGTCATTTATTGAAGTCATGTTCGTCCAAGCTTATCGAAGACCATTTATCTTGGTGCTCCGACGAGCTCAGCATGACACTTTTACATCATTCGTGAATGTTCTAACCACCGAAATCATCAAAACGGATATGTTCGTCAGGAATTCCGAAATCCTCACCCATCTTCTGAACGGCCTTATTCATTAGCGGTGGGCCACAGAAATACAATTCAATATCCTCGGGAGACTCGTGGTGCACCAAATAGTTATCGATGACACAATTGTGGATGAATCCGACAAAACCATCACCAGGGGCATCTATATCTTCTTTAACCTTCCAGTTGTCCTCTTCCATAGGTTCTGAAAGCGCAAGGTAGAAACTGAAATTCGGAAATTCCTTTTCTAGCTCGTAAAAATGATCCAAATAGAATAGCTCCCTTTTTGAACGACCGCCGTACCAGTACGATACTTTACGGTCGGTCTTTAGCGTTTTGAATAAGTGGTACAAATGCGATCGCATCGGTGCCATGCCTGCACCCCCACCTACGTATAACATCTCCGAATCGGACTCATTGATAAAAAATTCACCATAAGGACCCGAAATCGTTACATCGTCACCCTCTTTCAATCCGAAGATATAAGAAGAAGCCACACCCGGATTTACATCCATCCATCCGTTCTTGGCGCGATCCCATGGTGGGGTAGCAATACGTACGTTTAGCATAATCTCTCTTCCCTCCGCAGGAAACGAAGCCATCGAATAGGCTCTTTCTACCGTCTCAGGGTTTTTCATAACCAATGGCCAAAGGTTGAACTTGTCCCATTCCGCCTTAAATTTATCAGGCTTATCATGCTCTTCAGGGTGGGCGGTAATATCCATATCGGCAAATTTGACTTCACACTCCGGAATCTCGATTTGAATATATCCACCAGCCTTATATCCCATATCGCTAGGTATCTCTACCACAAATTCCTTGATAAAAGAAGCAACATTATAATTACGCACTACTTTTGCCGGCCATTTTTTGATGCCGAAAACTTCTTCAGGAATGGTAATCTCCATATCCTGCTTCACTTTTACCTGACAGGCCAAGCGTGCACCTTGGTTTAATTCCCTTTTGGAAAAATGTGGCGTTTCGGTGGGCAGGGCCTCACCACCACCCGAGAGTACGTGGCACTCACACTGTATGCAGGTACCGCCGCCACCGCAAGCCGATGGCAAGAATACCTTGTTATTGCCCAAGGTTGACAATAACGAGCTCCCCGAAGCGACCTCGACTTTCTTCTCCCCATTAATCGTAATGGTCACAGGACCAGATGGGGATAATTTTTGTTTTGTGAACAATAATAAGGCTACCAACGCCATGAGCAGTATCAAGAAAGATACTACCGTTATCATTATGGTTCCTCCTGTACTTGCAGCTAAAATCATGCTTATTTCTGTGTTAAATCGTTATACGATACTTCATTTTCTTCCAGTTCCTCCTTCTTGATTTCCCCTTCCTCCAAAACAGGTGCCTCCACTTTTTCCAACACCTCAGCGGTCGTATCCTCAACTGGAGCCGGAGCATCGTCACCGCCCGTTAACATTCCACCAAAACTCTGGAAACCAATACCCATAAGGCCGGTAATGATAAAAGTGATTCCTAGTCCACGTAAGGGTGCGGGTACATTGCTATATCTGATTTTCTCCCGGATGGCCGCTATGGCCAAAATCGCCAAAAACCAACCGATACCTGAACTTACACCATAATTCAAGGCAAGGCCCAAGGTTGCGATTTCTCTGGCCTGCATGAATAACGAACCACCGAGTATCGCACAGTTTACTGCAATAAGAGGTAGAAAGATACCCAAGGAGTTATATAATGAGGGTGAAAATTTTTCTACGATAATTTCAACCAACTGCACCATGGTAGCGATGGTAGCTATAAATAGGATGAAAGAAAGAAAACCTAGGTTATAGTCCGCATACTCTTCACCTAACCAGACCAAGGCACCATCTTGCAACAGATACTTGTCTAGAAGCCAGTTTAAGGGCACTGTTACGGCCAATACGAATATTACAGCGGCACCAAGTCCGACAGCAGTCGCCACTTTTTTGGAAACTGCCAAATAGGAACACATTCCCAAGAACACAGCGAATACCATGTTGTCGATGAAAATGGACTTGAAAAATAATTCTATATGTTCTAACATAATCTCTTATATAAGTAAGCAGTTGGCAGTTGCAGTTGTCGGTCCCAAGGTTACGGGGCGTTCAATCCTATAAAAGCGCTCCTACTTCATAATTTTTAATAATCGAATCTCTAATTTATTCCGTTAAACAGTAGGAAAAACTATTTTTTACTGCCTACTGTAACAGCGTACCGTACATTTTATTCTAGTTTTCTTCAACAAGAACAGGATTTCTGGAACGCTGCACCCATATTATAATACCCACGACGATCAACGCTGCGGGCGGGATGATCATAAAACCGTTGTTCTCGTATCCCGTGGCATACAGACCTGTTTTCATTATCGGGTCTCCGAATACAGGATACCCCAATAAGGTTCCCGAGCCTAAAAGCTCCCTAAAGAATCCTACGATGATCAGTATAACACCGTAACCTAAGGCGTTACCGATACCATCCAGAAAGGATTTCCAAGGTCCGTTCGCCAAGGCAAAGGCTTCAAAACGCCCCATGATGATACAGTTTGTAATAATCAGACCTACAAAGGCACCCAACGTTTTACTTAGCTGATAGGCATATGCCTTGAGCACTTGATCCACAATAATTACCAAAGTCGCTACGACAATCAACTGCACGATAATCCTAATTTTTGACGGAATAATATTTCGCATCAACGAGATAACGACGTTTCCGACACCCAAAACGAATACCACCGCGATAGACATCACGATAGAAGCTTCCAGTTCCGCTGTAATCGCCAATGCCGAACAAATGCCGAGCACCTGGATGGTTATCGGGTTGTTGTCGGCCAAAGGATCGAGTATAAGACCTGCGTCTTTTTTAGTAAGTAATGCCATTATTTAACTCTTATGGTTTCTAAATAGTCTTTGTAGAGGTTGAGACTTTCCTTGATCATCGCCGCAACACCATTGCCCGTTATCGTCGCTCCGGCCAATGCATCCACCTCGTTATCGTCCTTCGTATTGTTCAAAGGGTCGTTATTACCCTTAGCGACAGCGATACCGGCATACTGGGTACCATCCATGATGGACTCACCCGAAAAGTCATCCATAAAATAGCGCATCTTGATATTGGCACCGAGGCCCGGAGTTTCCCCCTTATGGTCAAAATATACGCCTTGAACGGTCATTGTATTATCCAATGCAACAAAACCCCAGATTGCATCCCAGAGGCCTTTTCCATACATCGGGATAACATAGTATTTATTATTGTTCATTTCACCGATAAACAAAGGCAATTGAAATGGTTTACCCTTTTTCTTGGCGGCCAATTGCTTTTTCAAATCGATTAAAAAAGCATCATCGTTTTTTTCGATATTGCCGTTCTCATCAATAACCAATTGCTCTTTGATAAAATTGGTAAACTCACCCTCTACTTCTTCCGTAGGAATAAAGTTAACGCTACCCGCATCGTCCCCATTCTCGTTAACGCCCATGGCGTATAGGATGTTCTGCTGTTTTTCAAATCGTTCGTTCTCTTGAATATTGGGCCGCAATCCCGAAGCCAAGAAGGCCAGAATAGACCCTACAAGGAGGACCATAATACCGGCAAAGAGAACGGTATAACTGTTTTTATCTGTATCGACTGCCATAATCTAAACTGTTTCTGGTTGTAATTCCGCTGTTTTTCCCTCCGAATCCTTAGGGTGAATCACAGCGTTCTTTAATCTTTTCATTCTTCTGTTGACGTTTCCACGGATGACGTAATGATCGATGGTTGGAGCGAAAACGTTCATCAACAATATCGCCAAGAAAACGCCTTCTGGATAGGCCGGATTGAATACCCTGATCATAACGGATATAAATCCGATCAAAAACCCGTATATCCATTTTCCCCTTGTAGTCTGTGCGCCGGTTACTGGATCGGTCGCCATATAAACGATACCGAAGGCCAAGCCACCGACAATCAAATGTTTCCAAAATTCAAAACTCATCAAGCCATAGAACTTGCTTGTTTCGCCAATCCATCCCCATTCGACCACTTGGTTGAAAAAGAAGCCCATGACCAAGGAGCCCAATACTGCGCTGACCATGATGCGCCAACTGGCTATTTTACTGAAAATCAAGAATAATCCGCCCAACAAAATCAGGAAAGCCGAAGTTTCACCCACCGAGCCGGGAATAAAGCCAAAGAACATATCCGCCACATCGTATTTAGCGGCCATGTCGGCCGTATTGTTCTGCGCCAAATAGCCTAGTACGGTCTCACCGGAAATCGCATCCGGGGTTCCTGCCAAGTTGACCGCATCGTGCACCCAAACCTTATCGCCACTCATCCACGTAGGATATGCGAAGAAAAGAAAGGCACGAATGGTCAAGGCGGGATTCAAAATATTCATTCCCGTACCTCCGAACACTTCTTTACCAATAACCACACCGAAGACAACGGCCACGGCCAACATCCATAAGGGCGTATCAACAGGCACAATCAAAGGTACCAACATCCCGGTAACGAGGTAACCTTCCTCAACCTCATGGCCTTTAATCACCGCAAAAATAAATTCTATCAAAAGACCCACACCATAGGACACGACTACTAATGGTAACACCTTGATGATACCGATCCAAAAGTTATCCCAGGTCAGGAAATGCTCCATCACGGAAAAATTTTCCGGAAAACCATTGATGGCCGAAAAGTGTTGGTATCCTGCATTGAACATGGAGAATAACAAAATGGGAATCAATGCCATGATCACCGTATTCATCGTTCGTTTCAGGTCATCGGCCGCACGAACATGTGATCCGTTGTGAGTCGTTTCGTTCGGGGTGTACAAAAAGGTATGTAGGGCATTGAATGCCGGTGCCATTTTTTTGTCCCTGTAGTGATGCTTGATAATGTGCAATCGCTTCTTAAAAGTCATTCTTTTGTCGCTCATCTCTTATCCTATTTCTTGAAGTAATAAATCCAGTCCCTCGCGAATAATCTGTTGATGGGGCTGTTTTGATATGCAAATAAATTCGGTCAAAGAAAAATCTTCGGGAGCTACTTCGTAGAGTCCCAATTGTTCCATTTCATCTAAATCCTTGACCATACATGCTTTTAAAAGCTGCATGGGGTAAATATCCAATGGAAAAACCTCTTCGTATTGTCCCGTTACCACGAAAGCCCTATGCTCCCCATTGGTATTGGTATCCAAATCATATTTCTTTTTCGGCATCAACCAAGAAAAGGTCAAGGCCCGCGTGTTCGATACTTTATTGAAAACCGGTTTGTTCCACCCGAAAAATTCATAATCGTCCCCTTCCGGAATTGCAGTTACCGTATTGTTATAGTAGCCTAGGTAACCGTCCTGACGACTCTTGCTACCGGTAAGCACATCGCCATTGATGACGCGAGAGTTCTCTTCGCTCACACCACTGGCATATAGAAAGGTTGCGATTTCAGTTCCTATTTTTGTCTTGTAGTATTTGGGTGCCTTTACCGAAGAACCTGCCAAAGCGACCACGCGCTCGGCATTGAATTTTCCGGTCAGCAGCAACTCCCCGATAATCACCAAATCCTGAGGGGATACCGTCCAGACCGTTTCCCCCTTATTGATCGGGTCGATTTTGTTTATCTGCGTACCTACGAGACCTGCAGGATGCGGCCCGGAAACGCGGTGTAACGTGATACCCTCCAAACCTGACATGATCGAGTTCTTCGTACCCACGGAAACGTGCACCTTGCCCGGAGTTAATTTGCCCAATGCGGTTAGCGCTGCCTGTAGTTCCGCCTCTTTTCCCTGTAATGCAAAATCGATATCGGCTGCCAAAGGCGCTGTGGCGTAAGCTGAAACGAAAATGGCTTTGGGATTCAAATCGGGATTGGCGATAATATCATACGGACGCTGTTTGATAAACGGCCAACAGCCCCCTTTCAACAAATACTCCTTGATTTCAGTGGCCGAAGCCTCCTTAAAATTCAGTTTTGAATGCTCCAAAGAAGCCTGTTCCTTGTCCGCCAAAATCTTAAGGGTGAGAATTCGCCTTCTTGCCCCTCTATTGATTTCGACAAGCTCACCGCTAACCGGTGAAACGAAAAGCATTTGCTCGTTATTCTTATTGTAGAACAAGGCTTCGCCAGCTTTGACCTCAGCGCCCTGTTTTACCAACATTTTAGGGGTGATACCGTGAAAATCGTGAAGATCTATTGCATAAACATTACTTAAAACCGCCTTTGAAAGAGTATGTTCTGCGGCACCAACCAGGTTAATGTTCAAACCCTTTTTAATTCGAATGTCTTTAGACATATATAGAGGACCTTTAAGGTTATCAAAAGTTGTACAAATTTAATACTAAACTGATTGTTTTCATAATAATTACCCATTATTTTGGGCATTACGACGAGCTAACTTTTTTGGGTATGCTTTTTGTTTACCTTTGTTGATCAATTCTGCCAACTATGCGCACAACCCTTAAACAAACTGCCTTTTTGCTCTTTTTGCCGCTACTCCTTTTTGGACAGGTACAAGAGGAAATCGAGGCCCCACCCCACATCAAATCGATTGTTTTGAACGGTCCGACGGGAGACCAATTTCCCGTAGTCCAATTGGGCGAACCTATTTATTTGGAATTTGATGACCTCACCGCCAGTGAGCAGGATTATTATTACAAGATTGTACATTGCGATTACGATTGGACGCCTTCACAGCTTTTGAAATCGCAATACCTAAGGGGAGTCGACAACCAGCGCATCATAGATTATCGGAACAGTTACACCACCCTGCAGCCCTTTTCGAATTATCGATTAACGATACCCAATGACAATGTATCGTTAAAAGTTAGTGGCAATTATGTGTTGGAAATATACAACAACAGCTACGAATTGCAGTTCTCCCGACGCTTTGTGGTCTTTAAGGATTTGGTCAAAGTAGGCGCACAGGTGAAAAGGTCACGCGATTTCAATTTTTTGGATGAAAAGCAGGTGGTGCAATTTACCATCAATGCCGGTAACTTTCAGCTGGTCAACCCCAAGAAAGAGGTCAAAGTGGCCATTATCCAAAATTACTATTGGCCTACCGCCCGCTACAATGTTCCGCCCCAATTTACCTTGGGTACCGAATTGATATACAAATACGATACCGAGACCAGTTTTTTCGGCGGCAACGAATACTTTAATTTCGACACGAAGGACCTCAGGGCACCCAGTGCGGCCATCGCGCGTATTGATGTGACGGACCTCTATAACCACTACCTCTACAGCAACGACTACCGTTACAAAGAACCGTATACCTATTTCCCCGACATTAATGGGGATTATGTGGTACGCACCCTACAGGGGGACGATAATTCCCGTGAAGCGGAGTACACCAATGTTCATTTTAGCCTTCCTTATGACGAACTGTTGAATCTTGACGAGGTGTATATTTTCGGAAAGTACAATAATTACGCTTTGACCGATGAGAACAGGATGTACTATGACGAGGAAGACGGGATGATGAAAGCGAAAATTCCCTTAAAACAAGGATTCTACAACTATAAATATGTCATCAAGAGAGAAGACGGTACTATTGACCTGAATGCTATTCCGGGGAACTTCCATTTTACCGAAAACAACTATACTATCTTGGTATATTACCGCAATTTCGGAGAAGTTTACGATAGCATTATCGGTGTCGGAACAGCGAATTCAAGAAATATCAGTAATTAAGGTCGACCTGAGATTTGAGATGTGAGTTATGGGTTCAGCAAGCCCTATTTGTTTACAATTGTCTTTCCAAATAATGAATCACTTAGGCCGAAAACAGTCAATTGCTGCACTTATTTTTCGTTGAACGGCGATTTTTACATTATTATAAAAAATTGATTTTCAGCACCTTGAGCACGCCATTTAAGTGAATAATTGCCTCTTTCACAAAGAAGCTTTCGAATGAACATATTCCAAAACTGTCAATTTCTATTAACCGGACAGCAACGGGCATTGTGTATCTTTACCCTTTTTTAACGAAGAACCGTGCAAAACGAACCCACATACTCCAGCCTTGAAAAGGGACGCTACCAATTGCGGTACCGTGGCACGGAGTGTACCAATTGCGGCCACCCGTTGGATATGAGCGATCGCTACTGCCCAAATTGTTCCCAGGCGAATAGCACGAAGAAACTTACGCTAAAAGATTTTTTCGACGAGTTTTTTTCCAGCTTGGTCTCGTACGATTCCAAATTGCTCAAAACGCTCTCGGCGCTTTTGCTAAAACCGGGTAAGATAACACGGGATTACATCAACGGAAAGCGCGTATCCTACACCAATCCTTTTCGTTTCCTGTTAAGCTTGTCCATCATCTATTTTTTAATGCTCAACTTTAATTTAAGTTCGGGCCTTTCTAAGGCCGACCGCTATGGAAGTGACGCAAAGGGTAGTTTTTTCGATACAGATGGCTCGTTGTCTTTCGGTGACGATCTTAAAAAATTGGATTTGGAAAACTCGACGGAAATACAGCAACAGTTGGACTCGCTGAAAATCACCGAATCGATAGCGGAAAAAGATTCCAGTATCCTTAGCGACCCCAAGAAGTATTTGAACAGTTTGGACAGTCTTTCGATCGTAACCCGATTCGGGGCCAAAAGAAGCTTTTTCAACACCTTGATGAAAGCCGATGAAACGGTCGATTTTGAGGCGCTGGCCCTAAAATACGATTTACCGCAGACACGCATGAATGCCTACGCCTACAATGCCGCGAACAGTTTTTTACGCTTTACACAAAGGCCCGGAACCTTCGCAGCTAGCCTGATTTCGAAGCTCCCTTTTCTGATCTTTTTCTTTCTGCCGATCTTTGCCTTGTTTATTTGGCTGGCGTATATCAGGAAAAAATACAATTATACCGATCATTTGGTCTTTAGTTTTCACATTCAGAGTCTCTTGTTTATCTTGCTCATAGTAAGCTTGTTGATCGATAGTATTTTTAATATTTTTAGCGGCTGGGTTTTCGTTTTGATCTTTATGGTATACCTCTATAAAGCCATGCGAAAATTTTACCAACAAGGAAGATTTAAAACTATTGTTAAATATGCTTTCTTTAATTTCATTTTCTTTATTTTAGCAATAACCTCGGTCGTCATACTGGCGGTCGGTAGTGCATATACTTTTTAGACGTTCGTATGATAACACAGGTCACCAAAGGCATAAAAGTTTCGGTCAACACGAATTTTGAAGGCACCTTCTTTAAGAATTACAAGATGCACTTCGCGTTCGGCTACACGATTACCATCGAGAACCAAAGTCGGGACTCGGTACAACTTACTTCGCGCCATTGGGATATCTACGATGCCCTTAACGAATTGGAGACGCTGGACGGCGAAGGCGTTATCGGAAAAAAACCGGTCATTCAGCCGGGGGAATCGCATACCTACACTTCGGGTTGCTTATTGGCCTCTCCTATCGGGGCGATGAAAGGCCACTACAATATGGTCAATTTCAGTTCTACGGAGAAGTTCAGGGTGTATATTCCCACCTTTAGATTTAGTGCGCCCTTTGCACTTAACTAAGGCAAGCTTAAACGCTGATATCAAGTACAAGTTCAAAAACTTTTTAGCTGAATTAATTAATTTAAGTAATTGGTCTTTCAAAGATTATTTTCTTGATTTGTTCTTCTTTCCTTGAAAATATTATTTCTTGTATTTTGTCGACATTGGTAAAACACTTGTATGCTAGCGCGTACTATCGGATTGTTCCTTGTTAACATATAAAAAATAGTTTCTTCCCTTTCGATAGCGGTAAAAGTGTAAGAATAGTACTTATTGCGAACATTACCACAGTACAGCTGGGGGCCGTTTTGACATCCTGGAGCAAAGCCAAGCCATACCTTCAAACGAGACATCAGCAAGGTTAAGCCTGGTACAGATGTATATCGTGCGGCAAATAAGGATATCAAATACTTCAAATCAAAACAATCCTCGATTTTGTTAAGCAATTAATAATCGATAATCATTAATTTTTGTTCCCTTGTTTCCTACCTTTACACAGCTAAAATTTTAAAAAAATATCTCCATGGGAAAAGGTTTTTTTCAAGTACCGACTGCATATAACGAACCGATAAAAAGTTACGCGCCCGGCACTCCGGAACGCGAGGCGGTTTTGAAGCAATACAAAACCTACTACAACGGTATCGTTGAAGTGCCGATGTACATTGGCAAGAAAAAAGTCAAATCCGGAAAGACAAAACCGATGTCCCCTCCGCACGACCACAAACACAAGGTGGGCACCTACCATATCGCCAATAAGTCTCATGTGACCGAGGCTATCGATACCGCTCTAAAAGCGCGGGATGCATGGGCCGACCTTAATTGGGAGCAGCGTGCGGCGATTTTCCTAAAAGCGGCGGAATTGATCGCAGGACCCTACCGTGCGAAAATCAATGCCGCAACGATGATAGCGCAGTCTAAAACGATACACCAAGCAGAAATAGACGCTGCCTGTGAGTTTATCGATTTTCTACGTTTCAACGTAGAATACATGACGCAGATTTATGAAGAGCAGCCCGATTCGGCAGAAGGTATTTGGAACAGGGTCGAATACCGGCCCTTGGAAGGCTTTATCTATGCGATTACCCCCTTTAACTTTACCGCCATTGCCGGTAACCTTCCGGCTAGTGCAGCTATGATGGGGAATGTTGTGGTTTGGAAGCCCAGTGACAGCCAGATCTTTTCGGCCAAGGTTATCGTTGACGTATTTAAGGAAGCTGGACTTCCAGACGGCGTGATCAATGTAATCTATGGTGACCCGGTTATGATCACCAAGACGATTTTGGACAGTCCGGATTTTGCCGGCATCCATTTTACAGGTTCCACGAATGTTTTCAAGGATTTATGGATGCAAATCGGCAACAACATCCATACATACAAAACCTACCCTAGGATCGTTGGGGAAACCGGAGGTAAGGATTTTATCGTCGCGCATGCTTCGGCCAATCCCAAACAAGTGGCCACTGCTATCGTTCGTGGCGCCTTTGAATTTCAAGGACAAAAATGTAGTGCTGCCTCTAGGATGTATCTTCCTAAATCGAAGGCGAACAAGATTTTGGAGCTGGTCAAGAAAGATGTGGAGTCGTTTAACCCTCCAGGGTCACCCGAAGATATGTCGAACTTTATTACGGCCGTAATTCATGAAGGTTCTTTCGATAAATTGGCGAAGTATATCGATCAGGCCAAAAAGGATAAAAAAGCCAAGATTCTCGTTGGTGGCAATTACGACAAATCGAAGGGCTATTTTATAGAGCCGACCGTCATCGTTACCACGGACCCAAAGTACACAACCATGGAAACGGAATTGTTCGGGCCTGTGGCTACTGTTTACGTATATGACGACAAGGATTGGGCCAAGACCTTGAAATTGGTCGATGAAACCTCGGAATACGCACTTACTGGAGCCGTTCTTTCAGCGGACCGATACGCCATTGAAGAAGCCACAAAGGCGCTACAGAATTGTGCCGGGAACTTTTATATTAACGACAAACCCACGGGAGCGGTCGTTGGTCAACAACCTTTTGGAGGCGCTAGGGCATCCGGAACGAATGACAAAGCCGGTTCTGCACAGAATTTATTGCGTTGGGTTTCCCCAAGGTTGATCAAAGAAACCTTTGTTACCCCGGTAGACTATAGGTACCCGTTTTTAGGATAGGCTCGTTTTTTGAAAAAGAACGTTGTATAAAGTGAAGCCTGAATACTTAGGGGTGATCATTGCCCAGTGACTTTCGGTTTTATTTTTTAATCGGATGAGTTCAAATTTAATTTATCGGGTTAAACAGATAACTCCCGTATTTCAATCCCTGAAATACGGGAGTTTTTTTTGGCCATGGCCGGGGAACGCCCAAACAATCTCCTTTGGTAATTTGCGTTAGTATTTAAAAAACAGAGCCTTATGCGCTCAACACCGTAAGCCGACCAATGATGAAAAATCTTTTGAAAATACTCTTCGCCCCATTACTATGGCTGTTTCATAGCTGCAGCCCGTTGGGCAACCCTGTAGACCCGGAAAAATCGGATAGTCATTACTACAACAATTCGAAAAGCGAAATTCGATACAGCCCCATGGGCAATTGGTTCGAGTTGGGCAACACTGGCATGCACGCCGATGTAGAAAGTTTTGAAGTGTTCAATAGATGGTTGGGCCGGGATAAAGACCAACTGTTTTACGAAGCCTATGCCGTGACCAACCTGCCCATTGATCTTGCTACCTTTAGGGTCAAGGATGAGGATTATATGGCCCACATCGGTTTCGACAGCAATTTCGTATATGCCTTTGACAAAGTCTATGAAGGGGATGCCTACCGTGGCAGGGCAACCATCATCGATGGTGCCGATCCGAAAACCTACGTTCAAACGGACATCGATTGGGCCAATGACGGAAAACTACATTTTTTTAGGAACCATAAGATCGAGGCGGATTTCGACAGTTTTCAACCGCTGAACGATTATTTTGCCAAAGACTCGAGCCGTGCATACGTTCGTAACGACAATTGCTTCGAATCATTTGGCGCGGATGTTGCCAGCCTGGAGCTACTTGGCGAGAGTAGCCATACCATTGATAAGAAGAATGTGTATTGGCTTCCCTTCTTTACCGAAAACGCTTCCAATCCGATTGCGCTACCCTATGCAGATAAGGCGGAAGTCGAAATCCTGAATCCTTATTTTTTAAGGGTTGCCGACACTATCTACTACGACGGTCAGGCCAGGCCCGATATCGATAACCAGAGCTTTGAAATCATTGATCATTCCTACGCAAAGGATGCAACGCATGTGTACTACAAAGACAACATCGTTGAAAATGCAGATGTCGCCACTTTCAGGCGATTGGAAGGAAGTTACAAATACATCGATAAAAACGGCACCTACCATGAAGGGCGATTGGAAGAAAAATAGCCGACTACTTCTAAATATCCCAAAGCAGACGCATAAGTATCGCCCGAATGTATTTCGGGCATTTTAATTTTATTACATTTGGTTAGCCCCCACAAATCGATGTTTAACTTAAAGACACAAAAATGAAACTGAAATTTTTATTATTGTCGGTTTTGGCGCTATCGTTTTACGGGCTTCAGGCCCAGGACAATCTCGCACAAGCAACTATCAAAGCCGTTCTGGAAAGTAACCAAGGGCAGGTCATACAACTGGCCGAAGCCTTTTCGGAAGAACAGTACGATTGGAGACCTATGGAAGGGGTCAATTCGGTTGGTGAAGCCCTTATGCACATTGCAGGCGCCAATTATTACCTCGCTACAAAAATGGGCTTTGCGCCCCCGGAGGATGTAGATATGATGGCACTGGGAAAAGTGACCGGAAAAGAGAACATCATCTCGGCGCTCAAACAATCGAACGCCTTTGTTCTTGAGAAGATAATGGAGGTAGACAGCGACTCGTTCTCCGAGGAAGTAGACTTCGGCTTTGCAACAATGAACAAGCTAGGTGGACTTTTGGCCATGATGGAACATAATGGCGAGCATAAAGGACAGCTCATCGCCTACGCCAGGTCGAATGGTGTCGTGCCGCCGTGGAGCATGTAACATTGCGGAATTTAAAAGTAAAGGCGCCACTAAGGCGCCTTTTTTATATTACAACCAATGCTACGGCTGCTACCTGCACCCACCCAAGAATCTTTTTGGGATTCTGCAAGCGTCATTCACCGAACCAAAATAAGGTATGCAGAATACTATCTGCCCGAATGACATGCACGCAACCTATTCCGATCGGAAGTATCTATAGAAAGTAACCAAACAAGCTTAGCGTGAAAAAATTTTCGATACTTCTGCTGATCTGCATGCCCTTACTTTCCTGTTCGAACGATGATGTACCCGTAATCGCGGCCTGCGGGGTCGCCAATCCCATTGAAGACTTGGTGTGGCTCAGGGAAGAAGTAGCCAGGCGCGTTGAAAACAATGACCCAAATGCCCATTACTGCTATATTGTGCAGGCCAAAACCGATACACAGACTATTTTTATTTTCGAGGATTGCAATCCCATAATCAACAAGGTTGCACCCATCTTGGACTGTACGGGAACCTCGCTGGGCTTTCTCGGAGATGAAAACTATTCCTCCGATAGTATCAGCGAGCGCAAGATCGTCTACCGCCCTTCCGATTTTAAATGTGACTTTTAAAGAGCGTTCGTTATATCAACCGTTTATTGAAGTTCGTTTCAAGACATTTTGTTAGAAAAATGGGCATCGACACAATTTCAATGTAAATTTAACGTTAAATCATTGTAAATAATATGTAAATTAGTTATACTAAAGTGCAAATAATACTCCTATGAAACATACCGAACAGCAAACAGTCCCCCATCAGCAACGTACTTCGCTTTTTACGAAAATGCGCAATTATGTCATTGCCTATGCGGAACGATGTAGGCATGCCTATCTAAGCCTGTTGTCCCTTTAAAAGCCTAGCCCTTGAATTTCATGGGTAGATATACCACTTTCTTCGTTTCAAAGAAATCGTCGGTAAAATAGTCAGTGAGGTTAAAGGTTTGTGCCGTACTGTATATCTTCAATTCTTCCGTAAGGTCTCCTCCCTTTAGATACAATATACCGTTTCTCCTTTGGTGAACCGATTCTTTTTTGATTTTCCCTTTCACCCAATGCACAAAGGTCGGCATGGCGGCCACGGCCCTACTTACAATAAAATCGAATTGCTGCTCTACCGCTTCCACTCTACTGTTCACGGCCTTTACATTTTCCAAACGGAGGCCCGAAACGACTTCCTCGACCACTTTTATTTTTTTTCCGATGGAATCGACCAAAGTGAAGCTCGTCTCCGGAAAGAGGATCGCCAAGGGAATACCCGGAAACCCGCCTCCGGTACCTACATCCAGCACCGTCGTATTCGGAAGAAATTCCTGTACTTTGGCGATTCCCAAAGAATGCAGTACGTGACGTAGATACAGCTCATCGATATCCTTTCGGGAAACCACGTTTATCTTTTGGTTCCAGTCTTCGTAGAGTTCGGACATTTGCACAAACTGCTCTTTTTGAAGGTCGCTGAGCCCCGGAAAGTATTCGAAAATCAATTGCACATTCATGAATTCGGTATTTCAGGCAAAAATACTATATTACCAAGTCTTAGCACTCGTTTTGAAACAAGTGCCTAAAATATCATTTTTTGGGAAAGTCTTATAGCCCACAAAAAGCGATTTCATTTATCTTTACCAAAAAGATTGCGATTTATGAGTACGAAAACCATAAAATTTTCCAGAAAGGATTCCGCTCAATTCTTTAGAACATTAAACAAGCGGGTCAACGATTACTTTAAAGAGAACAAAATCAAAAAGACGGGAAATTGGCGTCTGCACTTGAAGGCAGTGGTCATGTTTACCTTGTTCCTAGCCCCTTACTTCTTAATCCTTACACTGAACATTCCAGTTTGGGGTTACCTACTTTTGTCGATCGTTATGGGCATCGGCATGGCAGGCGTGGGCATGAACGTGATGCACGATGGCAACCATGGTTCCTATTCCAAGAAAGAATGGGTGAACAAACTCATGGGGAGCAGTATCTATATTCTCGCTGGAAATGTGTATAACTGGCAGGTACAGCACAATGTGCTTCACCATACCTATACCAACATTCACGAGCACGATGAAGACCTAGAGGCGGGTAGGATTCTCCGGTTCTCCAAACATTCCAAATGGCAAAAGCACCATAAGTTCCAACATTTCTATTCGGTTTTTTTATATGGACTCTTGACCTTCAACTGGGCGATTACCACCGATTTTTTACAGATGTACCGTTACACCAAACGCAAGCTATCCTACGGAAAATTTCCAAACCCGGTAATGAATTGGAGTACCTTGGTCGTTACCAAAATTTTATATGCCACGATTTGGATTGTTTTACCACTCATATTCACCAGTGTGGCTTGGTGGCAGGTTTTGATCGGTTTCTTTGTCATGCATTATGTAGCCGGGGTCATTCTTAGCGTTGTTTTTCAGTTGGCCCATGTGGTAGACGAAGCCGACACCCCGCTCCCGGACGAGAGTGGCACCATGAAAAATACCTGGGCCATCCATCAATTGTTCACCACGGTCAATTTCGGAACAAAAAATAGGGTCGTCAATTGGTTTACGGGCGGTCTCAACCACCAGGTAGAACATCATATATTTCCGAATATCAGCCACGTACATTATACCAAAATTTCGAAAATCGTGAGGGAAACGGCGAAGGAGTTCAATTTGCCCTATAACGAATACAAGACTACGCGCAAAGCCATTATCTCGCACTTCAGACATTTGAAAGAATTGGGCAAACAGCCCGCTTTACAGATGTGAATCATTCTTACAACAGGATTTTATAGCAGCCCATAGCAACGAAAAGAACAGCTCGACAGTCGTATCCGGTAGGTAATCAAACCACAGATCGCAACTTTCGAGCTGTTCGTTTTTACACTGTTCACAAACTCCGACCAAATAGTTAATAATCCATCTCCTTTTCAGGTTGTAAAGCAGCTCGAATGTTTTAATTTTGGAGCCTATTTATATCAACATATCGATTGCTGCCTGCGCAGGAATGAAAATAATTCTATATGATCGACCAACTTTCAGACCGCATCAATAACGTTACCCCATCCGCTACTTTAGAAATGGCGGCGAAGGCCCGAGAGTTGAGGGCCGCCGGTAAAGATATCATCGGACTTAGTCTCGGGGAACCCGATTTCAATACTCCAGATTATATTAAGGATGCCGCCATACAGGCCGTAAACGACAATTACAATTCCTATACCCCGGTAGATGGGTACGTAGCATTGAAAGATGCCATTATCACTAAATTCAAGCGGGACAATGGCCTGGATTACGAGCGTTCGCAATTGGTGGTTTCCACCGGCGCCAAACAGGCACTGTACAACGTGGCCCAAATACTGCTCAATGCCGGTGACGAAGTACTACTACCCTGCCCCTATTGGGTCAGTTATAGCGACATTGTAAAACTGGCTGGCGGTGTGCCGGTAGAGGTAAAGACCAGCTTGGAAAGCGATTTCAAGATGACCCCCGCGCAATTGGAGGCCGCCATTACACCAAAAACCAAAATGCTATGGTACTCCTCACCCTGCAACCCTAGCGGTTCTATTTACAGCGCGCAGGAGCTGCGGGCCCTTGCCGATGTATTGCAAAAACACCCGCAAATCATCGTGGTCAGTGACGAAATCTATGAGCATATCAATTATGGTGTCACGGAACATGCCTCGATGGCCGCCTTTGCGGATATGTACGAGCGTACCGTTACCGTAAACGGGGTAGCCAAGGCTTTTGCCATGACCGGCTGGCGCATCGGCTATATCGGAGCGCCGACCTATATCGCACGTGCCTGCAACAAACTGCAGGGGCAAGTGACGAGCGGCGCCAATTGTATTGCACAACGCGCCGTAATAACCGCCTTGACCGAATCGCCGGAACGGGTGCAGTACATGGTGGATAAATTTAAGGAGCGCCGCAAACTGATTTTGGGATTGCTCAACGCCATCGACGGTTTTAAATGTAATGAACCGGAAGGCGCTTTTTACGTGTACCCGGATGTGACCGCTTACTTCGGGAGGACGTTGAACGGCGTAACGATCAACAACGCCTCCGACTTTGCGATGTACTTGCTGGAACACGCCAATGTAGCCACGGTAACCGGGGATGCGTTCGGCAACGGCAACTGCATTCGTATTTCGTACGCCGCTTCGGAAGCGGACATCAAAGAGGCGATTGCGCGAATTAAACAAGCCCTTGCTTCGTAGGCCAAGACGCTATTTCCGTAGCGCTTTCATGATTTTACAAACTATTTAACGGACTCGCAATCGTAGACAGGCTGCGCGGTGTGACCTTTGTATAGATTTGTGTGGTCTTTATGGAGTCGTGCCCCAACAGTTCCTGTATGAAACGCATATCGGCCCCGGATTCGAGCAGATGCGTTGCATAGCTATGTCTCAGACCATGAACCCCTATTTTTTTATGGATACGCGCCTTGCGCATGGCCTTTTTAAAGACCTGCTGCACCGAACTTTTAGAATAGGGTCCGCCGTATTGGCCTTCCAGCAAATACAGTTTAGGTTTGTAATGTTTGTAATAGTCGCGCAGTTGCGGCAGCAAGCTTTTTGGTAGGGGCACATAGCGATCTTTCTTTCCTTTTGCCCCGGCGATCAGTACCACCATTCTACTGCTATCGACATGTTCCAGTTTCAGGCGTACCACTTCGGACACCCGAAGCCCCATCCCGTAACACAGTTTTAGCGCCATGGCATGCTTTAGGTTGGCCGTGTTTTCGAATAATCGTTTTACCTGTGCCTTGCTGAGCATTTTTGGTAGGGTGATCGGCTTTTTAGGCCTGGGAATATCGAAGAACATTCGTTCCCGATGCAGTACCTGCTCAAAATAGAATTTTATGGCATTTATTTTACCGTTAAGCTTACGTTCACGCATGCCTTCCTTGTTCAGACAGTACAAAAAATAGTCTTTAATCTTTTTTGCATTCAATTGGTCGACGGGCACCTGTTTGATCAATTTTAAGAGATGGGCGAATTCGGCAAGATAGATTCGTTTGGTATTAACACTGTAGCCTTTTAACCCAAGCTGATGGTGCATTTGTAAGTACGCTTTTTGATTGTGCTCCGATACCCCCTCCAGCTTTTTTTCATCAACGGTTTTTTCTCGAAGACCCAGTAGCTTTCGCAGCGCAGGAAGATCAGGAAGGTACCAGCATTTTTTAGTCCGGCTCCATTTTGCACTGGGAAAGCGCGCTCTAAAACTTTGCAGCACTTCCTTATCGTAATCAAACCGTACCAAAATCACATTTTTATTGCGGTGTTGGTCAAAAACAAAGCTGTACTTTTCGTATATCACTTGGGTATTTTGTATATCAAAAAAACTAAAGATAGTAAATTGATATACAAAATGCGTAATCGAAAATCACTTTGCACCGTCTATAGGTGTTGTGCTTTGTGAAAAAACCGTACTTTAGAAGGGAATACAAAAACATGCACATATATACGTGTTGTGCATAATTTAACTAATCAGAAATGTGAAAAAAATATTCATCTTGACTTTACTCTCTTTTTTCGGTTGTAAAAACGAACCGATTTGCACTGTGAATGAAAATAACGCTGGAAAACAAACATATGATTTGGACGAAGCGACTTGTTTCATTGCGTTGAAGCTGAATAAGAAAAAATCGGACTTGAATTTGATTCGTAGCGCTCTGGTTGCGGAGGAAAACTATATGAATAAAATCGGACTGATTTCCGAAAATCCGAATTCAGAAAGCGAATCGGAATCGAATGCAGAAATGGACATTAATGAAATGGTAGAATACGCTCTGAATGAGGAGAAAGTTGACTTAACAAATGAAGAATTAATGGAAATCTATGATACCGAAGTTGAATATTTAATGTTTATCGGAGTCGTCGAATAAAAAAACTATGCACAACAAAACCTCCTATGAAAAGCCATAGTCCAGTTCTTTAAAGTTAGTCAATATTTTCTTTTTGCCTTAAACCACCTTTTTTTCTTTTCATATAACTTGCCCCCACTCCTATATGTGATACTCCGTTATCGGGTTCACCAGCATCTGTATGATCATAAGCTATAATAGACCCGGTCACTTGCTATAAAATGTGATCCTGTCCCGAGACGGTCACGGGTTATGTTTTGTGGTACAGGTCTTTGATACTTCTTTGTGAGCTTTGTTATGATTATATATTCATTTTTTTATTCAATGACTCCTATCGTATAAGGCACTTCGGTCTTGATAACCGCTAATGTTCTACTAAGCAGCTTTCTCGCTACTTTTACGATGATGCTCTTCACGTTTCTTCCTGAATGCTTTCTATAATACGCCTGCATCACAGGGTCGGTCCGTACCGCCTGCCATGAGGCCTCTATGAAATAGCTGCGTATGAGACGGTGTGCCCTTCTAGTGATACCGGTCGTGCGCAGATTATCGCCACTTTGATGAATGCCAGGTGCCAAACCTACATAGCCCGACAAGTGTTTCAGACTTCTAAATCTTCTCAAGTCACCCAATTCACAAAGAATACCACAGGCAACGATGCCGCCAATGCCCGGAATACTCCTGAGCAACTTATAATCCTTCCTGTAATAGGTCTTACAAAACCTGCGTAGTTGTGTTGATACGTCACGTAGATCTTGATCCACGAAACGGAATTGGCGCATGCGACTGTCAAGGGTCGCCCGCGCGGGCGAATACTCGAACGCCAAAGCATCAAGCCAGTTGCGAAAATTATGACTCCAGTGGCTATTGTCGAACTCTGCAGGGACGGCAATACCAAAATAAAGCAGCTGGGATTTTATCAAGCTCTTTATGCGACGGTAATCCTTGACCAGATCGTTCCTTCTGCGGAAAAGGCTGCGCAACTGTTCCCGCTCCATATCCGGGACATGGATGCCATCCAAACGACCATCCTTGAGCTCCCTTGCTATGAGCTGCGCATCTATCCTATCCGTCTTGGTATGCTTCTCCTTGCCCTTTCTATGCACATCGGCAGGATTCACTACCAAGGAACGCCATCCATAGCTCTCGAAACATCGGTGCGCGGAATATCCGCAGCAACCCGCTTCATAGGCTGTCGAAACATCGAAATCAGGGTAATACTTCTCAACATGGTTTAGAAGTATTTCAGGCTCGGGTGGCATCGAAAAAGTCTTGCCCCCGGAAATATCGGTCGAGCAATGTATCTTCCAACTTCGCTTGTGAATATCGATACCAATGAATAACTTAGGTACTGCAGTGTGTTCCTGTTTCATATCTTAATTGTTTTAAAGAACTTTAAAGATAAAGGACACGCTGCTTTTACATAGATGCTATAAACAATACGGGCTTAGGGCTTAGACGAAAGGTTTGTGTATTTTTATGAAGTCCGCAAAATCTTTTGGATTTTGCTTTGGACAGGAAAAAAGAAAAAACAAAACCAAAAGATTTCGCTATGTGCGTGGCGGAAAGCAAACGCTAGTTTGCCCCCGTACTGTTCATAGCTCAACCGTTGGCAGCAATTCGAAAAAAAATCAGATGAAGTGTAAATTATGTCATTTAGAAAAAAATCCAAAGAGCAACACTCATTATCTTACAGATTTTATAATCAGAACTGCATTAAACGAGGATGGCTCAAATGAACGAGGAAAAGGTTCGTATTGGAGTATTGACCCTGAAAAACCGACAGTAGATTACAAATTCCAACAGGAAATATCGGTCGCTAAACTTGAAAATATTTTAGGAAGGCAAAGCACAGAAGAAGAAAATTTAGATGCTGAAAAAAATATTGATTTTACAGTTAGTGATTCATTCTGTAAACAGTGTGAAGACATTTTTACAGATATCGAAAATGAATTTGCCCAGAAAATCATTCACAAATTTAGAAATACAAATCTCTCTGGTATTGATCATATTAAACTAAACCAAAATGATAGTCGCATATTAAGATTATTTTTTGTTTTACAATTTTGGAGAACTTCAGAATGTGATTCGTCATTTACGTTATCCAATAAATTATCGGAAAAATTAAGAAACAAAATATTTCAAAAAGATAATACAGGTTTAGAAAATATCGCATTATCAGTTACATATTTGCAAACCTTAAAAGATGAAAATGATGAGGATTTAGGAGAAAAGTATAAGACGGAGAATATAGTTGCGCCTGTTGAAGGAGATAATCCGTACATTATTCTTATGAATGACTTCGTAATACAACTGTTCGAGAATCATACATTTCCATTTGAATCATTTTATGGTTACAATGAAAAGAGCAATTATAAAGACTTTTTGAACTACGGAGAAGTTGAGTTCTCTGTAAAAATCATTTCAAATGATGACAGGAAACAAATCGCTTACCGAATAAATCAAAAGGCTGCGAATAGTATGATGAAAAATCAAGGTCAGTCATTTGCAAATGCGTTTAATGAAAAATATAAAAATCAACCAACAATGGGACAAACCCTACAATATTTAAAGCAATTAGCTGAAATTAAAGATATAATGAAATTTTCTGAGGAAAAATTAAATAAGTTTTTGTCTGACTATTTAGAAAGAACATTTGAATAAAGAACTGCTGCCAACACCGGCTATAGCAAATAGGGCGGTAAGTCCTATTCCCATTGGCTTGGGCTTGTTTACTGGCACCGCCAAATCTTTTGATTTGGCTTTTAGAAAAATAAGATAAAACAAAATGCAAAAGATTTGGCTAGGGCTTGGCGGAATGGCCCGTGCTTACCAACCGCCCTACTTGCCATAGCCCAGACCGATGATGTAGCATTCGCCTGTGGCGACCCTATAGGCTACATCTCGTACCTCGATTCCCGCCCATAGGGAAATGCTACATCATCGCAGCGCTATGACAGATCACATATGGGCGTAGGCGTTAGGTATTCCCGCCGACAACGCCACGACGGCCCATGAACGCCACATATCAAACACTACCTGCCTGCCGGCAGGCAGGTATGTAATCTGGACCTGCCCATTTCGTTCCCAATACCGGAAAAAAAGAAAAAGTTTTCCCTATATTTCCACAAAATGCGCAGGACTACACATAGCGCTGCGTTGGCATTAATTATGAAACAATTTAAATATCTACTCATATTAGGTTTGGTTTTATGCAATTTTGAATTAATTGCCCAAGACACACTTGACATGAAAGATGTCTATATGGACAATTTGTTAGTCTATAAAATTTCGGACAACGAGAGATTTACGGGAATCGCTCAAGAAAAACGTAAAAATGGACATTTAATAAATGAAGATAAATACGAAGACGGAATCGTACAGTGGACAAAATTATATTTCAACACCAAGGAAAAGCTAGTCTCTGACAAGATTGTTTACCATAAATACAAGTTATGGGAAGATAAAGAGAGAATAAGGTTTAGGCTGTCACAGGACACTTTACACATTAAAACATATGATGAAAACGGCAAGAAATTATTAGTCCGAGAATTTGAAAACAACAAATTGATTTATAGCTGCGAATACAATGGCAGAAAAAAGCACGGACAAGAAATCTGCTATGACGATGACGGAAATGAATTGGTTTTCAAATATGTTAATGGACGAAAAATAAAGGAAACGGACAAGTAGTACGCAGAATAACTAATGCCAACAATAGTAACCGTTGCACAAGACCTTAAAACAAATACCCCGATCTCGAAATAGCTCCTCTGCACATCGATTTCCAAATGGGATATTAGTATATCCGAGGCGGATATCCTTCATTTAAAAAGGCCCTATCGGTCCTTAAACAGGATATAAGGCCCAAAATGGTGGCTTTCAATGCACCGGCGGCGCTTTTCACCTTCCGTTGCTTGAATTTCAGGTATTTCTTCAGATTGTATGCGATCGCCGAGAGGTGCATCACCTTGTTGGCCTGTTCGATTCCGATGGTATTTATCTTCCGAAGGCCCATGAACTGCGTGAGGGTCCCGAACACGGGTTCGACCGTACTCTGGCGCTTGCCCTTCATGTAACGCCCCTGCGGGCTATTGACACGGGAGATGTTACGTTCGTATTCTTCCCTGTAGTAGGTAACGCTGAACTTCTTTTCCTGCGCACTCTTGCCCAGGCAATCACTCCGTATCGGGCAACCGGCACACACATGCTTCCTTGCGCGGTACTCTTTCTTTTTGGTACCCGTGCGATAATCGTCGAATACTTTGGTAAAGGGTATCACCTTGCCCCGCGGGCATCGGTAATGGTCCTGTTCCTCGATATACGAGAACCCATCGGGGCCGCCCTTGTAGGTGCCATGGGGCGGGATGAAACTCTTTAGGCCCCGTTCTTCCAAAAAGGCATAGTTCTCCCCGCTACTGTAGCCCGTGTCCGCCACGCAGTTCTCCCAGACCAGGCCTTGTTTCCATAGACGCCCTTGTAGCCTCCTTGCGATATCGGGCAACTGTTGGTTATCCTTCCCATCGGCATGGTACGCCCTGATATCGGTGATTACATGGTGCGCGGTATCGACACTGAGTTGGGAGAGGTAGTTCAGTTTCCTCGCCTTGCCCGGTTTTACACTGATACGCGCACCTGCCTGCCGGCAGGCAGGTCCGGGTCCGTAGGGCTATAGTGTGTTTTGTTACTGGTATATTTCGAACCCTTGTTGCCGGCCCCGGGCCTTTGGTCCTGGTCCTTGGCCCACTTCCTATTACGGCCCTTTATCGCGGCCAGTTCTTTTTTGTTCGCCGTAACACTGCGCTGGCCCTTGTCCGACCTGTCGTTCTTCGACTTGCGGTGCGGTTCTTCCTTGTCCATCGTACTCATCGCACGCACCTTGCGCAGATGTTCGTCCAGTTCGTCCTCGGGCACCTTCAGCTCCAACGTGTCCATACTTGCGTTGGCTTTTACCGGGGCCGAATCGATTGCCTGGGTATGGCCGCTGACCATTCCCTTTTCAATGCACATGCCCAATACCTCGGTGAATACCTCTTCGAATACTACCTCGGGGAACAGTTGCCGTGTACGGCTTATCGTACTGTGCCATGGCAACTCTTCATCGATGTCGTAACCTATGAAGTAGAGGATGTCCAAGCGCAGCGAACAATGCGCTATCAGTTTACGGTCACTGATGATATTTTCAAGGTATCCTACCAAACACATTTTGAAGAACACCAAGGGGTCGATGCTCTTCTGGCCGCTATCGCCGTAATACCCCTTGGTAAGCCGATAGAGAAAATACAGGTCGATAGCTCCTTTCAAGCGCCTGTAGAAATTGTTCTTCGGGATTCGTTCGCTCAACTGGAATCGTGCGAACAGTTTTTCTTGATACTCTTTCTTGCCCTGCATACCTAAAGTTACGATCGATCTTCGGTTCGGCAATGATCACCACCGACTTTTTTCGCTAACTTGTGCAACAGGCACAACGGCTATAGTTCATTACGGCTGAAATTCCTAATCGGAATTTCGAGCCTTTTTGCTAAATTTATGGTTACGGCGGAATGATACTCGCGTACCATTCCGTAACGAAACCATAGCCAAAACTGATGATGTAGCATTCGCCTGTGGCGACCCTATAGGCTACATCTCGTACCTCGATTCCCGCCCATAGGGAAATGCTACATCATCGCAGCGCTATGACAGATCACATAAGGGCGTAGGCGCTAGGTATTCCCGCCGACAACGCCACGACGGCCCGTGAACGCCACATATCAAACACTACCTGCCTGCCGGCAGGCAGGTATGTAATCTGGACCGCGCAATATTATTCCCAATACCGTCGAAATCCGAAAATGGATTTCACTATATTTCCATAATATTGCGCGGACTACACATAGCGCTGCGTTAGGCAACATTTTAAGAAACCTTCTACCAAATAAAAAAAATTACTTATCTTTGACGTTAGTAACGTAAAACGGTAATATGATTATCTCCTTTGGAGCGAAAGACACCGAACGGATTTGGAAAGGTATCAGGGTTAAAAAAATGCCGCTCGAAATCCAAAGTATCGGACGTCGGAAATTGAGAATGTTGAACAACTCACAGGACATTGCCGACTTACGCATCCCTCCATCGAACCGTCTTGAAAAGCTTACCGGAAAATTGAAGGAATACCATAGCATCCGAATCAATAGGCAGTGGAGGATTATGTTCATCTGGAACAACGGAAACGCAAGCGAAGTGGAAATAATCGATTATCATTAATAAAAAAATTATGGAGAAGTTATCGAACATCCATCCCGGAGAGATCTTGAACCTCGAATTTTTGGAGCCTCTTGAAATTACCGCTTACAGGCTTTCAAAAGACTTAAAGATCCCGCAAACAAGGATTTCGGAAATCATAAAGGGTAATCGCCGGATTACGGCCGACACCGCTTTACGATTGAGCAAATATTTTGGTAATTCCGCAAAATTCTGGCTCGGAATCCAAAATGATTATGACATCGAGGAAGAAAAGGAAAATAAAGAGAAGGAACTCGATCAAATCAAACAGTACGCAAGGAAAAACGTTGCCTAACAAAACCTCCTATGAAAAGCCATAGTCCAGTTCTTTAAAGTTAGTCAATATTTTCTTTTTGCCTTAAACCACCTTTTTTTCTTTTCATATAACTTGCCCCCACTCCTATATGTGATACTCCGTTATCGGGTTCACCAGCATCTGTATGATCATAAGCTATAATAGACCCGGTCACTTGCTATAAAATGTGATCCTGTCCCGAGACGGTCACGGGTTATGTTTTGTGGTACAGGTCTTTGATACTTCTTTGTGAGCTTTGTTATGATTATATATTCATTTTTTTATTCAATGACTCCTATCGTATAAGGCACTTCGGTCTTGATAACCGCTAATGTTCTACTAAGCAGCTTTCTCGCTACTTTTACGATGATGCTCTTCACGTTTCTTCCTGAATGCTTTCTATAATACGCCTGCATCACAGGGTCGGTCCGTACCGCCTGCCATGAGGCCTCTATGAAATAGCTGCGTATGAGACGGTGTGCCCTTCTAGTGATACCGGTCGTGCGCAGATTATCGCCACTTTGATGAATGCCAGGTGCCAAACCTACATAGCCCGACAAGTGTTTCAGACTTCTAAATCTTCTCAAGTCACCCAATTCACAAAGAATACCACAGGCAACGATGCCGCCAATGCCCGGAATACTCCTGAGCAACTTATAATCCTTCCTGTAATAGGTCTTACAAAACCTGCGTAGTTGTGTTGATACGTCACGTAGATCTTGATCCACGAAACGGAATTGGCGCATGCGACTGTCAAGGGTCGCCCGCGCGGGCGAATACTCGAACGCCAAAGCATCAAGCCAGTTGCGAAAATTATGACTCCAGTGGCTATTGTCGAACTCTGCAGGGACGGCAATACCAAAATAAAGCAGCTGGGATTTTATCAAGCTCTTTATGCGACGGTAATCCTTGACCAGATCGTTCCTTCTGCGGAAAAGGCTGCGCAACTGTTCCCGCTCCATATCCGGGACATGGATGCCATCCAAACGACCATCCTTGAGCTCCCTTGCTATGAGCTGCGCATCTATCCTATCCGTCTTGGTATGCTTCTCCTTGCCCTTTCTATGCACATCGGCAGGATTCACTACCAAGGAACGCCATCCATAGCTCTCGAAACATCGGTGCGCGGAATATCCGCAGCAACCCGCTTCATAGGCTGTCGAAACATCGAAATCAGGGTAATACTTCTCAACATGGTTTAGAAGTATTTCAGGCTCGGGTGGCATCGAAAAAGTCTTGCCCCCGGAAATATCGGTCGAGCAATGTATCTTCCAACTTCGCTTGTGAATATCGATACCAATGAATAACTTAGGTACTGCAGTGTGTTCCTGTTTCATATCTTAATTGTTTTAAAGAACTTTAAAGATAAAGGACACGCTGCTTTTACATAGATGCTATAAACAATACGGGCTTAGGGCTTAGACGAAAGGTTTGTGTATTTTTATGAAGTCCGCAAAATCTTTTGGATTTTGCTTTGGACAGGAAAAAAGAAAAAACAAAACCAAAAGATTTCGCTATGTGCGTGGCGGAAAGCAAACGCTGGTTTGCTCCCGTACTGTTCATAGCTCGACCGATGATGTAGCATTCGCCTGTGGCGACCCTATAGGCTACATCTCGTACCTCGATTCCCGCCCATAGGGAAATGCTACATCATCGGTCGAGCTATGACAGATCACATATGGGCGTAGGCGTTAGGTATTCCCGCCGACAACGCCACGACGGCCCATGAACGCCACATATCAAACACTACCTGCCTGTATCCTATGGTTAAAACAAATATTCTTCATAAATTTTTTCTATCATGAGATGAATTTCATGGTATCGACATACGGTGTGCCGCGCCTTACCACTGCGAACGCCCTGGCCAGTACCTTGTTCCTTATGATGTTCATTGTGGACATTTTGTCCTTTCCCTCACCGATCCTTTTTTCATAGTATCTTTTCATTTCGTGGCTGTACTGTACGGCGGTACATGCGCACATGTTCAACAGCACCTTTCCTTCCTTGTTGGCCATCCTGTTGACCTTCGTCCTTCCCTTGAGACTGGTCCCGGAGGTATTGGGGAAGGGTGCGATCCCGACGTAGGAGGCGAACTTCCTCCAGCTTGCGAACCACTTGAACCCATTGGTGTACACGATAAGGAACCTTGCCGTGACCTTTCCGATGCCCTTGACGGTGAGCAATAGGGTGAACATCCCATTGAGCTTCGGGTCCCGTGCGATAAGCCCGTCGATATCGCTCTCCAACGCCGCAATCTCTTTGTCCAGGCAGTCGATGATGGCCTTTTGACAGCTGTACAGGCGTTGGTGCGGGTCTCCGCCCAATACCCTTCGCTGCTCACCCAGGTTCGCGATATGGCCCGCCCGTTGGGCGACCAGTTTCCTGCGCAGGGACATGAGCCTTTTCATGTCCGCCAGTTTCGCATCCGGTCTTTGGCGCGGTACGAATTCCTCCCTAGTGCGCCATCCGTAAAGGGCTATCCGCTTTGCGTCCGCCCTGTCGTCCTTTCCCCTGGCAATGCCAAGGGAGCGTTTGATCTCCAGGCCGGGAACGATACGGTAGGGCAGCCTCGCCGTATCGAGGAACTCTTCGAGCGTGTCGCTATAGAGCCCCGTGTGCTCGAATACGAAAAGAAGGCCGTCCATGGCCGGGCCAAGGTTCTCATTTGCCCATACGCACATTTCCTTGATGCCATCCACGGTATTGGTGAACCTTTCCGCAACGCCTTTTAAGTGGATGTGGGCGTCCAATGTTAATTTACTCACGTCGATACCGATAATTTCCTTGATTTCCATAATTTTACCATGTTTGAAAATGGTCGCTTAAACTAAGACCTTTAAAAGTCGAGGCTGAAATCCTATATGGTTCTGGGCGACCGGTTAGAAGAACGGGGACTGATACAGGCAATAGGTCGTCAACCTTGGCCGACAGAAAGTTCACCCCGTTCTTTTTTTATGTTTCAATAAAGTTATGAACATTTATAGGAGTTATGAGTCTCCCCCGGACCCCCTCTTTTCAACACGATCATCATAATAGATTTTATCTATAAGGCAAATCTAAAGGCCGGCAGGCAGGTATGTAATCTGGACCTGCCCATTTCGTTCCCAATACCGGAAAAACAGAAAAAGTTTTCCCTATATTTCCACAAAATGCGCAGGACTACACATAGCGCTGCGTTGGGCGTAATGCAAGAAAAACCAAATGAGCTACACAATAGAGGAATATAAAGTTGAGGACAAACTTGAAAAATTGAATTTATCATTACCTGATAAGATTTCTTTTTTTCCAGAGAATTTGTCAACTGCCGAAAAGAAAGCTGAATTCATTTTTACGGATAATATGATAGAATTGAATAAGCATTTTAAATTAAATGAATTGGAATTATCCGTTCTTGGAGGTGACACTGAACTATACAGAAGTAGAAAAAACGCAGATATTTATTTGCCTGCAATATTCTTTAGTTTATCTACTATCACAGAAAATTCTGCTGTTGTGCCAGTTGCGTTGAATGTGTTATCAAATTACGTTTACGATGCTCTAAAAGGAACCGTTGGAAAAAAGAAAGCACACGTGGAATTTCATATCGAAACGAAAGCAAAAGGTAAATTAAAAAAGATTAATTACAAAGGAGATGTTGAGGGTTTGAAAGGTTTAGAAAAGGTTATTAAGGCAATGAAATGATGGTCTTTATAGAAAATCCAAACTTATTAATTAAAGAATTTAATGAAGTTGCTTCAAGGGTTCAAAAAAAAGCATTTATCACAATCGGAATTGAAATCCAAAAGGATGAAATAGACAATTTGATAAGTTACAGACAAGAACTATCACAACTTAAAGAAGACTTTAAAAAACGAAAATTAGAAAACGAAGCTAATTTAGTATACTGTATAGATAATTCTCTTTTAGCCTTGCAATACGAGCTACAGATGTTGGTAAACATTAAACAAGATAAAATGAGTGAAGCTTGGGGAAATCTTGTTAATGCCCAAGTTACTTACGGAACTGTAGTAAGAAATTATCCTTTTGAACTTGAATCTGAAATAGGCTATTTAGAAAGATTAGCAAATTATGAAAAGCTTTTGTTTCCAAATCTCTTTTTTCAAAGTGCGGGAGGAATAATTAAAAAAAGTCATTGTTCAATTTGCAATGAAAAATATGGAAAGTGTAGTCATTTAAAAGGCAAGTTGTATAATGGAGAGATATGTTGCCGAGTAATAACTGAAATGGAATTAGAAGAAGTTTCGTTAGTTGACAATCCTGCTAATAAACACTGTCGAGTACTGACAATTGAAACTGACGGCAAGAAAATTGACATAATGACTTTAAGAGAAGTAGAATCTGAAAATGACAAAGAAAGCACTAACGCCCAACAATGTATAACCGCAATAGCTGGAATTAGTTCTAAACTTGAAGTTAAAGCAGAAAACAATAATCAATCTAAAGCTGAAAATTAATCTTTAAAAAACAGCTACTGCGGTTATACGAGACCGATGATGTAGCATTCGCCTGTGGCGACCCTATAGGCTACATCTCGTACCTCGATTCCCGCCCATAGGGAAATGCTACATCATCGCAGCGCTATGACAGATCACATAAGGGCGTAGGCCCTAGGTATTCCCGCCGACAACGCCACGACGGCCCATGAACGCCACATATCATGCACTATATGTAATCTGGACCGCGCAATTCCATTCCCAATACCGTCGAAATCCCAAAAGGATTTCACTATATTTCCATGGAATTGCGCGGACTACACATAGCGCTGCGTTACCCAACATTTTCAGATGCGATTAACATTATCAATTATTATTGTTTTTATCACAAGTTGCGGTTCTAAAAAAAATGCTGTAGCACAGAATTATGTAATCCCTACTGAGATTTATGGCGAATGGAAAGTTAAAGAGCTTAATATATTTCCTTTTGAACATTTCAAGCATTGCGGAAAACTAAATTTAGGGACTGTTTTTCAATTTTCTGAAAATAAACAATTTAAGGTATTCGATGCTGAAATGAATCAATTATGCAATCATCCACAGTCGTTTTCAGTAACTAATAATAAAGAGCTAGGTGTGATGCTCGATGATTATGGAATAATGTACACAATTGAAAATCTAAATGAAGAAAACCTCACACTCCGTACCACAAGAATACCAACATTCTTTCCGCAAAAACGAAAAAAATACTCTGAAGGTTTTGAAAAAGATTCTATAGCTGTGCGAATAGAAACTGAGGGAATAATAATCAAAATGGAAAAGAGAGATTAACCAACTTTTATATAAAATTGCGCAGATGGAGTTCACTCAAACGCAACTGTTGTGTTGATGGACTTACCAAAAATGCCGAAAAGCCAACTTGGACGGAAAAAACGTTGGGTAACAATGGTAACCGTTGCACAAGCCCTTGATCAGCAAGAAAACGGATTATTATAAGCCCCTTTTCGGGGCTTTTTTATTGTCCCATCATTAGTGAAGGTTAAATTTCGGATGCTCGCCCGGAGCCCCGAAGAGGAACCCAAGGGTGCTTTTCGACAAAGTGGCCAAAGTGAGTTGGCCCGCCCCGCTTTTCGAGCGTTTTTGTTCGAACTTAAGGTACTTTTTCAAGTTGTAGGCCATAGCGGACAGATGCATGCCTTTGTTCGCCTGTGCGAGGCCGATGGTATTTATCTTTCGTAGCCCCATGAACTGTGTGAGCGTGCCGAACACGGGCTCGACCGTACTTTGCCGCTTGCCCTTCATGTGCCTGCCCTGCGGGCTTTCGACCCTTGCTATGTTCCTTTCATACTCATCACGGTAATAGGTAACGCTGAACTTCTTCTCCTGTGCCGACTTGCCCAGGCACCGTTCCCGTATGGGGCAGCCCAGGCAGACATGTTTCCGCGCACGGTACTCCTTCTTCTTTGTCCTGGTGCGACTGTCAAGGAAAACTTTGGTAAAAGGGATCACCTTGCCCCGGGGGCATATATAATGGTCATGTTCTTCAACGTACACAAAACCATCGGGGCCGCCCTTATACGTACCGTGCGGTGGAATGAAACTTTTAAGGTTCCTTTCTTCTAGAAAACGGTAGTTCTCCCCGCTACTGTAGCCGGTGTCCGCCACGCAGTTCTCCCATACAAGTCCTTGCTCCCACAACCGTTTCTTAAGTCTCTTGACGATATCGGGAAGCTGTTGGTTGTCCTTCCCATCGGCATGGTAGGCCCTGATATCCGTTATGACATGGTGTGCCGTATCCACGCTCAGTTGTGAGAGGTAGTTCAGCTTGCGCGCCTTGCCCGGCTTGACGCTTATCCTGGCATCGGGGTCCGTGGGACTGTAATGCGTTTTGTTACTTGTGTATTTCGAACCTTTGTTTCCCGCACCGGGACGTTGGTCCTGGTCCTTGGCCCACTTCTTGGTGCGACCCTTTACCGCATCGAGTTCCTTCTTGTTGGCGGTCACGCTGCGCTGTCCCTTGTCGGACCTGTCGTTCTTGGACTTTCTGTGCGGCTCCTCCCTGTCCATCGAACTGAGAGCACGTACCTTTCTTAGGTGTTCGTCCAGTTCCTCTTCGGGCACCTTCAGCTCCAGGGTATCCATGCTCGCATTGGCCTTCACCGGTGCCGAGTCGATGGCCTGGGTGTGGCCGCCGACCATTCCTTTTTCAACGCACAGGGCCAATACCCTTGTGAAGACCTCCTCGAAAACGCACTCCGGGAACAGCTGCCGCGTCCTGCTTATCGTACTGTGCCAGGGAAGTTCCTCGTCGATACCGTAACCGATAAAATAGAGGATGTCCAAGCGCATCGAACAATGGTCGATAAGCTTGCGGTCGCTGATGATGTTCTCCAGATAGCACACCAGACATAGTTTGAAGAACACGACCGGGTCGATGCTCTTCTGGCCGCTATCGCCATAATATCCCTTGGTCAGTTTGTAGAGGAAATCCAAATCGATGGCGCTTTTCAAACGCCTGTAGAAATTGTCCTTCGGAATCCGTTCGCTCAACTGGAAATGGGCGAACAGCTTTTCTTGGTAATCCTTTTTTCCCTGCATACATAAAGTTACGATCGATCATCGGATCGGCAATGATCAAAACGGACTTTTTCGCTAACTTGTGCAACAGGCACAATGCCTAAACGTAATGCGGAGTTTAGGGCAAAACCGAATGGTCTGTGTATATTTATGAAGTCGCTAAATCTTATGGATTTAGCTTTGGACAAAAAAAGAAAAAGCAAAACCAAAAGCTTTAGCTTCGTGCGCAGTCGGAAACGAAAAATTTCCTTACTACCGCACTACGCTTAGCTCAGCCGTTACCCAACATTTAGAACAAAAAAACATAGAATTTGAAATTTAAAATTGGACTTTCAATATTTTTCCTTTTCGGGTTCTTCTTTTTTAGGATAACTGGTCCAATAATTACTGGAAAACTAAAAGATTTCCATACCAGAAATAAAACAGGTTTAGTCGAAAAAGCACCAATCAATTTTAAAGTTTTCACTCTATTTTTTAAAGGAGCATCAATAATGTGTTTAATTTATATACTTATGATTTGGACAGGTTTTGTAACAATACCAAGTGAATAAATGTTCTGGAGAAAGAAAAAAAATAAAACAACCGAATTTAAATGCTCTCAATGTGGTCAGGCACATTCGGAATGGCCAGCATTAGCTTTTAAAGCACCGTCCAATTATCATTACCTTTCAGAGAAACAAAAATCGGAAATCGGAAAATTAGATACGGACTTTTGCGAAATTCATCACGAAGACCAAATTGACCGCTTTATAAGAGTAACGCTTACTCAAAAACTATATGATGCTTGCGAAACTCTAGAATATGGACTTTGGGTTTCTTTAAGTGAAAAAAGCTATCTAGATTATCAAGAAAACTATGATAATTCGAATCACGAAACTGGTTATTTTGGTTGGTTATGTAGCAATATCGCCCAATATGGAGACACTTCTTCAATTCCATGTGATGTTATGACTAAAACTGGAAATGATAGACCTGAAATCTTTCCTCATCAAGATTTCGACCATCCTTTTGTAAAGGATTACTATGCTGGAATATCAAAAAAAGAAGCTGAAAATCGAATAGATGAAATGCTAAAAAACATTGAGTAAAACATCATACGAATGGACTACTTACTCAAACGCAACTGTTATGCTGATGGACTTATAAATCGTACGAAAAAGCTAACTCGGACGAAAAAAAACGTTGGGTAATAATGCCTAAACGTAATGCGGACTTTAGGGCAAAATCGAAAGGTCTGTGTATATTTATAATGTCGCTAAATCTTATCGATTTAGCTTTGGACAAGAAAAAATAAAACTAAACCAAAAGCTTTAGCTTCGTGCGCAGACGGAAACGAAAAGTTTCCTTGCCCCCGCACTACGCTTAGCCGATCCGATGATGTAGCATTCGCCTGTGGCGACCCTATAGGCTACATCTCGTACCTCGATTCCCGAGTGCATTCCTCTCACCAAAAAAGGTTCGTCGGATGCAAGAGGGAAATGCTACATCATCGCAGCCCCGAAGGGTCGGGGACAGATCACATAAGGGCGTAGGCGTTAGGTATTCCTGCCCACAACGCCACGACGGACCGTGTGCCTTCCTCTCGCTGTGCTCATCGGAGGCAAGACATATCAAACTCTAACTGCCTGCCGGCAGACAGGCTACACAACTTGTTCGCCTTTGGAGGATAGCGCTGCCTTCGGTGTAATTTGCAAAATTTGCCATTTTTACCAATTTTTGGTATATTTGAGTAAAATCATACTAAAATGAGTAAAAACACTTCAATATCACTCGGGAATTATTTCGACCAATTTATCCATAATCGAATTTCGGAAGGAAGGTTTAAGAACGTCAGCGAAGTAGTTCGTGCTGGACTAAGGCTTTTAGAGGAAGAGGAAAACAAGGTCAGAGCACTACGCAGCGCTATTCAAGAAGGAATAGAAAGCGGAATTGCCCATGATTTCGACCCAAAAAAGCATTTGGAATCTCTAAAAGCTAATAAGCGTTCGAATGGCTAAATACAATTTGACTAAAAAGGCAGTTGAAGATTTAGCTCATATATGGAATTATACTTTTGAAGAGTGGTCGGAAAAACAAGCGGACACTTATTATGATATGTTATTAGCGAATTGTAAAAGAATCGCAAAAAATCCGAATTTGGGCAAAAACTATAACGGGATTACGGAAAATTTGTTCGGATTAAGAACTAACAGACATATCATATTTTATAGGCAAACCGCTAAAAATGAGATTGAAGTAACCAGAATATTGCACGAACGGATGGACTTGGAAAATAAAATCCTGGAATAAAAACTACACCCAACACAACCTCCTATGAAAGGCCTTAGTCCAGTTCTTTAAAGTTAGTCAATATTTTCTTTTTGCCTTAAACCACCTTTTTTTCTTTTCATATAACTTGCCCCCACTCCTATATGTGATACTCCGTTATCGGGTTCACCAGCATCTGTATGATCATAAGCTATAATAGACCCGGTCACTTGCTATAAAATGTGATCCTGTCCTGAGACGGTCACGCGTCGAAATCCGAAAAGGATTTCACTATATTTCCATAATATTGCGCGGACCTGCCTACCGTTTGGTAGGTATACCTGCTGGCAGACAGGCCTGCCTACCGGCCTTTAGATTTGCCTTATAGATAAAATCTATTATGATGATCGTGTTGAAAAGAGGGGGTCCGGGGGAGACTCATAACTCCTATAAATGTTCATAACTTTATTGAAACATAAAAAAAGAACGGGGTGAACTTTCTGTCGGCCAAGGTTGACGACCTATTGCCTGTATCAGTCCCCGTTCTTCTAACCGGTCGCCCAGAACCATATAGGATTTCAGCCTCGACTTTTAAAGGTCTTAGTTTAAGCGACCATTTTCAAACATGGTAAAATTATGGAAATCAAGGAAATTATCGGTATCGACGTGAGTAAATTAACATTGGACGCCCACATCCACTTAAAAGGCGTTGCGGAAAGGTTCACCAATACCGTGGATGGCATCAAGGAAATGTGCGTATGGGCAAATGAGAACCTTGGCCCGGCCATGGACGGCCTTCTTTTCGTATTCGAGCACACGGGGCTCTATAGCGACACGCTCGAAGAGTTCCTCGATACGGCGAGGCTGCCCTACCGTATCGTTCCCGGCCTGGAGATCAAACGCTCCCTTGGCATTGCCAGGGGAAAGGACGACAGGGCGGACGCAAAGCGGATAGCCCTTTACGGATGGCGCACTAGGGAGGAATTCGTACCGCGCCAAAGACCGGATGCGAAACTGGCGGACATGAAAAGGCTCATGTCCCTGCGCAGGAAACTGGTCGCCCAACGGGCGGGCCATATCGCGAACCTGGGTGAGCAGCGAAGGGTATTGGGCGGAGACCCGCACCAACGCCTGTACAGCTGTCAAAAGGCCATCATCGACTGCCTGGACAAAGAGATTGCGGCGTTGGAGAGCGATATCGACGGGCTTATCGCACGGGACCCGAAGCTCAATGGGATGTTCACCCTATTGCTCACCGTCAAGGGCATCGGAAAGGTCACGGCAAGGTTCCTTATCGTGTACACCAATGGGTTCAAGTGGTTCGCAAGCTGGAGGAAGTTCGCCTCCTACGTCGGGATCGCACCCTTCCCCAATACCTCCGGGACCAGTCTCAAGGGAAGGACGAAGGTCAACAGGATGGCCAACAAGGAAGGAAAGGTGCTGTTGAACATGTGCGCATGTACCGCCGTACAGTACAGCCACGAAATGAAAAGATACTATGAAAAAAGGATCGGTGAGGGAAAGGACAAAATGTCCACAATGAACATCATAAGGAACAAGGTACTGGCCAGGGCGTTCGCAGTGGTAAGGCGCGGCACACCGTATGTCGATACCATGAAATTCATCTCATGATAGAAAAAATTTATGAAGAATATTTGTTTTAACCATAGGATACAGGCAGGCTACACAACTTGTCCGCCTTTGGAGGATAGCGCTGCGGTGCCACACATTTAAAAAAACCAGACAGAAAAGTCCAACCAGTTTACTCAAATTACAGTTTTAATTTATGGTTTATGAAAAAAACAATAGTCATCATAAAAATATCTTTCGCTATCTATATAGTAGCAATGTTAATTTGTTTATTTACCAATGATTGTTATAATTTTTATTATAAATACTCACCAAAAATTTCTTTTGCATATTCGCTTTTCTTTATAATTCTAATAATCAGCAATATGATTAAGAAGTCTGATAAAAAAAATATCACTCTAAATATTTTATTTTTAGCAGTAAGTCTGTTTATCTTAATTTGTCATTTACTCAATATTTAATGTAGCCTTCTTCTTTTTAGGGAAGGCTACATTGCTGGCAGGCGGGTATGTAATTTAGTTCATGCCCTGTTTATTTTCAATGAGGTATTCATGTGTTCGCTGCGCTCGGAAGGACCACACAATCTTATTCCCAATACCCCTCCAGAGGCGGGCAGGCGTCGAAATCCAAAAAAAGATTTCACTATATTTCCATAATATTGCGCGGACCTGCCTACCGTTTGGTAGGTATACCTGCTGGCAGACAGGCCTGTCTGCCGGCAGACAGGCTACACAACTTGTATGCCTTTGGAGGATAGCGCTGCGTTGTGGTGCATTTAAATCGACCACCAGATTAATTGAAACTTTTCTTTTGGAATTCCTTGAAATCAATTAAATTTGTATCTGAACGGATACACTTTAGATGGCCATTATAAAAAAGACCACCGAATTCGACAGATGGTTCTAAAAAATCAGGGACCTAAGGGCGAAGGCCAAGATACTTTTCCGATTACAGAAACTCGAGGACAGCGGACACCTTGGCGACTGTAAATCTGTCGGTAACGGAATCCACGAAATGCGGATCAATTATGCGAAAGGCTACAGGGTCTATTTCAAGGAGACGGAAAGCCAAATCGTGATACTTCTGATCGGAGGAACCAAATCGACCCAAAAAGAGGACATCAAAAAAGCGAAGAAAATCTGGAACGGAATCAAAGACGAATGATATGACAACGACAAAATTCGACATAGCGGACTATTTGGACAGCAATGAAATGATAGCGGAATACCTGAACACGACACTTGAAGAAGGCGACAGCTCGGACCTTGTGGTCGCCATCGGCCATATCGCTAAGGCGATCGGAATGACCAAAATAGCCGAGGAGACCGGAATGAGCCGACCGAGCCTTTACAAGGCATTGTCGGACGGTGCCAAACCACAGTTCGGGACAATAATGAAAGTGCTGAAAGCAGTGGGAGGACAGATCAGCGTAAAACCGTTATCGGTATAAAAAAAACGCACCACAACGCAGCGCTATGTGTAGTCCGCCTTTGGAGGATAGCGCGGCGTTGGCAACAATTTGGACGCAACCAAATAGAAAAAATCCATCTATGATACAATTAACTGATATACATAAGAAAATGAAAGGCAAATTCTATTTTATAGCTTTATTGCTAATTGCAGGCTTATCATCATCTTGTGAAAAAGATGATTCAGAATATCAAAACGACTTCGAGGATAGTCGTAAAGCTTGGTTGGATTTTAAAGAATCGACCAATAATTCCTACAAATATATAGTTGTCGGAGGGTCTTGGGTTGGCTTTTCGTGGGAAACGACTTTAACCGTATCGAATGGAAAACTGATTGGTAGACATTTCAAGTATACCGTTACCGAAGGTTTAGCCGAAAACGTTACGGAAGAAGAATTGGAATGGACTGAAAATGAAGCGGAAATAGGAACTCACGAATTTGTGGGTGCTGATGCTCTGACATTAGACGAAATATATGATAAAGCCCAAAGAGAATGGTTAAAGAAGAGGGAGAATGCTAAAATATACTTCGAAACGAAAAACAATGGAATGATTTCGACTTGTGGTTATGTGGAAAACGGTTGTGCGGATGATTGCTTTATTGGAGTTACGATAAACAGTATTGAAAAATTATAAAAATAAATATTTTACAGTAGAAAGGTAGCAGAACGGAAAAAAACTGTTGCCAACATCGGTAACCGTTACACCAGACCTAAAAATTGATATCCCAATCCCAAAATAGCCCTTCTGCACATCGATTTCCAAGTGGGATATTAGTATATCGGAGGCGGATATCCTTCATTTAGAAAGGCCCTTTCGGCCCTTAAATAAGGTATAAGACCGAAAATGAACCCTTTTAATAGCACTATCTCATGAAGTATGTAAATGAAAAATAGCGGGCGCATGCCCTTCGCGTACTTACCCTGCGAGCCTTCGACCCGTGCGATGTTCCGTTTGACCGCCTCCCGTATTTAAGTACCGGTCATAGCTTGAAAATCCCGGCTGTTTTCATTCATTTCAATGAGATTCCAATCAATTTAGTTTTGTTATATATTTATAAGGCTATTCGAACGATAAATCGGAACATTGTTATATTTTCATAGACCTAAAACCTTGGTTACTGAAATGCTTATCGAAACTTATCCGAACAGCTTTTGTGAGTAATGCGCTCACAAAGGTCGGACCAATAAATTAAAATGAAAGCCATACTGCCCAGCGTCACAAAAAATATACCCTTGGTACCATTACAATCCTAATCAATCCTATACATTATGAAACCAAAATCTTTTTTCCTTTTTTTCACACTTGCCAGTTTCTTTTCTTTTCAAATGAACGCAGCCCATACGTTTTTAGACGAGGGTCGATTCAATATCGAAAAAGACCTTTTGCTAGCCCAATTTGATTGCAAAACGGATGTAGACGACCTTCACACCGTCGCTGCCCTGGCTACATTGCTTGCCGACCCTAGGTATTCGGAACTACAGTATCATGCCGTTGCCGGAACCTATGGGGTTCAGAAGGGACTCTATGTTCCCCCGAACGATTTGTTTCAACTGGCATTCGGGGACAATTGGACCGATGCCCATGAAAATGTAGAAGCCGCTGTAAACCAGGTAAAGGCAAAGGTAAAGGCAACGCTTGCCGAAGAAGGTAATATTTGGATCGCGGAGGCGGGTCAATCGGATTTTACCGCGGCACTCATAAAAGCCATTCAAGCCGATCTACCTGAACTGAACATTGCACAACGCATTCACGTGGTGCAGCATAGCGATTGGAATGAAAAATCAACTTCCGAAGAAAGCCTTCAATTCGTAAAAGAGAACACCGAATACAATAAAATATCGGACGGAAACGCAATCGAAAATGGCACACCCGGTTTTCGCACTGCGGAATCGATACCTTGGAACGTTACAGTAACAGATCCGCAATTGAACGCTATTTGGGAGCTTGCGATAGCGCTATCGAAGACCTACAACGGTAAGGATGAACGCTACAACAACAAAGCTATCGCTGCCGGCGGGCTGGACTTCTCCGACTTATCCGAAGTTTGTTGGATTTTAGGTCTGGAAGACATCAAGGATGCCACTGAATTTTTTAGTCTTTTCGCACGGTAGAAATATGGATATAAGGATGTAATCCATCCATTATTTTACAAACCTAGCGAACGATGATTATTAGCTTTAAAATGGCCATTTTGGCTATTTTTAATAGAACCCAACTCTGAATAAGAGAAATAAATATTTCCCATATTAAGAATAAAATCCCGGTTGCATGCATAGCTTGAACGGACACTCCCGTTCTTTTTGACACCAAATCACTACGATGAAGCATTTAAAAGTACTTACCGACCCTAAGGTTAAATCGAAGTTCGAGACCTATCCAACGGTAATCCATACCAAATTGACGGCCTTGCGCAACCTCATTGTAGAAGTGGCCACAACCGATGAAAACATTTCCGAACTAGAAGAAACCCTAAAATGGGGCGAACCCAGTTGCTTGGTCAAAAAGGGAAGCACGATCCGTATCGATTGGAAAACCAAAACCCCGGAGCAATACGCCATGTATTTCAAATGTACCAGTAAGTTGGTGTCTACTTTTAAAGAAGTCTTCGGCGATACGTTCTCTTATGAAAAGAACCGAGCAATACTATTTCGTCTGAATGACAACGTCCCACAGATGGAATTAAAGGAATGTATCGGAATGGCTCTAAATTACCACACCCTCAAAAATTTACCGTTATTAGGTTCGTCTCCAAAAATAGGGCGTTAAAAGAATCAGTACCGTGAACAGCTCCAAACGCCCGGCAAGCATCAAGAAGCAACACCACCATTTGCCAAAATCGGGCAGTCCGTTAAAGTTACTGAGCGGGTTTAGGCTACCAAAGGCTGGGCCTACATTACCCAAAGACGATGCCGCACCGCCCACAGCGGTCATAAAATCGAGTCCTAAAGCTCCAAGCACCAGAGCCCCGATTATAAACAGCAGCATGTAGAGCACGAAAAAGCCGATGATATTATATACGATATCTTCCTTCACCGTCTTATTGCTGTATCGAAGCGGAATAACAGCATTGGTATGCAGGGTTCTCTTAAATTCCAATATGGCGTTCTTAAAGATAATCAGGTGGCGCATAACCTTTATGCCTCCAGAAGTAGAACCGGCCGAGCCGCCCAAGAACATGAGTCCGAAAAAGAAAATCGTAAGAAAAGGTGTCCACGCGGTAAAATCGGCCGTTACGAAGCCAGTGGTGGTAATCACCGCAATGATTTGAAATAGTCCGTGCCGAATCGAACTTTCCATGGCACCATACGGCATCGGGTGATATTCCGTAACGGGTACATCCGCCTTGAAATACACTACCAAAGCGACCATTATGCTAAATGCCACAACAAAGAGCGCATAGAACCTAAATTCTTCGTCCATCAATACCTTTTGCACCTTCCCCTTGAATGCAAAATAGCTGAGCACGAAATTGGTACCGGCTAAGAACATGAACAATATCACGATATATTGAATTAGTGGTTGGTCGTTCCAGTAGGCAAGACTGGCATTCTTCGTTGAAAAACCACCTGTAGACAAGGTTGCCAAAGAATGGTTGATCGCATCGAAAAATGTCATCCCCGCTACTTTCAGCAAGACGGTTTCGGCAACCGTATAACCCACATAAATCAACCAAAGTCTTTTGGCCGTATCGGTAATCCTAGGGTGCAATTTATCGGCATTGGGGCCAGGAGCTTCGGCAGCGAAAAGCTGCATTCCCCCGATGCCCAGCAGTGGCAATATGGCGATGGCCAGGACGATAATACCCATACCTCCGATCCAATGCGTGAGGCTACGCCATAAGAGAATACCTTCGGGCAGCGACTCGATATCGTCCAAAATCGAAGCCCCTGTCGTGGTGTAACCGGAAATCGTCTCGAAGAAGGCATTCGTCACATCTGGAATGGCATCTGTAAATACATAGGGCAGCATGCCCGAAATCGAGAGACAAAGCCAGCCAAAAGTCACGATAATATAGCCTTCTTTCCGTTTGACCTCCTTTTTGTGATTTCGGGTAATAAACATGGCACTACTGCCTAAAAAAATAGCGGTCAGCGCGGCCACCCCAATACCTAGCGTGGCACCATCACCATAAATGGCACTCGTTAAAAGGGCGAACAACATAAAGCCACCATTACAAAGTAAGAGCAGCCCAAGTATGTGAAATATGATTCTGGAGTTAAGACGCATCTATAGGAATAATCGTTCGATTACAGGAATAACTTCTGGGAGGCAGCAGACCACTACCCTATCTCCTTCCTGAATTTGGAATCCACCCAAGGCGATAATTCCTTCGTCGTTACGCACCACGCCACCGATAGTAGCCGATTTGGGAAAATTCATTTCGCGGATCACCTTACCGGTGACCTTAGAGTTGGATTTAACTACAAATTCAAGTATTTCGGCATTGAGGTTATTGATGCGCATTAACGCCACCACTTCCCCCTTTCGGATGTGCCTGAAAATATTGTTCGCGGCCAATAATTTCTTATTGATCAGCGTGTCGATACCTATGGAATGGGACAATTGAAAATAGTCCATATTCTCGACCAAGGCAATGGTCTTTTTAATGCGTTTCGACTTCGCCACGAGGCATGACATGATGTTGGTTTCCGAGTTTCCGGTCACCGCAATAAAGGCATCCATAGATTCAAGGCTTTCCTCCTCCAGCAATTCAACATTGCGACCGTCGGCATTGATGACCAAGGCGTTCGGAAGATCATCGGCCAAATCAAAAGCTTTTTCTTTATTCTTCTCGATAAGCTTGACGTTGAATTTTTTTGCACATAAATCCCGCGCAGCCTTGAAACCGACTTTGCTTCCACCGAGAATCATAACATTCTTGATTTCTTCTTTCTTCTTTCCGGTAAGCTTATACAGTTCGTCAACCCCTTCTTTTACCGTAATGAAATACACCTGATCGCCTTCCTTGAAGACCGTATCCCCACGAGGAATAACCGTAAACTGTGTACCCATTCGCTGCAAAGCGATGGGCATAAAATGGAGCTCCGGAAAAATATTCGCGGCCTCTTTCACCATTTTCCCGACAAAAGGTGCAGAGGAGGGCAGTAACACCCCCACCATAATCAACTTGCCGTCTTCAAACTCATAAGTATCGTTGAACGCACTTTTGTTCAACAACATCTGTATTTCCATAGCGGCCAGCTCTTCGGGAGAAATTAGTTCGTCGATACCCAGCTCGTCGAACTTCAAGATTTCTTTGTTATCGATAAACTCGGTGTTCGAGATTCGCGCTATGGTACGTTTACATCCCAATTGCTTGGCAAGCAAACATAGCGTTATATTGGTAGTTTCGGAGGAAGTTACCCCAATGACCAAATCGGAAGATTCTACCCGCGCATCACGCAATACCTCTATCGAAGTGGCATCGCCGCGCAGCACCCGAATGTCTAGATGGCTGTCGGCATAGGCCAAACTCACCTTGTCATTGTCTATTAATGTAATATCCTGGGATTCATAAGAGAGTAGTTTCGCCAAATGGAAACCTACTTCGCCCGCCCCGGCAATTAGTATCTTCATCTATTCAGTTAAAATTGAATGCATAAGGCTACAGTTTAGTGGCCCGTAAGAAAGGAATGCCATCATCGGTGTGGCTTTATCGCAGTTTCCGTTTTGAAAGGATTTACATTTAAATGCGTTGCAAAATTACAAATTTTAATAGGCACATCTAAAGAATTTCCAATAGAATTAAACATAATAACGGCTCCATTATTGTATTAAGTGGAAGGCTTTTATAAGGAACATATCGCGATTTGTTTTTTCAGCTATGGTTTTCAATCTATTATGCCAGCCGTTGTATTTGGAAGACAAGGTTTTGTACCCCAAAGCCAAAAATTTTCCATCCAAAGCAGATACTTGCGACAAGGTCAGGCACTGAAGTCGTATCTTTGTCCAAAATTGTTCACATGGCCGAGAAAGTTACCCCCTATGGTGCCTCAGAGGGTGGAAAAAAAGAACAGGTAACCAAGATGTTCGACAACATCAGCAGGAATTACGACGGCCTAAACCGCGTAATCTCATTTGGAATCGACATCAAATGGCGTAATAGGGTGGTCAACATCCTCAAAAAGAAACAGCCTAAAAGCATTCTTGATATCGCTACGGGTACGGGCGATTTGGCCATAAATTTGACAAGAACGGGGGCAAAACGCATCGTTGGCCTCGATATCTCCCCTGGAATGCTGGAAGTGGGCAAACAAAAAGTTTCCGAAAAAAAGCTGAACGCTACTATCGAAATGGTCGTGGGCGATAGCGAAAACCTCGCCTACGAAGACAATAGTTTTGATGCAGTTACCGTAGCCTTTGGGGTGCGTAATTTCGAGACGCTTGAAAAGGGGTTGGCCGAAATTTACCGTGTGCTCTCCAAATCGGGAACACTTGTCATTCTAGAGACTTCGGTCCCCACCAAGACACCCTACAGACAGGGCTATCGATTGCATAGCAAATATATACTGCCCCTGGTTGGCCGGTTATTTTCAAAAGACCGCTCCGCATACACCTATTTGAGCGAATCGGCGGCCGTTTTTCCACATGGTGAGGAATTCAACAATATTTTACGCAAAATCGGGTTTATAGAGGTAGACGATAAGCCCCAGACGTTTGGGGTAGCATCTATTTATGTGGCTACAAAATAAACTTATGCGAAACACTATTTTTGTGCTGTTGGGACTTCTTTTTTGGATGCCGAACGCACAAGCCCAGTTTAATGAGGACCCCGTACTCAATATCGAGAATAAAGACAAGCGATTCCTGAATTACGGCTATTTTTTAGGTTTTAATCAGTACGATTTCAAATTCGATTACGAAAACAATACAGGCAGGGATATCTTGGTCGATAAGAGCATCGGATTCAACGTAGGTCTTATTGGAGAAATGCGTATTAACGAGTTCATCGACCTTCGTATCGAACCGGGTCTGTTCTACAATCCCAGAACCCTGTTCTTTCCGGGATTCACAGGAGCGGAAGCCACTGACCAAAATATAAGACGCGAGGTCAAATCTACCTATATCAATTTCCCCTTATTGGTAAAAGTAAGTACGAAACGCTTTGGGAATTTTAAACCATTTTTGCTTGCCGGACCTTCGGTTTCCTTGAACTTGGGGAGCAACGAAGATAATCTAGACGACAATAGTAGTGGTACGTTTCGGATGAAAAAATGGAACTATAACTACGAGATCGGATTCGGAATCGATTTCTATCTGGAATATTTCAAGTTTAGCCCGAGCATACGAGGCGTATTTACCATCAACGATGAGATTATTCCGGACAACGACCCGAATAGTCCCTGGACGGGTAATATTAATGCACTGCGTACCAGAGGACTATTTGTAAACTTTACCTTCGAATAGCGTCTAAAAAATATGTACCCAGCGGTACCAATTTGAGTTGCTGCTATCGTTTTCGGGTTCCTTTAATTCCATTTTCGTTTGGGACCGTGAAATAAGCCACCTTTCATTTAATCAGGCTACGAGGTACTAGAATAATTTCTTTGTAAGGTCTATCGGAATACCCCTCGCTCCTATCAACATATTCGCTGCGATAATCGATTTGTGGGTAATACGAAAAGTTGACGTTCGCCCTAAAGGAAATTGAAAATTCACCCTTGTCGTTCGTCCTATCCGTTTCTTCAACGCTACCTTTAGGAGTACAACCACCTCCGGTCGCGCCCGTCCAGGGCTCACAGGACAAGATAAATACTTGTTCATCGGCCAAAGGCTCGAGATATACCGTGTTTAACGCTTCGTATTGACCAATTTCCGGCCCGTTGTATACTAAAACACGGCCACTATAGGTAAGCTGCTCAAAATCTTCCGTTTTTGAACACGATTGCAGGAGGGTAGCGATAATCATTAGGATTAAACTAATAGGGTACGCCGAATCCCACGCAGCTAACTTGAAAACCTTGGACTTTTCCATAACTCGCAATTTTAAAAGTTTCCTTAAAGCTATGGGATTGAGGGATTTTCATATCCGAAATCATGCAAATTGAAAGAATTCGGATAACTAATCCTGTGGAAATAGCGCATGCATTCCAATGAATCGTAAAGACCTAAAAGAAACGGTTTCGTATCCCCTACCTTCCTTATTCTCTTCTGATTTCGTTCAGGAAAATTGCGGTTGCTGTGGCCACATTCAGACTTTCGGTGTTTTGGTTTTCATGCATTCCCGCTCGGGAGGCAGGTTGGGGTATACTGATTTTATGGTTTACCAACTTTTCCACCGTTGCTGAAATACCGTTGGCTTCGTTGCCCATGATCAAGATACCGGCAGTAGGAATTTTTTTTGTGTAAACAGATGCCCCGTTCATAAATGTTCCAAAGATGGGTAAATCGATAGTACTCAAAAAACGCGTTAGATCGGTATACCCGAGGTTGACCCGCGTGATGGAACCCATGGTCGCTTGTAGCACCTTTGGGTTATAGCAGTCTACCGTATGTTCGGAACAGACCAAGTGCTCGATACCGAACCAATCGCACAGCCGTATGATAGTACCCAAATTTCCAGGATCGCGAACATCGTCCAATACCAAAATCCAATCATTGACATCAAGTTTTTTGGGAATCGGTATATGGAATACACCGAGTACTGAATTCGGACTGTGCAAACCGCTCATTTGGGCAAGTTCTCCAGCCGAGACCAACTCCATTTCAGGCGCATCCATATTAAAAATATCGGGCTTGGTCACATACACTTTTTCTACTTTATAGTCCGAATTCAAAAACTCCCGAACGGACTTTATTCCCTCAACAACGAACATGCCGTTTTGATTTCGGTACTTTTTTTGTTGTAAGCTTTTGATAAACTTTATTTGGTTTTTGACAACCATATAAATCGATGTTTTTAATGTATTTTTGATTTCTATGTGGAGACCTTTGCGAACGAAAAAATTCTACGCTAAAATAAGCCTATTATTATTAGCGGTCGCAATCACCTCTTGCAACACCCTTAAACGGGTTGAAAATGACGAACTTCTCATTCATAAAAACCTTATCGTAGTAGATAGTGTCAAGATCAAGAACGAAGCTATCGAGACCTTGATCTTGCAGAAGGAAAACACCAAAGTACTCGGATATCCCGTGCGATTGAACATTTACAATTGGGCGAAAAAAAATCCGGATTCATCCTATCAGGCATGGCTGCACAGAAAACCCAAGCGCGAGAAACGTCTGGCCAATATTCTCTCTCAAAAACAGGCTGACCGTTTAGGCGAATCCTACTTGGTAAAAGGGCTGAGCGAAACCTTAAAATCTATTGGTGAGCCACCCGCAATACTCGATACCTCATTAACGAGAAGGTCGGTAGAGCGCTTGGGAGCCTATTACCGGAGCAAAGGCTATTTCAACAATAATACCCATTTTGAAATAGACTCCTTGAGCAAAAAACAACGGGCAGAGGTCAAGTACAAACTTACCTTGGGTAAGCCATTTATGATCGACACGGTAATGCATCGGATCGCTTCCACCGCATTAGACTCGATTTACGAACTTCATTCAGAGAGCTCCCTGGTGCAGAAAGGAAATCAAATCGACCTTGAGGATTTTAGTGGGGAACGCGAACGATTGACGAACCTATTTAGGAACACTGGTATCTACAACTTTCAGGAAAGTTCTATTTACTTTAATTTCTTGGGGGATACTACGAAAATCGCCGATGATCAGTTGATCAGTGCCGAGCTTAATATCGATAATTTAAAAACCCGCGATGATGGTGGGGAAACGACCAAAGAATACAAGGTTTTTACGTTTGACAACGTCAATATCTACACCGATTTCCTATACGACGAGCGCGACAAGGAACAGCAGTTCATCCGCCACAAGGGATATTCCATTTACTACCGTGGGAAACTGCGTTTTAAACCCGAGACTCTTACCGATGCGATTTTCTTCGAAAAAGACAGTGTGTACCGAAATATCGACAAGCTACGAACCTACAGGCGAATCAACGACCTTAATGTATTTCGATACCCGACCATTACCACGGTAAAAGATAGTACGGGCAACACGCTAACGGCGAACATCTACCTTTCCGCTAGGCCAAAATACTCCCTAGGGCAAAATGTTGACGTTACCCACTCGAATATTCAACAGATTGGAATCGGGTATAGTCCATCCCTTAAAGCTCGAAATCTTTTCGGTGGTGCTGAAAACTTGAGTTTGTCGGGAAGACTTAGCGTGGGTAACTCCAGAGATCCAAATATCGTGGACAATAAGTTTTTCAACATTCAGGAATTCGGTGCAGACCTGAGTCTTGACTTTCCCAGAATCTGGTTTCCGTTCGTAAATACCGCCAAGTTGATTCCAGGCTATACTTTACCCCGTACGCGACTCTCCCTAGGCTATACATCCCAAAGAAACGTGGGTCTCGACAAGCAGACCTTTAACACCATACTGGGTTATAACTGGAAACCTACTGATCGAACCCGACATGCCATTGAACTTATCAACGTGCAATATGTGAACAATGTTAGACCCGAACAGTTCTTTCGTTTTTACAGAAGCTCGTATGCCCAACTCAACGATATCGCCACCGATGACCAAGACCAGATTGATTATGTAACCGTATTGCCAGACCTCTTCGAGACCCCGGAAGGTAGTACCGAACCGAGATTGATCATTCCCAACGGCACAACAGGTTTTATCGAAGCCATTCAAAGTGGCCGCGTGGGCGCTACGCTCGATAATTCGAGACGTGTGAACCAAATTGAGGAACGACGTCAAAGACTTACCGAGAACAACCTGATCACTACCACCAACTATACCTTTAACCTCAACAACAAAACCGGCATTACCGATAACAACTATTATCAGTTCAGGTTTAAGGTAGAAAGTGCGGGCAATATACTTTCCGCCCTTTCTGGAGTAATCGATTACGGAGAAGAAAACGGCAAGAAAGAAATTATTGACGTTCCTTTTTCGCAGTACATAAAAACCGAATTCGATTTTGTAAAGTATTGGGATCTGTCCCGTTCGAACGTATTGGCTTTTAGGACCTTCGCGGGAATCGCCGTACCGTATGGCAACTCGACGAACATTCCCTTCTTACGCAGTTATTTTGCAGGCGGACCCAACGACAACCGGGGGTGGTTTCCCTATTCCCTAGGTCCTGGGAAAACAAATGCCCTTCAGGATTTCAATGAGGCCAATTTTAAGTTGGCCTTCAATCTGGAATACCGCTTCCCGATCGTGGGAGATTTCAAGGGTGCGTTATTTGTGGATGCCGGCAATATCTGGAACGTTTTTGACGATGTGGAAGATCCGGATGCCAAATTCAATGGTGTCAGCTCCTTTAAAGATATCGCCCTAGGTTCCGGTTTTGGTATACGTTACGATTTCACCTATTTCGTCTTTAGGGCCGACATCGGTTTCAAGACCTACAACCCAGCGGAAGAGGATTCCAAGAGGTGGTTTAGGGATTACAATTTTGCCAACTCCGTGCTGCAAATAGGTATCAATTATCCATTTTAAGAGGAAGTTTAATTTTCCCATTTTCAAATACGATTGCGTATCAACCCGTGTTCGTGCTTTACCCTTCCTTTTTTAGTATCCTGTAAATCGCGAGTGTGGCAATTAAAAAACGAACGGTGCTATTTCTTCAAATGACTCCTCCATTTAATGAAGAAAAATCGGTTGTAGACCGTATCGCCCGTGAATAACTTTTATTTGAGTTTGAACCGACTACTTGAACCTGCACTTGTATTATTTTAGTACTTTTGTTCCCAACTAATTCAACTTTTTTTAAATTAAACAGACCGAAAAAACTATGGCCCACAATATTAAACCAGGAGTCGCCACAGGTGATGAAGTTCAAGCGATTTTCAACTATGCGAAGGAAAAAGGTTTCGCCCTACCAGCTGTAAACGTTATCGGTTCCGATACGATTAACGGCGTATTGGAAACCGCCGCAGCCTTGAACGCCCCCGTAATTATCCAATTTTCAAACGGCGGTGCGCAGTTCAATGCGGGTAAAGGTCTTTCGAACGATGGGCAAAATGCCGCTATTCAAGGTGCCGTTGCGGGCGCTAAGCACGTACACCAATTGGCGGAAGCCTATGGGGCCACGGTCATACTTCATACCGACCACTGCGCCAAAAAACTATTGCCTTGGATCGACGGTCTTTTAGAAGCCAGCGAGAAACATTTCGCGGAAACGGGCACATCATTGTTCAGTTCCCATATGATCGACCTTTCTGAAGAACCGATTGAGGAAAACATCGAAATATGTAAAAAATATTTGGCCCGTATGGCCAAGATGAACATGACCCTCGAAATCGAACTGGGCATAACCGGTGGGGAGGAAGATGGTGTGGACAATTCGGATGTCGACGATTCTAAACTATATACCCAACCCGAGGAAGTAGCCTATGCTTACGAAGAGCTTTCCAAGGTAAGTCCGCGGTTTACGATTGCGGCTGCTTTCGGAAATGTACACGGCGTATACAAGCCTGGAAATGTGAAACTGACGCCCAAAATCCTTAAGAATTCTCAAGAGCACATTAGCGAGAAATACGGAGTAGAACACAACCACATCGATTTTGTTTTTCATGGGGGATCAGGCTCTACGGTCGAAGAAATTCGTGAAGGTATCAGCTACGGCGTAATCAAAATGAACATCGATACCGACCTTCAATATGCATTTCTTGCCGGAGTTCGCGATTACATTCAGGATAAAAAGGATTTTTTACAAGCCCAAATCGGCAATCCCAATGGAGCCGACGAGCCGAATAAAAAGTTCTACGACCCTAGAGTTTGGTTGCGGGAAGGGGAAAAAAGTTTTGTGGAACGCCTAAAGAAGGCTTTCGAAGACCTGAACAATGTGAATACGTTGTAATATTTATCTCGGCTAACCTTTAATATGGAAGATATGAGCGCTTGGTTCAAAAGAAAGGAAAAAGGAATACAAACCGCCACCGAGGAGAAGAAAGACACCCCAAAGGGGCTTTGGTATAAATCCCCCACGGGCAAAATAGTCGAATCGGAAGTGTTGGCCAAGAACTTCTATGTAAGTCCCGAGGACGACTACCATGTGCGCATCGGCAGCAAGGAGTATTTTGAAATTTTGTTCGATGATAACAAATTCACCGAACTGGACCCTAAACTTTCGTCAAAAGACCCACTCAAATTCGAAGACACCAAAAAGTATGGGGAACGCCTTAAAGCTGCCCAGAAGAAAACCGGACTGAAAGATGCGGTGCGCACGGGTTACGGAAAGTCTATGGGAAAGGATTTGGTCATTTGCTGTATGGATTTCGCCTTTATCGGTGGATCTATGGGTAGTGTCGTCGGAGAAAAAATAGCTCGAGGAATCGATTACGCCATTAAAAAGAAAGTACCGTTCCTGATGATTTCAAAATCGGGAGGGGCGCGAATGATGGAAGCAGCGCTCTCGCTAATGCAATTGGCAAAAACGTCCGCAAAACTGGCACAATTGGCTGAGGCCAAATTGCCCTATATCTCATTATGTACAGACCCCACTACGGGCGGAACTACGGCATCCTACGCAATGCTCGGTGACATCAATATCGCGGAACCGGGGGCGTTGGTCGCTTTTGCCGGGCCACGAGTGGTAAAGGAAGCTACGGGTAAAGAATTACCCGAAGGTTTTCAAACTTCCGAATTCCTTAAAGAGCACGGCTTTCTAGACTTTATCGTACATCGTAGCGAGTTGAAACAAAAAGTGAATCTATATATTGATTTGATCCAGAATCAACCGCTTCGAACATAACTGCTCTCGCAATGCGTTTTTTATTTTCCTTCTCAGCTCTTTTCCTGATTTCCTGGTTATGCTGTTGCTCAACCGACAAAGGAATGATCGCCATGGCCGATACCTCCGAAATGATGCCCGCGACAGCCGAAAATGCAGCCGTAACCAAAGTTGAAGTTTCGGGAGACGAGAATGCCTACACATTCAGCGTCACCATCGCAAGTCCGGATACAGGCTGTACCCAATATGCCGATTGGTGGGAAGTAGTCGACTTGGAGGGGAATTTGATCTATCGCAGAATTCTGACCCATAGCCATGTTGACGAACAGCCGTTCACCCGTTCTGGTGGAACGGTTGCTATTTCAGAAACTACCGAAGTTTTTGTTCGTGCCCATATGAACAATTCAGGATACGGCAGTACCGCTCAAAGAGGCTCGGTGGCCAATGGTTTTTCGGCTGCCGAACTAGACAGTGATTTCGCCGCGGCCCTTCAAGAGCAAGCTCCGTTGCCCGACGGATGTGCTTTTTAGCTCTCAAGCGGTCGTCCACATCATAATTTCAATCGTTTTTACTTCGATATGTGCGCCTTTTTTCTATCTTTGCACGCTGATTGAAACACAATCACGATACATAAAAATCATTTAAAATAATATTGGAATGTATTTAACCAAAGAAGTAAAGGCCGAGATTTTTAAAAAACACGGCGGCAAAGCGGAGAACACCGGTTCTACCGAAGGCCAGATCGCATTGTTCACACATCGCATCAATCACCTTACCGGACACCTTAAAAAGAACCACAAAGATTACAATACCGAGCGCTCCTTGGTAAAACTCGTTGGAAAAAGAAGAAGTCTTCTGGATTATATGATGAAAAAGGATATTGTAAAATATCGTGAGCTTATCAAAGAATTGAACATCAGAAAGTAATTTATATAGGGGCTGAAAGTTTTCAGCCCCTATCTTTTATAAAGTCCTTGTACATTTTACCAAGGCAAACTAAAAGCTGCACACAGTTTTTCATTGGTCGACACACACAACACAACAACTCCGACCAAAACATGGCGGAGTGACCATTGTTTAACAAAATCCCGTTTTGCCTGTGCTGAGCGCAGTCGAAGTACACGGGTATTAAATCAATTTTATGATTCCAAAAGTATTTAGAGAGGTCATCGACCTTGGTGACGGTAGGGAAATTTCTATCGAGACCGGTAAATTGGCGAAGCAGGCCCACGGTTCTGTGGTCGTTCAATCCGGAAAATGTATGCTACTGTGTACGGTAGTGTCGAATTACGAACAAAAAGATTTGCCTTTTCTACCGTTAACGGTCGATTATCGCGAAAAGTTTGCGGCCTCCGGTCGTTATCCTGGTGGGTTTTTCAAAAGAGAAGCTCGACCCAGCGATGGAGAAGTATTGACCATGCGTCTGGTAGACCGTGTTTTGCGCCCCCTTTTCCCAAAGGATTATAGCGCCGAGACCCAGGTCATGATACAGCTAATGTCGAATGACGAAGATGTCATGCCGGATGCAATGGCGGGATTGGCGGCATCTGCGGCCATTCAGCTTTCTGATTTTCCGTTTGAATGTGCCATTTCCGAGGCGCGAGTTGGCCGGATCAACGGTGAGTTCATCATCAACCCAAGCCGTACGCAGCTAGAGGAAAGTGATCTCGATATGATTATCGGTGCATCTGCCGACTCCGTGATGATGGTAGAAGGAGAAATGGACGAGATTTCCGAAGAGGAAATGGTCGAAGCCATCAAGTTCGCCCATGAAGCCATCAAAAAGCAAATCGACGCCCAATTACGATTAGCCGAGGCTTTCGGAAGAAAGGAAGTACGCGAATACGAGCAAGGTACCGAAGACGAAGATCTGGAGAAGAAAATCCGCGAAATGGCTTACGATAAAGTGTACGCCGTAGCGAAAGCTGGTTCTGCCAAGCACGAGCGCAGTGAGGCATTTTCGGCAATTAAAGATGAGATCAAAGCGACCTATTCCGAGGAAGAATTAGAGGAAAAAGGCGATTTGATTTCCGAATACTACCGCAAAGCCGAGAAAGCGGCCGTACGGGATTTGACCTTGAATGAAGGTATGCGTCTAGACGGAAGAAAAACCGATGAAATCCGTCCGATTTGGTGCGAGGTTGATTACCTGCCATCAACACACGGTTCTTCAATATTTACCAGAGGGGAAACGCAGGCCTTGGCTACGGTAACCTTAGGTACCTCGCGAGAAGCGAACAAAATAGACATGCCCTCCTATGAAGGCGAGGAAACATTTTACCTGCACTATAACTTCCCGCCATTCTGTACGGGTGAAGCACGGCCCATTCGTGGTACTTCACGAAGGGAGGTAGGTCATGGCAACTTGGCGCAACGCGCTTTAAAAGGAATGATCCCGGAAGATTGCCCCTATACGGTTCGTGTAGTTTCGGAAGTATTGGAATCTAACGGTTCTTCTTCCATGGCAACGGTATGTTCCGGTACGATGGCCTTGATGGATGCGGGTGTACAACTTAAAAAACCGGTATCCGGTATCGCTATGGGATTGATTTCCGATGCCGATTCAGGAAAGTATGCCGTGCTCTCGGATATCCTTGGTGATGAAGATCACTTGGGCGATATGGACTTTAAAGTAACCGGTACTGCAGATGGTATCACCGCTTGCCAGATGGATATTAAGGTAAAAGGATTGTCCTACGAGATTCTTGTAAAGGCGTTGAAGCAGGCAAGGGACGGTCGTTTACACATTCTCACCAAATTAACCGATACCATCGCCGCGCCTAATGCAGACGTGAAGCCGCACGCGCCACGAATGGTTACTCGTGTCATTCCGAACGAATTCATCGGTGCCTTGATCGGTCCTGGTGGAAAAGTGATCCAGGAACTTCAGAAAGAAACCGATACGACTATCGTGATTAACGAAGACCCTGTTACCGAAGAGGGTATTGTAGAGATTTTGGGAACATCGGAAGATGGAATCCAAGCTGTTCTCGCAAAAATCGATTCGCTGATGTTCAAACCCGAAGTGGGTAGCGTTTACGAGGTAAAAGTCATTAAGATGCTAGATTTTGGCGCCGTAGTCGAATACCAGGATGCTCCTGGCAACGAAACACTTCTTCATGTATCGGAATTGGCGTGGGAGCGTACCGAAAACGTTTCAGACGTAGTGAATATGGGCGATGTTTTCGATATCAAATACATCGGTATCGACCCACGTACCCGTAAAGACAAGGTATCGCGCAAAGCGTTATTGCCAAAACCGGAAGGATATGTCGAAAGACCGCCACGTAGCAATGATCGTGGTCGTGGCCGTGATGATCGCAGAGGCGGACGCGATAACAGAGATCGTAAACCTAGAAGGGATTAAACTTCTTTAATGAAAGTACCTCTTCTAGAGGATGAAAATAGAAATCCCGTCTCCGAAAAGAGGCGGGATTTTTTTGTTACACCTTAGAATATGGGAATGGTACCGCCAAGCCTGCTAAAACCCAAACCGATGCCGATACCCTGTAGTAAGCTCGCTAAAATCGGCCTGCCCTAAATTCGCATTGATAAATGCCCCTATAAAAATATTATGTTTTGGGGAACGTTCCGTATTCACTAAGTAATATTTTAAGCCCATTCTACTGAATACATATCGTTTGATTTGGTAATAGCTACCAAGCTCCCCCAATACGATATTTTCCTCACCATTGTTGAAGGTAGTATAGCCTTCGTTCAATTGCCAATCGATTTTATAAAAAGGTTTAAATACATTGAGCCCCAAATCAAATTCCATTCCGACATGACCTAAAAGCAATTCCGCACTTCCAAAAACACCAAAATTGGATGCGTTTGCAATAGGATGTTCCGTAAACCCTGGTTCTTGAGTCCGTATCAACGTCTCTTCATTTATAATATAATCATAGTAATGTTCATAAAAACGGTAATGGCATCCGCCCCCGAACTTAAAAGTCTTGTTGATAATTTTTCCAACGGAAAGCGCCGCCGTAAAGACCTCCTTCTTTGAGTTGAAAACATCCGAGAAGGAATTCTGCCCTACACCCACACGCGTGGTATAAAACCACTCCTTACTTTTATGGGGACTGTATCCATCGTTGGTGGACCATGATTTTGGAACCTCCCTATTGGAAAACGCACTTGAAATCCCAACAAGAAAGGCATTATAGCCCCTGTTCGGTTTTCGCGTATGACCGTTTGAATGATGTAAATAGCCTATCCCCGCTCGCCAAATCCCCTTGTTTCCTTTAAAAAAGTCGTAATACAGGTACGATCGATACGCCCAATTCAACCGAGTGGAAACTCCTTTATTGTTCGGATTGGTTTCGGCATCGTATACCCTATCCAAATAGGAAGCTCCGAACGCCACCAATAAATGAAGCCGATCCGTTTTGGCCGGTAGCAGCGAAAACTCGGCATACGGCAACACACTGTACGCATAGCCCAAAGACCTTCTATTTCCTAGATCAGAAAATCCCAATAAAATCCCGACTTTGGGACTGTTCAGATAATACGCCCAAGCTTTTTCAGATTGGGCATAACGCTTTCCCATTCCTACAAAAAAGCTTTTTTGGGCGCTGTGTTCGGGGAAATTACTGTTAGAATCACCTAACAACCCAACAGAGAAATCGAATTCCAAATAGCGGGCCGGTTCATCAACATCTTCCTGCGCACTCACCGCCATGATGAACAAAGCAGGTATTACCCGCATAATACGGAGGAGAAATGGCATACAGCTAATCACAACTTGGTTTGGACCTGGTGCTTACAAAAAAAATAGCCACAAACATAACAACGATTTAGGTACTTCATCTAATAAACTAGATTTTTTCGGTGGATTTGTAACATTTCCCACTTTTCTACGTATAAGTATATGCAGTCTATTGAATATTCATTTAATCCCCGAACATGAGACAGCTTAAGATTACAAAACAGGTCACCAACAGAGAGACCGCATCTTTGGACAAGTACTTGCAAGAAATCGGCAAAGTAGACTTGATCACTGCAGATGAAGAAGTAGAATTGGCACAACGCATCAAGGCAGGCGATCATAGCGCTCTTGAAAAACTTACAAAGGCCAACCTTCGATTTGTGGTATCGGTTGCCAAGCAGTACCAGAACCAAGGTCTTACGCTACCCGATTTGATCAACGAAGGAAATCTGGGATTGATTAAAGCGGCGCAACGTTTTGATGAAACCCGAGGTTTTAAATTTATCTCGTACGCCGTATGGTGGATACGCCAATCGATTTTACAAGCTTTGGCCGAACAGTCGCGTATTGTGCGTTTGCCATTGAACAAAATCGGTTCGATCAATAAAATAAACAAAACCTTTGCTTTTTTAGAGCAGGCCCACGAACGCAAGCCCTCTCCGGAAGAAATCGCAAAGGAACTCGATATGACCGTAGCGGATGTAAAACAATCCTTGAAGAACTCGGGCCGTCACGTATCAATGGATGCCCCGTTGATCGACGGTGAGGATTCCAATCTTTACGATGTACTTCGTAGTGGAGAATCGCCCAACCCCGATAAGGAGTTGTTACACGAATCGCTACGCACGGAAATCGAAAGGGCCTTAGAAACCTTGACCCCAAGGGAAGCGGATGTCATCAGATTATACTTTGGTCTGGCAGGGCAACATTCAATGACCTTGGAAGAAATCGGAGAGACCTTCGAACTGACCAGGGAAAGGGTTCGTCAAATAAAAGAAAAAGCCATTCGTAGGCTAAAACATACCTCGCGAAGCAAGATATTGAAAACTTATCTTGGCTAAGATCCTGTTAGAAAACAGGCGCTCGCAGATTATTGTTAATATGTTAATCTTTTCCCATATTGGAAATATGGCATATTAGTTGTAATTTTAACAATAACAACAGTTATCATGACTGTTCGTTTTTTGATTGATGAATAAACTCCGGCTGATTACCGGAGTTTTTTCATTTATACTATTTAGGGGGAACAGTGTTCTGTTTCATTTTACATTAAAAAGTTTTGACATATTTTACGGCCCTCCCATTATGAAAGATACACCTGCCCAACAACAACCCAACAATCCTTTACACGGGGTAAAGTTGGTCGACATCCTAGAGCATCTTACCCAACATTACACATGGGAGCAGTTGGCCGATCGAATAAGCATCAACTGTTTCAAGAGCAATCCTTCCATAAAATCTTCCTTGAAATTTTTGAGGAGAACACCATGGGCAAGAGAGAAAGTAGAACAGTTGTATTTGAAATCCATACGAATGAAAAATTAAAATAGGACTGAAGAAGTGGGACGCCACCATTAACGAGAAGTCCTCTCTTCTCAATTCACATCATCATAGGACCTTTTCAACATCATAACCTGACAGCCATGTCCTTGAATATTGTACTTATCGAACCCGAAATACCAAACAATACCGGAAATATTGGCAGGTTGGCCTTGGCGACAGGATCAACTTTGCATTTGGTGAAACCTTTTGGTTTTGAGTTGAATGACAAGCGCCTCAAACGGGCCGGGTTGGACTATTGGCCCCATATCTCACTTTGTATTCACGAAAGTGCAGCTGATTTTTTCTCAACCCATGGGAATAAGGAAATGGTTTTTTTCTCCAGTCATGCCTCACGGACGCATTGGGATATCGAATTTAAAGATGATATGTTCCTCGTTTTCGGCAAGGAATCCGTTGGTCTCCCAAAAGAGATGATTGCCTCCAATCGCGACGAATGCTACAAAATTCCACTTTACAGTCCTGAAATCCGTAGTTTAAATCTTGCCAATGCCGTTGGCATAGCTGTATACGAAGGCCTGAAACAATTGAAATAAAAGTATCCAATCAGTTTTTATCAAAATCAAAAAGCGTTAAATTGAAGGTTAATTTTCAACCATCAAAATAGCTTTTCGATGCTGCGTACACTACCACTCCTCATTTTTATCGTATCCTGCCTTGGCCTTTATGGCCAGAAAACAAATGCTGAAAAGGCAAATTCCGTTCCAGCGTCCTTTTATGAGGGATTGGAATGGCGCAATATCGGACCATATCGGGGTGGACGTTCATTAGGCGCCGCAGGAAGCCCAAGCCGGCCTAATGAATATTATTTCGGGGCAACGGGAGGCGGACTGTGGAAAACCGTTGATGGTGGTACCGAATGGAAACCGGTAACCGATGGTCAAGTAACGAGCTCCTCGGTCGGTGCGGTCGCCGTCGCGGAAACAAATCCGGACATTGTCTATATCGGTATGGGCGAGGTGCAACTTCGGGGAAGCATCACTCAAGGCGACGGGGTTTACAAAACAACCGATGGAGGAGAAACATGGCGCCATCTCGGACTTAAAGAAACACAAGCCGTAGCCCGAATTCGAATTCACCCGACCAATCCGGATATCGTTTATGTTGCCGCTTTAGGCCATCCTTACGGGGATAATGAGGAACGCGGTGTTTTTAAAAGCACGGACGGCGGGAACTCGTGGAAAAAAGTATTGTATGCCAGCCCCAAGGCAGGTGCGGTAGACCTCATCATCGACCGAAACAACCCACAAATACTATACGCCAGTACATGGGAAGTACAACGCAAAGCTTGGAAGATGTGGGGCGGTGGTGGCGATTCCAAACTATGGAAATCGGTCGACGGTGGCGATACCTGGTCCGATCTGACCACGAATCCCGGAATGCCGGCAGGTCCCGTCGGAAAAATAGGGGTAACGGTCTCCCCAGCGGATTCCAACCGCGTTTGGGCCATCGTTGAAGCGAACGAGGGTGGTGTTTTTCGTTCAGACGATGCCGGAAAAACTTGGGAACGCACCAATGACGAACGCAAGCTACGACAAAGGGCGTTCTACTATTCTCGAATTTATGCCGACCCTTCAGACAGAGAAATCGTTTATTGTTTAAATACCGGTTTTTACAAGTCTACCGATGGCGGAAAGACGTTCGATACAACCATCAAGGTGCCCCATGGCGACAATCACGACCTATGGATCGACCCGAACGATCCCGATCGAATGATCAACTCCAATGACGGCGGAGGCAACGTTAGCATCAATGGCGGTAAAAGCTGGACGGAACAGGACTATATCACTACACAACTGTACCACGTAATGACTACCAGTGACGTGCCGTATCACGTGGCCGGAGCACAGCAGGACAACAGTACCGTTGCCGTACCAAGTGAGGGTTGGGAGCATATGCAGGCCAGAGGTCCGAACCACGGTTGGTATTACCCCGTTGGAGGTGGCGAAAGTGGTTGGATTACCCAACATCCCAAAAAAAAGGATATTTTTTATGCAGGAAGTCAAGGTGCCCTTTTAACACGGTACGACCGCAGCAATGGACAGACCCGGGATATTCAAGTATACCCCCGTTTTTTTTCGGGCGAACCCGCGAGTGCCCTACCAGAACGCTGGCAATGGACCTTCCCTATTATGTTCGCACCCCAAGACTCAAAAGTCATGTACACCTGTTCCCAGCACGTCTGGAAAACCACCGATGATGGGCAATCATGGGAGAAAATCAGTCCCGATTTAACTTATGCAGACCCTGGTACCTTAGGAAAAACAGGAGGTGTGATCACCATGGATATGAACGGGCCGGAAATCTACGCGACCGTTTTCGCCTTGGCACCTTCATACCATGATATACAAACTATCTGGGCAGGTTCCGACGATGGTAAAATTCATATTACCAGGGATGGTGGAAAAAACTGGAAAGACATCACCCCGAAGAACCTCCCGAAATTTTCAAGAGTTAGTATTATTGACGAATCTCGGCATCGTCCTGGAACATTGTTTGTAGCGGCCAACCGCTATCAGGTAGATGACCGTCAGCCCTATGTTTTCAAAACCCATGATTACGGCAAAACATGGACAAAAATTATCAATGGCATCGAGGATGGCCATTTCGCAAGGGCCGTTCGTGAGGATCCCGTTCGGGAGGGCCTGTTATTCTTAGCGACCGAACATGGAGTTTATTTTTCGGTAAACGACGGAGCGCTATGGCAAAGTTTGCAATTGAAACTACCGGATACCCCTATTCGGGATTTGGTCGTCAAGGATAACGATCTGGTCGTCGGAAGTCATGGGCGGGGATTTTGGATTTTGGACGATATTCAACCCTTACGCCAATACTCAGAAGAGCTTGGGGGGCAATCGGCAGTTTTATTCCAACCATCCAATGCGATTAGAGGTGTCGGCGATGTCGCGGTCCAATATTATTTAGGAACAGAACAGGACACCATTACCTTTGAAATCTTGGATGCCAACGACCAGCTCATCAACACCTATACCGGAAGCAAACCGGAATACGAGGAAGATCCCGATATTCCTTGGTGGCAAAAAGGAGGGTCTTCGAAACCGACCACCGCCAAGGGAATCAATACCTTTACTTGGGACATGCGTTATCCCGGAGCATCCGAATTTGAGGGCATGATCATATGGAGCGCCCGTCCGCAAAGGGGCCCAAAGGCTCCTTTAGGGGAATATAAGGTGCGTATGAAAACGAAGGATTATGAAATGACCCACGACTTCAAGGTGCTAATGGATCCGAACCTAAAAGGAATCACCAAAGAAGATTTGGACGAACAGTTTGTATTGGCGAGTAAGATCATGCAGAAAACGACTGCGGCCAACGACGCGGTCATCAAAATACGGGAAATCAAGAAAACACTCGACACCCATAAAAAAGATATTTCCCAAGCGGACTATAAGAAAACAGTCAGTCCGTTTATCGCAAAACTATCGGAGATAGAGGAGGCACTATATCAAGTAAAAAATCAGTCGGGCCAGGACCCTTTGAACTTTCCGATAAAACTGAACAATCGACTAGCCTCTCTAAGACGTAGTGTAGAAAGCGGCGAGGCCAAACCTACCAATGGCGCTTACAAGGTTTTTGAAGAACTTTCCGCAGAACTGGAAACCCATCTGAATGCACTGAACGAAACCATGGGAGCGCAACTACCGAAAGTAAACAAAGTCCTGACCAAATCGGGAAAATCACCTCTGGATGGATAAATATGATTTTCGATTTGCTACGGTTAAAAGAACATAGGGAACGAATTGGAAGTTGCAGTAGATAACAAAAGACAAACAATATTTTGAACGAAGAGAGCCCATATATTTTAGGAACCGACAATCAAGAACTTTTTCGATTGGGGGTACAGCATCAAGTTTGGGCCGAGGAAGCGCAGCGTGGTTGGCGACTTGCGAATTTCAAGGCCGGTCAAACTTTTTTAGACCTCGGCTGTGGTCCTGGCTATTGCACCAAAGAACTGGCTTTTTTGGCGGGTAGTGAAGGAAAGGTCATCGGTATCGACAAGTCGGAGGGGTACATCCAATTTTTGAAACGAGTAGCCGATACGTACCATTTGAACATTGAGGCCATCGCCGCCGATTTTGACGATATGGCGCTTCGCCCTAATAGCATTGATGGCATGTACTGTAGATGGGCTCTGGCTTGGGTTCCCAATCCCAAGGAGATACTCGCCAAAGTACAGGAAGCCTTGAAACCAAAGGGTAAAATGGTCATTCATGAATACTATGATTGGTCTTTGCTTCAGACCGAACCCTATAAAAAATCACTTGCCAAAGGTATTGCGATGGCGTTAAAAAGTTTTAAGGATTCCGATATGGAAATAGACATTGGGAGACAGCTGCCCTATGTATTGGATGATATGGGTATGAAAATACTGAGCGTCCGGCCCATGTCAAAAATCGCAACGATGGATAATGGCGTGTGGCAATGGCCACAAACATTTTTCCAAAGTTACTTACCGCGTTTGGTCGTTCAAGATTATTTAACTCCTAAGGAGGTAGACCGAGCTCTTTCCGAACTGAAGGAATTAGAGGGTATAAAAGGTGCTTCGATCTGCACTTGTTTGATGGTCGAAATCATCGCCGAAAAACAATAACCGGTTTCTGACGCCATAGCTACACTGGTCACTAATACGATATCATTTCACTACTTTTGTAGAAATTTCAAGCGTAGATTTCCAATGAGTTCGATAAAAATAGCCCCTTCCCTCCTAGCCGCCGATTTCGGCAATTTGCAACGTGATGTTGAAATGGTGAATGATAGCGTGGCTGACTGGCATCATATTGACGTGATGGACGGCGTCTTTGTTCCGAACATCTCCTACGGAATGCCCGTGATAAAGGCTATTGCAACACATGCAACCAAGCCCTTGGACGTGCATTTGATGATCGTTGATCCGGACAGGTATATTAAGACTTTTGCCGACCTAGGCGCTACGGTACTCACGGTACACTATGAAGCCTGCACTCATTTGCACAGAACGTTGCAAGCCATAAAAGCAGAAGGAATGAAAGCCGGGGTGGCCTTGAATCCACATACCTCGATTCATCTGCTGGAAGACACCATCAAAGATATCGATGTGGTTTGTCTGATGAGCGTCAACCCAGGTTTTGGGGGACAATCCTTTATTGAAAACACCTATGAAAAGGTAAAGGCATTGAAAGAATTGATTGATAGAAAGGGAGCAAGTACCTTAATCGAAATCGACGGCGGCGTGTCCTCTAAAAATGCCAAGGCACTTGCCGATGCAGGTGCCGATGTGCTCGTAGCGGGAAGTTTTGTTTTTAAAAGTGCCCATCCCCAAGAAACCATTAAGGAACTTAAGGAAATAGCAGGAGAATGAAGATGTACGACCTGATAATTATTGGCGGCGGCCCGATAGGAATCGCTTGTGGCTTGGAAGCCCAAAAAAAGGGATTGGACTATCTCATCATCGAGAAGGGCCCTATCGTCAACTCCCTTTTTCATTATCCCTCGAACATGCAGTTTTTCTCTTCCTCCGAGAAATTGGAAATCGATGAAATTCCTTTTATCAGCAAGGAGGCCAAACCCAAACGTGACGAGGCTCTTGAATATTATCGACGAATCGTTACCAGTAACAAACTTGCCATTCACCTCTTTGAAAAAGTAGCGCGGGTCGAAAAACAAGCCGAAATTTTTATCATCGAAACTGACAAAAATACTTACAACGCTTTAAATACGGTGGTGGCAACCGGTTTTTACGACCTCCCCAACAAACTTAATGTCCCAGGTGAGGAATTGCCCAAGGTATCCCATTATTACGACAACCCTCATTTCTATGCCAGTCAAAAACTAGCTGTTGTCGGCGCCAGCAATTCGGCTGTTGATGCCGCTTTGGAATGTTGGCGAAAAGGCTCGGAGGTTTCCCTTATCATCAGAGGTCCAGAAGTAGGACATCGGGTAAAATATTGGGTTCGGCCCGACATCATCAATCGTATAGATGAAGGTAGCATTACCGCCTATTACGATACCACGGTCAAAAAAATTAGGAATGAGGAACTCGTTTTGAATGGCCCTAAAGGCGAAATTACCATTGAGAACGATTTTGTGCTCGCACTTACCGGATATAGACCTAATTTCGATTTTTTAGAGGCCATGGGAATTAAGTTATCCAACGATGACAAAAGACTCCCACAGTACAATCCAGATACGATGGAAAGTAATGTAAACGGACTTTATCTCGCGGGGGTCATTTGTGGTGGCATGGAAACCCATAAGTGGTTTATCGAAAATTCGAGAATTCATGCGAAAATCATCGTCCAGGCTATCCTGCAACGACAATCCATACAATCCGATACATGAGCAAATACGCTTTAGCATTGCACGGTGGGGCCGGCACTTTGGTCAAGGGCATGATGACCCCCGAAAAAGAGGGCGCCTATAAAAAGGCACTGCAATCCGCTTTGGACGTCGGCTATGCCATCTTAGAAAAAGGAGGCTCCTCCATATCAGCAGTTACCGAAACGGTCGCCTGCCTAGAAGATTCACCTTTGTTCAACGCAGGGAAGGGAAGTGTTTTCACTGCAGACGGCACCCATGAAATGGACGCGGCTATCATGGATGGCTTAAATAGAAATGCTGGAGCGGTCTCTCTCATAACGGGTATCAGAAATCCGATTCGGCTTGCCAAAGCGATTATGGAAGAAAGTGAACATGTTTTCCTGGCCGGGGAGGGTGCCATGCGTTTTGCGAAAAAATTAAACTTTAACCTAGAGGAACCGACCTATTTTTATGACGAGTTACGGTACCAGCAGTGGCTCGACATCAAGGATACCGATAACTTTCAATTAGATCACTCCCTAAAAAAAGATTCCAAATTCGGTACGGTGGGCGCCGTTGCCTGCGACCAAAATGGAAATGTTGCCGCAGCAACCTCCACCGGCGGGATGACGAACAAACGGTATGGCCGTGTTGGCGACAGCCCGATGATCGGTGCGGGAAATTACGCGAACAATAAAACCTGTGCGGTTTCATGTACCGGGAGCGGGGAATTCTTTATCAAAGGTGTGGTCGCCTATGATGTTTCCTGTTTAATGGAATTTAAAGGTTTATCTCTTGAGGCAGCAGCGACCGAGGTTATACAAAAACGTATTGTGGAAATTGGTGGTGACGGCGGCCTCATCGCTGTTGACGGAAAAGCAAATCTTACGATGCCCTTCAATACCGAAGGCATGTATCGTGCCTATAAGACTTCAAATCAGGAAACCGACGTGGCTATTTATACCTCTTAAACAAAAGGCGCATCCAACGGTAAGACCTTTAGTTTTCGCTTTTTGATGTTGAACCGGTCCCCATTGGCCAAAATATGGGTTTTCAGGTTTTGTAGGGTAATAGGCTCCCCTTTTTCCAATACCTTTTGATTGTTGTGTTTCAACCTACTTGGGTCAAAAAGTATGACCATACCCGAACCGATGACTTCGAAGGTATTGCAATTTTTAATGACCAGGCCAGTATCCTCGGCGAGTCCAACTCCCAAAAGATCTGGAAATATGGCAACTGCTTCAGCCAGACGGCCAAAGCGCCCACGGCGTATAAAGTGCGAGTCGATGATCAGGTTGGGAATAAAGGCCATTCCAGCAGACATTCCGACGGCTCCCTTAATGAAAGCCTCCTTACTGCTACCTCCCGTAATCATCTCTTCCGACATGCACATAGCGCCTGCACTGGTACCAGCAATAACTATACTATCGTTTTGATACCTCTCCTTCAAAATCGTATGAATACTGGTGCCGCCGATTTTACGTAAGATCTCCGACTGGTTACCTCCTGAAAACATGATGCAGTCGGCCTGCCGTACTATCTCGATATTTTCCTTATCCTCCGACTGTTCCCGTTTACGAATATCCAATATTAGAACATTCGTACAACCCAATTTCCCAAAGGCTTGTAGATAATTCTTAGACACCTCATCCGGAATACTGGAAGCGGTCGGGATGACAACGATTTTAGCAGTTACCCCGCCACTTTCCTGAACCACACGGGCCAAGATTCCATCGGCAATAAATTCTAGGGTATACTGCTCGTGCACATCCGTACCTTTGTCCTCATTTCCACCAATGGGTATCAAGGTTCCTTTTACACTCATTTAAATCTATTTGGGGCACAAAAATACAGCTATCGTCCCGAAAAATTGTACTATATTTAAGAATTACCGAAACTTAAATCCAACTGAAAATGAGAATAAGAGAAATAAACGCCATGCGCGGGCCAAATTATTGGTCGGTTAGACGTCACAAGCTTATCGTGATGGTGCTGGACTTGGAGGCCATGGAAGAATACCCCACCAATAAGGTAAGTGGTTTTGCCGACCGATTAAAGGCGATGTTTCCCAGTATGTATTCCCATCGTTGTTCCGAGGGCTGTGAAGGCGGTTTTTTCATGCGTGTGGATGAAGGCACGTGGATGGGGCATGTGGTGGAGCACATCGCACTCGAAATTCAGACGCTAGCAGGTATGGATACCGGTTTCGGAAGAACGAGGGGCTATGGTGAAAAAGGGGTCTACAACGTGGTTTTTTCCTATATGGAAGAAAATGTCGGACGCTATGCCGCCAAAGCGGCGGTCGATATTTGTGAGGCCCTGATTGCCGCGGAAGACTATGATATAGACGATGATCTTCAGAAGATGCGCGAGCTTCGGGAGGCCGAACGCCTTGGGCCCAGCACCGGCTCTATCGTCGAGGAAGCGGCGAGCCGGGGAATCCCATGGATACGTTTGAACAAATATTCCCTATGTCAGCTGGGTTATGGTGCCAATCAAAAACGAATACAGGCAACGGTAACCAGTGAAACCAGTAGCATCGGGGTAGAACTGGCCTGTGATAAGGAAGATACGAAGCACTTATTGGAGCAAGCAGAGGTAGAAGTCCCGCGTGGCGATATCATAAGTAGGGAGAGTAGTTTGGAGTCCGCTTGCAAATATGTCGGGTACCCATTGGTCATCAAACCTATTGATGGGAACCATGGCAGGGGAATTACGGTCGATATACAGGACTACGAACATGCCTTGGAAGCTTTTCACGCGGCAAGGGAGGTATCCAGAAGGGTCATTGTAGAAAAATATATAACCGGGGAGGACTACCGAATTTTGGTCATCAACAATATGTTGGTAGCAGCTGCAAAACGAACCCCCGCCCACGTAGTAGGTGATGGTAAATTAACCATCGAAGAACTGGTTTTCGAGGTAAACAAAGACCCGCGTCGGGGATACGGACATGAAAAGGAATTGACGGCGATTACCATTAATGATTTGACCAAAACCATTATTGCCGATGCAGGCTACACCTTGCAATCGGTACTTAAAGAAGGTGAACGCTTGATTCTTAAAGACACGGCCAATCTAAGTACGGGCGGAACAGCTGAGGATGTAACCGATATCGTTCACCCGGCAAATGTATCGATGTGCGAACGTATTTCAAAAATCATAGATCTGGATATCTGTGGCATCGACATTATGACCTCCGATATCAGTAAGCCCTTATCCGAAACCGGTGGGGCGGTATTGGAAGTCAATGCTGGGCCAGGCTTTCGAATGCATCTCGCCCCTACGACCGGTCTGCCTAGGAATGTAGCGGCCCCGGTGGTAGATAAATTGTTCCCAAAACAGGGCGATACCGGTCAGATTCCCATTGTAGCGATTACTGGAACCAATGGAAAAACTACGACGAGCAGATTGATTTCCCATATTGCCAAAATGAGTGGATACCGCGTAGGCTATACCACCAGTGACGGTGTTTACATACAGAATAGATTACTGATGAAAGGTGATTGCACAGGACCTCAAAGCGCCGAATTCGTCTTGAAAGACCCCACGGTCAACTTTGCGGTTTTGGAATGCGCCCGTGGTGGTATGCTCCGAGCGGGGCTAAGCTTCGCCAATTGCGATATCGGCATCGTGACCAATGTATCGGCAGACCACCTTGGTCTGAAAGGCATTCACACCATAGAACAATTGGCCAAGGTAAAAGCTGTGGTCCCCGAAACGGTTTTTCCCGATGGTTACGCTATCCTGAATGCCGATGACGATTTGGTATACGAAATGCGAAAAGGGGTGAATTGCAATGTCGCCTTATTTTCAATGGATGAGAACAACCCACGTATCCAAGCCCTACAACGCAAAGGAGGAATAACGGCAGTCTATGAAAACGGATACGTAACCCTTTGTCGCGGCGCATGGAAAATGCGCATTATGAAGGCCGAAAATATTCCATTGACCTACGGGGGAAAGGCCAAATTCATGATTCAGAATATATTACCGGCCATCATCACCGCCAACGTAAAGGGAATCAGTATCGAGGATATGAAGGCGGCCCTGGAAACCTTTTTACCCTCGGCGTCACAAACACCAGGCAGGCTGAATTTGTTCAAATTCGAAAAATTTCAAATCCTGTTGGACTATGCGCACAACCCCGCCGGAATGCGGGCATTGCAAGATTTCACCCGTGAAATGGAAGCTTCGGTAAAGGTGGGTATCGTAGCAGGAATCGGTGATCGGCGCGAAGAAGACAACAACGAACTAGGGCAAATCGCTGCCGAAATGTTCGATGAGATCATCATCCGTCAGGATAAGCATTTACGGGGCAAAACCGAGGAAGAGCTAATTAAGATGCTTAAAGACGGGATTCTGAAGGAACATCCGGATAAAAAAATCACGATTATCCCTTCCGAAGAAGAAGCCATTCATTATGCCGTAGACAATGCGCAAGAGGGCTCATTGATCGTACTGTGCAGCGATGTCGTGCCCGATGCACTAGAGCTCGTAAAAAAACTGAAGGAAGCTGAAAATAAAAAAGAGACCGTCACGTAAGATTTCTACGCGATATTAAAACCCCTGAAAACAGGGGTTTTTATTTGGTACGAAAAGGTGTTTAGAACCATGGGGCATTTTGGCATCTTTGTAGTATATCAAGCTATGCCTATTTATGAAATTTCCTTACACCTCATTATGTTTTCTAGGAATGTTATTTCTCGGCTTGATGTTATTGCGGTGCAATACCAAACCAAAGGCCTCCGTCGAAGAGTTTCAAGAGAAACGGAAAACCTACACGCTTAAAGTGGAAAGAAGCGCGTTCCACTACGATAGTTTTATCCTGAAAGACGATACCTTACGCTATATTCCCCAAGAAAAATCCGATCATCCGAATGCACTATACAATCGCCCGACCCAAAGAGTTTTGGATAGCGCAGTAACAAACAATCTAATTAAGAAAATAGTCCAGGATGGTTTTTGGCAACTAGACCCTACCTACAAGAGCAGCAGCTCTTGTACCAGTCCCCTGCAAATAACCCTTCAAGCCAATGAAAAATCAAAAACCGTAATTTGCGATGATTTTGAAAGGGATTGCCCTGAACTGATAAAATATATCGACCAAAAAATTGTTGAGTTAGAAGGAAATGGACTAAAACGCATCTATCTTCCCGGCTAAATTTGTGAAACCAAAAGTCTTGTATAGCATAACCCATACCCTTTACCGTAGCATTCTTTTGAAACATCTTCTTTGGATGTTGTTTATCTGCTTTGCTGTACCGTGTACAATAGCACAGGAAATTGAAGACGACCCTATTATACCGGAGGAGCAGGTCATTACTTTTTCGACCATTCGAATCGAAAAACAGGAGTCGCTCGAACCCTATTACGAGGCCTTGAAAACGGCGACCTTTGGGACGCAGCGTTTTTCAATCTTCGAACAGTTGGCAGAACACCACAGCAAAACCGGAAACACCGATTCCATCCTGCATTATGCCACCCTTTATGAAAAGGAAATCGGGAATTGGGACAAGCCCGAGGACGATAAAAACCGCAACTACGCGAAAGCACATTATTTTATGGGAGTCGGAAGTTCCTTTAACGGAATTTTCGACAAGGCCATCGAGTGGCATATTAAAGGTATTCAAGCGGCAAATACCGTGGGTGCAAAGGAGTATGAATACCGAAATAAAATAGGACTTGCCAGGGCAAATTTAAAGAAGATAAATTCGGACAAGGCCATAGCCATTAGCGAGGAGGCCCTTGCCGAATTCGCCCTTGAATTCAAGCCCATTACCAACGAGGCGCTCATTATTTTGGGAGATGCCCATCTACAAAAAAAGAACTACGGACAAGCGGAGACCTATTACGAGGAGGCCAAGGAGATGGCACAGTCGCAACAGGATTTGGAAACCGAACTCGCCATACGGTTGAAACAAGGGCAATTGGCAGAAGGGCTGAACGACATTGATAAGGCGATGGCCGATTACGAAACGATAAGGAATCTTGCCTTAAAAGAAGGATTTACCGCAATCTATTTCGAGGGAACATTGCTTTTAGGAAAACTATACTTTAAGGAAGGATACTATGAACAGGCGAATATCGCCCTATCCTTCGCCTACATAAACGCCATAGATCGTGAAAATTTGGAATTTCAAAGGGATGCCTTGAGCGTACAAGCAAGATGCTATGCCAAAATGAACGATTATGAAAACGGTTATGCCGTAATTACGCAGCTCCTAAATGTTATCGGCGAAATAAATTCGAAACAGCAACAGACCATCATCAAGGAACTGGAGGTGCAATACGAAACCGTGGAAAAAGAACAGGAGATTACGAGTCTCGAGGAGGCGAAAATTGTTCGGGAGGCGGAACTAAGCCGGCAGAAAACCATCAAAAATGCTTTTCTCATCGGGTTTTTCATCATTTTAATACCCATCATGGCGTTGTTGTATACCTACTATCAAAAAATTCAAGCACAGAGCGAGCTGTCCAAAAAACAAGAAGAAATCAATGCACAAAAAGTCGCCGCGCTGAAACAGGAGCAGGAACTGAACTTGATCAAAGCATCTATAGAGGGCCAAGATGAAGAACGCAAACGTATTGCCCAGGAATTACACGATAGTATTGGAGGCAATCTGGCCGGAATAAAATTACAACTGGCCAGTATGGACGATAATTCAACTGCCTTATCGAATATAGGGAGTCAGTTGGATGAGACCTATCAATTGGTGCGGGATATCTCACATACCCTGATTCCGAAAAAATTCAAACAAAACGCCTTTACGAAACTGGTGGCCGAGTACGTCAAATCTATTTCCGGAACAGGCGAGTTGACCATAGGCTTTCACCCTTATCCCGAGAAGTTGGTAAACCAAATTGACGAGAATATTCAAATGGAGCTCTTTAAGGTGATACAAGAGTTGATGACGAATACCTTAAAGCATGCCGATGCCACCAATGTTGAAATACATTTGAACGTTATTGGGGAGGAGCTCTCGCTTTTGTTCGAGGATAACGGGAAGGGCTTTGATGTTGAAAAAACGTCCAAAGGCATCGGATCTGACAACATTCAACATCGGGTTGCCCAATTAAACGGACAGCTGAGTATCGATTCGCAACTAGAAAGGGGAACCGTTGTTGCCATAGAGATCCCGATCAAACCGTTTCAAGCATGATCGAATCCGGAATACTTATAGGTGTGGCGCTAATTCAAGTATTGCTCTATTTTTGGATGGATAAAAAACGTGTTCGTTTTCCCAAATGGATGGTTCTATCGTTTCTTTTAGCGGCCCAACTGTTTGTTTTTCCGCAACTCATTTTTTCGATACTTGGGTATGGTCAGAATGGATGTGGAATGCCTATTTTTGGAATATTGTTTTTTTGTGTAGTGCTAGGCGGTAGTTTGAATATCATCGTACACCTATCCTATTCTTATAAATTTCGAAGCAAAAACATATCATGACATACAATCTAATTATTGCAGACGACCACAAAATGTTCGTAGATGGTCTCATGAGTATTCTTAAGGATGCACCGGACCTTGCCGTAACACTTACTGCAAAGAATGGCGCCCAGGTCGCAAAGTATCTCGATATTAACGGTGTGAATGACCTACATCTCTTGGTCACTGACCTCACCATGCCCGAGATGGATGGCATTGAACTCAACAAAATCGTGAAAGAGAACTACCCCTCGCTGAGAACACTCGTCGTAAGCATGCATATTGACGGTGCGATGATCGACAAACTCATTCGGAACAATGTTGATGGTTATGTGCCCAAAAACGCCGAAAAGGAAGAATTGCTGAACGCCATTCGTACCATTCTTGGCGGGGAAAAATACTTTTCGGCCGAAATAAAACGGGCCTATACCGATGCCATGTTCGAGAACAAAAAACAGGAAGAAGTCTCTTTGACCGATCGTGAGATTGAAGTTTTGAAACTTATCGCGGAAGAAAATACCACCCAAGAAATTGCCGATACCTTATTTCTAAGCAAACATACCATCGAAAGCTACCGCAAAAATCTGATTTCGAAACTTCAGGTCAAAAACCTTGCGGGACTTACCAAACACGCTATTAAAATGGGGCTTTTAGATTCGTGACACCTAGTAATCATAACTTCATAGGCTCCTAAAACTCACGAAATCGTACTAAAAAATGCTTTCCATCCCTGAATACAGGGGATGCGTTTTCACCTTTTCAAGTCATCTGGCGAAGCCGGCTTAGTTTCATCTTTGTAGTGTAAATAACAACTTAAAACACTGCATCATGAAACCTATGACCTTTAAAACCTTTTCCTTAGCCATCGCTGTAATATTTATCTCCTGCAGCAACGACAAAAAGCAGACTGAACTCACGAAACAAACTGCTCAGATCAAGTCCGATATCCTTATCGAAAAAAGTGCCTTCCTACCAACCGGAAACGATGCTTTTGAGGAACAGACCCTCAGCCTGTCCGGAAAAACCATTTTAGAGGCCACCGCAACCTTAAAAGTCGTTGATGAAGAAGGAAAAGAGGTAAGCTGTGTATCCTACCCTGCCAAGAAATTGATTCATCAGGAATACAGTACCGCTAATTCGGCATTAAAGGAAGCCCATATCAGGGAAGTAGTTGAAAACTATTTTGAAGACCCGAACACACTCGCCTATTTGGAATAAAAAGAAACCTATGATACAAAATCGTCCCAAATACACCTATAGACTAAGGCCAGGATACGGCACCGACCGTTTGTTGATCGAATTTAATGGCTTGGAAGACCCGGAATACTTCCTTTTCGAAATATTGCACATGCTGGGTCTCGCCGGTTTTAAGTCAAAAGAAATGCTCAACTTATGGATGAACGATGAAATTCAAGTAAATCTAAGCTCCCAGAACGGGCCGATCCTAGTGAGTTTGGATATTTATGGCTTGGTATTTATCGTGGGAAACAACAACCAAAAAGATATTCTCAGAATTGATGAGTTGCTCCAGAAGTCAGGAGCTTTCGTTAAGAATGATATTAACTACAGTTCTTATCGAACAAAGTAAGTGTACTTGTGTTTTTTAATACTTCCGAAACTTATCTCAAATAGGTCGTTCCTAAAGGCTACACTGTTTTTGAAGCCTTCATCAACAGCTATCAATACAATAAATTTCTGTGGGCCAACCACTCCCTATGCTCGGTCATTGAATATAATTTTTTTCTATCGAAAATTTTATTCATCTTTCTTCTTGTAAGGATTTCAAACCATTCTACCATAGGAATAAAATCCCTATGGCCGACCCCATCAATAATTATTAATTCCACCGACTTGTTAGCCAAAACTTTACAGCAAATATTCTTTGCTGTTAAATCCCGTATCAAGATTTTATTCTTGACAAGTACGCCTTTAAGTTCTTTCAGCTTAGTAATAAACAGCTCATCTGAAAATGGGGAATCGTCCCTTAGTAGATAATCATACATAGAGGCCGATATATCATTGGTAGTTTCATCTCTTACCATATCGAAAACAGAAGCAATTCCCAAATTTGTTTCAAGTTCACCGTGATATTTTGAAAGAAAGGGAAAACCAATATTTCGCTTTTGAATCTTCTCGTAGTATTTGATTTCCTGATCAACACGAGATTTATTTGTACGAATACCTTTTCTGAGTTTTAAACAAAGGTTATTGAAATCGGGGTGAACGTAACACATTTGATAAGTGCCCTCTCCGATATAATTTGTCTTATGAAGCGTAACCATTTCCTACTTTATATTGAAATCGGTATCAGCTATGTTAGTCCCAAAAAACAGATAACGTAATTACATTGACTTTGCAAAGTGATAAATCCTAATTTTCCAACAATAAAATTAAAGGAATATCATGGGAAAGATTATCCTACTAACTAAAATTTTTAAGCCAAATACGATAAGAATGCAGGCTTACCTGTTTTTATATTATGTAGGTTAAAAAGTCATGCCTAAAAATCCAAAATTAGTTTTGTGAAAATGTAATTCTTGATGTATTTCTATAACTTACCAATCAGAGACTATATAACGAACCCAAAAATGATTCAATTCTTTCGAAGAATAAGAAACCATCACGTAGTCAAAAATAGGGTCGGAAAGTACATATTGTACGCCATCGGCGAAATCTTTTTGGTGGTTATTGGTATTTTGATCGCAGTAACAATCAATAATAGGAACGAGCAGGAAAAGCGCTTTGCTCAATTAGAGACTTACAGGACAAGTCTTGTCCAAGAGCTGCAACAAGACATCATTAATCTCAACAAATCAAAGGAATTCCTTTTGCGGAAGCGGAAATCGATTAGGCATTATCTAGATTACTACAGTACCAAAAATCCGGAAATAACTATACTGCTTGGAAGGCTGGATAGCGTCAACACGTCCAAAAGCGCTTTCTATACGGGCACTTACACCATTGAAGACCTTATTACCACAGGTAATCTTTCATTGTTCCCCAAAAATGAAAAGGAAGCCATCCTTAAACTGAAGAACCTTCAGGAAAGATATTTTTCATACGAAACCCAAACTATCGAGAATATTGCGCTCTACGATTTAGAATTGAAAAAGAGCACGGATTTGCTATACCTGAACGGCTATTCTGACAAACAACATCCGTCAGTTAGAAATTGGCGAAATAATTTGGGTTCTATGCAATTTTTAGTACTCAATAACACGCTTGCCGAGAGTTTGAAACTATACGATTTTCAGGAAGAGCTTTATGGAAATTTGAGTGAAGAGACTACCGCTCTGGAAAAACTATTGAACGACCAAACCAGAACAACGTATTGAGCAACAAAAATCTTGAAATAGAATTTTCCGAACGGATCCAAGAATCACAGGGCATTATCCATAAAGTGAGCCGCATGTACTGTGATAATGAGGAACACCGCAAAGACCTGTTCCAAGAAATACTGATTCAATTATGGAAATCGTACCCATCATTTCGAGGGGATTCAAAATTTTCTACTTGGATGTATCGTGTGGCTCTTAATGTCGCCATTCAGGATTTGCGAAAAACCAAAAAGAAAAAACATCTTTTTTTTCAGACCAATCAATTTAAGGATGCTTCAGAAGAAAGTAAAATTGAAGTTCAAGATGAAAAATTAAAGTTGATGCATAAGGCAATTGCTAGCTTAAATAAGGTTGAAAAAGCAATCGTTATGTTGCATCTTGATGGGAAATCAAACGAAGAAATTTCAGAAATCGTGGGAATTACCCAAAATTATGTTCGTGTAAAAATGAACAGGATAAAGACAAAACTTTCAAAAACCGTAAAAAATAAATAAGATGGAACTATTGGAATTAAAATCGGTTTGGGATGTGGTAGTAGATGAAACAATCTCACAAGACAAGGTCGATGAGTTCGTGGTGGGGAAATACATCAAAAATGATTCTAAATCTGTACTGGGCAAAATAAAAAGAGTAATGTACTTCAAGTTCACGTTTGGCGGTCTCACCTTGGCAGGCGGTATTGTGATGCTTACTGGTTCTTTTATAACACCAGAAAAATTCACCTTCCTAGAAAATATCTTTGACGATATCGATAACAGGATTTTCTTGGCAAATATCATTCTCTTTATGTCTGCAATGTTGTCTTGGAATTTTAAGGCTTTTCGAGAGATTCAAAATTTCCAAGTGAGGCCGACAAGTGTTAAACTGTCCTTAGAAAGATTTATTGGTATAATGGGACAAGCGATTAAACTCAACGTGTATTCCAGTGTAGTATTCAATTCCATTGCATTGGGTTGGATATGCTATTTGGTCAACAATTCTAAAGGGTTCGTTGAAGGCACTCTACAGATGTCTTTCTTGATTATCGGTGTAGTTAGTATTAGTGCCGTTATCTTTTATTTCCTTTCCCGAATTGAGCAAAAAATGAAGTTTGGCAACTACCTCAATCAATTAAAATCAAACTTGAAGGACCTCGAAGAAAAATAAATCTTTGAAAGTGTAATTCTGAAGAGCGAATTGTAACCTACTGGGCAAACAATACTAAATTCAGATGAACACATCAACAAAATTCAGAGATTTTAAGACAATTCAAAAGATAGGTTTTATTCTAATCGTAATAGGTGGAGGAATTATCCTGTTGAAAATTATCGGCTTATTGTCGGCAAGCCATTTTATAGAAGAAGATATGCCAAATTATTTATTTTTAACTGGTGCATTACTGTTCTTGCTGCCTACCTTAAAAAAGAGATCAATTGGTAAAAATGGGTCTGAAAAAATTTCAATTTTACTGCTCGCCCTTAGTACAGGATTAAGTACTATGGCTCAGGATTATTCAAAACAAATAGATGCTTTTGAACAAAGCTTTATTCAAAAATCTGTTAGCCCCATAGAAGCGTATGTGAGTCCAGCTTTGAAATTTGACCCGATCCCTGTTGCAAATACACCAGCGATACTTGCTAATATCTTTGCCAATTTACCCAAACTGAATGCAATGACCATACTTGAAAGCGAGAAAGGAAAAGTCAAAATCAAGTATGATTTTGAAGAATTGGGTATTCGTGAGTCACACGTTTATTTTGACAAAGAAGACAAATTCACGCGTATTGAGTTGATAGAAAACCTAATTAAAATGGAATTAGAAGCCCAGGAGAAAATGAAGGAAAGTGTCCAGCTTCCAAATTCAGATGTTTTAGGTGAAAAATACCAGCCAAAGAAGGTTGAGTTTGAAACTGCAGACGGACTTTTGGTGAACGGTAACCTTTATGAAATTGGGAAGGACAATCCAGTTATACTGCTTTGCCACCAAGCAGGCTATAACCGTTTTGAGTATGCCGACATCGCCCCCAAACTAAATGAGATGGGCTACAACTGCTTGGCAATTGACCAACGCTCGGGCGGAAACTTTGCAGATAAACCAAATATTACCGCAGACAGAGCCAAAGAAAATGGTTTGCCAACGGAATATATTGATGCACAACAAGATATTGAAGCTGCAATAGACTTTTTGAACAAGAAATACGAGAAGAAAGTTATCGTTTGGGGAAGTTCCTATTCGTCGAGCTTGGCTTTATTGGAAGGCGTTTCAAATGATAAGGTAGAGGCCATAATCGCCTTTAGTCCTGGTGATTATTTTGGTGATGCGGCACCCTCTTTGAGTAGCGCTTTTGCAAAAGCGGATAAACCGTTCTTAGTAACGTCATCCAAAGCAGAAGCAGCCGCTCTGACGTCTCTTCTGGGAAACGTGTCATTACAGGAAAACCAATCGCAGTTCATTCCAGAATCTGATGGATTTCACGGGTCGAAAGCCCTATGGACAGGTCAAAAAGGAGCAGAGGAATACTGGAAAACAGTATTAAGTTTTTTAGAAAAAATTTAGAATGAAGACAATAACATCTTTAGGAATAATAAAAGAGAGAGTCAAGAAAAGGAAAGGATGGATTGCCTTTGGAAATACATTGCTTATTACAGGCTTTCTGTCATTTAGCAATCATCCTGACTGGGGTGTATGGTGCTCTGCTATTGGGTTTGTAATTACTTTGATAGCTCTATTTAAAAAATAGGTTTATGAAGAATGGTTTTTCACACTTCACTATCTAAATTGATATTGACATCAATTAAAACAAATCGAACAATGAGGAATTACATTATTATATTTTCCGCATTAGTATTAGGATTTTTTTTGAAGGCTTGCAATACTAAAAAATCGAACTCAAAAGAGAATAATTCAACAAAAAAAGAATCTTATCTAGGACAAAAACCTCCTGGTTTAATACCTGAAATTTTTGCTCCTGGAATTGTTTCAATAAACGGAAGGAATTCATCGACTATTTCGTTTTCTCCTGATTTAGATGAAATGTATTTTTCGGCTCATGAAAAAGATGAAGAAGCATCATCTATCTATTTCTCAAAACTTAAAAGTAATAAATGGACTCCCGTTAGAAAAGCAAATTTTACCAATGGGGGAAAAAATGAGGAAATATATCCATCTGTTAGCCTTAATGACAAAAGGATTTATTTCACAGCTTTTGATTCTATTTTTTCGGATGAGAAAATTTGGTACGTAAACCGTTTAGGGGATTCTTGGAGTGATGCAATACAGCTTGATTCACCCATTAATGATGACATCGCTTTTTACATTAATCAAGCTAAAAACGGAGATCTTTATTACACTAGTATTTCAAAAGAAAAAATGTATTATGCACCTAACAGAAATGGTGAATTTCCTGAAGTACATGAAGTTGAAATAGAATTTGGTCATCACGGGTTTATTTCCCCATCTCAAGAGTATTTGCTAGTCTATACTCGAAACAAAGAAAATAAAGACCAAGATATTTATGTCTGCTTCAAGGAAAAAGACGGTACATGGACAAAACCAATACCTCTTGGAAACGAAGTAAATTCTAATTTCAACGAATCCTGCCCGAGTATTACGCCAGATGGCAAATATTTGTTTTATAATAGATCCAACGAAGATGAGTCATCAAATGTGTACTGGGTGAGCACAGAAATTATTGATAAGATAAGACCAAGATCTTCAAACCCTGAAAATCGTTATTTTGGTCAAAAACCACCTGATTTAACTCCTGAAGTCTTTGCTCCCGGTATGGTCTCAATTGATGGAAGGTTCGAAGGCACCGTTACGTTTTCTCCCGATCTGAAAGAAATGTATTTCGCAGCCGATAATGAAGACGATGCAACAGCTATCTATTTCTCAAAACTCAAAGATGATAAATGGACTCCCATTAAAAAAATGGATTTTACCAAGGGAGAAAAAGAGGAAGAAATGCATCCATTCATTAGTCCTGATGGTAAACGGATTTATTTCACAGCTTTCGACGAGGCTTTTACGGATGAAAAAATTTGGTTTGCAAATCGTTTAAAAGATTCTTGGAGTGAAGCAATAATACTTGATTCACCAATAAATGATGACTTGGTATTTTTTCCCAACCAAGCTAAAAACGGAGACCTTTATTATTTCAATTTGTCAAAATTCAAAACATATTTTATCCCTTTTGTAAATGGTAAATTTTTAGAGCCAAAGGAAGTTAAACACGAATTTGGCCATCATGCATTCATTTCACCATCCCAAGATTATCTGATATTCACTGGAAAAAGTCAAGATAAAGAGCGAAAAGACAATGATATTTATGCTTGTTTTAAACAAAATGATGGCGCGTGGACAAAACCCATAAATCTTGGAGCCACCATAAATTCTAGCTTTAATGAAAAAGGCCCAAGAATTACTCCAGATGGTAAGTATTTGTTTTTTGGCAGGGATGAAAGAGCTGGAAAGAATGGGTTAGCCAATATCTATTGGGTAAGTACTGAAATCATTTATAAAGCAAAACCAAAACAATAAATCTATAGCTACTACCGGTTTGGAGAATATTCAAAGTAGTTATGAAGCTAATCTGAGCAACTTTTATAATTTCTTCACAAGAAAACCGCGAACTTTCGCTCTGATGCTTTGTTTTTCCGCAAGATTTGAAAGCAATCGCTTTCATCGTTCCGCTTAAGTGTTTTGGGATTGGCTGCGTCCTTACCTCGAAGCTCCCCTTTGCAAATAGAAAATTACTACAAACGTAAAGTTTTAGAATTTGAAAAATATCCAAATAGCACTGGCTCTCATTTGACAATAACTAAAATAAATCCAGGTAGGTTCAATATTAGAACTACCATTCCAATAAAATTTTAGGATTATCTTCCTTTAATTTTGCCGCTAACCTTTCTGCCCCTCTGTAAACACTTTCCAAAGCTGGACAAAAGTTAATCATATCATTAGCAAATTCGTCTGTATTTTCAAGGGGCAAGACAAATTTTACTGCTATCCAGTCCGGTCCGGCACCTATAACCACACAACCTTTTCTGCCATACCACCTTTCTATCTTATCGAAAATTTGTTCATTAGATAACTTAGGAAAAGAACCCTGTGTATCCATATATTTAATGGGATAGAGTGGGTCATCGGTTTTGACAATGCGTACTTCATCTGTCTCGCCGTCATCACTTCGCATGCTCGTGAAAATAATGTAACCCTTAGTCTTCAATCGATGTTTTATACGCATGAGTTCGTCTATAAGCTTACTTGCTTTGTTTCTCTCAATAGTAAGAACTACGGCGGGATATTCATATCGATCATTTTTTGGAATTCCTCTAAAAGTCGCTGTGGTCTGTGAACGTACAAGTTTTAAAATATCCTTGTCAAATTCCAGACTGTCTGCCAGGAGCACTTCTTTCTTGGTTAATTCTTGTGCTTGGGCACCGATTAAACCGAGTAGAGCAAATGTTATTAATAGTATGTTGTTTTTTATCATTTCTTAATTCATTGAATTTATTTAATACCTACAGAAAATATTTTAAAAATTTTAGACGCAGAAATATGATGATAAATAGCCCGAAAACTATTCTCGTTCCTTGACTTCAGTCTCTTTTTTTAGAACAAAATCTATGGGGAGCAAGGTTTTTTGATATAACCGGCTCCCCATTTAAGTCTGTTCATTGAAAATATGGAAACGGTTATTTGAACTTTAAAACCCTAAGCGCACCAGCACTTTCCCCACCTTCGGTTACGTATAACACTTTTCGCTTGGGATCTGCCGTAATACCATTTGGTGTGTCGAATGAAGCCTCCATCAGCTTACCATCCACAGATTCTTGAATACCTGATCCCGCGAATATTTTGGCCTCTCCGGACATGGAAACCCTATAAATTACATGTTCGCCGACAGCCGTAGCAAAAATTGATTCTCCAAAATAGGTGATGTAGCCAATGACAAAACCTTCACGAACGGTAGGGATGGTTGCCAATACTTCCAGCGATTTATCGGGACTAATTTTTAAAATATCCCCTGTAGAAAAATTACCGACGAACAGATTACCCTTGTTGTCAAAATCAATTCCTACTCCTCCGTACAGTCGGTCATCTTGTACAAAGACGCTCACTTCTCCATCCGGGGTAATCTTATGAACTCCTGAAAAATAAAAATTGGAAACATATACATTGCCTTTATGATCCAGTGTAATACCCGAAGGAAAACCTGGTAAGGTTCCAATGACAGTGCGCGTACCATCTTTCAAAACTTTCAGTACATCACCTTGCAATTCGTTCGAATCCGGACTAAGCCTTCTTACATTATTGACAACGAAGATATTCCCGAACCTGTCGACCACATTTCCGGTTGGTGCTCGAAGGTCATTAACGGCTACTTCTACGGTCGCTGTTCTTGGGTTCACTTTTAAGACTTCCGTACCCATAAAACCTGCATAGTTACTGGCAAAAATAGTACCGTTCTTATCTACTGAAAGTCCATCACTTGCCTGAAAATCCTGTACCAAAGTTTCTACCCTGGCATTTTTGGATTTTCTTTCAAATAATTGTTCATAATAATCGGAACATGAATATTGTATAAATATGCATGTCACAATCATCACATAAACCATGTTGTTTTTTTGAACTCCTTTACTTGTTTTCATAAGATTGTTATTTCGGTTTAAGGAACAATCTTACTGTAGATAATTTGGAAAATCGACCGTCTGTATAGCCTAGAACAAAATGGTCAGCCAGCTAACTTTTTAATATAACTGCTTGGTGTTTCGTTCAAACTGGCCTTAAAGGCCTTATTAAATGTTGATTTGGAATTGAAACCTACTTCCATCGACAAGGAGAAAAGCGTTTTTGCCTTATGCTCATTTTGTTCCAACTTTGCCACGAATGCCTTGATTCGATATCCATTGATAAAATCATAGAAATTGGATTGATGGACCGTGTTAAGAAACCAAGACAGTTTATTGGTTGAAGTATTCAGAAGTTGGGAAAGTTCTACCAAAGTAAGTTCGTTGTGCAAGTAGACTTTCTCATTTATCATGAGTTCAGTTAAATTACGTCGCAACTTTTGAATTTCTTGTTCATCCATTACGGGTTTAATGGCGGTTTTACTTTTTTCCTCAATCGCAGAGACTCTAAATATTTCCGGCTGTCTCAATGCAAAATATCCCACTATGTAAATCAAAACGGGAATAGAAATCCAAACCAGATTGTAGTTCACAACAGGAAAAGCAATTCGAAAAAAGTGGTTACTACAAAAACTCAGCGACCAGGCAAATAGAATTACGCCAGTACAGACCAAAATTACTTTTACAAAACCAAGGGCGGTTTGCGAAAACGAAAGCTGTTCTTTTTCTTTTTTGAGAACCTTTGAAAAGAAATGGGCACTCAAATACCAAAAATATAAGTTAAAAAGTAAAGCGGCTAATTCAGCTATAAAAAAAGGAATCCTAAAGTCACCTGAACTTAAACTTCGTGCAAATTCCTGACTTGTATAGGTATTGATAAAAATCAGATAGGATAGATACAATACGGCAGGAACATAATAGTGCCAAGATAGTACAAACTCTTCTCGGTCTTTTTCAAGCAGGCGCTTTAGATAAATATAACCCAGAGGGCCAAAAACAAAAATTAAAGGCTCAAGAAGCACAAAACGTTGAATCAACCAGAACTCCTCAGCTTTATAAACCACCAGTCGCGTTAACAACGTCAGACAGGCAAGTATGAGTTGTACAGACAAGACCTTATTGGCTTTTACATTCCTTTGATGGACTATGGGAAGTGTAACACCAAGAAAAAAACCCTGCGCTATTCCTAGTAACAATAAAACATCAATGAAATTATAGTTCCCCACAGAAATCTTAAAAATTTTGTCAAATGTATTCTTTTACCATACTCTCAACGACCGAATCTATACAAACGCACCAGTTCTTAGTTTAGAAGTTAGAATGAGCATAGCCCATTCATTAGGACAGGTTTTACGTTAAACTAAGTTCAGCCCAGATTCTCTAGTTATGACCGGTACCTAAATACGGGAGGAGGTCACTTTCGCTCTGGTGCTTTGTTTTGCTACAAGATTTGAAAGCTATCGCTTTCCATCTTTTCGCAAAACAAAAAACCATGCCTAAAAAGGCATGGTTTTCTGCTTGTAGTGACCGCGGAGGGATTCAAACCCCCAACCCTCAGAGCCGAAATCTGATGCGCTATTCAGTTGCGCCACGCGGCCTTATATTTAGTTATTAGTAAGCAGTGGCAGCTGACAGTATTACGGTTAACACCTTCTGCAGCTGTAACTCTTTATAATTCAAGCTAACTTACTTTTCACAATGGTAGAAATCGTTTTTCCATCGGCCTGTCCGGCCAATTGCTTGGAAACCATTCCCATGACCTTGCCCATATCCTTCATGCCTTCCGCTCCGGTATTGGCGATAACGGTAACCACAACTTTTTCGATTTCATCTTCACTCAACTGCGCCGGTAAAAACTGCTCGATTACGGCTACTTGAGCCAACTCCGGTTCGGCCAAATCATTTCTACCTTGCTCCTGAAATATAGCGGCGCTGTCTTTTCGCTGTTTTACCAATTTTTGCACCAACTTCACCTCTTCTTCCTCCGAGAGTCCATCGCCGGAACCAGCCTCGGTCTGGGCCAGAAGCAAAGCGGATTTGATGGCACGCAATGATTCCAAGGCAACTTTATCCTTTGCCTTCATCGCGGTTTTCATCTGCTCCATTACCTTATCCTGTAAGCCCATGCGTTTTTAAATTGGATTGCGAAGATAAAAATAAACTGTCTTCGAACAAGCCTCCGACCTATTAAAATTCTAAAAAAACAAAACCCGAAAATAGAAAAGATTTTCGGGTCCGTTTAGTTAAGGTGTAACGTTTTATTAGTCTACGTTATCGTGCAAGAACGAATTGTTAGATCGCAATTGGATCTCGTCATTGCTATCCTCGCTCAAAGTAGTTCGAGATACTTTGTTTTCTTTTGGCGTGTCGCTCAAATCGATACCCTGCCTTTTGTAGGCGGGCTCCTTCTCGATTTCATCGATACTGTTGATGTTGTTTTGGAATTTGTAGTTGAAGTCTTTGAGCTTCTTTCTACGCTCATCGGCCCTTTCCCGCAGCAAAGCCTCGATCGGGCTATCCATCGGGTCTACATGCGCCACCTTTTGGGGCTCTTCTTCCTCTTCTACCACCTTCTTTTCAAAAACCAATTCTTCTTCCACTATTTTTGGCTCGAACGCTTCGGCTTTCGGTTTGGCTCCCTCAAGCTCGTTTTCCATCTCCATGTAATCGTCAAGACTATAGCGTGTTTCGCCGTTCTTATTGTATTCCAGAACGGGTATCACCTCAATGTGGTCGTTTACTTTCAAGTCTTTTACATCATCTTCTTCCTCTAAACTAAAAGTTACGGTGTTTTCAGCTTCTTCCTTTTCCGAAGCATTCGATAATGGCATATCGAAACTGATGGCGAATTGGTCTTCTTCGGTACCTGAAGCGCCAACCTCTTCCGCATCCACCACATTGATATTGCTTAGAGCCGGTGTTGTTTCTATAATAATGAAATCATCCTCTTCCGCTCCCACCTTGGCAACTTCCTCGATTACTTCCTCATAAAATACATTGAAGTTTTTAATGTAGTTCGTGGTCGGAATCAAATCCATCCCCAAATCCAAATCAACCACATCGGCCTCGTTCACTCGCTTTGAAATCGGCTCATCTATCACGGTATCATCGATCAAATGATGTACGATAGGTTTAGGCGTCAAATCACGTTGTGCCTTTTGGCCCTCTTCCAAAGTGTGTATTATTTTCTTTGATTCACTATTTACGATGGTATCTTGCTGGTCAACATTAAATCCGGTAGCGATTACGGTTACCGCGATGGCCTCACCCAAATCATCATCCTCACCAACACCCATAATGATATTCGCCCCATGACCGGCCTCAACTTGAATATGATCATTGATTTCGCCAATTTCATCGATAGTAATTTCCTGTGACCCCGAAACGATGAGTAATAGCACGTTTTTGGCACCGGCAATCTTATTGTCGTTCAGCAGTGGCGAATCCAAGGCTTTCATGATGGCTTCATTGGCCCTTGCCGAACCAGTGGCCACGGCAGAACCCATAATGGCCGTTCCGCTATTGGACAGTACCGTTTTTGCATCACGCAGGTCAATATTTTGGGTATAGTGATGTGTAATTACTTCCGCAATACCGCGAGCAGCGGTCGAAAGCACTTCATCCGCCTTAGAAAACCCGGCCTTAAAACCAAGATTACCATAAACCTCACGGAGTTTGTTATTATTGATGACGATCAAGGAATCTACATTTGCACGCAATTTCTCGATACCCAACTGAGCTTGTTGGCAACGCATCTTACCTTCGAACAAGAAAGGCATGGTAACGATCCCCACGGTAAGGATGCCCATTTCTTTTGCTTGCTTGGCGATTACGGGAGCAGCACCAGTTCCTGTTCCCCCGCCCATACCTGCCGTAATGAACACCATTTTAGTTGTGACATCCAACATACCTTTAATATCCTCCATACTTTCCATGGCAGCCTGCTCCCCTACTTCCGGGTTAGCTCCTGCACCAAGACCCTCTGTAAGGGAAACACCCAATTGGATCTTATTGGGTATCGAACTATTGTTCAATGCCTGCGAATCGGTATTCAGGATGACAAAATCCACCCCGTTGATTCCAGACTGAAACATGTGATTGATGGCGTTGCTACCACCTCCACCTACGCCGATTACCTTTATTACATTGCTTTGATGCTTTGGCAGATCAAACGATATTCCGTCAAATTCCGTGTTATTGCTCATAGTATTTTTTTACTGGTTTATAGTTTAATATGTTACTCTGCGTTGTCTAAAAAGTCCTTCAATTTCTCGGACCATTTGTCGAACACCGATTTACGTTCTTTTTGTTGTACTTGGGCACCTACCATTTCACTTTCCTCACCGGCTATAACCAGTTCGTTCTCGACTTCAACATTGGCCTCGCCCATATTGTCCTGCGATGGTTTTGCCTTTGTTTCGTTTTGCACGGCATTCATGAGTAAGCCTACGGCAGTGGCGTACAACGGACTCGCTATTTCAGAATCCGAATCCCCTGCCAGATGCTCGTTCGGAAAGCCTATTCTGGTATCCATACCCGTAATGTACTCGACCAATTGTTTGAGGTGTTTTAATTGGCTTCCTCCCCCGGTAAGTACAATACCTGCAATCAATTTCTTTTTTTGCTCCTCATGACCGTAATTCTTGATCTCGACATATACCTGCTCGATAATCTCGACCACCCTGGCATGAATGATTTTAGAAAGGTTTTTCAAAGTGATTTCCTTAGGCTCCCGACCTCTTAAACCAGGGATGGAAACAATCTCATTATCCTTGTTCTCACCAGGCCAAGCAGAACCGAATTTCATTTTCAATAGCTCCGCTTGCTTTTCAATAATGGAACACCCTTCTTTGATGTCTTCCGTTATAACTCCGCCTCCGAAAGGAATTACCGCGGTGTGGCGAATTATCCCGTCCTTAAAAATGGCCAAATCGGTCGTACCCCCTCCTATGTCGATCAGTGCTACACCCGCCTCTTTTTCTTCCTTGCTCAGCACGGCATCGGAAGACGCCAACGGTTCTAAAGTGATGTTTCCAAGGTCCAAACCAGCACTTTTAATACACCTGCCTACATTTTTTATACTGGAAACCTGACCGACCACAACATGAAAGTTCGCCTCTAAGCGACCTCCATACATCCCGATAGGCTCTTTGATCTCGGCTTGACCATCAACCTTGTACTCTTGTGGTAGTACGTGAATGATCTCCTCTCCTGGAAGCATCACCAATTTATATACCTGATTGCATAGCTTATCCAAATCATCTTCGTTGATGACCTCTTCCGAATCGGCACGGGTAATGTAATCGCTATGTTGCAAGCTCCTGATGTGCTGCCCCGCGATACCCACGACCACGGAACCGATTTTAAGGTTGGAATTGACTTCCGCCTCTTCCACGGCCTGCTGAATGGATTTTATCGTCTGGGTAATGTTGTTGACCACTCCGCGATGAACACCCAAACTTTTCGATTTTCCGATACCCAATACCTCGATTTTGCCGTACTCGTTCTTCTTCCCGATTATGGCGACGATTTTAGTTGTACCGATATCTAACCCGACTGAATAATTACCTATTTCCATACTTTAAATTTTGGTGCACACCACTTGATTGTTAAATTCTAGACTTACCACTTTGTATTTTTCCAATGTATCATCCCTATCAGCCTTGGCGTAAAAGGCCTTGAAATTGTTGAACTTCTCTTCCAAGTTATCGATACTTCCGAGGCTCACTACAAAATTCTCTACCCTGAACTTTAATTGGTACTTGTCTACCGCCTGAATGTGAATGCCGATGACATTCTTTCTTAGAAACTCATCTTCGTTGATATACTTCAAGATCTCATACACGTCCTCGAGGCTTTCACCCGTAACTTCACCAGTGATAATCGGAACTCTAGCTGAATGACTCAAGGATAGCGGCATACGTTTGCCCTCATCGTCTACATAGAATTTAGTCGCTGATTCTACGCGTCCAATTGGTCTGCGCTGCACTATTTTAGACTCAAGTTTACCATCGACTGTCAGATAAACTTGTGCATTTTTTACCATTTCATTGGTCTGGAGAACCTTTTCCATGGCATTCAAAACTAATTTTTCTTTGGGCACGTTTTCGAACCCACCGAATTTTTGTATTAACAATTTATTAACCGCTTCCTGTGTGATGTATAAATTTTGGTCACCAACGAACTCAACCGTAATACCATCGATATTTCTACTAGCACTCCTGTGCGAGGAAAACGCGTAAAGTCCGCTAATTATAGCCAACAGGGCCACCAATTTTATATAATTCAAATTACGATGCATACTCCAATTCTGTTTTTATTTTTGCTACTTCCAGTCCAATATCCCCTGCTCCTAGAGTGATGAGAATTTCTGGACTTTGTTTTTTTATTTCATGGATGAGTTCCGCCTTCGAAACCACTTTTTTGGCCGGATTTTCAATCTTGCCCAACAACCAGTTCGAGGTCACGCCATCAATAGGTTTTTCCCGGGCCGGATAAATTTCCAACAAGAGCACGCTATCGAATTGTGCTAAGCTGGTCGCGAAATCGTCGGCAAAATCCTGTGTTCTCGAAAAAAGGTGCGGTTGAAAGACCACTAACGTCTTTCGCTCGGGATGCATCTCGGCCACGGCCTGGTATATGGCATTGATTTCCGTTGGGTGATGCGCATAATCATCTATAAAAACAAAATCACTGGTTTTGATTTTATACGAAAACCTCCGCTGCACGCCCTTGAACGTATTTAATGCTTGAGAGAGACGTTCAGAGTCTGCACCAGTCTCTACCGCCATGGCGAATGCTACTAAACCGTTTAATAGGTTATGTCTGCCAGGCTTACTGAACTTTAACCCCTTGAAATCGCCCTTGGGGGTAATCAAATCAAAAATATAAGTACCCTGTGCTATGCTAATGTTCTTTATACAATAATCGGAATCGTCTTCAATACCGTAGGTAGTGCCTTTAATGGGCAAACCACTACGGACAAAGAGTTTACCCTGGTCCCCAATTTTGCCAGCAAACTCCCTAAAGGATCGTTGTAGTTCCTCGGAATTGCCATAGATATCTAAATGGTCGGCATCCATTGATGTGATACAGGCCACATCGGGGAACAGTCGCATGAAAGAGCGATCGAACTCATCGGCCTCGACCACTGAAGTCGTATGGCCCGAAAAGAAAAAATTACTATTGAAATCCTCTGAAATCCCTCCTAAAAAAGCCGTCAATGGGGTTTCGGTCTCTTTTAGTAGATGGGCGAGAATACATGAGGTGGTGGTCTTACCGTGGGTGCCCGCAACGGCTAAACAGAACGTTTCTTTGGTGACGAGACCCAATACTTCCGATCGTTTAAGCACCCGAAAATCGTTGTTCACAAAGAATCTATATTCCGAATGTTGACTCGGTACGGCCGGGGTATAAACGATTAAAGTCGAACCGGCGTCCTTATACATTTGGTCAACCTTTGAAAGATCATCCTCATAGTGGATGGCAATGCCCATTTCCGATAGTTCATTGGTCAAAGGTGTGTCTGTCTTGTCATAACCAGCCACATTTTTATCCAAGAACTTGAAATACCGGGCCAAGGCGGACATGCCAATACCACCAATCCCTATGAAATATACGTTATGTATTTTTTTTAAATCCATTTATTTCGATTGCCGTGCGTAGAGGCGCGATGCATGGCGCCTCTACGCACAATACGCGTCGCGCATCTACGCCGTCCTCAATAATTTTTCTATTTCGTCTACAATGTGTTTTGTGGCATTTGGCATGGCCAATTTTTTGATATTATCGCTCAACATCGTTTGTCTTTCATCAGACCGCATTACCTCCGAAAATACCGTCTCGAACTGTTCTTCCAAGGCGGATTCGTTAAGCATAATGGCCGCATTTTCCTTGACCAACGCTTCGGCGTTCTTGGTTTGATGGTCTTCCGCCACATTGGGCGACGGAATGAAAATCGTTGGCTTACCTACGATACATAGTTCGGAAACCGAACCTGCCCCTGCCCTTGAAATGATGATATCGGCGGCGGCATAGGTATGATCCATTCGGTTCAGGAAATCATAGACTTTCACGCTATCCGAATTGTATTTTTTATAGTCATTTATATACAGTTTTCCGCACTGCCAAATCAACTGCAAACCGAGACTTTTAAAATAGTCCAGTTCTTTTTCGATCAGCTGGTTAATACGCCTTGCCCCTAAGCTTCCGCCAAGAATCAACAGGACCGGCTTGTTCGGGTCCAAGTCGAAAAATCGCAATGCATCGGCCTTTTCGGTTTTCATTGACACCAGATCGCCTCGTACCGGATTACCGGTTTTTACGATTTTATCCGCGGGGAAAAATCGTTCCATACCATCGTAGGCCACACAAATTTTGGCGACCCTATCTTTTAACAACTTGTTCGTGATGCCTGCATAGGAATTCTGTTCCTGCAGCACACAGGGTATTTTTCGGCCTGAGGCCACGCGGAGCAAAGGACCACTGGCGAAACCACCGGTACCCACCACCGCATCGGGCTTGAATCGGGACACTATTTTACCTGCTTTGAACAAACTGCTGATCAATTTTATGGGAAACATTGCATTTTTAAGGGTAAGTTTCCGTTGTAACCCTGTAATCCATAAACCTTCTATCTTGTATCCCGCGTTGGGTACTTTTTCCATCTCCATACGATCCTTGGCACCCACGAATAGGAAATCGGCATCGGGATACCTTCGCTTCAATTCATTGGCAATCGCCACTGCCGGATAAATGTGCCCTCCTGTTCCGCCACCGGACAATATGAACTTATAATTGCCCACTCAATACTTCTAAAGGATTGGTCATATCCATATTATCCAGCTTTGAACTGGTACTTTTGCGTTTTCGCGCCGTCTCCTTTACGCTGGCACTCAAGATAATTCCAATGGCCAAGCATGTCATCCAACTTGAAGTACCTCCACTACTGATCAACGGCAAGGTCTGTCCGGTCACCGGAAATAATTCCACTGCCACGGCCATATTGATCAATGCCTGAAAAATAATGGGAAGGCCTACGCCCAGCACTAGTAATTTTCCGAAAATGGTCTTGTTGGCATTGGCGATCACTACAATCCTAAACAGGAACAGTAAATAAAAGAACATCAAAAGGAACCCGCCGACCAAACCATATTCCTCTATGATAATGGCATAGATAAAATCGGAGGAACTCTGAGGCAAAAAGTTCTTTTGTATGCTCTTGCCCGAGCCCTTACCCATGATACCGCCAGTGGCAATGGCGATTTTGGCTCTTTCAATTTGATAATCCGCCTCGGTATCGCCCCCATCGGTGAAATTGGAGATACGGTTTTCCCAAGTGTCGATCCTATTTTCGAAGAGACTTGGAAAAGCTTTGGCCGTAAGAATGAACAAGGCCAGACATAACACTCCCGCACCAACAATTCCGGCTAAGTACTTAAATGGGTAGCCCCCTAAAAAACACAACAATAAAACCATTGAAAAAATAATGGCCGCTGTTGAGAAGTTCGCTGGGAGAATCAATGCGATAACCAAAAAAACAGGTAACCAAAGTGGTATGAGGCTTTCTTTGAACGTTACGGCCTCGTCCTTGATTTTGGTCAAATAGCGGGCCACGTAAATCATTAAAACCACGGCCGCCAAATTTGAGGTCTGAAACGTAATGCCCACCAAAGGGATACTGATCCATCGGCTTGCATTGGCACCGCCTATGGTCGTACCCTGCGCCAAGGTAAACACCAACAATACCAATACGATGGGTAAGGCCATGATCGAAAGACCTTTAAAAAATCGCGTTGGAATCCGGTGAACCCCGTAGATTATGCCAAAGCCCAGAACCAATAGAAACGCATGCTTCATTAAATGCCCCATGGTCGTGCCCTTGCCCACGACATACACGAGATTGCTACTCGCGCTGTAGACCGGCAAAAACGAAAATAACGCCAAGAGGGCTACAACAGCCCAAAGTGCCTTATCCCCTTTTATGTTCTTGAACAATGCCAACATCGCTTATAAATTTTTTATGGCCTCCTTAAACTGATTCCCTCGATCTTCGTAATTCTTGAACAAATCGAAACTGGCACATGCCGGTGACAGCAATACCGTATCGCCTCGCTCCCCTATTTTGTAGGCGACTTTGACCGCTTCCTCCATAGCAAAGGTCTCTACCATCAAATCAACCACATTACCGAAGGTTTCCTTGATTTTGGTGTTATCGGACCCCAGGCAGATGATGGCTTTTACCTTTTCCCTTACCAAAGGCATCAACTGCCGATAATCATTGCCTTTATCTACACCGCCGACTATCCAGACAATAGAGGCCGACACGCTATCAAGCGCATAGAAAGTGGCATTCACATTCGTTGCCTTTGAATCGTTGATATACTGCACATGGGCTATTTTCAGGACCTTCTCCAGTCGGTGCGGAGCGCCCTGAAAATTCATGACACTATTGCGAATAGTCTCTTTACGTATTCCTACGAGCTTCGCCGCAAGTGCCGCCGCCATGGTGTTCTTTATATTGTGTTTTCCTTCAAGGGCTAGGTCATCGGTCATAATTCTAAATGTGTTATTCGCTATTACTAATTCTATTTGGTTGTTTTTGATATGTGCGCCTTGCTCAACTTGCTTTTCAAGCGAAAAAGGCACTAATTTTGATTTGACCGGGTGGGCTTCAAGCCAGTCGACCATTACCTCATCATCGGCATCGTAAATAAGATAATCCTCCGACGTTTGGTTTTGGGCAATACGGAATTTCGAAGCAATGTAATTTTCGAATTGGTACCCGTACCGGTCCAGGTGGTCTGGTGTGATATTGGTAATGATGGCGATATGTGGTCTAAACTGACGGATACCATCAAGCTGAAAGCTGCTGATTTCCAAGACATAAAACCCATAGTCTTTTTCCGCTACCATTTTAGCATAACTATCTCCGATATTTCCAGCCATACCAACGTTTAATCCTCCTGCCGCCAAAATATGATTTGCCAACATGGTGGTAGTCGTTTTACCGTTACTCCCTGTAATACCGATAATCGTAGCTTCGGTATACCTACTGGCGAATTCGATTTCAGAAATCACCGGTATGCCTTTTTCGTGCAACGCTACTACCAAGGGTACCGTATCGGGAATTCCAGGGCTTTTCATGACGATATCGGCATTCAAGACTTTGGCTTCCGTATGGGTCGATTCTTCCCAATCAATTTCAAAATGCTCAAGAACGTTTTTGTACTTTTCCTTTAGTTTTCCTTTATCGGATACGAACACTTCATATCCTTTTTTTTTTCCGAGAATGGCCGTGCCTACTCCGCTTTCACCTCCACCTAAAATTACTAGCAGGGGCCGTCTCGTTCCCCCCTCGGAGGGGATGATTTCACTCTTATGTTTTTTTCTCTCCTTCATATATACTCCCTTACCTGAGGGAAGGGCCAGGGATGGGCCTTATCTCACCTTTAGCGTCACAATCGAAAGAATGGCCAGAATAATTCCTACAATCCAAAACCGGGTTACGATCTTACTTTCGTGATAGCCTCTTTTTTGATAATGATGGTGCAGCGGGGACATCAGAAAAATGCGTTTGCCCTCACCCAATCGTTTCTTGGTATACTTAAAATAGCCTACCTGCAAAATCACGGATAACGATTCCGCAAAGAAGATTCCGCACATAAGAGGAATCAATAGTTCTTTTCTAATGATGATGGCAATGACCGCGATAACGCCGCCGATAGTTAAACTTCCCGTATCGCCCATGAAAACTTGTGCGGGAAAAGTATTGTACCAAAGAAAACCCACCAACGCTCCAAGAAAAGCAGCTATAAAAACCACTAATTCGGAAACCCCTGGTATGAACATGATATCGAGATAATCGGAGAAATTGTAATTACCCGAAACAAGGGTGAACACCCCGAGTGTAAATACGATAATGGCGGAAGTTCCTGCAGCCAACCCATCGATACCGTCGGTAAGGTTCGCGCCATTGGAAACGGCGGTCACGATTAGGATTACTATCGGAATAAAAACCAACCAAGCATATTTTTCAGCGCCCTCGCCGGCCCATGATATAAAATCGCCATAGTCGAGCTCATTATTTTTCATAAAAGGAATCGTAGTACGTGTTGATTTAATCGATTTTCCCTCAATTTCCTCTACGACCAATTGCTCGGTTATAATGGTCTTATTGCGCTCCCGCATAGTTACCTCCGAGTGAAAGAACAATGTTGCCCCGACTGCAAGTCCCAGTACTACCTGACCGAGCACCTTAAAGCGACCTTTGAGGCCTTCCTTGTTCTTTTTAAATACCTTAATGTAATCGTCAAGAAAACCGATAAGGCCCATCCACAAGAGCGTTACAATAAGTAGTATCACGTATATATTATCCAAACGCGCTAAAAGCAGAACGGGAATTAGGGTAGAAATGATGATGATAATACCTCCCATGGTCGGTGTTCCGGCCTTTTGCTTTTGACCTTCCAAGCCCAAGTCGCGAATGGTCTCCCCGATTTGCTGTTTTTGCAAAAACAAGATAATGCGCTTACCATAGGTTGCGCCGATCAATAGCGAAAACAGTATGGCCAATGCCCCACGAAAAGTGGTAAAGGCGAACAAACTTGCCCCTGGCACTTGGTATTGCTTCTCTAAATAATCGAACAGGTAATACAGCATCGTTGCTATTTATTGTTTAGTTTACTATTTGTATTGCTTCTCTCTTTTCTATTATTTTTTCTCTCTTGTCCCTGCCTGCCGGCAGGCAGGTCTTCTCTCTAAATTTATTTATCCAAGCTTTTCAAAATTTCTTTGACTATCTTAAAGTCATCGAAATTCACGCGCTTACCATTGGTTTCCTGATAGGTCTCATGGCCTTTTCCGGCAACCAGTATAATATCATTGGCTACGGCCATTTGACAGGCGGCTTTTATGGCTTGTTTCCTATTTTCAATAGCTAATATCTTCTTAGTGTTATGGGGTTCTACGCCCTTTTCCATTTCTTCGATAATCGTCTGCGGGACTTCGGAACGGGGATTGTCGGAAGTAAAGATCGCCTTGTTGCTCATCTCCGAGGCGATATGACCCATAACCGGGCGCTTCGACCTGTCTCTATCGCCACCACACCCCACAACGGTGATGACGTTTTCATTTCCAGTTCTCAATGTGTTGATAGTATCAAGCACATTTTTAAGCGCATCCGGCGTATGGGCATAATCGACTATGGCAGTTATTTTCTCTTTTGATATGAAATATTGAAATCTTCCATCTACATTGTCCAATTCGCTCAACAGTCTTAGAATCTCCAATTTTTCAAGCCCCAATAAATCGGCAGTTGCATAAATGGCCAACATATTATAGGCATTGAAGTGTCCGATCAATTTCGACCACAATTCGTTGTCATTGATCTTCAGCAGTTGCCCATCAAACTGATTTTCCAAAATCTGTGCCCTATAATCGGCATAGGTCTTTAGGGCATAAGTGTATTTTCTGGCCTTGGTATTTTGCAGCATCACCAAACCATTCTTATCGTCGATATTGGTCAATGCGAAAGCTCCTTTTGGCAACTCATCGAACAAAATTTTCTTAGTATCACGATACTCGGCAAAGGTGTTGTGGTAGTCTAGGTGGTCATGGGACAGATTACTGAAAATGGCTCCCTCGAAAACCAATCCCTGGGTTCTTTTTTGATGAATACCATGTGAACTCACCTCCATAAAACAATACTCGACACCAGCCTCGTTCATAAGTGCCAAATGACGGTTGATGGTCAATGCATCCGGAGTAGTATGGCTGGTTGCATACTCCTTGTTATCGACCATAATCTTAATGGTCGATATCAACCCGACTTTGAAACCCGCCTTTTTGAACAATTGGTACAACAAACTGCTTATGGTGGTCTTTCCGTTGGTACCGGTCACCCCAACCAACTTCAGATTTTTTGATGGATTACCATAAAAATTGGATGCCGTGATCGCCAAGGCCGCATTCCCATTGGTGACTTCTACATAAGTAACCTCGTTAATCAGCTTGTCCGGCATAGATTCACAGACTACGGCTTTAGCGCCACTGGCAATAGCCTGGTCTATATAATTATGCCCATCGGTCAATGTTCCTTTTATGGCGATAAAGACATCATCCATACCCACCAATCTCGAATCGAAGCAGATCGAGTTGACGAGAATAGCCGTACTGCCGCTTACCGCGGAAAGTCCTACTCCATATAATATGTCTTTGAGTGCCTTCATGACAATTCCAGGACTATTTTGTTGACCTTATTGATATCTGTACCCTTAGATACCGATTGTGTTCTTACTTTGCCATTACCCTTAACCTCGACCTGTAAACCAAGATTTTCGAGTATCGATATGGCATCCATACCGCTCATACCCTTTACGTTAGGCACTTTGTTATACTTCTTTTGGGCCTCGGCATAATATTTTTGAAAATTGGAGTTTAGGTGCTTGTCCGTACGTTTGGGCATCTCAACCTCATCGATCAAAGGCGAGTTCGCATATATCTTTTGTGCTACCGATTTAAAGACCGGTCCGGAAACGTCAGCTCCATAATATCCTACACTTTTATCCGGTTCGTGTATAACCACAATACAGGAATACTTTGGATTATCGGCAGGAAAATAGCCGGCGAAAGTTGAGATGTATTTGAGCTTATCGGGGTCTTTGGATGCATAATTTTTCTGTGCGGTCCCCGTTTTTCCGGCCATGGAGAAATTCGGTGAATACAGCCCGTGGCCCGTACCATGTTCCTTTTCCACTACATTCTTTAGTAGATCTTTTACCTTCTTGGCAGTCTCTTTGGAACATATGGAAGCATCGATCACTTCGGTATCGAATTTCAATATCGTTTGATCCCATTCCCTAACTTCTTTGATCAATCTTGGTTTCACCATTTTACCATCGTTGGCAATGGCATTGTAAAACGTCAATGTTTGCAAGGGTGTCATCGCAACCTCGTACCCATAGGCCATCTGGGCCAATGAAAGTCCGGACCAGCCCTTGTCACCAGGATACCGAATCACCGGTTTGCCCTCTCCCTTTATGGGAAGGCCAAGCTCGCGATGCAAATTCATTGCCATCAGACGGTTTACATATTTAGCCGGCGATTTCTTATAACCGTTATGTACCATTTTGGCAAAAGCCGTGTTCGAGGAAACCTCAAAGGCCTTGGCCATCGAAATTTTACCGTAGCCCCCATGTTTTGAATCCTTGACCCTATGTTTGTAAATTTTCCAGTACCCTTTTTCCGTATCTACTATGGTGCTCGTGTCGATTACCTTATCCTCAAGGGCGGCAACAAGGTTCATCAATTTAAAAGTAGACCCCGGTTCGTGCGACTCACCGATAGCATAGTTCAAACGCTCGTAATATTTGCCATCGCTTGTACGCCCAAGGTTCGAAATCGCTTTCACCTCGCCTGTTTTTGTCTCCATAACGATAACACTGCCGTGCTCTGCCTTGTAATGCTCCAATTGTCCCAATAGGGCATGATGGGCAATGTCCTGTATGTTCACATCTATGGTAGAGAATACGTCATAGCCATCTTTTGGTTCGATGATGTTGTCCTGCCCGATAGGCTTCCATTGGCCTTTGGCGATTTTCTGCTTCAAACGCTTGCCTTCTGTACCCCGCAGGTATTCCCCAAAAGCGCCTTCGAGACCTACCCTGGTGTAATAGCCATTCTCATCGACCCGTTCATATCCCACACTTCGTTCCGCGATTTTCCCTAATGGATGCTCCCTGACCGTTTTCTGCTCAATGATCAAACCACCGCGATACGGCCCCTTCTCAAATAAGGGGAATTCCTTGATGGCCACATAATCGGAATAGTCGAGGTTACGAGCGATTAAAGCATATCGATTCTTGTTCACTTTTGCCTTTCTGAGCAGCTGCTGGTAGTGCGAGGAGGATTTTCCCAGCATTTTGGAAAGTGCGTTGGACAGCGGCAAAATATTTTCCTTAAAATCGTCGTTGCTTACCGTAACCGCATCAAAACGTATCGTATAGCGGGAAACGGAGGTAGCCAACAAACTGCCATCATCGGAATACAAATTGCCCCGATTGGGAGCGATAGTAAACATTTTGGAAGTACGTTCCTCGGCCAAATCGCGGTATTTCTCACCATCGACCATCTGAATGCTCACCAATTTGGCCATAACGGCGATGGCGAACAAAAACATGCCGCCAGCAACGAAATACAATCGTTTCAATATGTTTTTTTCCTTAACGGCCACGGTCTTCCTTAATTGATTTTACTCTAATTTTTTTTGGTGGAATTTCGGAAGGATATATTTCTTCCTTCTCCAGTATCTCGGTAATCTTACTTTCCAGTTTTAGTTTTTGCACATCTTTATGGGCATCTACAAACTGACTTCTTAGTTCCTTTACCTCTTCGTTCAAAGCAGCGATTTTATGCACTTTGGCATCGGCGCTATGACTGCTTCCGATCATGACGGCCGCCAAAAAAGAGGCGAAAATGATAAAAAGCCAATTCTTTGGCGCATCTCCGCTCACCAAGAACTTTCCTTTCAAGATGTCCAATAAGCCATTTTTCACGATTACTATTTTTATTGTCTTTTCCGCAAAAGCGGAAAACTATTATTTACAACTCTACCTTTATTTGTTGGTTCGGAAAGCCCCCTCAAACAGGTCTTAAATTCGCTCGGCGATCCGTAGTTTGGCACTTCTTGCCCTATTGTTGTTCGCAATTTCTTCTTTCGACGGGACGATCAACCGCCCTACTTTCTTAAAAGGAACATCGATATTCCCATAAAAATCCTTTTCGGGTTCGCCTTCAAATTGTCCTGCCCTGATATACCTCTTAACCAACCGATCTTCAAGCGAGTGATAGCTTATTATGCTCAACCGACCTCCGGGTTCCAGCAAATCGGCTGTTTGATGCAAAAACTCCTTGATCGACTCGATTTCCTGATTCACCTCAATACGAATGGCCTGATACACTTGAGCCAAAATCTTATGCGCTTTCGCATTTGGAAGAAAGCGTTGCAACACTTCTTTCAATGCATCGGTAGTTTTAATTTTACTTTCCGATCGCGCCTCTTCAATTGCCTTTGCCATAGCGTTTGCATTGCGCAATTCCCCATACTCGAATAACACCCTACGCAACTCGTCATACGAGTACTTGTTGACCACGTTGAAGGCCGAGAACTCGTTTCTTTGACTCATTCTCATATCCAAGTCCGCATCGAAGCGAGTTGAAAATCCGCGCTCCGCAGTATCGAACTGGTGGGATGACACCCCAAAATCGGCCAGAATACCATCTACTTTCCGAATGCCATAGAACTTTAAAAACTGTTTGATATAGCGGTAATTTTCATTGATCAAGGTAAACCGCTCATCATCCAGTGCATTCTTTAAGGCGTCTTCGTCTTGATCAAAGGCTATTAGCTTACCTTCACTCCCCAACCGATTTAGTATTTCTTTGGAATGGCCCCCACCCCCGAAGGTGACATCCACATATACTCCATCTTTCTTGATGTCAAGTGCATCTACGGATGCCGATAATAGAACGGGATTATGATACATCATCGGTGTCATCTCCATCTTCACCCATCACTTCTTCGGCAAGTTCGGCAAAGCCTTCGGCCGTTTCCTCGAGCACTTTCTCGTAGCTATCCTTATCCCAAATCTCAATGATATTTATGGCCGAAGTGAGCACCACTTCTTTCGCGATACCGGCCACTTCTATGAGATTTTTTGGAATAAGAAGCCTCCCCGTTCCATCGATTTCAACCATTTTCACTCCCGCGGAAAAACGACGGATAAAATCATCGTTCTTTTTCTTAAATCGATTTTTCTTGTTCATCTTCTGCATGAGCGTGTTCCACTCTTGCATCGGATATAACTCCAAACAGGACCTAAAAACAGATCGTTTAATGACAAAACCATCATTCAATACCGGAGCCATCTGATTTTTTAGCGCAACAGGCAGCATTATCCTACCTTTGGTATCGGCTTTACAATCGTATTGTCCAATGAAATTGACCACGTGTTCGGTTCGTTTGTTCTCTAATAACTCAAAACTACAAATTTTATTACCACATTTTACCACTTTTTACCACTTTGTTCATAAATTTTGCCGTAATTGGGTAAAATATGAGGATTACCCATGCCGAAAGCCGGGTGAAATCCGTTTCAAACAAGCAAGCAGTATTGAGCATAATTGGTGAACGACAGCTAGGGCAAGCCCACCTGCCGACAGGTAGGCCTAGGAGCAACTAGCCTGATGACAGGCAGGTTCAAATCTCGATTATCGCGTAAATGCCTATCTTAGCAAATTAGGTTATCCAACCCACCACATGAAAGAAAAACTTATTACAGAAGGAAGATTCCGGTATATCGAAATCGGTGAAGGCGAGCCCATTATCATCTTACACGGTCTTATGGGCGGGCTCAGTAACTTTCAAGGCGTTGCCGAACATTTCCCCCCAAGAGGGTATCGTGTACTGATTCCAGAGTTACCGATCTACGATATGCCCATGATGAAAACGAACGTAAAACAGTTCGCTAAATTCTTGGAACAATTCATCGAATTTAAAGGGCTTAGCAATGTTATTTTATTGGGGAACAGCCTGGGGGGCCACATTGGTCTTCTACACACAAAAATGTATCCTAAGATGGTTAAGGCCTTAGTCATTACCGGTAGTTCGGGCCTTTATGAAAGTGCCATGGGCGATGGGTACCCCAGACGGGGCGATTATGAGTTCATCAAGAAGAAGGCCCAAGGCGTATTCTTTGATCCGGCCGTGGCTACCAAGGAAATCGTCGACGAAGTTTTCGAAACGGTGAACGACCGCAGCAAAATCATCAAAACCTTGGCTATTGCTAAAAGCGCAATTCGCCATAATATGTCTAAAGACTTGCCTAAGATGAAGACGCCTACCTGTATCATTTGGGGCAGGGACGATACCGTTACTCCTCCTGACGTAGCGAACCTCTTTTACGAGCTTCTACCGGATTCCGATCTTTTTTGGATAGAGAATTGCGGTCATGCCCCGATGATGGAGCACCCCAATGAGTTCAATCAAATTTTGGATGCTTGGTTAGAGAAACGGGGGTTTTGAAGGGAGCTTAAAGCGGGAAGCTCGAAGTGGGGAGCGCGAAGTTGGAAGCTCGAAGACCGAAGACTGGTGAGGGAAGCTCGAAGACGGAAGATTGAAGCCCATTACCCATACTGCCCAAAACCTATAAACACTTTTGAACTTGTGAAAATCAAATCGGCAAACTTTGTAATGAGCAATTCCGAGGTATCCAAATGTCCGAACGAGTACCTTCCGGAATATGCTTTTATCGGCCGTTCAAATGTTGGGAAGTCCTCACTGATCAACATGCTCACCGAGCGCAAGCATTTGGCCAAAACTTCTGGGCGTCCGGGAAAAACCCAGCTCATCAACCACTTTAAAATCAACGATAATTGGTTTTTGGTAGATTTACCGGGCTACGGCTATGCGCGCGTATCGAAAAAAAGTAAAAAGACCTTTCAGAAATACATAACCAACTACTTTGAACAACGCGAACAATTGGTTTGTTCCTTTGTTTTGGTAGATATTCGCCACGAACCTCAGCCGATAGACATGGAGTTTATGCAATGGTTGGGCGAAAACGGTATCCCTTTTTGCATCATCTTTACCAAAGCCGATAAATTGAAGCCCGCCGTGATAATGAAAAATGTGCACGGCTACCTGCAAAAAATGACCGAGGATATTTGGGAAGAGGCACCCGATTATTTCGTTACCTCTTCTTCGAAAGCCATCGGGCGGGACGAGGTACTTTCCTTCATCGACTCCGTAAACGAGGAATTCTTTGCGAATAAAAAAGCATAGTATTACCTGGCCCCGGAGGTCGGGAGCCATCGCAAATTTTCAACCTCATTTGGTACGTTTCACCAACAGATCGATTAACTCCGTAGCATCTTTCAAACCGTTCAATTCTTCTGTTGTTACCAATACTTCGTGACCGACTTCCGTCTCATTCAAGACAATGGGAAAAGTGAATTTATGACCAAATTTGGACTTGTACTGCTTGGCAAACTCATCTTTGTGCAAAAAAACCATAGCCACATCGGATTCCTTTCTAAATTTTTTCCAAGCGCGGTTCTCCGTAAAAGCGCCGTAGGTAAGATCGCATAGACTACATACGTAGGTTGCGGGACTCAATATTTTATGGGCACCATCCACCAACAAATTCCGAAGACCGGAATCGGCATTGTAGACGAAAATCAGTTTTTTGAAGGGGTCATTTTTCATAACTCGAAGCTAAGGTATATATTTAAAGCACTGTTCGGTCTTATAAAATCGATTAGGCTTACGTCGTACTGCGCAGAAATCCTTTTAAAAACGAGCTCGTGAAAAATATATTCCCTTTCCTAATGGTGATATTCCTTATCACTACTTGTACGCAAAAAACTACAAATCGTACGCCTCTAGAAACAGCACCTTTTTCTGGTATAGACACTTTAGCGATTAACGATTGGTGGAACCGGGCGGCCAATCCTATTATCGATTTGAACGTAGATCGGGACAGCGTAGTCGCTTTCGGCATCTATACCGTTGCCAATCAAACTTTGAAGCTTTCGGCGCAATTGTTCCCGTTATATCCGGAGGAGACGCGCGAGGTACGTCTGGCCCTTATGGAAGGAAATACATGGCGAGAGGTTCAAAAACAGCATATCAACGATATTGGCTGGTCCGCTTTGTTTCATGTGGAGAGCTGGGACGATTCCAAGGATGTGAGATACCAGATTCGACATGGGGAAAACGCATTTTTCGAGGGATTGATTCGAAAAGACCCAAAGACGAAGGAAGTAATCACCATGGCCGCGCTCTCCTGTAACTCGAATAAGGACAGGGGCATGCGGGAGAACTATGTGCGCAACATCAACTATCAAAATCCGGACTTGATTTTCTTTGCCGGAGACCAATCCTACGACCATACCGAGCACACCGCCGCCTGGTTGAAATTTGGAATGCAATTTCGGGAAACTTTTCGCAATCGCCCCTGCATTACCATTCCCGATGATCATGACATCGGACAGGGGAATCTTTGGGGTGAGAACGGAAAAGTATCTAAGACAAGGGGAGGTCCCGATGGCGGATATACCTACGATCCCGAATATGTGAAAATGGTCGAGCGTTGTCAGACTGCTCACTTGCCAGATCCCTACGACCCTACTCCCATAAAGCAGGGCATAGGTGTATACTATACCAGTCTTGTGCTGGGAGGAATCGATTTTGCGATTTTGGAAGACCGAAAGTTCAAATCGGGGCCGGAAGGGAAGATTCCGCAACAGGGACCACGCCCCGTCCATGTCCGGAATCCCGATTACGACCCGGCATCTATCGATCTTCCTGGTCTTAGCCTATTGGGCGAACGGCAATTACGGTTTTTAGCGGATTGGGGCTCGAAAAATCCCGACCTCCCCAAGGTAGCGCTTTCACAAACCGGTTTTTGCGGCGGTGCCCATATTCATGGTACACTTGATAATCGGCTTCATGCCGATCTCGACAGCAACGGATGGCCACAAAGCGGTCGCAACAAAGCCTTGAGTCTCCTTCAAAAAGCCAAAGCCGTGCACATTGCCGGTGATCAGCATTTGGCAACGGTGATCAAACATGGAATTTCGGAATTCAGGGATGGGCCTTGGGCCTTTGTAGTACCGGCCATCGTAAACGACTACTACAGCCGATGGTGGTGGCCCGAGAACGAAAAAGCGGGTAACAACCCTAATCTCAATACTTCTCTGCCATGGACGGGCGACTACCTCGACGGCTTTCATAACAAGATTAGCATGATGGCCTATGTAAATCCGGAGAGCAACTCGAAAGGAGGTGGCTATGGATTGATTGGCTTTGACAAAAAAAATAAGACGGCCACTTTTGAATGTTGGCCACGATATGTGTACGTTACACAACCCGGAGCAGCGCAGTTTGAGGGATGGCCGATAACTGTTTCAATGCAACCCTAATTTTTAAATTATAAAACGGCATTTTGGTAGCTCGGTATGTTCCAAAATCGGAGTAAAATGATTTTGACCAAAACGATTATTGTCTTTTTTTAAAGTAATTGTCGAATGGTCGCTTATGTTGTTAGTTTCCATTTGAAGTAACGACACAGTAGTGTACACAAGCAACTCATTTTAGAATCGCTATCCCTAGAAAAATCGACCATATCGTCTATGCCGTTCAGGATTTGGATGCCTCCATTTCAGAATTTGAGGAAAAACTGGGCATGCGACCTATTTTCGGTGGGTTTCACAAGGTTTTCGGAACTAAAAACGCTTTGATTTCCCTCGGTGACGCTTGTTATTTGGAATTATTGGCGGGAGACAACACCAATACGGCAGTGCCCAAACCCCGATGGATGGGCGTTGATATGCTTCAAACCAACCAAATTACCCGATGGGCCTTGAAATCGAATCAATTGAAAATGGACAGCGAAATTTTGAAAAATCTGAATCCTGAAATGGGAATTATACGCGGTGGTTCTAGAAATGTAGCGAATGGAGGGTCGTTAGAATGGGGTTTGATTATGCCCCTGCCCTATCCGGAGGTGGAACTGCTTCCGTTTATGGTAGATTGGAGCACATCGACGGTACATCCGACTGATAAACTACCCGATATGGGCTGTAGACTTCTCAATCTGTATGGAACACATCCAACCCCTAAAATATTCGATGGTATCTTTGAACAACTGAACATCGATTTGGAAATTAAAACATCCACGGAAATAAAATTAACCGCAATCATCGAATGTCCTAACGGGACTATTGAAATTTAATCCGCTTTATGCACACTACTTTAAGAATACTGCTCTACATTTCGTTAATCATGGTATTTTCCTGCACCTCCAAATCGAAGAAGGCGGTGACTGAAAATCAGGCAAAAGAGGAAATGGCCATCGATAGCGTGCAACCTAGCAAAGCGGATGTGTTAGTAGCCGAAACGATCGAAGCCCACGGCGGAAGACGGTACGATACCGCTTCATATGGTTTTACCTTTCGGGACAAAACCTACACTTTTGAAAACGGAAAAAACGGCTATCGCTATACGGCGAGCAGTATCGAAAATACGGATACGATTCAGGATATCCTGGAAAACGGAAAACTGACCCGCACCATCAACCGAAAAATCGTTGCGCTCTCCGAAAAGGATAACGCCAAGTATACCGAGGCGCTGAATTCGGTAGTCTATTTCGCCACCTTACCTTCTAAATTGAATGACAAGGCCGTGAACAAAACATACGAAGGCCGTACGACAATCAAAAATCTGGAGTACGAACTCCTTAGCATCGATTTTGACGAAGAAGGGGGTGGTAAAGACTACGATGACAAGTTTTTATACTGGATCAATGCAGATACAAAAACGGTCGACTATTTGGCATATAGCTACAGTACGAATGACGGGGGCGTACGGTTTCGTTCCGCGTTTAACCCTAGGACGGTAGCCGGTATTCGGTTTCAAGACTATATCAACTACGAAGTCCCCATTGGAACCCCTTTAAAGAATCTTTCTCAATTATACGAAGACGGAAAATTGAAAGAACTCTCTAAAATCATCACAAAAGATGTGCGAATTATGGAGTAACTCGACCACTGTGGAATGGAAACCCATACATTCATTTTCCGGCAGGTTATGATCACCTCTCATTTTTGCTCAGACTCACTTCACGCCTAGATTTACCCTTTATTCCAATGCTGCGGCTTTCCCAGAGTCAAAGCGGATATGGTTTACTCAATATCTTAGATAAAAACCTACTAATCCATTCCCTTTGACCTCTCTATGCAATGGGGACGAACGACTCTATTTGATTTTAAATGTACCAAAGACGCTCCTAGCAATATTTTTCTCCATTACTTTACCGAATGAAAACCTTCAAAGATTTCAAAATCAAAAAAGAATTAAGGAATGCCCTTTCAGATTTAGGATTTGAAAAGCCCACCCCCATTCAAGCAGTCGCATATACTTCAATTCTTAGCGGCCGTGATTTTGTAGGTATCGCACAGACGGGAACCGGAAAAACCCTGGCGTATTTGCTTCCCGTGCTGCAAGACCTGAAATTTTCAGACCAACAAAGCCCAAGGGTCTTGGTATTGGTTCCGACGCGGGAATTGGTCATCCAAATCGTAAAGGAAATCGAAAAATTGACACCTTACCTCAGCATACGAGTGGCAGGGGTATACGGTGGTACGAATATAAAAACGCAGAAACAGGCCGTTCACCAAGGGCTCGACATTATTGTAGGTACGCCCCGACGCTTATACGACCTGGCACTATCGAATGTATTACGATTGAATTCCATAAAAAAACTGGTGATTGACGAAGTCGATATTATGCTTGACTTTGGTTATAAAACACAACTGCGAAATATTTTCGAATACCTCCCCTCGAAGCGGCAAAACCTACTCTTTTCTGCGACGATGACGACCTATGTAGATGAATTGATCGATAATTTCACGGTACATCCTATTAAAAAAACCATGGCCATTAGCGGTACGCGCTTAGAGAACATTAGCCAAGAATCCTATGCCGTTCCCAACTTCTATACCAAGGCCAACTTACTGAACTACCTTCTAAAAGATAAAGAGATCCATAGCAAGGTCTTGATTTTTGCAGGGACAAAGATTATTGCAGACAGGCTGTTTGAAACACTTGATTTTAGTAGTGAAACTTCCGTAATACACTCCAGTAAAGAGCAAAATCACCGTACCAAATCCATAGAAAAGTTCGTCGATGGTAGCAGTAGAATCCTCATCGCCACCGATGTAATTTCCCGTGGAATCGACATCGAAAAAATCACCACTGTAATCAGTTTCGATACCCCGTTCTACCCCGAAAACTACATGCACCGGATTGGTAGAACCGGCCGGGCCGAAGCGCAGGGAACCGCTATTCTTTTGTACAACGAAAAAGAAACTATTCTAAAAGAGGCCATTGAAAGCCTAATGAACTATAAGATTCCACAAAATAAAATCCCTGAAGCCGTAGAAGTTTCTTCCCAACTTACTCCGGAGGAAAAGACGAAGACGGTGGTTCGTGAAGAATTGACCCAACAAGATTCAAGTATTGAAGTCGGACCTTCTTTTCATGAAAAGTCGGCCAAGAACAGTAAAGAAAATGCCAAAGTAAAGAGTTACCACCGGAAACTAAAAGCGCGGTATAAAAAACCGCAAAAGCGGGGGGATAAAATTCAAAATATGAAAAAGAAGCGAAAATGACGCCCTTGTACCCGACCTCTACTTGCTGCCATAAACATCTTTTCGGCAGTACTCGCCAAATGGATAAAGATTACTTCAGTTCTAATTTTTCGGCGAAGTAATCACAGAAATCCTTCATGCTAGCCGTCATCTTCTCATCCTGCGTCGCTTTCATAAAAGTATCGGAGAGGGAAACCAAAGTCTGGTGAAAGAAAATTTTCATTTCATCAACCGGCATATCCTTGGTCCAAAGATCTATTTTAAGCGACTCTTTGTTCTTACTATCCCAAACCGATAACAACATGGCCTTCGCCTCTTCGTTGTCGATGCCGCCGTCTTGCGCGGACCAGTTGAGTTGTTCCGGTACCCGATTTTCGTCAAGACCTACCGTCAAGGTAATCTCCGAAGTATGTAATTCCGCCATGCGCTATTTTTTGGGTTTGTAGTTACTTTCCTTGAAAATCTCCTCTGCGGAAAGGTTCAACATTTGGGGTAGTGAAATATCATTTTTTTCCATGTAAGCCCTTACGATCTGCCATCCGATATACCTGCCGACCCGTCCAGGGCTTTGGTTATCCAGTTCTAGACCGAACTTTGAAAAGGGCGCCGGATCCAAAAATCTTGGCATTAATTTATTATCCGTGCTGTAGAGGTATTCGTTCTCGATAAAATTACGCCAAATGGGTTCCTCATTTGCACGTACCCAGGCCAATTGGTCCTCGGAATACCCGATTTTATTCGCGTCGGTTTCAAACGGGATGATCTTATCCTTGATATAAAGCAGCTTCCCGTAATATATCATTTGCGCCAGAAAGCTCCGGTCTTTCGGTCTTGGGGTAAGCGTATTCCCTACCGCCGAGGCTACATCCGAAATTAAAAACTCCTTGTCCAAACCTTGTGCTATAAACCTAGGGAAACTACCATAAAACTCGTGGTCGGGACCCAAATAGTTATCAAGACTTATAAATAATATCGAATCGGTGGCCATGATCCTATCCTGATAGGCTACATCGTTGGTGACCGTAAATACTTGAGGGGCCTTGTAGTCCGTAAAATAATATAGAACATGCTTGTAAAGGGAGGCCAGATCCGCTGCTTCCTGATCAAAATCCGAAAATCGTTCACGCACCTCGGTACGCAGTACAATTTGCAGACTGTCGCTCATCTTCGCCAACCAGATGCTATCAGGATACTGCTCTGGAAATAGATAAGGGTATCTCCCCTTTAGGTCGGCGAGATTCTCTGGTTTTGCATTGTCGAATTCGACGTCAAAACGGGTGAGCCTTAGCTCGAGGGGTATTTTAGCAATTTCCTTTTCGGTGGTATCCGTTTCTCCACAACTGGCCAATACACCAAGCAGCAAAAAAATCGAACAAAATCGTTTTACTATAAAAACTAATCCGTATTGGGCTTCCATTTTAGACACTTAGGCTTTATTTTTACGTGGCAAAGTTAATCGTTATTATCAAATAAGTTGTTGTATGAAAGTCGAAAATGTAGCGGAACATATTGTTGATTGGTTGAAAGATTATGCCGTAAAGGCGAATATGAAAGGTTTCGTTATCGGCATTTCCGGTGGAATAGATTCCGCAGTAACCTCTACGCTTTGCGCAAAGACCGGTCTCGACCTTTTATGCCTGGAAATGCCGATTCATCAGGAGCAGAATCAGGAAGATAGAGCGTCAAGGCATATCGCCTGGTTACAGGAGAACTTCAAGAATGTGTCGAGGCTTCCGGTAGACCTGACCCCTATTTTCGATAGTTTTGTGCGTGCTTTGCCGCCAGTGGCGAATGAGGAGGATCGTTTTATGTCGCTCGCCAATACCCGGGCAAGACTACGTATGACAACGCTATATTATTTTGCCGCGTTGAAGGGCTATCTCGTTGCAGGTACGGGAAACAAAGTGGAAGATTTTGGTGTGGGTTTTTACACCAAATATGGCGATGGAGGGGTTGACCTGAGTCCGATAGCGGATTTATTGAAAACGGAAGTGTATGCAGTCGGTAAATTTTTGGGAGTGAATGATGAGATAATAAAAGCTGCACCGACGGATGGATTATGGGGCGATGACAGAACCGACGAAGACCAGATAGGGGCCTCCTATCCTGAACTGGAATGGGCTATGGAAATGCAAGACGAAGGTAAAACCAGTGCTGATTTTTCAGGTAGAAAAAAGGAAGTCTTCGCAATTTATTCAAAATTAAATGCTGCCAATCAACATAAGATGAATCCGATACCAGTTTGTAAGATTCCTGATACATTTAAAAAGTAGTTTATCCCCAATTTGTGGATTTGGACGAAAAAAATCACAAAATTTGTCTTTTTCTAAAAAAAAAAGCCATTTTTGTTGACCAATTTTAATCAATAAGCCTTACATTGCGTGTAAGTCTTAGTAGACATGCCGACTAACATGTCTTTCTCTGTATTATTTTAAACCAAAACTATGATCAAAATAATTATCGCCGACAATCATCCAATTATTCGAATGGGAGTCAAACATGTATTGGAAACCGCCAGTGGTATTGAGATTATCGCCGATGTCTCCACTACGGCAGAATTGTTTGAAAAACTTGAAAACGTTACTCCCGATGTTGTGATGTTGGAAATGGACATACCGGAAATCAATGGTATCGCCGCCCTGCGAAAAATCAAAAAAGAATTTCCAGAGGTAAAAGTATTGATGTACAGCGGACAATCGGAAGATGTGTATGCGCTTAGTACCATTCGGGCCGGTGCATTCGGTTATCTCTCAAAGACCTCTGATGTTGATTATCTCATTTCTGCTGTTCGTAAAGTAGCGGAAGGCAATATGTTCATTACCAATGAGCTCGCCCAACGTTTGGCTTTCGACGAGGGAACACAGCGCCCTAGAAGGTTCTTCAGAAAATTATCGTCAAGAGAGGTTGAAGTGCTAAAGTTATTGGCAAGCGGAAAACGGAACAAAGACGTTGCCATTGGCCTTAGTCTGAATGAAAAGACGGTAAGCACCTATAAGGCGCGCCTCATGAAAAAATTGAATGTCGATAATATGGTAGATCTTCTGCAACAGGCAAAAGCATTGGAGCTTTACTAGATGTCCAGACATTTATAAATTACAAAAAACCCCGCAATGCGGGGTTTTTTAGTTACTATAATATCGGGGATAATCTGATTCAAGCAATAGATCTTCTTAAGGACTTTTTGAAATCGATTCTTTTTACCAATGCAAAATGGAAGCGTTCATGAAAAGACAGTAGAAAAGAACTCACGACAACACGCGATTTAATTTTTGGTTCAGTAGTTTGTTCAGATTCAAGTAATTCATGATTTCCTCTAAAACCTCCCGATGATCTACCTCGCCCTGGGCATCTTCGGTTTGCTCTTGAAGGTTGCGCATTCTTTTCTTAATTAGAAAACACCGCAACGTAAGAATAGTTTCGCTTACCAGCTGGGCAATACCCTTATTCTTTTTTTTAGGATAAATGTCTTTTCTTTCCCAATTGTGCAAGGTGTATTTTTCTTCTTCCATCAAAATGGAGGAAACCTCTGTTACCATTTCCTGGTCCAGTTCCGCGATAAATGCATTGATGGAAAATTCTTCTTCTGCATTGAGTCCTTCGATAAGTCTAGCGTAAATGGTCCTAAACTGCTCATTGGCCAATTCGATCTCATCTTCCTGCAAATCAAGGTAAATCTTCTCGTAAACTTTTGCCACAACCGATTCCGGTTCCAGTTCCAAATCGCCTTTTTCATTTTCCTTTAATACCAAATCCTCGAAAGACTCTTCTTTGTTGCCATAGAGCAATAGCATCTCAATGATTTTTCGCTCTAGTTCAAATTGCACATCGACCTTCTCGACGACTGTTTCACTTTTTACGACCTCAAAAGCTTTCTGTGCCTGCTGCGGTTTTTTGGAGGCATCCAAACGTTCCTTTTTCTCTATTTGGGCCAAGGTGCTGTATAGGACATTCTCTGAAATCGTCATGATTTTGGCACACTCCTGTATATAGACCTCTTTCTGTATCCTATCCGGGATTTTTGCAATACTGTTCACGATGTCCCGAACTGTTTCCGCTCTTTTGATAGGATCATTAGCGGCATCTTCCATGAGCAATGAGGCCTTGAACTGGATAAAATCCTTCGAATTTTCCGACAGGTAGCGCTCCACGTCTTCCAAGGCGTTGTTCTTGGCAAAACTATCCGGATCTTCACCTTCTGGAAAGCTACAAACCTTTACATTCATGCCTTGTTCCAAAATCAAATCGATACCCCGCAAGGAGGCCCTTAGGCCTGCTGCGTCGCCGTCGAACAAAACGGTAATATTCTTGGTAAGCCTATTGATCAGTCGAATCTGCTCCGGCGTTAAGGCCGTACCACTGGACGAGACGACGTTCTCGATACCCCTTTGGTGAAATTGAATCACATCGGTATACCCTTCTACCAGGTAGCAGTTGTTTTCCTTGGCAATCGCCTGCTTGGCATAATAGATGCCATAAAGGACCTTGCTCTTGTGATAGATATCACTTTCGGGGGAATTTAGGTATTTGGCCGCTTTTTTATCATTTACGAGTATACGCCCCCCAAAACCCAAGACCCTTCCACTCATAGAGTGTATCGGGAACATCACCCTACCCTTGAACCGGTCGAATTTTCTATTTTTATTGGGGTCGCTCGCATCTTCCTTCACGATGGTGAGCCCGGTACTATCGAGGTATTTCAGCTGGTATCCTTTGTCCAAGGCAGCGGTTGTAAATCCGTCCCATTGATCGAGACAGTATCCCAGACCGAATTTTTTAATGGTCTCGTCGGTAAAGCCCCTTTCCTTAAAATAGGTCAGGCCGATAGCCTTACCCAACTCGCTTTCCCAAAGTATTTCGGTAAAGTATTGTTGTGCGAATTCCGACACCAGGTACATACTTTCCCGTTCGTTGGCCTCTTTTTTTTGTTCATCGGAACGCTCGGTTTCCTCGACTTCGATATTGTACTTTTTGGCGAGATACTTTATCGCCTCCGGATAGGTAAAATGCTCATGCTCCATTAAAAAAGCCACGACGTTGCCCCCCTTCCCACTACTGAAATCCTTCCATATTTGCTTAACGGGGGAGACCATAAAGCTTGGGGTGCGTTCATCCGAAAACGGACTCAACCCCTTGAAGTTGCTTCCGGATTTTTTCAACTGTACGAAATCCCCGATTACCTCCTCTAGGCGGGCGGTCTCATATACCTGATCTATAGTGGATTTTGCTATCACAATCTTTCTGTGTCTAGTCCTAGTATTACAACTCTCGAATATCGTGAACAAATATCGAATAGTAAAAGTATTTCGTCTAAAAGTCCTGCTGAAATTCGAGCCTTCCCGTACTTCAAAATCGCTGCTCTAATGAAAGCGGCTAGGAATCTCATCGCTTAAGGCAACGCAGCGTGAATTCATGTACCTACTTCACCAGGACTATTGGTCACCCCTATTTTCAGGGAGACCAAATTCACTAGTGTAAGGGTACAACAGGCCTTTCCTCTGCCGCATCTTTGTACCATAGAAACAAAACGTCGAACAAAAACGACACAAACCCAATTAATAACCTAAAAACAAAAATTATGATCTGGGGAATTACATTAATCTTATTAAGCCTTATTGCGGTACCATCGTTGATCCTGTCTAAAAAACCCAACGCCAAAGAACTCTTGGAAAAAGTAGAGCCCTATCAAGGCTGGATTGGACTTGTTTTCTGCTTTTGGGGAGTTTGGGGAATTATCACCGCCGTTCTGAACATCGGTTGGTTAACATCTTTCCCAATCTGGTGGGTTACACTTTTAGCCGGAAACATCGTATCGGCTACTTTAGGTTTCATGCTTGGCTTCGGTTTGATCAACAAGTTCTTCTTATCAAAAAACGAGGCTGCCAAGGCGAAAGCGGAGGAATTACGAACTAAAATCGCACCAAAACAAGGTAAACTTGGTATCTTAGGACTCATTGTAGGCGCTTGGATGATCGTGGCTTCCTTTATGTTTATGGCCACATAGTCACAACGGATAAACCTTATTGATATACTTTTACATAAAAACCACTAAAACAAAAATCATGAAAAAATTAATTTTAAGTACTGCCTTTATGCTGGCGTCGTTCGGACTCTTTGCACAGAATAATTATCAGAACAACATCAGCGTGAACGGTGTACACTCGTATGAGATTTCTCCTGAATATTCCGCCAAGATGATCGTTAGCATGACCAACGTGTACTATGATGCGCAAACCGTATCCCTATCCGAAATAAAGTCGGGCTATCTAGACAAATTAGCGAAGGTGGGGATCAGTAGTGACCGCTTAAAGGAAGATTCCTTGCACTATGCCTTGATGGGATATGACAAGGAAGGTACAGTGTATGAGTTCAAAACAAAATCTTTGGAAGAAATGCAGAAATTCCTGGGCATAAAATCCATGGGGGTGTCAAAATCGGATACGACATTAAATGCGGAGTTGACCGACGACCAAATGGCAGGCTACGCCAAATCGGCCTTCTACAATGCGAAAAGCAAGGCTGAGGCCATAGCCGATAAAATTGGAAGGAAAATCGGAAAAGCGATCTACATCAGCGATTCCAATGCCAAAAAAATTCAGGAATCACTTTATTATGGTAGTCCGACCAATACGAAAGAGTATTACATATCGGTCTCCTTTGAACTACTGTAACTTATTTTAGTTGGTTGTTTACGTGGGTATCCTGGCTTTCTTTAAGATGTTCTCTTATTGGTTGCCAGGATGCCTCAATTTAAAACAACTTATTAATCTGAACGAATTTCTAAAATGAACAAGGGTATTTTTTACATAGCGTTATCCTTTCTGACCTTGACCGCCTGCGGACAGCAAGGGCCAAAGTCTACGGCCATACCCACTACGGATACGATCGAAAAAAAAGCACCGCGCATTAATCCCAAGGGCAATACCATCGCTACCCGGTTTATCGTACCCAAGGGGTTTGTGCGTACACAGATAGACTCCAATTCATTCGCCAACTACCTTCGGTATTTACCGCTAAAACAAGACGGAGCCGAAGTGCGCTATTTTGATGGTCGGTCGAAACCGAATACGAATGTTTATGACGCTGTTGTTGATTTGCCTATTGGAAATAGGGATTTGCATCAGTGTGCCGATGCGGTCATTCGCCTAAGGGCAGACTATCTTTTTCAAAATAAGAAATACGATAGCATCAATTTCAATTTTACGAATGGCTTTAAGGCCGATTATGCCAATTGGCGAAAAGGGAAGCGTATTGTCGTAGATGGAAATCAAGTCTTTTGGAAACAAAAAGCACAAGCGTCCAATTCACCTGCCACATTTTGGAAATACCTTGAAATGGTTTTCAGCTATGCCGGTACCGCTTCGTTGTCGAAAGAATTAAAGAAGGTGTCACTCTCGGAAATGCGTATTGGCGATATTTTTATCAAAGGAGGGTTTCCTGGCCATGCCGTAATCGTGGTCGATATGGCGACGGATAAAGCCAACAATGAGAAACTGTTCTTGTTGGCACAAAGCTATATGCCTGCCCAAGAGATACAACTGTTAACGAATCCGAACGATGGAGAGTTGAGTCCGTGGTATAGCGCTTCTGCTATTGCAACGGAACTTCGCACTCCCGAATGGACTTTTGAGCGCAGTGATTTGAAACGGTTCGATTGAAGACTATGTGCGATAAGTGTTTTGATAACGAAATTACAGCTTTTGGGTCCCCTGAAGAATTTGCCTCTTTCGATACCGAACTTAAGCATCGGTTACATTCCGAAAACGGATTATTTTATATGCGACGAAGCAGGGAGTTCGGTTTGTACGAGTACGACATCTACGGCTGTAAAAATTGCGGAAACACGTGGTGCCTACAGGTTCCGAACCCAACGTCTATCGGTTTTCTTTTGCTCGAGAAAAACTGCCAAGTTTTGATAAGCAATGCCAAAAAAACCGATTCCCAGTGGAAAACGGGAATCGGAATATTTTTGGTAATCGTGATGCTGGTTTGTATAGTTGTACTTTTAAACCAACTGTCTTGAGTGCAAAACGTACTGCGTTCTTCCTAAATCAAAAGGCAGTCTCCCTTGGCATACTTTGGGCCTAATCCAAATCAAATCGGACGCCTAAAGAAATATTGCGTTGTTCGACGGCAGCATCCTTAAAAATAGGATTCAAATCGTACTTGGCGTAGAGCTGCACGCCATCGAAACCGGCGTAGGCACTAAGACCGTAAACAAAGCTGGAGGTATCGTATCCGCCTTTTAGTTTATCTTTCACGTTTCTTCCTTCGCGATCGTATTTCAGTTTTTGTCTTGTTCCGATATTGAACCCTCCATAGCCACCAATACCGAATCTGAACTGCTTGCGGATAGAGTAGCGGATTCTCCGCTCGGTTTCACTGAACTTTGACGGACCGAACTCAAAATGAACAGGGAAAACCAGATTATCCATCCGAAATTTGGACTTTTTCAAATCGAAATCGAATTCTTGTAGCACCGTTTGCCCGTCTTCTACCACGAAGTACTGATTGTCTTTCGGCTTTAGACCATTGAATTGGAAGGACACGCCATAGTTCAAACGAAGTGCATTGGAGTTCTTGAACACTCTGGTCCTCCAAGCCCAACCGAGTTCGATGAACCGACTTCCGCCCACCTTATACGGCGAATCTTCCAACGACTGCCCATCTATGATGGCATTGTTAATTCCGAAAGCAATTACTGGATCGGTATAGGTGCGACGATCGTATTTTAGCTCTTCTTTCCTTTTGTGGGATGTTAGAATATTTTCTCCATTTACGTTAATCTTAAAAATTTCATATTGACTAAAATGGTCATCTTCGTTAGGGTCTACTCCAACTTCTTCCTTCCGCTTGAGAAGAGCGATTTTATTGTCGCAAATAGCAATTCTATTTTCAATATTCAAGGCATGCTTTTTCGCCGCATCTTCCTTTAGGATTTTTGCCTCCTCACTACTGATGGCATTATCCTTCAATCGCTCATTTATGTTCTCTATTTCAATTTTTAAAGACTCCTTTTCACTGACCGTAATCTTTTCTTTCAAGGACTCGAGTATCTCAATTTTTTTCTGATAATGATCTTTCTCTTGGGCCATAATGCTCTGGGTGAAAAGACCTAATAAGAAAATTAGAAAATAAGTTGTTATGGTTCTCATAATGATGTTGATTTGTTCAGTTCGCACGCACCCCTCCCATTGAAGGGGTGAATGGAACCAAAGATTAATGATTGATGAATATTATTTGTTGCGATCGGCAACTGCAGTACGTACTTTAAAAAATCCTTCCTTTAACGAGTCGAAGATTTGATCACGAAATGTTTTGTCTAGTTCGTCCTCAACTTCGGCCAACAAGGCCATGGCATCGACCGACCCGTTTTGGGCGAACATCTTATCACGTAATAGTTCTTCTTGGGCATTTCGCAATAGACTATCTACCTCGGCATTGGTCAGGGCGGTATTACCCAGTTCTAGGGAATCGGCTGCCGCGACTATTTCAATAATTTTGGCCTCGATGATTTCGCTTTTCAGATCTTTTGGTGCCTTTGTCTTTTTCACCACTACATCCTGTGTATTTTCAATTTCCGATACCGAGGCCGTTTTATTTTTTGTTGCCTGAACTTGATTAATATCCAGCGATTTGACAACGGTACTGGGCTGTTCCGCTACCCGATCATTTTCGACGACTACTTCTTCATTTTTACTTTCCCTAGCGTCGGTTGTTATCGTTTCGATTTCGTTTGCTTCTTTATAGGTATCAACAATTTGGATATCTGTACCAGCGGCCGGCCTTCCAGAGCCAAAATAGAGAACCGAGACGATCAAAACGCCGATGAAACTGGCCGCTACCCCATACCAGAAAACGTTGCTTTTTTTAGATGGTGGAGCAGTGGCATCCAATTGCTCCGACAAGCGCTCCCATGCATTTGATGAAGGAGCTATCTCCCGCTCTTCAAGCTGCTTTTTTATATGTTTCTCAAATTTATTCGGTGCCATAACCAATAATATTTTGCTGCTTTAATTTTTCCTTGAGCATTTTTCGCGACTTGAACAATTGCGATCTTGATGTTCCTTCCGAAATGTTCAGGGTTTCCGCTATTTCAGTGTGGGAGTACCCCTCGATTGCGAACAGTACGAATACCGCTCTGTAGCCCTCCGGAAGCGCATCGATTAAATTCTGAATATGCGCTACATCCAAATCCGAAGCTATGGTATCGCTTGGGATGGCGGTCCTGTCATAGACCGCATCGTCATAGACCACGAATTGTCTTTTTCTCAAGTGCGAAATGCTTTCACGTACCATAATCCTACGTATCCATCCTTCAAAACTTCCATCGAACCTGAAATCATTTAAATGTGAAAAGACCTTTACAAAACCCCCGATCATCACATCTTCCGCAAATTGTATATCCTTGATATACTGCCGGCACACGCCGAGCATTTTTGGGGCATATTTGTCGTACAGATGCCGCTGGGCCTCTCGATTGCCCGACGCCGACCTTTTGATCAGCTGTTTCTCATTTGTATAAAATCTGATGATTTTCAATGTGGTTTTGGTTGTCTTCTATTAGCATAGACGAGGAGAAGTTCAAGAACGTTGCCCGGAGGTCCATTTTTTTTGAAAAAATTTTCAATAGCGCCTAAAATCGGATATTCTAGACCCCGTGGTAAGGTCCTAGCCTTTGGTTACGCAAAAAATCGACCTTCCCGGTCATTAGTCAAACGCGCTTAAGTTTAGTTTACGTAATTACTTTTTACGGTCTACCACGTAGTTCACCATTAATTCCAGGGCGGCCTTATACTCCGATTCGGGGTACGCGGTCAGTAACTCTAGGGCTTCATTCTTGTACGCCAGCATTTTCTGTACGGCGTAATCCAAACCACCCTGTTCCTTTACGAAGCCGATCACTTCTTTTACGCGCTTCTTATCCTTATTGTGATTTTTAATGGAATTGATCAACCACTTTTTTTCGGCTTTTGAACAGATGTTCAGGACATGTATCAGCGGCAATGTCATCTTCTGTTCTTTGATATCGATACCCGTAGGCTTACCGATTGCCTCATTACCATAATCGAACAGGTCGTCCTTTATTTGAAACGCCATGCCACAAAGTTCACCAAACCTGCGAAATGTCTCCACATCAGGCGAATCAGGTTTGACAGAACATGCGCCCAATGCGCAACAAGCTGCAATCAGGGTCGCCGTTTTTTGACGAATGATATCGTAATAAACGGTTTCGGTAATATCGAGTCTTCGTGCTTTTTCGATTTGCAACAATTCCCCTTCGCTCATCTCGCGTACCGCAACGGAGATAATCCGTAATAGATCAAAATCGCCATTATCAATGGAAAGTAGCAACCCTTTTGACAGCAAAAAATCACCGACCAACACTGCTATTTTATTTTTCCAAAGGGCATTTATAGAGAAGAAGCCACGTCGTTTGGTGCTTTCATCGACCACGTCGTCGTGCACCAAGGTGGCGGTATGTATCAATTCAATAACGGCCGCTCCCCGATAGGTACGCTCGTTCACTTGACCTTTATTGAGGAGCTTTGCGGTCAAAAAAACAAACATAGGCCGCATTTGCTTGCCTTTCCGATTGACGATGTAGTAGGTAATCCTATTTAAGAGGGCCACTTTGGAAGTCATCGAGTCGCGGAACTTCGATTCAAAAAGTTCCATTTCTTCCCGTATGGGATCCTTTATTTGGGATACGACTTTCAAATAGCAACGTTTTGTTTGGGGAAATATAAAATTAGGGAAAAGGAAGTGAATAAAAGTACGAAATACGAAGTACGAGATACGAAATGGTGCAAAGTGCAAAAGTGCAACTCTAGTTAAGCAAAAAAGCCCGACATAAATTCAACTTTCACATCTTAACTTTCCCAATTTTCATTCGAAGTGCTGTCAAAATCTATACTTTTTGCCGGGCTATTAACTCCGCTCAAAATCAAAGATTTTATACAAACTCTTTACCGCTATTTCCTTGCCAGCTAAGAACTATTTACTGCTTATTGGCCAACTGTCCGCATGCCGCATCGATATCCTTGCCCCTAGAGCGTCTTACCGTAACGGTGATGCCATTTCGCTCCAGCGTATCGACGTACATATCGATCGCTTTATTGCCAGCCTGTTGAAATTCGCCGTCATCGATTGGGTTGTACTCGATCAAATTCACCTTTGAAGGTGCAAAACGGCAGAAATCGACCAAAGCGTTCACATCGTTCTGAGTATCGTTGATGCCGTCCCAGACGACGTATTCGTAGGTGATCCTACTTTTGGTCTTGGTATACCAATATTGCAAAGCATCCCGCAAATCGGTCAACGTAAACGTAGCATTAAAAGGCATAATCGACGTTCGAATGGCGTCAATGGCAGAATGAAGCGAAACCGCCAATTTAAACTTTACCTGTTCATCGGCCATTTTTCGAATCATCTTTGGTACACCCGAAGTAGAAACGGTAATGCGTTTGGGCGACATGCCTAGCCCCTCGGGGGAAGTGATCTTATCTATCGCTTTAAGTACATTGTTGTAGTTCATAAGCGGCTCGCCCATTCCCATGAATACGATATTGCTCAACGGCCTATCGAAGTACAAGCGACTTTCGTTATCTATGGCGACCACTTGGTCGTAGATTTCATCGGGATTCAGATTGCGCATGCGCTTTAGTCTAGCAGTCGCGCAGAATTTGCAATCGAGACTGCAGCCTACTTGACTCGAGACACAGGCAGTGGTTCGAGAACTCGTAGGAATCAAAACGGATTCTACGACCAAATCGTCGTGAAGACGTACGGCGTTCTTAATCGTACCGTCTTTACTGCGCTGCATTTGATCGATCTTGATGTGGTTGATCACGAAGTTACTTTCCAACATCTCACGGGTCTCTTTTGAGATATTGGTCATTGTCTCAAAAGAATACGCGGCCTTCTGCCAAAGCCACTCATACACCTGATTACCGCGAAAAGCCTTATCGCCTTTGGAGACAAAAAAGTCGCGTAACTGCTCTTTGGTCAGGGCGCGTATGTCTTTCTTTTTGGTATCCATCGGTTGAGATATAAAAATCCCTCTTTACATCCATAAAATTATAAAGAGGGATTGGAATTTATAAATTAACGTAAATTCTACTTGTCAAAAGCTTCCCTACTTTGCGGGAATCAAAAAAACGTCTTAAATAATCAACATGGCATCACCATACGAATAGAACTTGTATTGCTCTAGTATGGCCTCTTTGTACGATTTCTTCATCAAATCATGACCCATAAAAGCGGACACCATCATCATCAAAGTCGACTTCGGTAGGTGAAAATTGGTGACCATAGCATTGGCGATACTGAATTCATAGGGTGGAAAAACGAATTTGTTCGTCCATCCGTCAAAGGTATTCAACATGTGATTCGACGACACGGCACTTTCGAGTCCACGCATAGCGGTCGTACCCACGGCACAGATTCTTCTTTTTTTGTTCTTTGCGTTGTTAACGATTTCAGTCGCTTTTTCGTCTATGATCAACTCTTCGCTATCCATTTTATGTTTTGAAAGGTCCTCGACCTCCACGGGATTAAAAGTACCTAGACCGACGTGCAACGTCAATTCGGCAAAGTCGACCCCTTTGATTTCCAAACGCTTCAGCAAATGTTTTGAAAAGTGAAGCCCTGCCGTAGGCGCTGCAACCGCGCCTTCGTGTTTGGCATAAATGGTCTGGTAGCGCTGCTCATCTTCCGGCTCTACCGTTCTTTTAATGTATTTGGGCAGCGGTGTTTCACCCAATGCACGTAGTTTTCTTCTAAAATCGATGTAAGAACCATCATATAAAAATCGGAGCGTTCTACCTCTAGAGGTCGTGTTGTCGATTACTTCGGCCACCAAATCCTCATCATCGCCAAAATAGAGCTTATTGCCGATACGAATCTTACGGGCAGGGTCGACCAGAACGTCCCAAAGGCGCTGTTCTTCATTTAATTCCCTGAGTAAGAACACCTCGATACGGGCACCGGTTTTTTCTTTGTTTCCGTACAGTCGCGCTGGAAACACCTTGGTATTGTTCAGCACCATAACATCACCCTCATCAAAGTAATCAATGAGATCTTTGAACATTTTGTGCTCGATTTTGCCCGTCTCCCTATGAACGACCATAAGTTTTGACTCGTCTCTATTTTCAGCAGGATATTCTGCCAGTAAGTTCTCGGGCAATTCAAAGTGAAAGTGTGATAGTTTCATTAACTGAAGTGAATTTATTTGTTTGCGGATGCAAATATACGACCCTAAGATAGGGGTTGTCAAGTAAATGCCCTATTATATTGCCGTTTAGGATTCGGTGATTTGGAATCCCAAGGTTTTGAGATCTTTCCAGAAATCGGGATATGACTTGGAGACTACTCCAGCGTCGTTCACAAAAAGTGATGTCTTTATCGCCAGCGGCGCGAAGGCCATAGCCATTCTATGGTCATTGTAGGTGTCGATCGCCATGTTTTGACGAATTTCTTGAGACGGGGAAAGCCGCAGCTCGGCATCGGTAACCGATATGTCGGCACCCAATTTGGACAATTCCGTGTGAAGCGCTTCCAATCGATCGGTTTCCTTGATTTTTAAGGTATGAAGTCCGGTCAAATGGCATGCTATTCCCAACCCGAAACAGGTAACAGCGATAGTTTGGGCAATATCGGGTGCGTTGTGCAAGGCAACCTTCAATATTTCCGGTCGTTCATCGACCGTTTTACGTAGTGTGATTCGGTCATTCCCAAAGGTTGTCTCTACCCCTAGGTCCTTGTAAATTTCTGCTAAAACGCTGTCCCCTTGCAAGCTGCTTTCTTTATAAGCGGACAAGGTGATTTCCGAGCCCACCTCTGCGAGGGCAATGCTCCCGTAAAAGTAGGAGGCCGAGCTCCAATCGGATTCTACAGTAAGCGTTTTATCGGCGACCGAGGTCTTCGACATCACCTGTATCGTATTGCCCTCAAATGAATTCACAATGCCTATTTCGCTTAATAGTGCCAAGGTCATTCTAATGTACGGTACCGAAGTAATTTTACCGATCAATTCCAATTCCAATCCGTTTTCAAGACTCGGTGCGATAAGCAATAAAGATGAGATATACTGACTACTGATATTGGCTGGAAGGCTGACCTCCCTTTCGGTCAACTTTCTACCCTTTATCTTAATGGGCGGGTAGCCTTCGTCCTTTAGATATTCGATATCGGCCCCTAGCGTTCGTAGTGCATCGACCAATACCTTCACCGGTCTTTCGGTCATACGTTGCGAACCGGTCAAAGTGACTTCCTTTCCCTCTTGGGAGGCAAAATAGCCCGTTAAAAAACGCATGGCCGTTCCCGCATGGTGAATGTCGACCAAACCGTGGCTCACTGCCAATCCCTTTTGCATCACGTCGGCATCATCGGAATTGGACATGTTGGAAATCATCAAATTGGGATAAAGCGCTTTTAGCAGTAAGGAACGGTTCGATTCGCTCTTCGAGCCGGTAATCGCAATTGAGGCATTCAATCGTAAATCGCTCGGACGGGAAAGGTGTAATTTCAAAAGGATGGTTTTAGGAAAACAAAAGCCCAAAGATAGTATTATTTGAGCTTTTCGTTGTTCTGGTGGCGGTCATGATCACGCTTTGTCTTCAAAGCTAATTTATGATCGAATGCGCTTTGCAGATCAATATTTGTTTGGTTGGCCAGGCAAAGTACGACAAAGAGCACATCTGCCAATTCTTCACCCAGGTCTTTATCCTTATCGGATTCCTTTTCACTTTGCTCGCCATACCTTCTGGCTATGATACGAGCCACTTCGCCTACCTCTTCGGTAAGCTGGGCCATATTCGTGAGTTCATTGAAGTAGCGAACCCCGTGTTCTTTTATCCAGTTATCGACCGCCTGCTGTGCTGCTTGTAGGCTCATTGCTATTTTTAGTAAGCACGATCTGCTCGTTTTCCTTAGTAATCACCTGTTTAAAACACTCCTTTAAATAGGGGTAATTTACGGCAGAAATCATTGCTTTATTGATATCAAATATAACTGATAATTGAATTTGTCCGGCATTTTGGCGTATCATATATTTAAAACTGCCCAGACCATCCGGAATAGCGAGTTTAACATCCTCCGGAATCGACTCGACACTGTAGCCCTCGGGCACGGCAATATTAATAAGATATTTTTCCTGAAAAGAATAACCAAAATCAACAGGATATTCGCGAATTTCCTTTTTGAACGGATTTTCTTTTTCCCTCATAAATAACATTGGCCGAAAATAAATCTTTTCGCCAATGACCTCAGCTGAATTTTCAAGCAGGTAATTAAAAGATTCCGAAACCGGACCTTCATAGGTTTCCACGTTTTCAATTTGATAATCTGAAATTTCAATGTCATCGAACTCGGTTTCCCGATTCACTAGAAAGTCGTCTAGATTATTATCCTTGTATTTCAACCTAAACGCGTATGCCCCATGGTTGGTAAATCTCGATTGATATTTTCCATTGGCCGACCCATCTTCCTGCAAGTTAATATCCATCACATACATGTTCAACGCCTTTGCCGGAGAAACCATATCGATTTGCTTCCAGTTCATTTTTTCGTTGTCGATTAACAGGCCTTTCCAATTGTAATCTTTGATAGGTAATAGGTTCAAGTCGCTAAATTCGGCCGTCGCATCCATAAAATAATCCATTCCATCTATTTTAGCATAGGCGATGGTGTAATTGAGTCGTTCCAAGGTGGGCAAAAAAGGTATCGCATTATCTTTGGTACTAATTACTACGGGGTTTGCATCGATGCCGGCATACCGCATCATGGCGACCAAAAGTAGGTTAATGTCACCCGCATTTCCTCTTTTCTCTTTCAAAGTCTTTTTAATACCGTTTTGAAAGTACTTACCATCCCCTCCGTTCCAGGTAATAGTACTTTTAACATGTTTGAACAGCCCTTTGGCTTTTTCCAATTGATCGGTTTTTCCAGCAAGAAGGTTATCCAACTTATCATCAAAAGACCGAGTCTTATCCAACTGATTCTTAAAGTCATCGGAGCTCCCGATAGTCTTTGCCACATCACCCCAGGTATGGGCATAGCTTTTATAGAGAACTCCAGGTATGTTGATGGAGGCCAGTTCAAACTGTGCCCCAGAACGGTAGTTGTCGATATTATCAACAAAAGGTTCTTCCTTTAATGCTGGTACATTTTTAAGTTCGAAAGAGCGCACTACCACGTTCATATTAATCCGACTATCTCTTTTCGTTTCCACCTTAGGCGTGATTATCAAATATCCTTTATGGTTCTGTCTAAAATTAAAGCCTTCAGGGGTCCGCAATTGGGCTTCGATACGTTTTATTGGAATATCGGCTTGAAAACGATACTCATCGATATTCCATATAAAGGGAGAAACTATCTGGTATTTAAATTCGATTATAGATCCCGGTTTAACGTTTGGCATCGTAAATCGGGTTTGGTTGTAGTTATAGCTAAGTTCCGATTCAAATATCTGGTCCTTATCCAAGGTTGACTGAACAATCTCCCCGTTTACGAGATTATAGGTAATCGCCTTTAACTTCCGCACCACCTCTTGATCAGACCTGCTCGCAAAGAGGTTGATATATTCCGTGGCATGCTCAAAACCTTCCTTCGAGTATATTTTAATACGTTTGTGGATTTTGGTAACAAGTTGACTGCCTCCGTTATTTGAATAATAATAAGTATCCCTTTTACTGTAGAGAATCGCGGCAGTTGCCTGCTTGTCGAAAGGATATTCTTTTTCGGTCAGTTCTTCCATACTGAGCTCACCAAATTCGACCGTTTGTGCCGAAGAAAACTGAACCAATAATAACACTGCCAGATAAATTGGATAATTTACAATAGATTTCATAACTCTGATTTTAGGACAATCTTTGCAGCATCATTCTTGACCACTACTTTCATAAAATCGCGGTAAGCTGCGTAATCTTCTTTTGGAAATTGACCATCTTTCAATGCGAATGTTCTCTTTAGCACCAATTTATTGTCAATCATTTCTACTTCGGATGAATACCTTCCAAATTGGTTTTCAAGGATGATCTTTTCAGGAATGGCCTCGACTTCGAAACCATCTGGTAGCATTATCTCGAAAACATCTTCGTCCAAAAATCCCCGTTGAATATCAAACGGCAACTTGCGATTTCTGTAACGCTTTGGAACAGTGGTAATTCTATTAAAGGCATTTGGGGAAAACAAGAGCCGATTATTAGTCTTTGAAGCGTAATCAACTGCCGAAAGCCCTATTTTTTCATCAAATTCCACATCGTCAGTATTATTCTCGAATTCGTAATGGTCAATAACCAGATTATTAATATTATCCCAGTTTTTTTTATAATAATCCGTAATAACCTCCTTGGTCTGATCCTTTATTCTGAAGTGACTGTCGTACTGTGTTCCTTTGGTCTGCCTGGTGACCTTGCCAATAATCCCTCCGTTCGCGCTTAATCGATAGGTGGCGATGGTCTTCTGATAGTTCTCGGAATTATTATAGCTTACGGTTCTAACCAGCTCGCCTCCGTTTGGTTTGATGACCAGTACTTTTCGACCATCTGTAAAGCGCCCGACGAATCCAAAAGGATGGGTCTGAGAAGTACAATCGATCCAATAATATGCGCCTTTATAGGGTATCGCAAGAATTACATGATTGCCCTGCGCCAAATCCGGAAAATCTTCTTCAAAGTCTACCCGTTGCGATCCAGCTTCCACATGTGTATAAAATGCCTCTACCCCTACCGCTTTTAAGAGTGCCTTCGTGTAGTTCGAAAGACCCTTGCAATCGCCGTATTTTAAACGACCTACTTCTATGGCGCTTATGGGCTGAATTCCACCTATGCCCACTTGAACACTGATATATCTTGTGTTTTCCTGAACGTACTTATAAATAATCTTAGCTTTCTCTAAATCATCCGTAATATTTTCAACCAAGGAATTTGCTTTTTGTACGGAAGCAGAGGTTAGCTCATCACGTCCCTTCAATAAATTTTCGTGCATCCAAAGGCCTAAATCGTTCCAATTATTAATCTCGGCCTCGTATCCCTCATAGTTGAATTTAATTGGGCGTATTAGTATCCCAGGGGCGACTTTGTTAAAACTCGGACAGGGACTTTCCTCGGCAATGGCCGCCAAATTAGTTGCCTGGTAGACGATAGAATTGGGTAACTCTTTCTTTTCGATATCATACTCCCCAAAATTCTTTTCTTTAAAAGTAGGCTTCATATCCAGAGAAGCCACGTTAATAACTAACCTACTTTTTTCTGTACTGACCATAAAGTCTTCCAGAAAACTCCAATACGGAATTATTTCACCTGTATTTTTAGTGACCACCTCGCTTGTTACCTCAATAGTATACGGATAGTCAATGGGCGTAAAGGGAAAGTATTTAACTCTTGAATCAGAATAGAGAGTACCACCATCTACTGCACTGACGTCTCGAAATCGATTTTCCTTGATTTTCTCCTGTTCATTTCCGAATTCATCATAAACTACGGCCTGGATATCCTTTACTTTCTTGCCCTTATCATATCCCACGTACATTAGTGCGTACTGGTCACCTTTCGAGTTGAGTACCGTAACCACTTTTTTTCGCTTTACGACCATCAGTTCCCTAGACTGGATATTTACAATGCTCTCATTCAATCTTACTACCGCATTGGCATGCTGGGTAAGGGTTTTGGGTATGGACAGGAATTGGTAGTCAATGTCTTGGGCTACGGAAATGCTAAAGCAAAGGAAGGCATTGAAAAAGATAAGTAAACGCATTGATTTTGGTCGGAGGTTTCGTTTGAAGAATATAATGCAAAGCACGTATTTTTCTTACAGAATCATAGCAATTAATCGACGAAAACACTCTATTCCCTGTTCTTGGTATCAATGCTTATGGTCACCGGCCCATCATTTATAAGTTCGATTTTCATATCGGCCCCGAAAACACCGGTGCCTACTTTTTTATCCATCACTTTTTCCAATTGAAAAATAAATCGCTCGTACAATGGTATGGCAATCGCCGGTGGCGCTGCTTTCATATAGGATGGGCGATTCCCTTTTTTAGTACTGGCATGGAGGGTAAATTGGCTCACCACAATGGCATCGCCCTTCGTATCGAGCAAAGAACGGTTCATCGTGCCTTCGGCATCATTAAAAACCCTAAGATTGGCTATTTTTCTGGTTAGCCATTCAATATCTTCATTGGTGTCCTGGCTCTCGATTCCTAGAAGGAGTAGCAACCCGGACTGAATTTGGGAAACGACTTTCCCATCTACGGTAACGCTAGCCCTCGATACTCTTTGTAATACCGTTCTCATGGCACCTTTCTCATTTTTGCCCCTGAAAAGGAACGGGAACTAGTCCTCTTTTTTTCCATGTTCGTCTATTCTGTAGGTGTGATCATCCCCGGCGACCATTTGCACATAGCTGCGGTATCTAATCCAGGAAACGGTCTCCTCTTCCAAAGCATTTTTTACGGCGCAGTTGGGCTCGTCCAAGTGCAAACAATTATTGAATTTGCAGTCGACCTTCAATTTGAAAAATTCAGGGAAATAATCCCCGATCTCGTCCTTCTCCATATCAACGACCCCAAAACCTTTTATCCCCGGCGTGTCGATAATACGTGCCCCGAAATCCAAATCGTACATCTCGGCGAAGGTCGTGGTGTGCATTCCCTGCAAATGCTGATCGGATATCTCGGCGGTCTTTAAATCCAACTCAGGCGATATGGCATTGACCAAGGTGGATTTTCCCGCCCCGGAATGCCCAGCGAACATCGAGGTCTTTCCTTTCATCAATTTCTTCACCTCATCGACGTTCTTGCCCGTTGTTGCTGAAATCCCGATACAGGTATACCCGATTTCACGATAGAGCGCTGCCAGAAATTTGATTTCCATCAACTCGTCATCGGAATAGGTGTCAATTTTATTGAACAGTAACACCACTGGAATATCATAGGCTTCGGCTGTGGCCAAAAACCGGTCGATGAAGATGGTATAGGTTGTTGGATTGTTCAGGGTAATCAATAAAAAAACCACATCGAGATTGGACGCGATAATATGGGTCTGTTTGGATAGGTTGACCGATTTCCGGATGATGTAATTACGGCGTTCCTCAATTCTGGAAATCGTACCTACGGCATCTTCATCGGATTCTTCCAATTCGAACTCGACTACGTCGCCAACGGCGACTGGGTTCGTACTTTTTATGCCCTTTATGCGAAATTTACCTTTGATCCTACATTCGTAAAAGTCACCGTTTTCGGTTTTCACGCTGTACCAGCTTCCGGTAGATTTGTATACGGTACCCTTCATTTGTTGCGATTACTTGTCAGCGGTTTCGCTGTGCTACAAAATAACGACTTTTCTTTTTGGGGAACGGTAAAAAAAAGGCGGAACAAACATTTACTGTCTATCCCGCCAATTCAATTCTTATTTGGTATGCCTATGATTTTATTATTTTCTCCTGATGGTTAATCGATTCTTGGTGAATGGCCTTGAACATTCGTAAAACGAATTCTTCGCTCAAGCCCTTGCTCTCGCCCTCCAATATCATTTTGCCTAAAATTTCGTTCCATCGGTTCGATTGCAGTACGGCTACATTGCGTTGTTTTTTCAATTCGCCTATTCCGTCCGAAATTTTCATGCGTTTCCCCATGCTTTCGATCAATTGGTTATCGATTACGTCGATCTGAGCCCGTAGATTGCTCAATTGGCTATTGTACTCCGCTTCCGGATCGGACTCTTTGCGAATTTTGAGATCACGCATGATCTGCTTTAGACGTTCGGGAGTAACTTGCTGCGCGGCATCGCTCCATGCATTGTCCGGATCGTGATGGGTTTCGATCATTAAACCATCGAAATTAAGATCCAGGGCAGTTTGCGATACATCGAAAATCATATCCCGCTTTCCGGTAATATGCGAGGGGTCGTTGATCAAAGGCAAATCCGGAAATTTGTTCTGAAATTCGATGGCCAATTGCCATTCCGGTATGTTTCTATATTTCGATTTTTCGTAGGTAGAGAACCCCCTATGAATCGCCCCTAACTTCTTAATACCGGCCGTATGCAAACGCTCGATTCCGCCCAGCCATAGGGCTAAATCGGGATTTACCGGATTTTTTACCAGAACAACCTTGTCGGTGCCGGCCATAGCATCGGCCAATTCCTGCATAATAAACGGACTCACGGTCGAACGGGCGCCAACCCAAAGTAAGTCGATATCATGTTCCAACGCCAGTTCTACATGGGCACGATTGGCTACCTCTGTAGCCGTTTTAAGACCGGTCTCCTCTTTGACCTTCTGCAACCACTTTAGACCCAAAGCACCTACACCTTCAAAATTTCCGGGGCGCGTACGTGGTTTCCAGATACCGGCACGGTAATAGTTGACGTCGGTATCCTTCAAACTATGGGCAATTCCCAACACTTGGGCTTCCGTCTCCGCACTACATGGCCCTGCTATGACTAGCGGATGATCTAATGCCATATCATCCAACCATGTTCTCATTTCCTTTGTATTCTCCATTTTAATTGATTTATTTCTTGCTTTTATTTTCGGTTCGTATTGTATATTTTTTTTGAAACGGCTCCACGGCACCAAGAGCCTTACTTTTCCCTAAAAAGGAGAAGTTTTACGCATTTTGCATCCTCCAAAAAAGCCTCTTGTCCCCGCCTGCCGGCAGGCAGGTCTTGTCTACAAAAAACTACTTTTTATTCAACGGAATACCATTCAATATGCCTTTGATCTTGTTCGTGTCGTTCATTTCCTTATAGATACCCTTATAGTCATCCTCAACCAACAATTCTTTAAAGGCCTGGAGGTTTCCGATATATTCCTCCAGGGTTTCTATTACGTTCTCTTTGTTCTGTTCAAATATCGGTGTCCACATCGCGGGGGAGCTTTTTGCCAACCGCACCGTACTTTCAAAACCACTTCCCGCCATGTCAAAAATATCGCGTTCGTTTTTCTCTTTCTCGATAACCGTCTTTCCCAACATAAAGGAACTGATATGTGACAAATGCGACACATAAGCGATATGCTTATCGTGCGCTTCGGGATTCATGTATCGAATACGCATACCCATTTGCTGAAATAGCTCCAAGGTTTTTTCCTGTAGTTTAAATGCCGTTTTTTCAACCTCACAAATAATGTTTGTCTTGCCATCGTACAGATTTTCTATTGCCGCCGATGGACCAGAAAACTCGGTTCCGGCAATGGGGTGACAGGCCAAATAATTTCTCCTCTTCGGATGGTTTTCAACTGTTTTACAGATCAAACTCTTGGTAGAACCACCGTCGAATACTACACAATCGTCTTTTACCGCGTCCAATATCCTAGGGAGTTCTGTCAAAAGCACATCCACCGGAATACTTACGATGACCATGTCTGCCGAGGAAAGCTCATCATAATCAGCCTTTGCGTCGATGATTTGCAATGCCAAGGCCTCCTCTACATGCGAAGAATTTGTGTCGATGCCGTAAATCTTGGCATCGGGACGCAGGCGTTTGATGTCCTTCGCCATAGAGCCGCCGATCAATCCGATACCGATAATGAATATGTTCATGTAAATATATGTTAGCTATTAGACCTTAGAAACTATACCAGCCTGTTATCAGCTAGATCTTATTTCTCAAATCTTCCGATCGCCTCTTTGATTTTTTCCTCTGGTACGCAGAGCGAAAAGCGAATATAGCCTTCCCCGTTACTACCAAAAATGGTCCCCGGTGTGATAAAAATATTTTTATCATATAGCACCTCATCAATGACGTCTTCCGCGGATTTACTTCCTTCGGGTAGTTTTGCCCAAACGAACAATCCCACCGCGTTTTTGTCATAGGTACAATTCAACTTGTCCGCCAATTTAAAAATCAATTCCCTCCGTGAGGAATAAACTTTGTTCAAATCGGCGAACCATTGTTGGCTACTTTTTAGTGCCGTGATGGCTCCCTTTTGAATACCATAAAACATTCCAGAATCCATATTGCTTTTCACCTTCAATATGGCATTGATATGCTCTGAACTACCTAGGACCATACCCACTCTCCATCCCGCCATATTAAAGGTTTTGCTGAGGGAATTCAGTTCCAAGACATTTTTCTTGGCACCGGGGACCACCAAAATACTCTTCGGCCTCTCGTTCAGTACAAAACTATACGGGTTGTCGTTGACCAAAAGGATGTCGTTTTCTTCAGCGAAAGCAATCAACCTCTCAAACTGGGCTTCATCCGCAGTGGCTCCCGTTGGCATATGCGGATAACCGACCCACATGATTTTCACCTTGGACAGGTCCTTCAACTGTAAGGCCTCTAAATCGGGAAACCAATCGTTATCCGAAGACAAATTGTAAAATTTTGGGACCGCACCGACCAATTTTGTCACCGCTGAATAGGTGGGATAGCCCGGGTTCGGAATCAATACCACATCACCCTGGTTCAAAAAAGCCATGCTGATGTGCATGATGCCTTCCTTGGAACCCATTAGCGGTAATATTTCGGTATTTGGGTCGGCTGTAACGCCAAATCTTAAGCTGTAGAAATCAGCGATGGCCTGTCGGAGTTGCGGTAGGCCCTGATAGCTCTGGTATTGGTGTGCACCCGTATCGGTAACCGCATTTTGAATACTTTCGATGATGGCGGTCGACGGAGCCAGATCGGGACTTCCGATACCCATATTTATAATAGGCCTGCCATCGGCCAAAAGCCCGCGCACCTCTCTCAGCTTTTTCGAAAAGTAGTATTCCTCGACCGTATGTAGCCTATCCGCCGTACGTATCATAATCTGGCATTTTTATATTCCCCAAGCACTTTAAAGTCTTCCGACATGATGTTCAGCAATGATTTCGCCTTTTCAAAATTGGCAAAACCTTCAAAAGTGATATCCACAAAGAAGGCGTATTTCCAAGGTGTTTCGATAATTGGAAGACTCTGGATCTTCGTCAAGTTCAAATTGCAATCGCTCATAACGTTGAGCATGGCCGCCAAACTACCGCGTTTATGGTCTGTTATAAAGCGTACGGAGGCCTTGTTGACCCCGTCTTCCGAAAACTTCTCGTCCATCTGCGCGACCAGCTTGTTTTTTGTTTGTACAATGATAAAGCGGGTCGCGTTATTTTGTATCGTCTGTATGTTGGGCGCTACGATGTCCAACCCATAAAGCTCCGCCGCAACTTGGGGGGCTATGGCCGCAACATGGGCCAGTTGTTCCTCTTGTATGCGCTTTGCCGGCTCAGCAGTGTCGGCGTCTTCGACCAATTTTATTTGCGGATAATTTCTAAAGAACTCCTTGCATTGCAATAAGGCCATAGGATGTGACCGCACCTCCGAAAGATCTGCGATAGCACTTCCCTTGAGGACCATCAGGTTGTGGTTGATGTGCAAGTAGTGTTCCCCGATTACATGCAACTTATTGTGATAGATCAAATTGTAATTGGGAATGATCGAACCTGCAATGGAGTTCTCGATCGCCATCACGCCCTTGTCGGCTGTGCCGTTCAATAGACTTTCCACCAAAGCATCGAATGACATGCATTCGAGCAATTCGGTATCATCATCAAAGTATTCCCGCGCCACCTGATGATGGTTCGAACCTTTGATTCCCTGGATGGCTACTTTTAATCGCATACGAATTATAAAAACAAAAAAAGTCCCGCTTTTTGCGAGACTTCCATATTATATTTTTGATTTCAATATACTACAACAGTCTCGTGCTTCCCTTAAAAAAGAAGTAAAAATAGAAACGGTTCCAGAAATATTGCTTTATCATTTTTTTGTTATCGAGTGGCTAAAGTAAGAATAATATTGAATAATCAAATTCTATATCCCTATTTTTTTGTTTTCCGTAGTACTGCAAGAATTCTTTGCCAATCCATTTGCAAAACGTCCTCTTGTTCGAGAATATCGAAGTATTGGAAGAAGTACTTTATTGTTTATTTTTGATGGAAATATATCTTCATGTCCATTACCGTCAAAAACATTACCAAAACTTTTGGCACCCAAAAAGCCCTCGATAATGTCTCCTTTGCATTGCATAAAGGTGAAATCGTAGGTTTTTTAGGTCCAAATGGTGCGGGGAAATCGACCATGATGAAAATTTTGACCACGTACCATCAAGCCGATGTCGGAGAGGCCCATGTCAATTCCTTTGATGTACGAAACGATATCAAGAACGTACAGAAAAGCATTGGCTACTTACCGGAACATAATCCTCTTTATCTGGACATGTACGTGAAGGAATACTTAGGCTTTAATGCCGATGTGTACAAAACGGAGCGCTCCCGTATTCCGGAGGTAATCGAACAAACCGGACTCACACCCGAGGCGCATAAGAAAATCGGACAGCTCTCGAAAGGGTATCGCCAACGGGTAGGTTTGGCTGCGGCGTTACTGCACGATCCTGAAGTATTGATTCTGGACGAGCCGACCACAGGACTCGACCCGAATCAGTTGCTCGAAATCAGAAAACTCATTCGGGAAATCGGGAAGGAGAAAACAATACTACTGTCTACCCATATCATGAAAGAAGTCGAGGCCGTTTGTGATCGCGTATTGATTATCAATAAAGGGATTTTGGTGGCGGATAGAAAGTTGGCGGACCTGCGAGAGGCCGATGAACAAATTATCGAAGTGGAATTCGATTATCGCGTCGAGGAGGCTTTTTTATATAAATTACCACACGTGACCCATGTAAAAAACGTGGCGGGGTTCGTTTATGAAATTACCTTCAATACTTCGAAAGACATGCGTTCCAGCGTATTTGATTTTGCGCACGATAACCAATTGAAGACGCTTCAGCTCAGCAGTAAAAATAAAAATCTGGAGAGTTTGTTTTCAGAGCTCACGCAATAGACTTCACCGCGATGGATTTACAACCCATGGGTTTTGTAATGCAATGCCCTAATGTTTCGGGGCAATCCAGTTATTTGGTTATTCGGTTATTCGGTTATTTGGATATTTGGATATTTGGATATTTGGATATTTGGATATTTGGGATGCTATTTAAAAATATCTAGTAAACCAATAAGCAGAGTGGCTAAACTGTTTGAAAATCGAACTTGTCTTGGGTTCAATAGTATTCATACACCGCACTTGTTTACACGCTTATAATTTCTCCCCTAAAATCGCGATCATGGTTTTGATGCCTTCCCGATAATTTCCCAATCTAAGATTTTCATTAGGGCTATGTTGATTGTTGTCGCGGTTTACGGTGGGAACGGTAACCGCAGGAATACCCAGTGTGTTCACAAATGGAGAAATCGGAATGGAACCCCCACTCATTCGAATACGAATGGGTTCTTCGCCAAAGGCGTTTTCAAGAGCGTTCGTTAACCAGATTCCCACCTCGGAATCGAAATCGGTACGAAACGATTGGTAGGAGATTTCAGAAGTAAAAGAGGCGATTTTGGCATGTGCCAACCTTTCCTCCTTGGTAGGTTCGCGGTCGATAACCAAATAGCCTTCGTTTTCAATGTGGTCCCGGATGAGATTGATCAGTCGTTCTGGGTCCGACTCCAGTACCAAGCGCACATCGATTTCCGCACGTGCCCAGCCTGGGATAATCGTCCGCACTTTTTCGTCGATCCACCCCGACTGCATGCCGCGAATATTCAAGGAAGGGTATTGGATCGCTTCTTGATAATAGCGCCCCACCTCGTCAGTGGCAGCAATTTGAAGACGATTTTTGATTTCCGATTCGTTATCGGGAACCGATTTCAATATTTTCTCGGTGTCGGTATCAATAGAAATACCATCATAGAATCCGGGAATGGTCACGCGACCACCCTCATCTTTCATCGAGGCCAAAAGCTTAGCCAATCGCAAAGCTGGATTGGGGGCATAGTTCCCGAAATGTCCACTATGTTGTGGTACCACGGGGCCATAGGTGGTCAAGGTTATGGTAGCGATACCCCGCGCCCCAAAGGTAAGCGTAGGCTTATTGCTTATATGTCTTGGGCCATCGAAGATAATGAGCATATCGGCCTTGAGGGCCTCCTGATTTTCCAAAACGGCTTTGGGTAATTGCGGAGACCCCAATTCCTCCTCAAAGTCCATAATGACCTTTATATTGAAATTGGGGACTATTCCCTCCGCCGCTATGGCGTCCAAAGCTGTCAAAAACATGGCAACCGGACCCTTGGCGTCACTTGCCGATCGTGCAAAAACCCGCCAATCGTCATCGTAATCCGCAATATTATCCCAGGGCAATTCTTGCCATGCGTCGGCAACCTTTTCCTTGAGAACGGGTGTATACGGATTACCTTGAAACCATCGTGTACTATCGACGGGTTGCCCATCCAATTGTAAATAGATAAGCACTGTTTGTTTTGCTTTTGGGTGCTTTCGCTCGGCCAGCAGCAGTGGAACCGTTTCGGTAGCGAGTCGTTCTAAAGTAAAACCACGTGCCCTAAAGTTGCTTTCGCACCAACTTATATTTTTTTCAATGTCCTTTGGGAAAAAAGCATCGTTCGGAATGCTTAAAAGCTCCTGTAGCATCGGAAACGATTGTTTCGCGTAGGCAGAGGAGAGCTCATCAAGCTTTTGAACCTGTTGGCCAATGAGGAGCATCGGAATACATGTAAAAAGGAAATAAGGGAAGTATTTCATGATGGCGAAAGAAAAATGTTATTGAATTCGAATAGACCAAGACGTTGTCCCGACCTCACCGACTAAAATAACATTTATCCTTCTGCTACTACCTATGCAGACCTGAAATTACGCTTCGGGCCTTAAAACTTCAACGCAAGACCTACCCCGTATTGATTGCTAGTCGGTTCCAAACGAAAACCGGTTTTGCTTCCTAGCGCGTCATTATACTCCAAAATGGCCTTTTTCTTGTTTTTCATGGCGCACTTATAGAAGATGGAGCTGACAAGTCCCGTACCCAAAAAGGTTATGGCCGGCGCGACTACATTGTTCCCATCGCGATCTTCGACTAAAAACCAGATAGCAGAACCAAAATTAGCTGCACCTGCGATCATACCACCGATCAATTGTTTTTTGGACTTCTGCCAGTGCATTTCGGCAACAGTACTCTCGTTCATGATCTTATTGATTTCCTTATAGGTCAGTTTGTCCTTATCCTGATAGAATTCATAACCGAATGACCCTGGGAACATCGTGATTTCCTGCGCTTCTAGGCTTGAGACACACAGACTAAATAATACTATACCGAAGAATAATTTTCTCATGATAAAATTTTTGTTTAAAATTAAATATTAATCGTTAAACAAAATGACAAGGAAGTGTTAAAACCACCATACCTTATCGACTATTTGATCCGATCCAGGTTTTCGTCGACCTCTTTGTTATTGTAATCATGGTCTTTACTGTTTCCAAAGGTATACTTAATAGAAAGGGCAACCTCTTGGGCATCGACAAAGTATACACCATCTGCAACGACCCCATTGATTGCATAGCTTTCCTCATAATTCATCGCCCTCGTGATATCATTGAATCGCAGAGCGCAATTCCAGTTTTTAAAAAATGTTTTGGTTAGTGCAGCATTCCATACGACCATTGCATTGCGTTCAAAAATTCCTTCTGAACGTTTCGTCAATCCCCAAGCCCCAAATGATACCGTTGTTTCCTTTCCTATTTTAAATTGATGATCGGTATAGAAATATACATAGGGCTTAACCGGTTTTCCCGAGGCCGTAGCATCTTGGATACGTCTTCTGGACAAGGAAACCGCATTTGTAGAGGTCCATATGCCCTTGGTTATTGGAAAATTAAAATTGATATCGAGACCAGACTCCCGCTCGAGGTTCTTAAGGGAAAAAACGGCCCTTTCCTCCCCGATGGTATAGCCTATTGTGTAGTAAATAGGATTTTTACGTTTAAAGTACTCTATTGAAAGGGAATTATTTCCAAATTGAAATACCGCAGATAAATCCTCAGTCACCGTTGGCAGCAAATTCACATTCCCCTCACCTTCCAAAAAAGGGTTAAAAAAAATCTGTATCGAACTTGCACTGGAATAATTGGGTCGATCAATACTTTTACCATAATTGAAGGTCAAATGCTTTGTACTATCGAGTTCGACCGTAAGGTTCGCTTTGGGAAATAAATTAGTACTTCGTCGATTCACCAATGGTATATTCTCTGCTTCCTCCTCCCCTTTTACCGTATTGTTTTCTACCCGTAAACCCCCGTTGAACTGTACTTTTTCACCAAGTTCTCCCGATAGTGTGGTGTATGCCGCAATGGTGCTTTCGGAATAATCGTAATCAATTTCGAGATTCGAGGCTGTTTCAAGAAATTGGATATTGGTCTGGGCGTTTGCCCTGGCAATGCTATTATTGGCACCAAATTCCCACTTCAAATCATTTGTGAGTTTTTTATCAAAATCCATGCGGTATGTCAGTACATTGATACGGTAGCGTTGTTCTCGCAATTGGGAAATGTCGAAAGCAGTAGTATTATAGTTGTTAGCAATTTCAGTATCCAAGCGCTGTTCATAGGAAGAGTATTGTATTCCTGCAAAGACGTTCGTCTTGGTATTCAACTTTCTGGCGTAGTTCAGATTAGCGCTGCCAAATCTTTTGTTGTTCTGGTTGTTCGTTTCCGTTAGGATATCGTCTTGTTCGCTGCCTTGCCTCAAAAAAGTATCTGTAGCGATAATCACATCATTGGTCTGTGATCGGAAGGTGGTATTCGCGGAAAAATAGTCCGTATCGTTTATTTGATAAAAAAGTCCCCCGCCCCCATTTAATTCTATTCTGTCATTACGATCGACCAGAATGAGGTAGTCGGAAAAGATATCGGCATCCGGTATCCCGAATTCGAATTGATGGCTTTCCCATTGCAACAGGTCATTATAGGCAAAATTGGCCTTTAAGGTCACTTTTCCGGAATGATAACTACCATTGATGTTACTGTAATTATTGAAATTCCGCTTAAAGGACAAAGTCTCCGATAAGTTCAGTCGAAACCCCTCCGATAGGTTGGATTTTCTCGTTATCAATAGCACCGCTCTTCCATTCGCCTCATATTTGGCAGATGGGTTTCTTATGATTTCGATAGTACTAATATCATCTACGGTAAGAGCATTGAATTCTTCCATGGATATGCGCTGGTTTCCTAGATAAACCAAGGGTGTTCCCTTGCCCAAGATCGTTACCGAGGCCCAGTCCGGACTCACCTGTAAATTGGGTAAGCGCGATAGCAATTCCATGGGATCCGGAATGGCTGAAAAGACGGGATTGGTCACATCTATTTTGAGATTTCCATTTTCATTGGTGGTCACTGGTCTTGCAGCGACCACCTCAACAGCTTCCAAATTAGTGGTATGCGCTACAAGTTGGATGGATACAACCAAATTTCCCGTTACTACCAAATTCTGCTCGACATCTTCGAAGCCCAAACAAGAGACCCGCAAACGATAACTGCCTTCAGGAATATTCGGCATCAAGAAAGCCCCATCGATTATGGAAGTATAGGCTACGAGCGTATCATTTGCAATAGGAAACAATAGGGCGTCCCCAATGGAAACAAGTTGGTTTTGATCATCGGTAATGTTTCCGGAAATATCGTAGGTGTTTTGAGCGCATACCAATGTGCCAACAAGAGAACATAATGAAAACCACAATCCGCGCATCCCGAAAGTTTGTGATGCAAGTAACAGGCAATTTCAAGAATGAAGCAGGGAAAGTGGTCTGATTTAGGTACTAGTACCCCCTATGAATTTTGCATTTTTCGCAAAAGCTCTTGGCGATTGGACACCTGTAACTTCCCATAAATATTGGTAATATGGGTCTTTACCGTACTTAAACTTATAAAAAGTTCGTTGGCAATCTCTTTGTTGCTCTTCCCCTCGAGGATAATTCCTTGAATGTTGCGTTCCTGGCGGCTCAAATCGGACAGGGCAGCGGTGCTATTTGTACGTCTCCTCCGGAAAAGGAGGAACAGCAATGCCACCACTCCAAAGCCCAAAAGCCAATTGATGATGGTACTGGTCGCATACTTTCTTTCGGCGGCCTCAGTGGTCAAAAAGGCCAGTTTGTTCTCTAAGAATAGGTAATCGGCGCGTTCGATGTCACTTTCCTTTAATTCCTTCAATAGCGCGACATAATACTCCGGGTTTTTGGCGATGTCCTTTTCCAACAACCGTTTGTGGTCCAACTGTTTGATGCCGATCAATTTGACCATCAAAATTCGAAGGGAATCTTTGGCGTAAGTTTTCATGCTACCGACATAGGCATACGAAAGACTATCCTCCTTTTTATAATAACCCTCGCGTATGCGATGTTCGAATTGCCGTAAGCGCTGCCACTCCTTGTCGCCTAAATTGGTCGTAGTATAGTTGGAAAATGGAACTACACTCTTTTTAAAATGAATGCTATCCCGATTCGAAAGCATAAACAGATGGTCTACTACCAAAGAATCGTCTTTGGAATTCCCGATTTGCATATAGTGCAGACGGTAAATGGCATCGGTATCTGAAATCGATTCTTTATTGAACTGGAAAAAGCCATTTTCTGCAATGGTAGTCTTGGAGACTTTTTTTGCTTTGCTGTATTCGGGAAGATCTTCCAGGTCGATTTGCGAAAGATAGATTTCTTGGGGGGTGGGCAAGCCATCTTCTTGAGGCACATACCCCGATATGGCGGATTGGCCATAAAGCTGACCTCCAAAAAATACAAGTGTCAAAAAGATTATTGTTCTTAACATCCCCGCCTAAGTTGTTGAAGTACCAAGATAATTATTTTCTACCGTTTTTAGCAAGCAATCGACCAAGGCGTCTAAGGTATCCTGCACATCGGGATTCGTACAGTTGACCAGAATCGCAAAAACCATTTGCTGTTCCGGGTACACGAAAAAGTTGGAATAGCCCCCTACACCATTCCCCACATGACCGTAAAAAGGGCGTCCGTTTTTATCTTCGCTTACCTGCCAACCCAATCCGTAGTAAGTGGATTTACCATTTACGGTTGTCGCGGTAAGAAACTGTTCGAATAGCCCTTCATTCAAAATCCTCCCATCTAAAAATGCCTGTCCAAACCTCGCAATATCCGCACTGGTGGAAAGGTACCCACCTCCCGCCAACTTGTAATAATTGTTTACGGGGATGGCCTTGCGAAAACCTGAGCGGTTTTTGGAGTAGAAAGATGTCAATCGATGCTTTATCTTGTCTTGCTGCACATTTAGCTGTGAGTTAGCTACCTTAGAAAGTGCTTCGACAGGCTCAGCAGGACAAACCGGTGCAAAAGTAGCTTCCATCCCAAGGGGTTGCAATACCTTTTGTTTTACATAAGCTTCAAACGGAATTCCGCTCGCCTCTTGCATCGCCAATGAAATCAATACCCAATCGTAGCTGTTGTACAGGTAATCGGTGCCGGGTTCGAAGAGCAGCTCATCGTCCTTAAAAATTTCGATGCTCTCTTTTATGGAATATGGTATGTTGAGTCCGTATTCCGTACCTTGATATCCGCGTATCCCGGCGGTGTGGCTTGCCAATTGTCGGATGGTAAAGTCCCATTTCTTTTTGGGGTAATAGGGTACGTAGTCGTAAAAGGATGCGTCTAAGTCGATACGGCCTTCTGCTACCATATGGGCCAATGCGGTGGCAGCGATCGGTTTGGAAACGCTGGCGATTCGAAATATGGTTTTTTGGATATCTACGGGAATTTTTGCCTCCATATCGGCATAGCCGTAGCCTTTTTGGAGCAGTGTCTCCCCTTTTTTCAGCACCGAAATGGAAATACCGGGTACTTTATTGTCGTTGACCAAATTTTGTAATAGCGCCTCTGCTTTGGCAAGACCCTTTAGATTCGCGTCCTCGCCAAGAACTCGTTTCGAGGCGAAAAGGTTTTTCAGGTATTTGGTGATAGGGTTCATGTAGTTCGTCATTGCGAGCAAGCCTGCCCGCAAGGCAGGCGTAGCGCGGCCATCTGTTAAATACTTACAAAATAGTACAAATTAGTGTTCGGCTTAGCGTCCTGTATTGGTACAAATCGCGGTGTCGCATCATCTTTTTCCTAAAATTCATTCGAGTTCGAGCTCCTGGCGAAGACGTTATTTAAAAACGGTCTTCCTCTGGACAATCTCTTTACTTGCGCCAAATCGCTTCGTTTCGTCTGTTGCCTAAAATCTATCCTAACCCAAACTTTGGTATATACCCAAATGTGAATGGTCAGTCTTAAGGCTTGGGTTTTCAAACCCTCCGAGTTTTTCGACACTAAAGTCGAAAAACCCACCTCCCTTTATCCAAAGGGAGGAGCCACAAGTTTCCTATTCTATGAAAATCAGCCTTCCCTTCTATAATTGCTCTACTTCCACGAGATCGCCGCGTCGCATCATCTGTTTGCCAGAATTCATCGGATTTCAAGCTCCTCGCGAAGACGTTATTTAAAAACGGTCTTCCTCTGGACAATCTCTCTACTTGCGCCAAATCGCTTCGTTTCGTCTGTTGCCTAAAATCTATCCTAACCCAAACTTTGGTATATACCCAAATGTGAATGGTCAGTCTTAAGGCTTGGGTTTTCAAACCCTCCGAGTTTTTCGACACTAAAGTCGAAAAACCCACCTCTCTTTGTCCAAAGGGAGGAACCAGAAGTTTCCTATTCCCTGAAAACCAGCCTTCCTTCTATAATTGCTCGACTTCAACTAGATCGCCGCGTCGCATCATCTTTTTGGTAAAATTCACTCTTGTTCAAGCTCCTCGCGATGACGTTATTTGAAAAACAGCCTTCCTTCGTCTAATTGCTCGACTTCAACCAAATCGAATCGCTTCTTCTGCTGCCTAAAATTTATCCTAACCCAAATTTCGGTATATACCAAATGTGAATGGCCTGTCTTAAGGCTTGGGCTTTCAAACCCTCCGAGTTTTTCGACACTAAAGTCGAAAAACCCACCTCCCTTTATCCAAAGGGAGGAGCCACAAGTTTCCTATTCCCTGAAAATCAGCCTTCCCTTGTATAATTGATCTACTTCAACCAGATCGCTGCGTCGCTTCATCTTTATCCAAAAATTCATCGGATTTCAAGCTCCTCGCGAACACGTTATTTGAAAACCAGCTTTCCCTTGTACAACTCCTCTACTTCTACCAAATCGGGTCTATTGGAGCTGATGACATCCCCAGTACCTCGAATGACACCATTGATAGCTTCTTGGGGGTTAACGAACATATCGTTGGAGCCCCTATGGTTTAAAGTCACTGATTCAGCGCTAAGGTTTTCGGCTTCGATCCTCGAGTCCCCCGCGGCAATGGTCAAATTTAGATTTTCGGTATTCCCACGCAGTTTAAAATAGGTGATTCCGTTCACGATGACCGTGAGGTTTTCCGTATCTACCGCGAGATCGAATAGTCCATCGGTGGTCTCGGACTCGGGATTTAAAAAGCTTTCCGAGAATAGGGTCAAATTCGGGTAGGCCAAAACGCCCTCACTGGAAATCCTCCGGCCGGTACTGCTCCTAATTTCATTGATAGCGGGGGAAGTCACATAAATGATCGTCGTACCGTATGAACGAACAAAGTTGCAATCGTTCGTATCCCGAAGTAGCAGGCGGTCACCTTCTACGGTAGCCGTTACCTCGTTCCGTAAATTTTCCCCTGTTTCGATTTCCACTTTCTGCACATCACCTTGTTGCAACACCAAACTGACATTTTCAAACACGGTAATTTTTGAAAAATCGGGGAGCGCTATCTCCTGTCTTTCGATTTCCCCCGCCCGCTGAAAACAGTCGGGGGCGGATTCGGAGGAGCAGGCTGTTTGAACCAAAAGGATAGGCAGCGCTAGCAGTACTTTCCAAAAATGTGAGCACATGCCTAACAGCCCCGAGAGGGGGTAATCCCTATTTTCAAACCTCATTCGTAATCCCATAACCTTTAACTCAAAACTCATAACCCTGAACTCATAACCCATAACTCAAAACTGTCACAACCGCACCCCTACCCCGAACTCCACGGCTTCGGCGGCGGCGCCGTGTGATTTTAAACTGATGACCCCGAAAACTTTATCACCAAAATACCGTTTCAGACTAAAGCGATTGTAGACCCTTCCTTCAAAATCAAAGGGATAGTATACATAATACCCCAGTTGCGTCCCGATGGACAACTTATTGATGAACAGCTCATGGCCGACAAAAACCCCTACCCGCTTGAAATCGGTATCGGCGGCAACGTTGTTCTCCGGAAAGGAGATGGATTGATATCGAATCAATTCCTTTAAAAAATTACTAAAAAAAACATCCGTCCCCAACTGAATGGCACTCTTTCGGCTTAACCGTTTATCGGTGTATCCCGAAAAAATATAGAACGGAAATTGTCCCGCACCCACATTGTCGCTCTCGTTAATACCGGTCCGAAACGCAAGATTGTACCGAATCGGTTCGGTCACTTTTTGCTTTTCCCGTTCGATGTATTCCGGGGTTTCTTCCGACAAGGAATACGTTAGCCCCAAATTCAAGGCCAAGGTATTCGTAGAAGTATTCGGTGCCCTAACATTGGCATTCGAATAGTGTACCAGCGAGATTCCCGCTCTAAAACCCAGGCGTCTAAAAATACGTTCCTTGTGGTAATTCAACATCAAGAAGGTAGAGCTCAAAAAGGTGGACCCGTAGGCATTGTTGCGAAAATTCGTGTCCCTGTCATACGGATTCGTAGCATAGGCAATACCCTGACCGATACGAAACTGCAGATTGCGTTTTAAAAAGTAAAAATTGAAATGGGCGTACAATCCGTAATTCTCCCCCAAGGTGGCATTATTTGGATTGTGATAGATGAAGGAGGCCCCTAAATCGGGATAATTGTAGCCTTGTTGCCACTCCTGCTCCCCAAAAGTCTTCCGGTTGTACCCAAGCATAAAACCGGCGGGATGTTCGTTGATCAAGTGCGAAATATCGGGATTGTGAAGAATGATGGAACCAAAGTATGCATTCGCATCGAATGCATAATGCCGCTTTGCTTTCTCTTCTTGCGAAAAGCAAAAACCGACCACGAATAAGAAAAGGAAAAAAACCTTTTGGCTCATGGGGCGTAAAGGTAAAAATGAAGGACGAGGTAGGCGGTACGAAATACAAAATATTTCATCTGCCGCCATTAGTTTGGAACAGTGCTGGAATACTGGGTGTATCATTTGAAGGAAGAAATACAAGATTCGAAATACGAATTACAAGGTACGAGGTGAGAAGTTTGAAGTACGAGGCTCGAAGTGCGAGGTGAGAAGTTTGAAGCGCGAAGTTTGAAGTGCGAGGTGAGAAGTTTGAAGCACGAAGCACGAAGCGCGAAGCGCGAAGTGGGAAGTGGGAAGTGGGAAGTGTGATATGTGATGTCTGAAGTTTGAAGCTTGAAGTGTGAAGTTTGAAGTGCGAGGTGCGAGGTGAGAAGCTCGAAGTGCGATGTGCGAAGTGAGAAGTTTGAAGCACGAAGCGCGAAGCGGGAAGTGTGATATTTTAGGTGTGAAGTTTGAAGTACGAGGCTCAAAGTGCGAGGTGCGAGGTGAGAAGTTTGAAGCGTGAAGTTTGAAGCTCGAAGTGTTATGTGCGAAGCGCAAAATTTGAAGTTTGTGGTGCGAGGTGGGAAGTTTGAAGTGCGGAGTGTGAAGCGTGAAGTTTGAAGTGCGAAGTACGAGGTTCGAAGTGCAAGGTGAGAAGTTTGAAGCGTGAAGTTTGAAGTGTGAAGTTTGAAGCGCGAAGTTTGAAGTTTGAAGTTTGAGGTTTGAGGTTTGAGGTTTGAGGTTTGAGGTTTGAGGTTTGAGGTTTGAGGTTTGAGGTTTGAGGTATTGTATCTTAAGTAAAGTAGGGACTTCCTAAAACAATGAAGATGCTTTTTGTCCGTTGGCGGGCGGATGAAAAATCCTGAGGGAATGAAAGCCCGAAACTTTGTTTACTAAGCAAATGTGAATTGAAAATTTTCAGGAAATGACGCCGCACCCCAAGTTTTAAACATCGCGCACCGCGCACCGAGCATCAAACACCGTGCACCTCGCACCAAACATGTCACACTGAGCGCAGTCGAAGTGCAACACCAAGTACCAAGCACCAAACACCGAACTCCGAGCTCCGAGCTCCGAGCTCCGAGCTCCGAGCAATAAACATCAAACATCGCGCACCGAGCACCAAGCACCGAGCACCAAGCATCAAACATCAAACACCGCACAAACCTAAAACAAGGCCGAGGCGATTGCATGAATATTATCCGACTTGCCCATGGAGTAGTAGTGTAAAACCGGAACACCGGCTTCTTTTAGCTCTTTAGATTGTTGAATCGCCCATTCAATCCCGACCTGGCGCACCGCTTTGTTGTTCTCGCAGCCATCGACCGCATCGATCAGATCTTGAGGAATATCGATTCGAAACACCTGTGGCAACAAGTTCAAATGCCGTTTTACCGCTATCGGTTTGATTCCCGGGATGATGGGCACGTCTATTCCCATTGCCTTTGCGGCATCCACGAATTCAAAGTATTTCTTGTTATCAAAAAACATCTGTGTTACGATATAATGGGCACCGGCATCTACTTTCTCCTTCAGGCGTTTCAAGTCCGATTGCAATGATGGGGCTTCCAAATGCTTTTCGGGATATCCGGCAACGCCGATACAAAAATCGGCACAATTGGTACCCTCCATGGTATCGTGAAGGTAATTGCCACAATTCAGGTCGTTTAACTGTTCCACCAGTCCGATCGCGTATTCGTGTCCTCCTTCCGCCGGTTGAAAATATTTTTCTTCCCGCATAGCATCGCCACGCAGCGCCATGACGTTATCGATGCCAAGATACTGGCAATCGACCAATACATACTCGGTCTCCTCTTTGGTAAAACCGCCGCAAAGCACGTGCGGTACGGTGTCTACATCGTATTTGTGCTTGATCGATGCGCAAATGCCCACCGTACCCGGGCGCATACGGGTCAACTTCTTATCCAGCAAGCCATTACGGTCAATATAAACGTATTCTTCGCGAGAGGTCGTCACATCGATAAACGGAGGTTTGAACTCCATTAACGGATCGATATTATCGTATAGTTCCTGAATCTTATGCCCCTTTACCGGGGGTATGATTTCAAACGAAAACAAGGTTTCCCCCTTGGCTTCTTTAATGTGGTCTGTAATTTTCATAATGGTCCCCTAGCCCCCCAAAGAGGACTCTTACTCGGGTCGATATTAATTAGTATTTTATTCTATTTTCATTTGGGCGTTTCCGCCTGACGGCCCACCGGGCTTTCGGCAGTCGCTTTCGCAGCTGTCGCTACACTGCGTTCGAGACAGCTACAAAGAGCTCCAACAATGCCTCTATCCCTAACGCAAAAAACTCCGCCCCGACCCTCCACATAAGGGAGGGAGAAAATCAGCTACCTATTCCCCCTTTTGGGGGTCAGGCAAGGGACTTAATCATCCGCGATATTCGGAGCGAGCCACTTGGTCGCTTCCTCTACAGGGATTCCCTTTCGCTTAGCAAAATCGGCGACCTGGTCTTCCTTGATTTTTCCAAGTCCGAAATACCGGGCTTCGGGATTGCCGAAATAGTAGCCACTTACCGAAGCTGCCGGCCACATGGCCAGACTCTCCGTTAGTTTCACCCCTATCTTTTCCTCGACCTGTAGCATTTCCCAAATGGTCAATTTCTCCAAATGGTCGGGACAGGCGGGATAGCCCGGTGCCGGCCGAATGCCCTTGTACGATTCGTTGATCAGCTCCTCGCTGCTCAAATCCTCATCCGCCGCATAGCCCCAGTGATTCATACGTACCTCTTTGTGCAAATACTCCGCAAAGGCCTCCGCCAAACGATCGGCCAAGGCCTTGATCAGTATGGAACTGTAATCGTCCAACTCCTTTTCATATTGCGCGGCCAGTTCGGCGGTTCCGAATCCCGTGGAAACACAAAAACAGCCGATATAATCCTCTTTCCCCGATGCCTTCGGTGCGATAAAATCGGCCAAGGCATAATCCGGCACACCTTCCCTGCGTTGCAATTGTTGGCGAAGGGTTCTAAAAATGGCCCCCTCCCGGCCTCCCCCCAAAGAGGTGGAGTTATCGCCGCTATTATTATCCTTTAAAGGCCCGGCCTGCCCTTTGGGCATCTCCCCCAAATAGGGAGAAAGGTCGACCTCAATGTCGTCTTCGTTTACGGTATTGGCAGGGAAGAGTCCGAAAATACCTTTTGCTTTTAGTTTCTTTTCCGCGACGATCTCCTTTAGCATCTTTTGGGCATCGGCGAACAATTCGGTGGCTTGTGTTCCGACCACATCATCCGTTAGGATATCGGGATATTTACCATGCAGTTCCCAACTTCTGAAAAAGGGCGTCCAATCGATAAAAGGCACCAACTTTTCCAAATCCATATCTTCGATGACCTGTATACCTAGCTCATTGGGCTTTACGATTTTGGTCGTGTCCCAATCGATTTGAAACTTGTTTTTCCGAGCCTCGGCAAGGGTTTTATAGTCCTTTTGTACGGCGCGTTTCAGGAACTTCTCCCGAAACACATCGTAATCTTCCTTGATTTTTTCCTTGTACGTATCGGAGGTTTCCTTTTGCAACAAATCACCGACTACGGTTACCGCCCGCGAAGCATCGTTAACATGTACCACAGCCTGACTGTATTGCGGGTCTATCTTTACCGCGGTATGCGCCTTACTGGTCGTCGCACCACCGATCAACAACGGAACGCTAAAATTCTTGCGCTCCATTTCCTTGGCGAGATGCACCATTTCATCCAACGAAGGCGTAATCAGTCCGCTGAGACCGATGACATCCACATTATGCTCGATAGCGGCCGCAATGATCTTTTCCGGCGGCACCATAACGCCCAGATCTACGATTTCGTAATTGTTACAGGCCAAGACCACGCTTACGATGTTCTTTCCAATGTCGTGTACATCCCCTTTAACGGTTGCCATCAATATCTTCCCAGCAGCCCCCCCCGCCCCCGAAGGGGGAGCTGATAACGCTTGGTGAATCTCTTCTAAAACATTTTCGAGATTTGTCAATACCTGATTGTTTGTAAATCTAATAACACGATATCCAAGGTTTTCAAGCCACTCGGTTCTTTCCGTATCCGATTTTTTGTTTTCCGGCAATTGATGTATTAATCCATCAACTTCAACGATTAAATTGTGTTTCAAACAGATAAAATCTGCTATGTACTCCCCGATAATATGCTGTCGCCGAAATTTGTATCCCCCTAAATTTTTTCCACTTAGTGCATTCCACAACATAGTTTCCGCAGGGGTGGGCTCGTTACGCATACGCTTGGCATGCTCTTTAAGCAATCCATATAACACAGGATTTGCCGTCTCCCAATGCTGCTCCCCCTTTGGGGGTTGGGGGGCCGATTTTAACTTTTCTTCTTCGATATACGGCAATAGATGCGCTACCGCTTTTTTCATGACTCGGGCGGACTTCACCACTTGCGGCAAAAACATTTTTCCACTTCCGAAGAGGTCGCCCACGACGTTCATTCCCGTCATCAGGTTGCCTTCGATGACTTCGATCGGTTTGTCCGCCGCCTGTCTGGCTTCCTCGACATCTTCCACAATATACTGGTCAATACCCTTTACCAAGGCACGGGTTATCCGATCCTGAAGCGGTTCTTCCCGCCAGGACAGGTCTACCTTACTTTCCTTGGCCGTACCGACAACCGATTCGGCAAAATCCAACAGCCGTTCCGTGGCATCGTCCCTGCGGTTGAGCATGACATCTTCTACATGCTCCAATAAATCTTTGGGAATATCATCGTATACCTCCAGCATGGTCGGGTTCACTATGCCCATATTCATTCCCGCTTTGATGGCGTGGTACAAAAAGACCGAATGCATGGCCTCCCGTACCGGGTTGTTGCCCCGAAACGAGAAGGAGACGTTACTGACCCCCCCACTAACACTACAGTGCGGCAAGTTCTCCCGTACCCATTTGGTGGCTTTGATAAAATCGATTGCATTCAATTTATGCTCGTCCATTCCAGTGGCCACAGGAAAAATGTTCAAATCGAAAATGATGTCCTCCGGTGGAAAACCGACTTCATCGACCAGAATGTCATAGGAGCGTTTGGCAATTTCAATACGCCTGTCGTAGTTATCGGCCTGCCCTACCTCATCGAAGGCCATCACGATAACGGCCGCGCCATAGCGTTTGATTAATTTGGCGTGGTGTATGAATTCCTTTTCACCTTCTTTAAGGCTAATGGAGTTCACCACACATTTGCCCTGTACCACTTGCAAACCCGCCTCGATGATTTCCCATTTCGAGCTATCGATCATGATGGGTACCCGGGCAATATCCGGCTCGGCGATGACCAGGTTCAGGAATTTGACCATGGCTTCCTTACCGTCGATCAGCCCATCATCCATATTGATATCGATGATCTGTGCCCCACCCTCTACTTGATCACGGGCGACATCCAAGGCTTCCTCGAACTTGCGCTCTTTGATTAGGCGCAAAAATTTCTTGGAACCGGCCACGTTCGTTCGCTCCCCAACATTTACAAAGTTGGTCTCGGGAGTAACCACTAAAGGCTCCAGTCCGCTTAATTTTAAGTATCTAGCCCCCCCCGCCCCCGAAGGGGGTGCCGTAAACGCTTCTTTCGATATATTCAAATCTTCCTTCATTTTGAAATTTCAGTTGGGGTTACTCGACAAGCGAATTCATTTCTCCTGTGGGGGCCATGGGGCCAAACGACCTGGGCTTGTAGTCTTTGACCAACTCTGCGATCGCCGAAATATGGGGTGGCGTCGTTCCACAACAACCACCGACGATATTTACGAGTCCCTTTTCAACATACTCCTTTATCTGGGCGGCCATTTGTTCAGGCGTCTCGTCGTACTCGCCAAAGGCATTGGGCAGACCCGCGTTCGGATGCGCAGAAACCGCATGTTCGCTGCGTTTCGAAATCACTTCCAGATGCGGCACCAATTGGTTGGCACCCAAGGCACAGTTAAAGCCGACCGATAAAATAGGAATATGCGATATGGATATCAAAAAAGCCTCCGCCGTTTGACCGGACAAGGTTCTTCCCGAGGCATCGGTAATGGTACCACTGACCATAATGGGCACGTCTATCCCGCGTTCTTCCTTCACTTCCTCGATAGCGAACAAAGCCGCTTTGGCATTCAGGGTATCGAATATGGTCTCGACCAAAAGAAGGTCGGAACCGCCATCCAACAAGGCCTCTGCCTGTTGCTTGTAGGCGATACGCAGCTCGTCGAACGAAACGGCGCGATAGCCCGGGTCGTTTACATCGGGCGACATACTTGCGGTTTTGTTCGTAGGTCCGATACTGCCCGCTACGAAGCGCGGTTTGTGCGGTTCCTTGGCCGTAAATTCATCGGCGACCCGTTTGGCGATTTTCGCGGACTCGTAGTTGAGTTCGTAGACCAAATCCTCCATATGGTAATCGGCCATGGCGATGGTGGTACCGGAAAAGGTATTCGTCTCAACGATATCGGCACCGGCGGCGAAATATTTGGCATGTACTTCGGCAATGGCCTCGGGTTGGGTGAGGGACAGCAGGTCGTTGTTGCCCTGTAAGGGATGTTCCCAATCCTTAAAACGCTCGCCCCTAAAATCCTCTTCCTGAAATTTATAGCGTTGCAGCATGGTACCCATGGCACCGTCCAACACTAAAATACGTTCTTTTAAAACTTCTCTGATAGCTCTCATATGTCGTACTTATGAACTCCTTTGGGTTCACTATATTGTTCGCTCGTTTCCCGAAAGGGAAATCGAATCTTTAAAACATCATGTATCAAGGTTAGGGAAAAGGGTAAGACTAGTGTCTTTTTTTGGTTATCTGTCCGCCGTAGGCGGATAGAATGTAGCACCTTCTTGGACCCTGATGGACATCAGGGTAAAGGGTTGCTAAGGTTTCATAGGGTCTAATCCCTCCACCTTTCTTGATAACGATTACAGCTTTTTTATGAACTCGTGAACCGGTATACACCAAATTCGGTACAAAGTAACGCCACAGCCGATTGAAAAGCAAGGAAAGTCGGTTGTTTTTACCAGTTCTTGGGTGAACGGTATGGGCTTTCCGATTCGGTTTCCATATGCTGATGGGGATATCAAGAGAGGGTAGTTGTCTTGATGTTTGTTTGTAGCAACTGAACTGTAAATGGGTTTTTGGATGCTTCTAAACGCTTCATATAGGCTAAAGACTATTGAAAAGAGTTATTTAGGATAATTTGTAGGAAATTTATAGTATTTTGGTACATTCGAGTTAGCAACCATTTAAAATAAGAGAACGCTAATGTCAAAAAATGTAAAATTTAACCAAGAATTAGTTAACACTTACTTTACTGATTGGATTGGTGAGCATCCCCCCGAAAATAGGACAGTAAATTAAGTTCCCAAAAAGAAACTTAAATTTACTTATATGACACGAAGAAAATTCACACCCAAATTCAAGACAAAGGTAGTTTTGGAGGCTCTTAAAGAGCGTGAAACGGCTCAAGAACTTGCTCAGCGGTTCGAGATATCACCGCAACAGGTAAACCTTTGGAAACGGGAGTTTCTGGCCCAAGCGGAGTCGGTTTTCATAAAAGGCCCGAAATCGGCAAAGAGCGAAGCTGAAGAAAAAGAGGACCATCTTTTAAAGGTGATAGGCAAGCAGAAAGTGGAACTCGATTTTTTAAAGAACGCCTTGCGCTGAGACCATTGAAAGAACGTCGAGAAATGATAAGCAAGGATCATTCCAACCTAAGTATCGCAAAACAGAGCGAGCTTTTGAAATTGCACCGTTCAGGTCTTTATTATAAGCCCAAGGGCGAGAGTGAACTGAACCTGGAACTCATGCGCTTGATGGACGAACATTACGCCGACCACTATTTTAAAGGGGCCAAACGTATGCACACTTGGCTGACCATGGACAAGGGATACAAAGTGAACCAAAAGCGTATAGATCGTTTGTATTACCGTGTAATGGGCCTGAGTGCCATTATGCCGGGAAAGCATACTTCCAGGCGCAACAAGGCCCATAAAGTGTATCCTTACCTGCTCAGGAACCTGAAGGTCTATAGACCGAACCAGGTATGGGCAACCGATATCACCTATATACCGATGCGCAAAGGTTTCATGTACTTGGTAGCCATCATAGACCTGCATAGCCGTTATGTATTGAACTGGTCAGTGTCCAATACCATGGACGCACAATGGTGCAAAGAAACCTTGGAAGTGGCTATGACGAAACATGGAAAGCCGGAAATCGTCAATACCGATCAGGGCAGTCAGTTTACCTCCGAGGTGTTTACACATCTGGTCTTGTCAAATGATATCAAGCTGAGTATGGACGGTAAGGGAAGGGCCATAGACAATGTGTTTATAGAACGGCTGTGGAGAAGCGTTAAATATGAAAGTATCTATCTCAATCCCCCAGACTCAGGAATCGATCTATACGAACAACTCAACGGATATTTTGACTATTACAATAACAGAAGAAGACATCAGGGAATCGACAATCAAATACCTTTTAAAAGGTATTTGAAACAACAACAAAAAGCAGCATAATGATCAATAACCAGAACTTAGTTTAATGTAAAACCTGTCCTATTTTCGGGGGGATGCTCAAAACAAGGAATGATAAAAAACGAAAACATTAGATTGAATATGCTTGGACTTCCAATAATCCAATCAATCAATGATTTTTCGCACATTACACATCTTTCAAAATATACACTTTACCAATTGTCTGAGAAGTCTGATTTTCATTACAAAAAGTTTCCATTAAAGAAAAAGGCAGGAGGGACTCGAACAATTTGTCAACCCAGCAAGAATCTCAAAGGATTACAATCTTGGATATTGGTAAATATTCTTAACAAGCTTAAAGTTTCCGATTCTTGTAAGGGATTTGAAAAAGGGAGTTCAATTGGTGATAATGCTAGACCACATATTAATGCAAATTGTATTCTGACCTTAGATTTATCAGATTTTTTTGGAACAGTTTCTGATATTCAAGTTTATAATGTTTTCAAGTCTATTGGTTACAATAATCTGATTTCGACTATGATGACCAATATTTGTACTTCTGATGGTTCTCTACCCCAAGGTAGTCCTAGTTCGCCAAAATTAGCAAATCTTGTTTCTTGGAAATTAGACAAACGGATTCAAGGTTTTGTTGGAAAACGAGGTATAACCTACACAAGATATGCAGATGATTTATCTTTTTCAGGTCTTCATCCGGCAAATACAGTCCAAGTTTTACCAGTTGTAAAAAGCATCATACAAGATGAGGGCTTCAGAATTAACCCTAGGAAGACGAGAGTATCAGGTGCTAGCAGAGCCAAAATAATAACAGGATTAGTAATTTCTAACAATAGGTTTGGAATTGGGCAAACTAAATACAGAATTCTAAGGGCAAAAATTTTTCATCTTACTAAGCCTAAAGAACAAAATAATATTGATTTACTTAACGAAGTAAATGGTTGGATTGCATATTTAAAAAGTGTTGATAAACTTAGATTCAACAAGGTTTTTAAATATGTTTCAAAGTTAAAAAAGGAACACCCTAAAACTCTAATAAATCAAATGACTATTGCCAACATTGTATAAAAATGATAAAGCTTAAATCGCCAAAATAAAAATGAATTTTGTCGATCAAACCGCGGTAACAAAACGAAAAGTAAGTGCATTAGAGTCTGCTCCTATTCCTTACCGTTGAATCCAATTTGAAAATGACGCAAGAAACGAAAGATTACATAGAAACTTGGACAAAAAAAATTTCATCTCATACAGGAAATGATTTAGCAACATTGTTTGACAAATACACCGCCCTTTTCACTTTATACAATAGGTTGTACAATGAGTCCTTCAAGCAGATGCGGGACAACAATCAGCTTTCCAAAACAAGATACTCAGATTTTGAAAAGGCTACTAATCTTGTTGTTGACTTTAATTCGGCAAACGAAATCATTGATCGACTTAAGAAAAGGGATAATTTTGATGATATTGCGACTATTGCAGACTTAATCAGGAAAGATATTTTTCATATCAATCTTGCTAATGGTATGTCCCAAAAAGATATCGATTTAGAGCTTATGCAAAATTTGGAAAACAAAGAACCAATCATAAAAGCTCAAGGTGCAGTCAGTACGATTTACAATGTTAGATGCAATATGCAGCACGGAGAAAAGCATTTTGAAGAACATCAAAGAATGTTGCTAGAGCCTCTAATAAGAATTTTAGATTCAATAGTTGAATTGCAAATTGAAAAGCTTACCAATGAAAAATCCTAAAGCCTTTATTTCCTATGCATGGGAAAGTGATGAAATAAAATTATGGGTTAAACACCTTGCTACTGAACTGCGAACTGATGGAATTGATGCTAAGCTTGATCAATGGGAAATTGTACCTGGTGATCAAATGCCACACTTCATGGAGAAATCAGTTCGGGAAAATGACTACGTGTTAATAGTATGTACTCCAAAATACAAATCAAAATCAGAAAATAGAGTTGGAGGTGTAGGATACGAGGGAGATATTATGACTGCTGAGGTTTTGCAAAGCTCTAATCACCGAAAGTTCATTCCTATTTTGAAAGAGGGCACTAAAGATAATGCAATTCCTTCGTGGTTGCAAGGCAAGTATTATGTGAATTTGACAAATGAAAAGCATTATGTAAATAACTACTCAGACTTGACAACAACTTTATTGAATACGAGAGAAACTGCACCTGCACTTAGCCCGACAACTAGAAGAGAGGTGGTCAAAAATACCTATATTCCAAAGGACAAAAAAATTAACTCTAAAGATGAACCTATAAGAATTAAAGGGATATTAATTAGTGAAATCACTCAACCAAAAAATGACGGTACAAAAGGCAGTGCTTTGTACAAAATACCTTTTGAATTAAACCGAACACCAAGTTATGAATGGGCAGACTTATTTGTAAACGCTTGGAATCGTCCGTCAAAATTTACTTCTATGCACAGATCAGGAATTGCTTCAACTTATGGCAACAAAGTAATCTTGGATGGAACTACAATTGAGGAGGTGGAAAAATATCATAAAGACACCCTCAAACTTGCTGTTCATACAGCTAATCAACAATTAAAACGAATTAACTTGCAGAAGGAACAAGAAGCTGAACGTGAGAGGTTAGAAAGAGAAAGACACACAAAGAACATTGAAGACATTGGAGGAAGAATCAGCTTTGATTAGAATGAACATCAGCTACCGACAATGTAACCCTTGCACAAGACCTTAAAACAATTACCCCGTCCTCGAAACAGCCCTTCTGCACATCGGTTATAAGTTGGAATATTAGTATATACGAGGTGGATATCCTTACTTTAGAAAGGCCCTTTCGGCCCTTAAATGCGATATAAGACGGAAATAGCGCCTTTTTAATGTATTTATGTTTTCGCCGCGCTCGGAAGATTGGCCCAACTTAATCCCGATGCCACTCTAAAGGCAGGTAGGTATAAAAACCGAAAAAGGATTTCACTATATTTCCCATACTATTGCGCGGTCTACACATAGCGCTGCGTTAGACACAAGCTAAAAATATCTGTATGATGTATTTTTTTCCTTAAAAAGTTGTATATACAACTTTTTATATTATTTTTACCCTGTGCAAAACAATGGATCATATCACCCTAAAGAGTGTATTTCTAGTAAAGTCATGCGACTAAATAGGATTATCGCCAATATTTTTAGAAAATACTTGAAGCCTTTCGGTATAACCAACAGTCAACTTTCGATTCTATTTGTTCTTAATTACCGAAATGACTTAAATCAAAGGAAACTCTCGGATTTAACAATACTAGAAAAGTCTTCGTTGAACAGAAATCTTACCCGCCTGCAACAATCCGATTTAATTTCGAAAGCCAAGTTTCCATATATAAGAATTACTGAAAAAGGCAGACAACTAGTAAATAATATTATCCCAGAATGGGAAAAGGCAATGGCAGAATGCAATCTTCTCATTGAAAAAGAAGGAATCAATGCACTAAACCTTTTAATGGATAAAGTTTTAAAAAAATGAATCCGCAAGAAAATATTCAGCTTACTTTGGAATACCTATCCATAATAGTTTTGGGCGGACTTGTAATTTTTCAATTGTTACATTTTATAATTGGCAGTTGGAGATTTTGGAAAAACGATAAGTTTCGTATTTTCAAAACCATTTCAGTTGGAATTTTTTGGGTAATATATGGAAGTTTCTTTGTGACCATTGTTACAGATATGACCTCATATTACCATGCAGTGCCTTATGTCCTTTGCGGACTTTATTTACCATCAATTATCGCTTTATTTCTAATAGCTGTTTCAAAAAAGTTCAAAGACTTCGTTGATCAAACTTCTTTGCGTTGGACAATACAAAGCGTGGGGGGTCCTGCTAGAATGATTGTAGGAATTATATTCTTGTTTTGGTTTTTTGCAGGTAGATTGCCTGGAGTTGTAGCTTGGGTTGCTGGACCAGGAGATTGGATATCGGGATACATTACATTTTATGCTGTTAAAAGGCTTCGAATTTTCAAAAAAACAGCAGACTTAAAGACAAAACATTGGTCAATCTCGGATTTAAAAAAAAATCTTGGGGAACGAATGCCGATTATTCCAATCTACAAACTAAATAGGAACTTAAACATAGCAATAGCTTTTGTTGCTTTCGGAATTTTGGATTTCATTCTTGCACCTGCTTCAACAGCTTTAAGCATTTTCAATGGGAACATTCCTGAAGAAATGGGTAGAGTACCCCTAACGCTAATTCCTTTGGTTCTTGTGCCGCAAGTATTATTATTGGAAATTTTCGCAATGCGTCAACTGATAGGGCTGAAAAAAATAATTCGGAATAAAAAAAAGCCAGTGCCTAACATTGGTAACCGTTGCGCAAGACCTTAAAACAAATACCCCGACCTCGAAACAGCCCTTCTGCACATCGATTTCCAAGTGGGATAGTAGAATATCTGAGTCGGATATCCTTCATTTAGAAAGGCACTATCGGCCGTTTAATTAAGGTATAAGGCCCAAAATGGCGCCTTTTAATGTACCGGCGGCGCTTTTCACCTTCTGTTGCTCGAACTTTAGGTACTGCTGCGCGTCAAGTCGGCATGTATTTCATTTACTCCCATCGCATGCGTTGCTTTTAAAAGGTACTTATATGTTCGTTGCGCTCGAAAGGACCGCCTTTGTTGGAGGATAGCGCTGGGTTGTGCTTTATTGGATAGCATATCCGATTGTTGGATTAACTCATTATTCCATCAATAATCCACCTATTTGTTCAATTCTGTAATAATAGATAGTTTTTAATCTTCTTATTTTTATATATTTGTCTTATTTAGATAAATATACGGCCATGCTAAACCTTATTCCGACAGAAAAGATCATTGAACGTCTTCGATACGAAAATCCGTGGTGGATTACCAAAGAGATTCCAGAAACTTACAGTTCAATGTCCAAAAGATTATACTTTGATCTCTTTTATCCGTTCGTCCTGGAAAAAAGTATAAAAAGGGCATTAGTCCTCATGGGACCAAGAAGAGTAGGTAAAACGGTAATGCTATTTCATTGCATAGGGAACTTACTAGAAGAAGGAAAAAATCCTCATAAAGTATTCTTTATTGGAATTGATAACCCGATATATGTCAACTTAAGCTTAGAAGACGTTCTAACCCTTTGCAAAGAATCTTTAAACCTTGACAATCTTAAGGGTTGTTATATCTTTTTTGATGAAATACAATACTTGAAAGATTGGGAAAGACACTTAAAAGTATTGGTTGACTCCTATCCAGAAACTAAATTCATTGTTTCCGGCTCGGCAGCTGCAGCATTGAAATGGCATAGCACAGAAAGTGGAGCCGGTAGGTTTACCGATTTCTTATTACCTCCGTTGACATTTCAGGAGTATATTCATTTGAAAAATCTAAACCATTTAATATTTGAAGGCTATATTCAATATGGAGACAAGGATATAGCGTATTGCTTAACTCATGATGCAAAAGCTTTAAATAAAGAATTCGTTCATTATTTGAATTTTGGAGGATACCCTGAGGTTGTTCTATCTGAAAAAATACAAGGCGATATGGGTAGATATGTGAAAAATGATATTGTGGACAAAGTTCTTCTTAGAGATTTACCAAGTTTGTATGGTATCAAAGACGTCCAAGAGTTAAACAGATTATTTACCTATATAGCTTATAATACGGGAAATGAATTTTCGTATGAGACAATGTCCAGGGAAAGTGGAATTCAAAAGGATACCTTAAAAAAATATCTAGCATATTTAGAAGCAGCATTCCTAATCAAAGTATTAAACAAAGTCGGAGTTAACGCAAAAAGATTAAAAAGGATTACAAGCTTCAAAGTATATCTTACTAATCCATCACTTCGTACTGCTTTATTTTCACCGATAACCGAAACAGACCAAGAAATGGGAAACATGGTCGAAACTGCAATTCTATCACAATGGATGCATCGGGAGCAATTAGATTTAACCTATGCTAGATGGAAAGACGGCAGAAATGAAGGAGAAGTAGACCTTGTTTTAGTAGATGATAAAAATTACAAACCTGTTTGGGGAGTAGAAATTAAGTGGAGTAATCGCTATTTTGACAAACCACAAGAATTGAAAAGTCTAATTAAATTTTGTGAAACGAATAAACTTAATGCTGCAGTTGTCACTTCAATTGATCAAATAGGAATGAAAGAAACACAAGACTTGAGATTTACTTTTCTACCAGCTTCCATTTATGCCTACAATGTTGGAGAAATCACACTTAGAATGAAAACTAAAAATTAAAGAATAAACGAAAGCACAATAATGGTAACCGTTGCACAAGACCATAAAACAAATACCTCGATTTCGAAATAGCCCTTCTGCACATCGATTTCCAAGTGGTATAGTAGAATATCCGAGGCGGATATCCTTCCTTTAGAAAGGCCTTTTCGGCTCTTGGACAAGATATTCGGCCGAAAATGGCGCCTTTTGAATGTATTGATGTTTTCGTCGAGCTCGGAAGGACCGCCCAACTACGTTCACAATACCGCAAAAAACCCCGACGGGATTTTTTACTATATTTCCACGAAAATGCGCGGACTACACAACTTGTCCGCCTCTGGAGGATAGCGCTGCGTTATCTTTAAATGCTGGTCAAGCTTCAAAAGTTTCCATATAATTCAACTTTTTTGCTTATATTTGTCTGATAAATGGACAAATAAACCGAATGGAGAGAAGATTTGAAGTCGTTTTTCTTGAACAGGCAATAGAATTTATGTCTAAGGTCGACAAGAAAGCAAAATCCAAGATTTACTATAATCTGGACAAGGCCAAACTCAGACTTGACCCAAAACTGTTCAAAAAACTGACGGACGATATTTGGGAATTCAGGACTAAATATGGCGGACTTCAATACCGACTTTTCGCATTTTGGGACAGGACCGGCAAAACCAAAACGCTTGTGATTTCAACTCATGGAATGGTCAAAAAAACCGACAAGGTTCCTAAAACTGAAATCGAGAAAGCAAAACAGATTCGAAAGGAATATTTCGAGCAATAAAAACAAAGGTTATGGAAACAAAAAAGAAAAAAATGAAGATGATGACCCTTGACCAGATGAAGGACAAGGACATCGGAAAAATAGGAACGGAAGAAAGGGACAAGTACGAGTTCGATTTGCGAATGGAAGTTCTTGGAGAAATGATAAAGTCAGTCCGAAAAGAACGGAAATTGACCCAAGAACAACTGGGGGAATTAATCGGAGTTCAAAAATCCCAAATCTCTAAATTGGAGCGGAGTGCGAAAAACGTAACTATCGAAACGATTTTAAAAGTTTTCAACGCTCTAAAAGCAAACATTAAGTTCAGCGTACAAATGAACGACGCAGAATTCAAGGTCGCGTAAAAGCACTAAAGATAACAAAGGTAACCGTTGCACAAGACCTTAAAAACAAATACCCCGACGTCGAAACAGCCCTTCTGCACATCGCTTTCGAAGTGGGATTTTAGTATATCGGAGTCGGTTATCCTTCCTTTAGAAAGGCCCTTTCTGCCCTTAAACAAGGTATGAGGCGGAAAATGGCGCCTTTTAAATGTGTTGAGGTTTTCGCCGCGCTCGGAAGGACCGCCCGATTGCACAACAATATACCTTCTAAGATGGTCTAAGGTAAATCCGAAAAAGGATTTCACTATATTTCCATAAAATTACGCGCAACGCTACAACTTGCGCATTTAAAGGCCTACGGAGGTCTACTATCGCAGTTGTGGTACATAGCGCTGTGTTAGCTATCATTTTAACAACCTGAAAGATTGAAAAAAAACTTTAAAAAATATGCGTTTGAGTTTCTATCAATATTTATTGCCGTAATATCCGCATTTGCATTAAATAATTGGAACGATAATCGTAGAGACGAGCAGGCTCAGAAAAAGATTCTTGATGAAATATCAAATGGTTTAGAAAAAGATATCGAAGATGTTGAACTGAACGTACAAGGACATGCATTTGGACTTAAATCCAACAAGTTTTGGCGAAAAATAATTATGACGGGAGAAGCGGATTTAGATTCGCTAAATGTTTATTACTTCAATTTTCTGAGAGATTTTATTTCGATTCAAAATACTTCGGGTTATGAAAATTTAAAATCCAGAGGACTCGAACTCATAAAAAACGATTCTTTGAGAACCGCCATTATTTCACTTTATGAATATGATTACAAGACATTAAAAACACTTGAAGAAGAATATTTTGAAATGCAGTTTCATGAAAATTATTACAAAGAAATCAATGATTACTTAGCGCCGAGTTTTCGATTCGATACTGAGGGCAGCATAGTAGGAATAGAATTACCTATTGTAAGAGGTGATCAAGAAAAAAATAAGATTTTAAGTTATTTATGGAAAATTGACGCGAACAGAAAATTCGCTTTGAACTTCTATAAACAAATTGAGGCAAACATTATCAACCTAAAAAAGAGAATCGAGAGCGAAAAACGATAGCTAACAACGGTACTTTTGCACAAGACCTTAAAACAAATACCCCGTTCTCGAAACAGCCCTTCCGAATCGATTTCCAGATGGAAAATTAATATATCGGAGGCGGATATCCTTCCTTTAGAAAGACCCTTTCGGCCCTTAAATCAAAATATTCGGGCGAAAATGGCGCCTTTTGAATGAATTGATGTTTTTACCGCACCCGGAAAGCGGCTCAATTTAATCCCAATACCATTCTAAAGGCGGGTAGGTATAAAAACCGAAAAAGGATTTTACTATATTTCCATATAATTTTGCGGACCTGCCTACGGCAGGCAGGCCTGCCTGCCGTAGGCAGGATACATAACTTGTGCGTCTTTAAAGGATAGCGCTGCGTTGTCATTAATATTGAAAAATCCATCTTTTGAACGAAATTTTGTAATTTTAGTTTGAGTTAGTACACTAATTAGTTAACTTTGTGAAGTGGTCAGGAAAATCAAAGCGTACAAAAACTACTTCGTAGATTTTTATGAGTCCCAAGAGGTAAAGGTTCAAAATAAAATTGAATACGTTTTGGACTTGGTCAGATTTGAGAAACGTGTGCCCAAAAAATTCTTCAAAGCACTCGAAAATACGGACGGGATTTATGAAGTACGTGTTATAACGACTTTCAAAAGCATACGGATTTTGTGCTTCTTCGATGACGGGAATTTAATAATGCTTGTGAATTGTTTCATCAAGAAAACACAAAAGACACCGAAGAAGGAAATAAAACTTGCTGAAAAATTAAAAAAGGAATATTTAAAAAATAAAAACGGTTGATATGGAAAACGTAACGGATTTTGAAGATATACTCGTTAAAAAGTACGGGAACAAAGGAACTGAAAAGCGTGACAAATACGATGCTGATTCGCTTGCTTTCCGTTTAGGAGCAATGTTAAAAGATGCTCGAAAAGAGGCTAATTTGACACAAGAAGAGCTTGCCGAAAGGACAGGTACCAAAAAAAGTTATATTTCTAGAATTGAACGCGGACTTAGTGATATTCAGGTTTCTACTTATTATAAGCTCATTGAATTAGGCTTGGGCAAACATCTCAATATTAGCATAGCATAGCGGAAAGTACTAATGACAACAATAGTAACCGTTGCACAAGACCTTAAAACAAATAGCCCGATTTTGAAATAGCGCTGCTGGACATCGATTTCAAAGTGGGATATTCATATATCGGAGGCGGATAACCTTCATTTAGAAAGGCCCTATCGGTCCTTAAATCAAAATATTCGGGCGAAAATGGCGCCTTTTGAATGAATTGATGTTTTTCCCGCGCCCGGAAAGCGGCCCAATGTAATCCCAATGCCATTCTCATGGCGGGTAGGTATAAAAACCGAAAAAGGATTTTACTATATTTCCATACAATTGGGCGGACCTGCCTACGGCAGGCAGGCCTGCCTGCCGTAGGCAGGATACATAACTTGTGCGTCTTTGAAGGATAGCACTGCGTTAGCTGCAAACTGAAAAAATATCCATACAAACATTAGCATTTGAAAGAATTTAGAAAATTTGTTGAGCGCTATGAAAAAATCCCAAATAAAGATTGGGAGCTAATCTCAAGTCATTTCAGAAAAAAAGAGTATCCGAAAAATCACAACCTCTTGGAACAAGGAAAAACGTGCAAAAATCTCTATTTTCTTGAAAAAGGACTTCTTCGGTATTTCATCTTAAAAGATGGTTCTGAAATAACAAAATTCTTTACAATAGCCCCATATTGCTTTACTTCACAAGCAAGTTTCAATTCAAAAAAACCAGCGAACGAATCTATTCAAACCATAGAAAAATCAATTGTATGGGAGACAACTTATACAGAAAATGAGGAACTGTTGAACCTAAAGTCTTGGAATAGTTTTGCTCGTAAAATAACGCAAGAAGTACAATTTTTTACCGAAGAAATATTAGAGGAACTACAAACAGAGACAGCCGAAAAACGTTACCAAAAACTACTAAAGACCCAACCGGAACTATTGCAAAGAATACCCTTAAAACATCTGGCATCATTTTTTGGAGTTGCCCCCCAATCGTTAAGCCGAATTAGAAAGAAGTTAACATAGGTGCAGTACATTGTCCTATTGATTTGAGAATTTTGCTATTAAAATCGCAAAATGGCTTTATCAAACAAACAGACAAATTATCATTTTCACTACTCAATTTTAGTAAATAACACTCAAGAAAAAGTTTGGAACTTTTTAACTAATGTGGAAAGATGGAAAGAATGGGACACAGCACTTCAATCATCAACTCTTTCAGAACATTTCGGTTTAGGTGCGAAGGGTATTCTAATACCCAAAAAAGGTCCAAAACTAACATTTTATATCAGTAAAATCATACCTGATACATCCTACACCTTTGTTACTAAAATGCCTGTTGGAACTTTAGAAATAAAACGAACCCTGAAAAATAAAGCTAATCAAATCGAATTTACCGATGATATAAGATTTACAGGTTTTCTAAAAAGGGTTTTCGGACTGATGCTCGGCGGTGGTTTTAAAAAGGTATTGCCAGAGGTAATGCAAAATTTTAAAGAACTTGCAGAACAGGAATAAACGGAACAAAATGATCGCACTACGAATTATCTATATACTAAATATACTGGTCGCGGGACAAATAGCGATTTCAGCACTTTCAAACCCTAAGCATGCTGCTTTAACTACATTTGGAAATGCTTACCAACCGACAGAGGTCATTAAGCTCGTCGGTTGCCTTTGGTTAGCGATCGCGGTTTTATCGATTTTAGGACTTTGGAAACCAGTAACCTTTTCGCCAGTCCTATTGTTACAAGTAATTTATAAAGGAACTTGGCTATTCATTGTCGCACTTCCTGCGTTTCGAAATGATACACCGTTTCCGAAAACTATGGCTTTATTTTTTATTGTTTGGGTATTGGTTCTGCCATTCGTAATCCCTTGGAAAGCGTGGTTGCATTGAAATGCGAAAAAGTCGGCAATTGACAATGAACCCCATAAAATCCCTAGTCCGGTATTCTAAAATTAATTCATATCCCTTTTTTACTTCAACCGTCTTTTTGCCAAAATATGACTTGCTCCGCATCTGCCCGAATGAGGTGGACAGGTAATTTACTTATAGAATACTTATTTTTAAGGTATTAAGGTGTAGGTTGTGCTCGGAAGAACAGCCCAATTTTATCCCAGATACCACTCTAAAGGTGGGCAGGCGTTGAAATCCGAAAAAGGATTTTACTATATTTCCATAAAATTACGAGAGTCATGTATGCCGTCAGGCAGCTCAGTTGGGTGATAGGCAAGCTTCGCAACCTGTCCACCTCTGGAGGATAACGCTACATCGCGGGTAACTAAAAAAAATGTCATGAAATTTATTAAAATCTTCTTCTTTATCCTTTTGCTTGCTTTTGTTTCCTGCAGTTCCAATTCAGATGATGTAGCACCTGAAATGCAAATTAATCGTGAGGTGGCTAATTTTCTCAATCAGATGGTTGATATTATGGAAGAGAACTCCATCAATAAAAACACCATTGATTGGCCCGGTTTTAGAAATCAAGTTTTGGAAAAAGGCTTTTCAGCCCAAAATATCGCTCAAACGGATGATGCTTTGAGACAAGCCTTGGTTTTGCTTGGCGACAATCATAGTTTTATCGTTAAAGAAGATGGCTCTTTTATTTCCGGGTCGAACATCGATTGCCCGCTCTCATCGTTTGATGCGGTAACCACACCAGCAAATATTGGCTATGTTCAAGTAAGTTCTTTCTTCGGAACAGATGCTGAAAGTACGGTTGCTTTTGCCGAAAGCGTCCAAGATGCGATCGAGGCACAAGACAGTGAGGACATAACCGGTTGGATCGTTGATCTACGAAACAATACGGGAGGTAACATGTGGCCGATGCTTGCCGGCATAGGACCCATACTTGGGGAAGGAATCGCTGGATATTTTATTGGCCCCAACGATACGCAGACACCGTGGTCCTTCTCTAATGGTGCTGCTATTATTGGTTCTAACACCTTGGTTCAGGTTACTGATAATTATGAATTAATAAATCCGAATCCCAAGGTTGCCGTACTTATGAACAAGGCCGTAACCAGTTCTGGAGAGGCTACCGCTATTTCTTTTGTTGGCCGAGACAACACGATGAGCTTTGGAACCGAATCCTGCGGGCTCTCTACGGCAAATTCAGGATTTGATCTTGATGCAGGGTATACGCTTTTACTAACTATCGCATATATGGCGGACCGGGACCAAAATCTATTTGGCATACCTGTTACCCCTGACACACCGGCTACCGAGGAGACGATTATTCAAGATGCAATCGATTATCTGAATAACTGAACCCATCCGCAACAACCGTAACCGTTATACAAGTCCTAAAACAGCTATTATCGCTCTCGAAATAGCACTTCTATGCATCGATTTACACCTGGTATACCCTAGACATTCCCCGTTTAGAAGTCGCGCCTATGCCCTAAAATAGAGGTCACTGCCAAAAATGGCACCTTTTTTACCTTCCTTTGTTTGAACTTTAGGTATTCATACACGCCCCATAAAGTGTATTGTTTTTAAAGGTATTGATGCATTCACTGCGCTATTAAGTACCGTCCGATTGTATTACAAAGCCGTTCTTAAAGTGGGTGGGATTGCAGATCGAAAAAAGGTTTTCACTACATCTCTATAAAATTACGCGGGCTTGCCTACCGTTAGGTAGATCTGCTTTCCCGCAGGCAGGTTTCCTATGGCGAGGCGGAGGCTACCGGAACCTCCACATCCGTTAATCTTGGGTTTTTTTCATAAGCAATAGCACAGAACTACACTCTCGTGTAGTAACAAAAGAACAATCTAGTACTAGTTTTGAGAACATATGTTGAACACCACAACCAAAACTATATAATGAAAAAAACGACCCTCAAAATCTTAAAATTTATTCTATTGTTTGTTGTGATAGGGGCTATTGGTTCTTATTTGTATATCGATTATGAGTTACATAAAATTTTAGGCCGATCAACCGAAGTCATAAACATTTCTTCAATTATCACACCATCATCATCGGTTCAAATTAGAAATGTAGCGCTCCTTTCTGAAGATTGTAGTTACTTTAATGAAAAACAGAATGTGCTTTTACAGGATGGCAAAATCGTTGCTATCGATTCGAATACAACAATAGATAAAAACATAAAAATAGTTGATGGTACGAACAAGTATTTAATTCCAGGGCTTGTAGATTCCCATGTACATTTAAAAGAGAGTAAAAACGATCTGTATTTATACCTTATAAACGGGGTGACATCCATCAGGGAGATGGCAGGAAATTCAATTGCATTAAATTGGAAAAAATCAATTGATCAAGACGACGAAATAGGTCCAAGAATGTTTATTGCTTCTAAAACCATTTCTAGCGTAAGTGGACTGGAGGGTTACTATCACGAATGGACAAGACAGGGCATAAATTATACTACCAAAGAAGATGCTCAAAAAGCGATTGAAGAAATAAAGCAAGAAGGCTATGATGCTATTAAAATGTATAGTTTCGTCACTCCTGAGATGTTTAAAACAACTATAGAAATTGCAGAAGAATTCGATATACCGGTAATTGGTCACATTCCCAACAAAATACGTCTAGATACATTTTACACGGCAGGCCAAAAAGAAGTGGCGCATATTGAGGAACTGACTAAACAAAATATGGATGATTTTGAAAAATCAATAGCCAGAAATCCAGAAGAATATATTGAATTTTTAAAATCCCGTTCTAATCAGATAGCCAAAGAATTAAAGAAAAATCATATTTGTGTCGTTTCTACCGCTAACTTGATGGAAAGCCTTCCGATTCAAAAATTTGATTTGGAATCAAAACTTAAAGAGATACCGCTCCAATACGTTAATCCTAAAATTCTTGAAGGAACATCCATTGTAAAGTTGGGATGGTTGCCAACTAGAAATCCCTACGAATATGATGGTATAATAGATGTTGAACAAAAAAGGTTAACTAAAATATTTTGGGAAACTTACGTTGAGGCGATTCGTATCATGACAAAATCGCTCATGAAATATGATGTAACCATTTTAGCAGGTACGGATGCAAATGTTCCGCCCATGGTGCCCGGGTTTTCCCTTCATGAGGAACTAAAAACCTTATCAAAATATGGTATGACGAATACAGAAGTGCTTTATGCAGCAACCGTCGCGCCAAATGAATGGATGAAAAGAAAATCAGGTAGGATCAAAGTCGGATATGATTCTGATTTGGTCTTACTATCCAAAAATCCGTTGGAAGACATTGAGAACGTAAAAACTATTGAATATGTTTTCGTTAACGAAAGCATTATTGATAAGAATCAAATCAATGATATTTTACAATCTATCGAACAAGTAAATGGTAAAAACAGGAGTCTTGAAATAGACGAATTTGTAAAATAAGGGGGATAACTCGTAAAAGCGAACTGAAATGAATGTTGCCAACAACGGCGTCCTTTGCCCAAGGCTCCGAAATGGTTTTCCCGATTCCGAAATAGCCCCTCTGCACATCGATTTCGAAATGGGATATTGATATATCAGAGGCAGATATCTTCCAATTAGAACGGCCCTATCTGCCCTGAAATAAGCTATAAGGCCGAAAATGGTGTCTTTTAAGGTACCGACGGCGCTTTTCATTTGGTGACATTTGAACTTCAAGTATTTCTGCTTGCCAAGCCGATAGGTATTTCATTTACTCCGATCGCTTGCATTGATTTTTTAATGTATTGATGTGTTTGCTTCGCTCGGAAGTACCGCCCAATTTTATCCCAGATAACTCCTCCATAAAGGTAGGTAAGTGTGAAAACCGAAAAAGATTTTCACTATATTTCCCATACTATTGCGCGAACAGCACATAGTGCTGTCTTGGCATTAATTAAGAAAACTGAATTGAAAATTAGAGAAACACATAGAAATGATTTTACCATTTCAACTGACAAGGATAAATTGGATATTTTGAGCATTCACAAATTCCTTGCAAACGAAACCGATTGGGCGAACGGAATTCCAATCAATACGTTGAAAACATCAATTGAAAACTCCTTGAATTTTGGGCTTTACCACGAAAACAAGCAAATTGGTTTTGCTAGAATAATTTCGGACTATTCCACTATTGCCTATTTAGGAGATGTTTATGTTCTAAAGGAATATCGAGGAAAAGGATTAAGTAAATGGCTGATAAATGAAATAATGGAACACCCTAATCTTCAAGGATTAAGACGCTGGATTTTATTAACGGATACGGCCGAATGGCTTTATAAAAAATTTGGGTTTACAGAAATACCTAATCCTGGAGTATATATGGAGAAACACAATCCGCATGTATATAGCGGTATGGATAATACCATTGCCAACAATGATAAGCATTTCACAAGCCCTTGACGAGAATTTGACCTGACCAATTTTCAATGCTTTAGGGAGCCGTTTGACAAGTTGACTGGGTTATTCTTTATCCACCATCCGATCGAATTGTACTTACTCGTGAAATGTTCATTGATACTAAATGGTATTCACGTATAGGCCACGCCGGAGAGAACCACCCTATTTTATCGCAAATATCTCTCTAAAGGCGGGTAGTTGTAAAAATCGAAAAAGGTTTTCCTATATTTCCATAAAATTACACAGGTTTGCTTTTTGGTAGATAAGCTATACAATTTGTACGCCTCTGATAGTTATCGCTGTGTTGGAAACAAGCTAAAAAAAGCAGTACCGAATTCAATGAAAAAGATAATTAAATCAATTATAAGAGAGATAGTCCCGATCATACTTGGTATTCTAATAGCACTGTATATTAATAATTGGAATGAAAATAGAAAAGACGAAAAGTATATTCATCAAATACTCTTATCAATAGATAAAGAATTGAAGGAAAGCAATGAAAGTATAAACGAAAAAATACCACTTCAAAAGACACTCATCGATACCCTGGAATTTTATAAAAACAACGATACTATTTCGATATTGAACGTAATGATGAAAGCCGATGGGATCAGTATACCTTCAATTAAAATAAGTTCTTGGAAAGCTATTTCCAGTTCAAAAATCGAATTAATGGAGTACGATAGAATTTCAGCTTTGGCCGACATTGAAGAGCAAAAGGAAAATTTACTATCGAAAACCCAACTTTTAATGGATTTCACTTACCAAAACATAAAAGAAACTGGTGCCGACAAAAAGGAACTCATTGCTTTAATGATGCGCGATATTATCGTTTCAGAAACTGGATTAAAAGAAGAAATTAAGGGAGTAGTTGAGAATCGAACCATTGATTAAAAAAATACTATTTCTGAAAATGAGAATATATTAGACCGAAAAATCTGTTGCTAACAGTAGTATGGGTATCAAAAGTTCAAGATTTATACATTACGGACTAGATAGCGATTTCTTAAAGGGCTGCTTTCTTGTCAGGTCAGATGTACAAGACCAATTTTCGGTATTTTACGAAGCCGGCTGGCAGGTAAACCAGAATATTCCTCGCTAATGCTGTAAAAGCAAGCCATACAGTTCTTAAAAATTTCGCTTTGATACAAAAAAAACTGGTCAATAATAAACCTTTGCCAGGCGTTCAATCGCAAACGACAGGACTCAGCATCTTGGTACTGAGGATAGCACACGGTCGTAGGCAAGCATAAAATCCCGAACAACCAAGAATTAAATAGTAACTTCCAAAAAGAAATAGAAATGAAAAATGCATTGGTATTACTGCTCGCATTAGCCTCAACAGCCGTATTTTCACAGAATACCGAATACGAGGTCTCCTCTTATCTCTCGGAGGGCTCGAAAGCGCCCAACACCCATTATATCGGGGAAGCTTGGTTGAATGCCATTATTCACGACGACCAGGAATTGGGTTACAACATCACCAAAGCCACTTTTAAAGCGAACTCCACCCTCGACTGGCATAAACATGCCTCCGTACAAGTATTGATAATCGTTGATGGGGAAGCCTATTATCAAGAGAAAGGCAACGAGCCCGTAATTCTAAAAGAAGGTGATGTCATTAAATGTGCGAAAGATACCGAACACTGGCATTCTTCGACCAAATTCAGCGATGTAACCTATCTGGCCCTATACGGTGGTGAAGCACCTACTACATGGACCGAAGTTGTAAGCCAGGACTATTATGATGCGGTAGCCGAAAAGCTTAACACTAGACAATAATAGTGATAGCTATTGTTCAAGGCAGCTAAAATGAATGTTCAGTATACCACTAAGTCAGCATCAGCACGTACTCCACAGGCGTACTATCCTTAAATAAGTAGTATAATCGGATAATTTGGAAATCAAAAATCAAAAACCTTTTCGCTATATTTCAAAAAAAAGTACCATGCGTACGAATCATAACCACCCTATTCTCATTCACACCCTATGAAAAACCGTATTTGGATATTTTTTTTAGCGCTGGTAGCCACCGCCTGTAAAGAAAACGAAAAGACCGTAGTTGATAATTCGGTAGACCCAATGGTCTACTCGATGAATAATAATGCCGAAATAATTTTGGAAAATCCTGAAATCAATTCCATCTCGATCGGGGTCTATAAAGATGGTCAAACCTATGAGAACTATTATGGTGAAATCGATGATGGAAAAAGCAATAAGCCCAACGAAAACTCACTTTTCGAAATTGCCTCGGTCACCAAAACATTCACTGCTTTTTTAATGGCCCAGGCCGTATTGGACGGGAAACTTAGCTTGGGCGATGATATCCGGATGTATTTGGAAGGTTCCTATCCGAACCTCGAATACGAGGGCCGCCCCATACAGATAAAAGACCTGCTCACCCATACGAGCGGTATTACCCGCGCACTTTCCGAAACCTTGGGCAAATTGTTCTCGCCGGATGCCAGCGATGCGGAACGAAAAGCTATGGACGAATACGATACCGCCAGTCTCCTAGCCGATGTGGCAAAATTTGAATTGGACACAATTCCGGGAACACGTTTTGACTATTCACCTATGGTCGGCCCGGAAATTCTGGCCATCATTCTCGAAAAAGTATACCAAAAACCCTATGCGGAGCTTTTAAAGGAACATATTCTTGTGAAAGCGGACATGAATGACACCTTTTTGCAGGTTGAGGGTGCTAATGCAAAAAATATGGTCAACGGCTATACCGATGATGGGGAGTTCGCACCTCCGGTCAACATTCCTTTGACCGGTGCCGGCGGAGGCTTGAAATCCACCGTCCCGGATTTATTGAAATACATTCGGTTTTTGTTGGAAAGCAAAGACCCCGTAATCAGCGAAATGCAAAAACCGTTGTTCTTCGACGAAGAAGATGGTGACCAATACGGCTATTTTTGGAATTTGGGAGAGGGCGAATTTATGCATAGCGGTGGCACTCGCGGTACCACGAATTGGTTGATCTTATCGCCCCAATACAATAGTGGGTTTACGGTGATTTTCAATTCCAACGGAAAGAACTCGGGTCGCTTGATCAATAGAATCGCGAACAGAATTCTCGACGATATCGAAAACTACCCCAAACAGAACGCCTATTTTGTTGTTCGAAAGGCCGTTCTCAAAGACACTGAAAAAGGAATCGAATATTACCATCAACTTAAGAAAGATAGCCTTGCCCATTTTGATTTTGATGATGATGCCATGCTTAATTTAGTTGGATATGATCTACTTCGACAGGATAGAACGTCGGAAGCGATAAAAATCTTTCAATTATTGGTATCCGAATTTCCCGATTCAGCCAATCCCTATGACAGTTTGGGGGAAGCCTATTTCATGAACGAAGCATATGATCTGGCCTTGGCGAACTATCAAAAATCATATGAATTGAATCCCGAAAATGAAAATGCGCTTATGATGATGGAACGAATCGAAGAGGCCAAAAAGAACCAGTAATATTGCCATTTTTTGAATTCCACAAACGCTTTTCGCCCTATTCGGAAAAAACCTATAAACCCCTGCATTTCCGACGCAACGCCTTGATTAACAAGGTGAAAATGCCGCGCTGATGAGTAACCTAACTATTAAAATGGCGATAGGAGCCGATTCCGATGCCCTAACCCAACTTACCATTCGTTCGAAAGCGCATTGGGGTTACGGCGAACGACAGATTGAAGCTTGGAGAGACGAATTGACCCTTACAGAGGCCTATATTGAAAACAACCACGTTTATAAACTTCTAGTTGATACGATATTGGTCGGCTTTTACGCTTATAATGCCGAAAATGAAACCGATGTAAAACTCCATTTTCTTTTTATAGAACCAGATTATATCGGTGTTGGATATGGAAAAATACTTTTATTGGATTTCCTAGATCGAATCAAAAACTCCAAGTTTAAAAGGGTTCTTGTGGATTCCGACCCCCATGCCGAAAAATTTTACGCGAAGTTTGGTTTTAAGGTCATCGGACAACTCAAAAGCACCATCAAACACCGCTTTCTACCGATTATGGAATTGCGGATTGAAGCACTTGATACAAGGAATTCGGATTAAAAAAATTTTTACTTTCCGTAATTTGCAATCCTCGCAGATTCCAGGGAAGCCTTTTACACCAGTTTAGGGAGTCAAAACAAGCACAAAACAGCAGCATATTATGCCCTCGGGAAAAAGACAGGAAAAAACCGCACTTCACATCCGTAATAAAAACCGGGAACGCTATGACCTTCCTGCTCTTATTCAAGCCGTACCGGAATTAGAGAGCCATGTCAGACCGAACAAATACGGCGCAGCGTCAATCGATTTCTCAGACCCACGTGCCGTCAAGCTTTTAAACACTGCCTTGTTACATCATTACTATGGGATACACCACTGGTCATTTCCCGACGGGAATTTATGTCCGCCCATCCCCGGTAGGGCAGATTACCTGCATCACATTGCCGACCTGTTGGGAGAAAGCAACCAGGGTGACATTCCCCTTGGCGAAAACATCACTTGCCTCGACGTTGGCGTGGGAGCAAGTTGCATTTATCCGATTATCGGGGTGGTCGAATACGGCTGGTCGTTTATCGGGTCCGATAGCGACCCCAAATCGATAGCATCGGCAGGACAAATCGTCGAAGCCAATGCGGCACTAAAAGGTAAGGTTGAATGCCGACTCCAAAAGAACCCCAGGTTTATTTTTCAAACGATATGGCCTGCTACCGATAAAATCGACGCGGTAATTTGCAACCCACCTTTTCATGCTTCCTTGGAAGACGCTCAAAAAGGAACTAAACGAAAAATAAAGAATTTGTCGGGTAAAAAAACGAACATTCCTCAACTCAACTTTTCAGGATTATTTTCCGAACTGATCTACGAGGGCGGGGAATTGAAATTTATACAAAATATGATATGGGAAAGTCGAAAGTACGCCAAGAACTGCTTTTGGTTCACCACCTTGGTCTCCAAAAAATCGCACCTGAAAGGAATTTATAAGTTGTTGGAAAAAGTTGAAGCGAAGCAAATCAAAACCATACCCATGGGCACGGGCAATAAGCAAAGTAGAATCGTAGCATGGACCTTTCTTTCCGAACAAGCGCAAGCGGCATGGGTGACGGCGAGATGGTGACCGATGTATGTACAATTTTGTGAACGGAGCAGTGCCCGATAGGATGTAAATTGCTGGGGCATGCGGGAAGACTTCAATATTTTGACCCACCTTGCCCAGGTGGAAGGAGCGTAACACAGTCAATGTTGTTTTCTTAGCGGACAGCTTGAAACCATCTCACGATTTTAATCCCTATTTTTAAGAACTTATAAAAGAGAAATTAGCCAATTCGAATATGGTATTTCCCCAAAACCGCCCATACTAAGGCTCATTTCTTGTTGCGTAAGAATAACAATGTGCTTCAAAGAAAACCGACACCAACCCTGAATCGAACAGATGAAACTTCCGAAAATACCAAAACTACTATTGACAACATTTTCAATATTAATTTTGTACCATCCTTTATTTGGCCAGAAATTAGCGCCAAAAGAAAGAATACAAAATGAACCCGACCACATTATCAGTTCTAAAATAACTGAAAGGGACTATCTCATACATATGTCCTTTCCAGAAAATTATACGATAAATGACACGATAACTTATCCTGTGTTATACGTTTTGGATGGCAAAAGCACTCATCGATATTTCAATGCGGAGCATATTGAATTTAAAAAAATCCAAGATGTGATTCTAGTCGGTATTAGTCACAAAGCAAATGGTATAGCATCCAGAATAAACAGATTTAATGATTACACTCCTTATTCAGATACAATAAGCGATAGAAAATTTGAAAAGAAATTTGGAGTTCAAAAAGGAACTCTAAAAACAGGTGGAGCAAGCAAGTTTTTAGAGTGTGTCCAAAAGGAAATCATACCATTTATCGATAAACACTATAAAACAAATACTGACAGAGGAATTTCGGGTCATTCACTTGGCGGTCTTTTCACAGCATACTGTTTCTTGAATTCTGACAACTACTTTACCCGATTTGGAATAAACAGTCCTTCATTTCAGCTGAATGACGAAATATTCTTGGAACCATCTATCGCTAAGTTTACGAATAACGACCCTTGGGATATCTCACCAACCAAAGTATTTATTTCAACAGGGGAAAATGAAAGTCCGGAACTGGTATCGAATATGATCAAGTTTAGTTTAACTCTTAAAAAGAGGAATTATGAAAATGTTGATATGGATTGGAGAATATATAGAAATGAATCCCATACTTCAGTAGTTCCGTTTAGTCTAAATGGAACGTTAACAGCCCTATATGGAAGAAAATAATACTGTCGCTAACAATGAACTCGTCTTGAGTTTCTCTTTTTTTCTTAAAATATATGGAACATCCCATATCAAATACGTCAATCTACCATTCAAACTCTAAACGCATTGTTAAAAAAAACCTCCTTGCCACAGAATGGCTCAGAGGTTTCGAGCTAATCCGAAATGTAATAGGTTAAGCAATACTTTGAACCACTTCTTTTTTTGCTTCTTTTTTAGTGCCATCAAAACCTTCCACACCACCTACAGTGGTATATTTCATGACATATCGTTTTCCTGGGTTGATGATTTGGTAGGCGTATTGGCACATGACGGCGGCCTCGTGAAAACCGGAAAGGATCAGCTTTAATTTTCCTTCATAGGTATTGACATCGCCAATCGCAAAAACACCGGGAATATTCGTTTGGTAATCCTTGGCGTTGTTGACCTTTATCGCGTTTTTGGCGATATCGAGGCCCCAGTCCCCGATCGGACCCAATTTTGGGGAAAGACCGAACAAGGGAATAAAGTTGTCTACTTCCAAATAGGTTTCGCCCTTTGCGGAGTCGTTGTACTTGATGACCACGGCTTCTAAATGTTCGTCGCCATACAGCTTTCGGACTTCGGCCTCGGTAAACAGTTTTATTTTCCCCAACTTGGCCAGTTCCGATGCTTTTTCCACAGAATCCAAAGCACCACGGAATTCATTTCTTCGGTGTACCAAAGAAACCTCGGCAGCCACATCAGCTAGGAAAATCGCCCAATCGAGAGCGGAGTCTCCACCTCCCGCGATGACCACCTTTTTATCCCGATGGACTTCCGGGTCTTTTATCATATACGCCACGCCTTTATCCTCAAAATCCAGAATATTTTCGATAGGCGGTTTTCTAGGCTCAAAAGAACCTAGTCCCCCAGCGATGACCACTACGGGTGCCTGATGCTTGGTGCCTTTGTTCGTTGTAACGATATAGGAGCCGTCATCTTGCTTATCCAAAGTTTCCGCTCGCTCGCCCATGGTAAATCCTGGTTCGAAAGGTTTGATTTGTTGCATCAGGTTATCGACCAGGTCACCCGCCAATATTTCGGGAAATGCCGGAATATCATATATCGGTTTCTTCGGATAGATTTCAGAACACTGTCCGCCCGGCTGTGGTAGGGCATCGATTAAATGACATTTCAGCTTTAAGAGCCCCGCTTCAAAAACCGTGAATAATCCTGTTGGGCCTGCGCCTATGATTAAGATGTCTGTTTGTATCATGAAAATTTGTTTTTATTCCCGCGCTTGTACTGTACTTGTCTCGATAAAGGTGGAAATCTGTTTTTATTAGGTACTTTTTTATCTATTCTGCTTGTTAAATTACACCCCTTTCAATGGGGTAATCGTTGTCATTCTTGGGCAAGCTTTAATTCAAATGCAATAGTTGGCGTTCCTAAACCTTCGTCTGCCTTTCCTCCGTACAAGACGTCGGAAGGTGGGCGCTCAGGGTGACACGCTGTTTTCACTCTCTTTTTACACTTTTTCGACCAATTTTTGTGTTATTTCGTTCATTTTGTCCACTTTTTGCTCAAAATCGCCCTTTATCGTTTTCCGATACTCGTTCAGATTTTGAACCATTTGGCTGATATCTTCGGGAATGACTTCCTCGAAAAATTGACGTAGGCGTTTTGCCGTGGTCGGGGATTTCCCATTAGTGGAAATCGCGATTTTTACGTTGCCTTTGGTCACGATGCCGCCCATATAAAAATCGCAATAGGGTGGATTATCGGCTACATTCACCAATTTATCCAAAGCGCGACAATCGTTGTACACCTGCACATTTACCTCAGGCTTATCCGTAGTAGCCACCACCATATGTTTTCCCATCAAATACTTGGCGTGATAGACATCGGTAATCAGTTCTACATCAAACTTAAGCGCCAATTCTCTTGTGGCTTTGCGAAACATTGGCGAAACCATGGTAACTTTTGCATCCGGACTCGATTTCGTTAGAAAGGTCAATTTTTCCTCGGCAACGTTACCCCCGCCGACAATCAATATGTGCAGACTTCCCGTTTTGAGAAAGATGGGATATAAGTTGTTTCGTTCCATAGTGAATTCTATTTATCGTCATTCCAGCGCATGCGGGAATCTCTTCTTGCTATCTATTAAGAAGCAACGCTGACCTCGTTTGCGTTTTGGCCCTCGCCTGCGAGTCCGTCACAAAAGCCTTCAACCGCTTCATATTCCTTCTGAATTAGCATTAGCTTTTCGCGGTGGCGAACAACTTCTCCAATAATAATAATCGCTGGATTGGTCAACTGCTTTTGCTCAACTTCCCTTTCTATCGACGCCATGGTTCCTACGCCTACTTTTTCATCCGCCCTAGTACCATTTTGAATAACCGCAATAGGCGAGTTCGATTTGCCCTCTTTTTGAAAGAGCTGGACGATTTCCGGTAATTTCGACATCCCCATGAGAATAACTACCGTTGCATTTGATTTGGCTGCCAGCTGTACATCATCCGATAGTTTATGCTCTTTGGTAGTTCCCGTGATGACCCAAAAACTTTCCGTAGCACCGCGCTTGGTTACGGGTATCTGCTGGGCAGCGGGAACCGAAAGGCATGAGGATATACCGGGAACCATGGCAACCTGTACTCCTTGGGTCGCTGCATATTCCATTTCTTCGGCACCCCTACCGAAAACGAAAGGATCCCCTCCTTTTAAGCGCACCACATGACCCTTTTCCTTTGCCCGTTGCACGATAAGTTCATTGATTTGTTCTTGTTGGTAGGAATAGCATCCCCTGCGTTTCCCTACAAAAATATGTTCCGCCTGAGGGGCATAGCACAACAGTTCGGTATCGACCAAAGCATCGTACAGCACCACATCGGCCACTTGCAACGCTTTGATGGCCTTGAGGGTTATCAATTCTACATCGCCTGGGCCTGCACCTACTACCGTTAATTTGGCAACGCCCTTCCCATTCCCGAAAAGGGGGAAAGCCTTTTTTTCTGTCTTTACTTTCATACTTCAACCAGTTCTTGCTTTCTAAACGTTTCAGCGGATTTCAAAAATACTTTCGCGTCGTTTAAATAGCTTTTTGCAAATTTCTCCGTAGGCTCATTTTTATTCAATTGCAGTACCAGATCGTCGAAGGTTCCTGTTAGAGAAATTCTCCCCGAGGCAATAAATTTTTCATCGAAATCCTTGATAATGCTTGCATGGGTATTCGTCTTGGTCTTTTCGGCCGTCAACAACGCCTTGGCCGAATTGACCATCGAGGCATAGGAATGGTAAATACTCGCCGCCCATTTTCCCTCGGTCGACATTTCTTCCGCAAGCTGTATTTTCTCCTCACTTTCGAACAGCAAGGTGGCAATCAGGTCGATGACCACCCCGGCGCATTCCCCGATACCGATCTCTTTTTTATATTTTTCGGTATTTCCCCAATCGATAAAATCTTCAGGGGTTAGATTGTCGACGTCGGTCAAAGGTTTTAAAAAATCGTAGAAATAATGTTCGCCCTTTTCCGCGTAGTAATCTGCGAAAGCAAGTCCATTACCATGCGCATCAAAATCGTCTAAAATCAAACGCAAGGCTTCCGGCCCTCTTTTACTGGGTACTTTGACCACCTTGTCGGCGAAACGGCCATTTCCGTTGCCATCATTGCCTCCACCGAGTAAGACTTGCAATGCCGGAGCCACCAATTTGTCCTTCGTCCGAACACTCATACCCTGAAAGCCGATATTAGCCATGTTATGCTGACCACAGGCATTCATGCAGCCACTGATCTTAATGACCACATCGGGATTGCTGATATATTCCGGGTATTCCGTTTTGATAATACGCTCCAATTCCTCCGCGATTCCCGTGCTACTGGCAATACCCAGATTACAGGTGTCGGTACCGGGGCAGGCGGTAATGTCCAACGCTTTGTTATACCCCACTTCCACAAAACCTAGTTTCTTCAGTTCGGAGTAAAAGAAGGGAACCAATTCCTGCCTTACATAAGGAATCAAAATATTTTGTCTCAGGGACAAACGAATCTCGCCTGCGGCATGATTTTCGACCAAATCGGCTAGTAATCTAGCTTTATCCGTATAAAAATCCCCTAATAGCACTTTGATTCCGATAGCTACAAACCCATCTTGCTTCTGCGGAACCAAGTTGGTGGCTTTCCATTTTTCAAAAGCATCATGGTCTTCGATTTTCACTTGAGGGGCGGGTGCCTGAGCGACCTGTACCTTTGGATACGCCAAGGCATCAATCGTAATCGTTTTATGGGGAACCGCTTTTTCTTCTTCAGCCAACAGTTTTTTAAAGCCTTCAAGGCCCACATCTTTCAGCAGGAACTTCATCCGTGCCTTTGCCCTACTCTTTCGCTCCCCATACCGGTCGAATACCCGAACAACGCCATCCATTAAAGGAATGATCTTATCGGAAGCCAAAAATTCGAATAGTACATCGGCATGCCTTGGCTGCGAACCTAATCCCCCGCCGAGCATGACCTTGAATCCTCTTACGCCATCCTTAATTTTTGCGATAAAGCCGAGGTCGTGCATGTAGGACAGGCCCGTATCGGCATCGCTCGCGGAAAAAGAAACCTTGAACTTTCGCCCCATTTCCTGGCTGATCGGATTCCTCAAAAAATATTTGAAGAGCGCTTCGGCGTAAGGAGAAACATCAAAAGGTTCGTCAACATCGATACCTGCCGTTTCACTTGCCGTGACATTTCTAACCGTATTGCCGCATGCTTCACGAAGGGTAACCTCATCCTTTTCGAGCTGTGCCCACAGTTCCGGGGTACGATCTAAATCGACATAGTGTATTTGGATGTCCTGTCGTGTAGTAATGTGCAAACGCCCTGTAGAGTATTCGTCGGATACATCGCAAATCCCTTTGAGTTGGGCTGCTGTTACTTTCCCATAGGGAAGTTTGATTCGTATCATTTGAACCCCCTGTTGTCGCTGGCCATAAACGCCGCGTGCCAACCGTAGACTACGGAATTTCTCTTCGTCCAATTTCCCTTCCTTGAACTGGTGTATCTTGGCTTCGAGTTCCAAAATATCCTTCTCGACTATGGGATTCTCTATTTCTGTTCTAAAACTTTGCATTCTTTCTAAGAGTCAAGATGCTAGAACAAAGAGTCTAGACATCAATTTAATAAATCTGTATTTCCTATAGGATTACTATACTATATAATTCGACTTGTTTTATCCTGTAAACACCTCTCTACACCTCAAGGACAACTCCGAAGACGCTCCTTAGCCTATAAAACCGGCACCCACAGTGTTGTTCGACTGGGGGTCGATCAGTATAAATGAGCCGTTGGTACGGTGCTCTTTAAACTTGTCGTAAAATATGGGTTTGTTCAGCTTGAAACTGACTTGGGCGATATCGTTCATGCCCAAGGCACTTACGTTTTCATCTATTCCCGAATAGTCGGGATTGATTTTATGGTGAATGGCCTCAACTTTGGCCAACACCTTATTGACGCCGTGCTGTACCACATATTTGTTCCCGGCGGTCAATTGTTGGGAATCCATCCACGAAACGGTGGCTGTAAATTGTTTTTCGACAGTAGGCAGGTCGTCTACTTTCACTAACATATCACCCCTACTTACATTGATCTCATCTTCCAAGGTAATGGTTACCGAAGAACGTCTCGAGGCCGTTTGGTACTTCTTATCGTAGAAATAGATGTCCTTGATTTTAGATCTGGTATGCGATGGCAAAGCGACGACTTCGTCTCCAACATTCAGTTCCCCACCGTAGACCTTCCCGGCAAATCCCCTGAAGTCGTGAAACTCTTCGGTTTTCGGACGCACCACGTACTGTACGGGGAATCGCGGCGTGCCCACGTTCGACACGGCTGCCATATCGAGCCCCTCCAAATGCTCCAAGACGGTTTCTCCGGTATACCAGGGCATATTTTTAGAGCTATGCACTACATTGTCGCCTTTCAAAGCGCTTACCGGCACGAAGGTGATTTTTTGGTCTCCGTAATCGCGTTTGTCCATCAATTTTTCAAAATTGGCCTTGATGGCATTATAGATGGCTTCCGAGAAATCGACCAAGTCCATTTTATTGACGGCCACGATTACCTCTTTGACGCGTAATAGGTTATTAATGAAAAAGTGCCTGTTGGTCTGCTCGATTACACCCTTTCGGGCATCGATCAGAATAATGGCCGCTTGGGAGGTAGAGGCACCGGTAACCATGTTCCGGGTATATTCGACATGACCCGGGGTATCGGCGATGACATAACTCTTGGTTCCCGTAGAAAAGTAGATGTGCGCAACGTCAATTGTGATGCCCTGCTCCCGTTCCGCCACCAAACCATCGGTTGCCAAGGAAAAATCAAGATAATCATATCCTTTTTGCTTGCTTGTTTTCTCGATGGCCTCCAATTTATCGGTGGTCAGCGATTTCGTATCGTACAACAAGCGACCGATCAAAGTGCTTTTGCCATCGTCTACGCTTCCTGCCGTTGCTATTTTTAGAAGCCCCATCCCGGCCTTCCCCACAGGGGAAGGAGTTAATTTATCCTCCCTTTTCAAACTAATATCGATATCCATTTTCATGTTTTTCTTATGCAAAATATAGTTGCAATCGCTGATAGATAAACTGCCTACTGCCTCTGATTACCGCCAACTTTAAAAGTATCCTTGTTGCTTTCGTTTTTCCATGGCCGCTTCGGAACGTTTGTCGTCGATACGGGCACCTCGTTCCGAGATGGTCGAGTCGCGTATCTCCTGTACTACCGATTCGATATCCCGCGCTTCCGAAAATACCGCCGCCGTACAGCTCATATCGCCTACCGTTCTAAACCGTACCATTCGCTCCAGAACTTCTTCATCCTCTTCCTGGAAAACATAATCGGAATGAGACCAGATCAGACCGTCCCTTAAAAACACCTTGCGTTTGTGCGCAAAATAAATGGATGGAATCTCGATTTTTTCCTTTTCGATGTAGGACCAAACGTCCAGTTCCGTCCAATTGGAAATCGGAAAAACACGTACATTTTGTCCCAATTCGATTTGACCGTTCAACATATCGAACAATTCGGGGCGTTGACTTTTCTCGTCCCATTGCCCAAAGTCATCGCGAACGGAAAAAATACGTTCCTTGGCCCTTGCTTTTTCTTCATCCCTACGGGCGCCACCGATACAGGCATCAAACTTGAATTCTTCGATGGCATCTAAAAGCGTTGTAGTTTGCAGGGAGTTTCGACTGGAATATTTTCCCGATTCCTCCTTTACCTTTCCTTGATCAATGGAATCCTGCACATTGCGAACAATGAGCTCTAATCCCAATTCTTCGACCAATCTGTCCCGGAAGGCTATCGTTTCCGGAAAATTGTGCCCAGTATCGATATGCATTAAGGGAAACGGAATCTTCGCCGGCCAAAAAGCTTTTTGCGCCAAACGCACTAGGGTAATCGAATCTTTTCCTCCCGAAAAAAGCAACACCGGCTTTTCGAATTGCGCCGCCACTTCCCGAAAGATATAAATGGCTTCGTTTTCCAAAGGATTAATATGCGAGGTATCGTTGTTCATGGTATTTTTTTATTGCAGAATTCAGCTATTTTGATCGGCGGCCCGTATGCTATGTTTAAAGGGAAACAAACGCATTTCGTACGGACTCTTAATTTTGTTTTACGCTGGTTTTAAATTGTTTTCTCAGCCTCTTTTGTTTCTAATAATTCTAAGAGCCTGTTTTGAAATATCTCGGTTATTTTTTTACAGCCTCTTTCTGCGCATTATTTCGTTAAAATTTTCAACCGTAGCGCTGCTATGCTAAAAAATTTTGCCTCATACTGCATCTAAAATAGGCCATAATAATGCTAACGACATATTTCAAAACAGTCTCCAAATCTTGACGTTTTTAGTCTTGGCTCTCGCTTCTAGGAGCGCAGCGGTCTACTGTCTTTTTAAGTATGCAATCCGCACTCGCGATTTTCCAATACTTTCGTTGGATCAAAATAATGGTGCTCATTGGGTAACGCTCTTTTCGACAGGTACGCATCCAATTCGGTATCGCTCCAGTGGTAAAAGGGACTAACCTTCAATACACCGTCTTTGCTCAGGCTTAAAATATCCAAGCTATTGCGATGGGCCGTTTGACCTTTTCGAAGATTGGTAAACCAAACATCGGGTCTGTGCGCGGCCATTGCCCTTCTAAACGGCTCCAATTTTACCTGTTCGGTAAATTCTGCATGCCTTGGGTCTTCAACATTCGGGATACCCATAACCGCATCACGGTGCGAAGTAGTCTGTTTTGGCACATACAAATCGATATTCAAATTAAGTTGTGCAATCAGTTCTTCGGCGTGCTTATAGGTATTCGGCGTATTGTAACCGGTATCGCACCAGATTATGGGAATATCCTCCTTCACCTCGACAATGGCACTTAAAATCGCTACTTCGTAGGGCCTGAAATTTGTGGTTGCTATCGGATTTTTGGCGTTCAAAATAGCCCATGAAATAATTTCCACGGGTGGTATGCCCCTAAAATGGGTATTAAGCTTTTCGATTTGATGTGCTGTAAATGCCATAGGTCTACTGTTTATTTTCCCCAACTGATTTTGTTCCAAATACGTTCATGAAAAAAGTAGAGGAACATTTTAGTTACGAAGTCGATAGAGGCAATCGAGGCCGCTAAAACTACTTCCCCAGTCAGGATAAAAGATATGACCAAAGTATCCATGGTGCCGATGACCCTCCAGCTTACCGCCTTGGCAACGCTTCGAATCGGTTTCTCGGAACTGCGATCTTCGGAAAATCGCTTTTTCGATGCTTCCTTCCGCTGTAATACCTGGTCTAAAATCATATTATCGTCTTAAAATCTATTATCCTATGGATTTAATAGGATAATCAAAACTACTATATTTTATATACTAATGACGGATAAAATCATCAATTATTACTTTTATCCTATAGATTTAGTAGATTATTAATAATCGCCGAGGGATTTTACGGATAATTCAAGGAAAAAATGGAAATCGGAAGGATTATTTGATCAAATCAGCAAGGGTATTGTTGCGGTACACTTCCAACGCACTATCCCGTACCATCAACATGAGTTGATGTACCGAACAAGCGGCTTCATCGGGACAGTCCTCACATTTTTCATAAAAGTTAAGACTTACACAGGATACCATGGCTATGGGTCCTTCAAGTATGCGCATCACGTCGGTCATCATAATTTCATTAGGGTCCTTGATCAGATAGTATCCTCCACCCTTTCCCTTTTTAGAGCCTAGAATCCCGGTTTTTCGGAGGGACAGTAAAATACTTTCCAAGAATTTCTGTGAGATATTCTCTTGCTTGGCGATCTCGGCTATTTGTACCGGACTTTTACCTTTTTGGGCAGCTAGAAAAGTCAATGCCTTTAAGCCATATTTCGTTTTTTTGGAGAGCATGCGTCTAAGATAGTTAAAATCGTGAAAGGACATTAAGTTGAAATGAGTACTTGTAGCTCGAGAAAACAAATTGATATTCAGCAAAAGCAAAACCTTTTAAGCGTAAACCCGCAATTATTCCGTTTAAAGTGATTCTACGAAATTTTAATAGGTTCTCCTTCACATTTCAGTATTCAAATATGACAATTCGGTATGTAGTTCTGTTAACCATCACTGGCCATCGCTAATTTTAATCCACAAATAAGAACGTCATGTTATTTACCACCGTCGGAATCGTACACTTATCCGCTTCAATTGTTGCGCTACTCTCGGGATCATTGGTGTTGAGAAATCCCAAAGGCACCAATCTTCATAAGAAAATAGGCTATGTATATTCCGTGACGATGAGCATACTTTTGGTAACTGCTTTTATGATATACCGTTTGCATGGCAGTTTTGGCATTCTCCACTGGTTCGCCGTGATCAGTAGCCTAACCCTTTTGGCAGGAATCGTTCCTATACTTTTAAAAAGGCCGAACAACTACATGGGGCTTCATTTAAGTTTTATGTATTGGAGTGTTATCGGTCTGTACTGTGCTTTTTTTGCCGAAATATTAACCCGACTACCATTTTTCTTTGATTTTGGACATGATATTACGGTTATATTTTATATGCTTGTTGGGGTCGCTACCGCAATCGTAGGAGGCCTCGGTTCCATATTCTTTAGAAAGTATAAAGAGAAGTGGATTGCTCTTGGCGAAAGTTTTGAAAAATAGGTAATCTATCGGTTAAAGACCTTCAGCAATAGTTTTACCAATTGCTTCAAACTTCCAAGCCTGAACCAATACCGGATGCAGAGATCAGCAAAACACCGGATAATCGGCAATTTGGTCATTTGAGGCATTGGCGATTAAATTGATCTATGAACTTGACACTTGTCGTCACCATTCTGGTTGAAAGGCTCTCAGTGTTTTATTGAAATTTCATCAAAATAAGCCCCATCATGTTTCGCGTATAGAAATCCGGTTTCTCAAGGTGAGGGTAAAATACTTTCAAAAAGGTCTGTGATTTGCCCTCAGTCGGCCCCCATTTATATCGCTAGAAAAGTCAACTTCTTTACGCCCAATTTCGTTTACTGGGAGGGCATCGGGCCCGAGTGTTCACATTTGTATTATCGATACCGCTGCCCTATTCCAGCATCAAACAGAAACCGATATTGGACTATATCAACTTATTGGCCGTGGCATGGGAAATCGCCTCGCTAATATTCGCTACATCCAATTTCTCAAATAGTTTTTTTCTATGGAATTTTACGGTGTCGGGAGAAATAAAAAGTTGTTCGGCAATCTCGTTAATGGAATATCCTTGAATGGAGTGTTGTAAAATTTCTTTTTCACGGTCTGAAAGTTCGACCTTCTGCAGGCTTTTCCAAAAATCGCCTTGTAAATCATATTGAAATACTTCAGAGCCATCGTTTTTGTAAATCGTGACATTTCCTGATTTTTGTTGTGATGATAGGGAGACTATGCAAATCGCTTTCCATATTTTTCCTGTTTCGTTCAAAAAAATCGGGGTCAATTTTTGGTGAATCAGGATGGCTTTACCCTTTTCGGTCTTTAAATGAAAATCGTAGGAAATCGTATATTCTTTTCGATCCTGAATCGGTAATTTGTCGTAGAAGTCAAAACCGACCGTGTTTATTTTTAAAAGTAAATCCAAATCTTTTTCAGGTACTTGCTTGAAAAAGAACTCATATCCCATTTCTTCAACTTCTTGGGTCGAATACCCACTCAAAAACAAGGGATTGTCCGATACATATTCAAACCCTTTTTTCTCATAATCAATGACATAGACACTTTTATTGGTAGTTCTTGCAAAAGCCTTAATGGCCTCTAAATAGTTGGCCAATTTTTTGGTGTCTGCCTCGGTAACCTGCTTGACCGTATTTTTTGAAGAGAAAAAGGCATTTATATCTTTCATTTAACATGAGATTTCTTCCAAAATCAAATATACCTTTTTAAAACTACTCTCAAGGGTAGTGGAAACATCAAAAAAGATGTCTATGCCTTTTAAAAACTACTCTGAAGTGTAGTAAAACTATCATTAAGTGCCATTAATTTTGAAAGTGAAAAATAGGATGGACGCATACTATTTCTGGAGTTATTCATCAATTCAATCAAACGAGCAGTCTTTTTTCAAAAAATCGCTAAAAGTAATGGATAAGACCGTCCCGGAATAGACAATGAAAAAACCAATTTATACCATAACGATCATTGTTACCGTGCTAGCCATTATCTCCAATGGGTCGGATGAAGAGTTGGCTAGAATTTTTTCGAAGTCGGCGGAGGCAATCGGTCTTTCCTGGCGTATTCATCCTATTTCAGAAGTTTGCATTAACGCAATTATGCTTTCGGAAGATTGCGTGCCGTTTTCTCCTCATCAAAGCGACACGCTACATTCCGGTGAATTCGTTCTAATAACTTTGGAGAACGCTTGGGACGGCTCCTATCCCGTGGTTGAACAGACTATTGAATCTGACCTACCCTGTGCGATACACGCGGAAATTCATCTGCCAGAAAACCAACTATCGCGAGTTCACTATAGATTGCCTTCAAAAGGAAACAACTCTGAAGTCCAGGTCACTAAATCCACCATACAAAGTCAAATCCCTTAATAAGCACCATCACAGACGAAGGAAATGATTGCTAGTGAATGTAATCCCCTCTTTGTTTTCAATTCATTCCAATCGCGATCCGCTATCTTTATGAGAACAATCAAACCTGTTAATTATATAACAATGGACTTCAGTCATGCCATTTTCCCCGAAAAATTATTCGCCTGTTGGCATCCGGTCGGTTACGGGCACGAAATACCATCCGATAAGCCCTTCGGGACTTTTCTATTGGATGAGCCTTTGGTCGTTTGGCGAACCGCGGATGGAGATGTACATGCGATGCGCGATGTCTGTATCCATCGGGGCACGGCCCTTTCCTTAGGTTGGATAAAAGATGATTGCATCGTATGCCCCTATCATGCCTGGCAATTTGATAAGAAAGGGGATTGTGTAAAGATTCCCCAAGCCCCGGATACCGAAATACCAAACAAGGCCAAAACACCGACCTATCACTGCCAGGAAAAATTCGGTTTGGTATGGGTCGCTTTTAAGACCCCTGTATATGAGCTTCCCGACATTCCAGAATTTGAAAACCAAGAGTGGAAATTGGTAAAAACCGGCCCTTTCGATTGGAAAAGCGATAGCTCTAGACAGGTCGAGAATTTTACCGATTTCGGACACTTCCCTTGGGTGCATCCTGGGTTACTGGGAGATCCCGAGCGACCAGAAGTTCCGGAATGCAAGGTAACGGTCAAAGATTCCGTTTTACACTATTCCGTTGTACGGCCCGAGGCGACCAATAGTGACGACTTTCCGATTTTTGCCAATGACGACGTGGTGCAACCAGAGCGCCAAAGCGTTTACGAGTTACATCTACCCTACACTATTGTGCTCAGGCTGGGATGGGGTGGCCGGAAAGGTATGGTCTATTTTTTTACCTCCCAACCTATTTCACATAAGCAATGTCGAGGCTTTTGCATTATCGGTCGCAATTATGACCGCGATGAGCCAGATACCATTTTGCAAGAGTTTGAACAGGTGATTTTCGACCAGGACAAACGTATTGTTGAATCGCAACGCCCTGAACAAGTACCTTTCGACTTTACCGAAGAGTTGCATTTAAAATTCGATGCGGTTGCAATGAACTACCGTCGTGCGATGAAGAAACAAGGATTACACTATTAAATCTTCTCTACTTTTTGGAACTGTGGAAATCCACTTCGTATCTCTTCCAATATGTCTATCTAGGAATAATGCTTGTGTGACCCATCGCAACTAGGCATTCTTTTCGAATGGCCGCAAACGCAATCATGAAATCCGTACCCCTTCAGAATTCTCGGAATATATTTTTCAATTCTGGAAGTTCTGGTCTCGGTCCGTTTCGCTGCGGAAAAGTAAAGGTGATACCCTCTCTGTCGGCCTGAGGTCAATGCATTGAATGCCTTTTTCAAGCTAGGGTTTTCATCAAATTTATGCTGCAGTTCTGTGCTGAGGTCCAGTTTGTCCTTGGCGTCGAAATTTACTTTCAATCCAGCTTTCTCCACTTCAATGGCTTCGTACATATACGCTTTTAAGACCGCCTCCATCTTTATAATCTGGGCGGTATCCGTAAATTTAATATAGCGGCTCGCCTGGGAGTTAGCTCCCGGTTTGACCAGAATGCCTTCTGGATCCTTTAGCAAAGCCCCTTTAAAAAATCCCGGCCCACAAAAGTCCTTTTGCGTATATAGTATCAGAACATTCCTTCCATTATAAGAATAGCAAGGTTTCCCCCACTTAAGTGTTTCGGTCAGTTGGCAGTCCGATAAAATCTTTCGCAACAGCCGTAATTCTGCCTGCCACTGCCCTTCTTTATTTAAGTATGCATCGACCTTCGGATTCATTCCCTGCGTATTGATGACCAACAATACGTTCTTACATATACATGGTAAAACAAATGTAGTTTATTTCTCATTTCCGCATTTAGGAGCAAATTAATATCCCCCTTAGGTTTCCTTATTCAAATGTTTGAAATCATTGCATGTTTGATACCGATGCTGTGAATGTCAACTGGACGATTTTATCGTATTGTGATTCAAACCTGGACTATGTTTCAATGACCTCTGCTTTCTTTCAGTACCAGCTTTACTGATTTTCAATTGGTCGTACTTCCCTCACCGTTTCTTTTCCTGTTTCTAATCGAGTTCAAAAGGTATGCTACAAGAACTTGTTTTGTACGAACGCTATCAAAAACCACAAGGTGGCGCCGTACTGAAAATCTTCTCGTTCAGGAGGCTTCCATATACATTTAGTTATAGTGTCAAAACTTCGATTTTTTGAATTAAGCACTAGGCTGCTCAAAAGCTATTTTCGTAGAAAACATATACTATGAAAGTTCAATCTTACCTTGCCTTTAACGGCAACTGCCAAGAGGCACTCAATTTTTATGCGGATTTATTCAATGCGGAAGTCAAGAACCGACAAACCTATGAGGACAAGAAAATAGATGTCCCCTCTTCCTTTAGGCAAAAACTGCAGCATGCCGAACTGAAGGGCAAGGGCGTTCACTTTATGGCCTATGATGCAGCACCGGATACGCCTATCAATACCGGTAACCAAGTACATATGAGCGTAGACCTCAATAACAAGGAAGAAGCCGAGCATCTTTTCTCGAATCTATCAAGTGGAGGACAGGTACATCATAATTTCAGAGAGCGGGAATGGGGACATTTCGGAAGGTGTACCGATCGCTACGGAATCAATTGGATGGTAAACTGTAATAAATAGAACCTATGGAAATCATATATGAATACCACGATGTTACGGCAAGCGACCGTCTTGAAGCCTTTGCAAAGGAAAAGCTGGACTCCCTTGGTGAAAAATATAATATGGTCATTCGGGCCGATGTCTTTTTTAAACAAGAGAACACCAGCTCGGATGAAACAGGCAAAATCTGTAACATACGATTAAGCCTTCCAGGACCTAGGCTTTTCGCCGAGGCAAGCCATGACAACTATCAGAGTGCTATATCGGAGGCGGTCAGTGATTTGGAACGGCAGCTGCGAAAGCGTAAAGAAAAAATGAGCAACTATTGATTATATCCTTCTATGGCATTAAAAAAACTTTTGCTTTACAGGGCATTCCTAAAAAATACAAAAATTGCCTTGTTGTATGGAGGCTATAAGGCTGCCAAATATGGATGGGGGCTTTATCGTAAAAATAAAACTGCGCGGAAGGCGAGATAGGTTTTATGAGCCTGCCAACTCGATAAACCATCATAAGCGTTGTAAGTTCTTAGAACTTTTATGAATATGAATCGTAATTAAAAAGAAACATTATGAAATTAGAAAACAAGAAAATCGCTATCCTGGCAACGGATGGCTTTGAGAAATCAGAATTATTCGAGCCCTTGAAAGCGCTCAAAAACGAAGGTGCCACAGTACATGTTGTTTCTCCCAAGGATGGAGAAATCAAGAGCTGGGATACAGATAATTGGGGAGAAACCATTACCGTAGACAAAGTGCTTTCAGAGGCCAACGCCGCTGATTACAATAGTTTGGTGCTACCCGGTGGTGTCATCAACCCAGATCTGTTACGTGTGAATACAAACGCCCTTAGTTTTATACGTGCGTTCTTTGAAACTGGTAAACCCGTGGCCGCGATTTGTCATGCCCCGTGGCTGCTCGTGAGTGCCAAGGTCATCGAAAATAGAAAGGTTACTTCCTACAAAAGTATAAAAGACGATATTAAAAATGCCGGGGCCAATTGGGTAGACGAAGAAGTAGTAGTAGACCAAGGTTTGGTTACCAGTAGAAATCCTGATGATCTGCCGGCCTTTATTCGTAAGATTATTGAAGAAACCCGAGAAGGAAAACACGATGAGCAGGTAGTCGATGCCTAAAATCGAAAATAAACTTATTAAAAAACCCGCCTATAAAGGCGGGTTTTTCATAAACTAAAGTGTCGATTACATATTATCGATCATCTCTTTCAATTTCTCCTTGCTCTCGCCTGTCTTTTCTTGCAGTTTGCCGAGCAGTTCATCAGATTTTCCTTCCGTATAGGTCAAATCGTCATCGGTAAGTTCGCCATATTTCTGTTTTAATTTTCCTTTGGCAATATTCCATTTGCCTTTAAATTGATCTTCGTTCATATTATTTGATTTTTGGGTTTATATTCTATTGTCTTTTTTTACCTATTTTATAAAAATTGATTTGTAAAATCTCTCCTTTACAGCCAAGGATATTTACTTTTCACAAGCTTAAAGCCTATCTAAAATCCTCTAAGATTTCGGATGTCTCGAGGTCATTTTGAATTGCATCGCGCTGCTCCCTGAGTATCTCCTTAACTCTTGCAGGAACATGGGTTTCGGCCAGAACTTCATTGTATTCCTCAATCGCCGATTTGTCGCCTCGTACCGCCTCTTCGAGCATAGATTCGTCGTTATCGGCAGAAAAGAACGCTTTTACGTCCATCCAAGTACGGTGCACTGCCCCAGCTGTAGTTCCGTCAATATCCTCATTTCCCAAACGGAGATCAGGAGATGCATTTTTAAGCTGCGTTAAGAAACGCTGTCGGTTTTTAGCTCTCCTAGAAAAGTACGTTTTAGTGCTTACATCACTGGCATTTTCAGCTGCCTTGTTAAAACCCTTGATCGCATCTTCGGTTTTGTCGATTACTTCCTGTAATTTTTCTTCGATTTTTTTTACATCATCATTCATAATTTCTAATTTTAGTTGTTCTACGATTTCACAAATATTATGTGGTCAACAATCTATCTATTTAAGAACAGGCACATTGACACGATTGATTTTTTTAGTAACCCAAAAGTCTTTTTTCAGCTTGATGCTCGGCGCGAGAATTATCCGCTTGAATCCTATTTATAACAAACATTGTAGTACCTTGAACAAAAGTCGGATGTTATGATTGCAATAGAAGTAAATTCCCTGCCCATCGCAGAAGTAATGGACGACATCGCCAAAGCTTTTGAAACCAAATACATAGAAAGCTGTGGAACATACTATCTTGATCTTCCTTCGCATATAGGAGAAGGAAATATTCGAGGTGTTAGCTTTGACGGGGGTATGGGCATCGTTCAATATGACTGTATTTTTAAGGAGGCTATTGAGTTTCAGTTCACGATTAATGAAATACATCCCTTAAAGTTCTTGTATTGCTTAAAGGGTTCGTTATTACATAGATTCGAGAATTATGAAGATATACATGAGATAAATCATTACCAAGAGGCTATTGTGGCCAGTGACTTTTTCAACGGCCACGTGCTGCGGTTTCAACCTAAAGTGCACACCGTTGTCAACAGTTTGGAAATAACCCGTAAAGAATTTCAAAAGAAGGTACAGTGCGAACTGGTCACCATGGACCAAACCCTTCAAGATCTCTTTAATGACATTGAGGCTAGAAAATCTTTTTATCACGAAGGGTTCTATAGCCTAAAATTGGCGGACCTGTTTCGGGAAATGCAGACTTTCGAAGAAAGGGATTTCTTGAAAAAGCTATTTTTAGAGGGCAAGGCCTATCAAATGCTTACTGCACAGATCTTGCAGTATCAAGATGATTTGGAAGATGCCTCAAATCGAAGTATCCTGAGACAATCGGAAATAAAGCAAATCGAGTCCGCCGCAAAATTGATCAAGAAACAAATTTCTGAATTGGAGACGATCAGTGATATCGCAGGTGAAGTTGGGTTGAACAACAACAAGCTCCAAGAAGGATTTCAGAATCTATATGGTGTAACGGTAAATCAATACATTCAACAGGTACGCCTTGATCTTATTAAAGATCTGATTTTGAATACGGAATACAGCATTTCTGAAATCGTAGATTTGGTAGGTCTCAACAGTAAGAGCTATCTTTCCAAGATTTTCAGGGACGAGTACGGTACAACGCCCTCGGAATACAGAAAGCATTTTATGGAAACCCTACTTAAAAAGAGAGCAAAGACCTAACCATGCTCCATATCCTCATATTTCGTAAGCGAATGAAAGCTAATGCTTCGAACATCAAAAGTAAAATTCCCTGATGTTTTAGTTCTTTATCCGAGTTCATATTACAAGGCCTTACCGACATTTAGACGAATTGAAATGGCCATGCCTATCGCATGATTACCCTAGCGCTTGGTGAATATCTCGAATTATATCATCAATATGCTCCAAGCCCACCGAGACCCTGACCATGCCATCCGTAATGCCGGTTTCCGCCCTTTCCTCAGCCGATAATTTACTATGGGTCGTAGATGCGGGATGGGTTACGATACTTCTCGAATCCCCCAAATTCGCAGAGAGTGAAAGTAATTTTATAGCATCGAAGAATTGCTGTCCGGCCGCAAGACCACCTTTTACTTCAAAAGCGACCACGCAACCTCCGGCTTTCATTTGTTTTTTGGCAATCGCATACTTTGGATGCGATTTCAAAAACGGATACCTTACCCAATTTATCTTTTCATGACCCTCTAAAAATTCTGCTAACTTCAAGGCATTCTCGCAGTGACGGTCTACGCGAACCGCCAAAGTTTCTAGACTTTTCGATAATACCCAAGCATTGAACGGGGAGAGTGCCGGACCGGTTATTCTGGAAAACCGATAGATTTTATCGATTAGTGCTGAACGGCCTACCGTAATTCCCGCTAAAACCCGTCCTTGACCATCCATCAATTTCGTTCCGGAATGAATGACCAAATCGGCCCCATGTTTTATGGGTTGCTGCAAATATGGTGATGCGAAGCAATTATCAATCACCAATATGAGCTTGTGTCTTTTCGCTATTTTCCCAAGTGCTTCCAAATCCAGAATATCCACTCCGGGATTGGTGGGCGATTCTGCATAGATCATTTTGGTATTGGGGGTAATCAATTTTTCAATTGCCTCAAGTGCATCGATTTTAAAATAAGAATGTGTGATATTCCATTTCGGGAGAAAATTGGTGAACAGCGAATGCGTAGAACCAAAAATACTTCTGGCCGATAAAATGTGGTCTCCACTCTCCAACAAGGCCGCAAAAGTCGAAAATACCGCTGCCATTCCACTAGCGAAGGCAAAACCGGTCTCTGCGCCCTCCATTTGACAAACCTTCTCGATAAACTCCGAAGAATTGGGGTTGGAATAGCGGGAGTAAATATTGCGGTCCTTTTCCTCCGCAAACGAAGCGCGCATGTCTTCGGCATCTTCGAACACGAAACTCGAGGTCAAATACATAGGAACCGAGTGTTCCTGGTTTTGAGACCGCTTAAGTTGCGTTCTTATGGCATTGGTTTCAAATTTGTTGTTCATTTTTATTTTTTTAACTCAAACATGGTGTCTTCGGCTACGCTCAGCCACCGGGTCGTGAAAGACTTGGGTCAAATTCGTAAATTTGTTTTTGAGCTCAGACTGCTGACAAAGCTCTGACCATTATTTCAACTAATACTTTTTTCCTTATAGTATTTATAATGCGTTTTATTTTGGCATTCTGCCAAATCATGCAATTTTTCCAACTTACCATTTATCAAGGCCTCTTTTTTTGCCCTACTCCATCCTTGAATCTGTTTCTCCCTATAAAAGGCTGTGTCGATTCTTTGATATTCCTCCACATAAATTAGCTTGACCGGTAATCTTTTGGCAGTGTAGTTCGCTCCTTCTCCGTTCTGATGTTGCTCAATTCTAACTTCCAGCTCTTTGGTGCTTCCAGTATAATAGGTTCCATCCGAACATAGTAATATGTACGTATAGCCCATCATCTATATTTTACCAAAAAGCTTATAATTCATTATCATTTTTGACGTTATTCCATCTTCGGTATAGATTTTGCCTTCGTGCATTAAATCCCGGTGGCTGAGCGTAGTCGAAGTCATCCTTTCTCCGCAATCCTTAAAATATCCCCAAATACACCTCTTGCGGTCACCGCGGCACCGGCTCCGGCACCTTGAATCACCAAAGGGTTCTCCCCATAAGATTCCGTATATATTTCAATGATGGAATCCGAGCCTTTTACTTGCCCCAGCGCACTTTCTTTCGGTACCGAGACTAGCTTTACATCCAACAACCCTTTTTCTTTTTGAAGATTCCCGTGCAGATCACCAACATATCGCAAGACGTGATTCTCCTTTTGATTCTTTTTTATTTCATTGAAAGTATCGTTCAGTACGTCGAGATTCTTTAAAAAAAACTCGACATCACCATCTTGTAATGCAACAGGAATTAGATTTTGAATCGCGATATCCGAAAACTCGTTGCTCAAACCGAGCTCTCTCGCCAAAATCAATAATTTGCGGCCTACATCGTTTCCGGAAAGATCTTCTCTTGGATCTGGTTCGGTAAACCCTTTCTGCATCGCGTCTTTCAAGATGGAGGAAAACGAGGTGTCCACTTCAGAGAATGTATTGAAAATATAGCTCAACGAACCCGAAAACACTCCTTGAATACGCGTGATGTTTTCCCCTGACAAATGCAATAACTTAATAGTATCTATCAAAGGAAGCCCCGCCCCGACATTGGTTTCGTATAGGTATTGCTTGTGATTTTTTGCGAGTTCTTCCCGAATCAATTGGTAATAGTCAAAGCCCAATGTATTGGCAATTTTATTGGAGGACACCAAATCAAAACCATTTTCCACAAAATCAAAATAGTGCGCTACAAAATCCGAACTGGCGGTATTATCAACTGCAATTAGATTCTCCAGATGATTCTTCTGGGCATACTCAAAAATATCTTCAATGGTGTACGGATTGCCGTGCTTTTTTAAGTCTGATTTCCATGTCTTTGCAATTCCATTTTTTCGCAACAGTGCTTTCTTTGAGTTCGCAACCGCAAAAACACGTAGATCGATTCCCTTTCTTCTTTCAATGTTCCGTGTAGACTTTAAAATCTGGTCGACCAGGGTACCTCCAACATTGCCATGACCAAAAATGGCAAGATTCACTTTCTTACTTATACCGAAAATCTGACCGTGCATAACGTTTACGGCTTTCTTCAAATCGGACTGGTTCACCACAATGCTGACATTTTTTCCAGAAACGGTATTATTGAAAAGTAAGGGTATGATTCTATTTTTGATCAACGCATTGTAGGGTTTGTGAAAAGTGCTCAAATCCTGACCGACGATAGAAACAACCGATACGTCGTTTACCACGCTGATCGTGTTGATGTCTTGTGCCTTAAAATCACTGGAAAATTCTTTCTCCAACGCCTTTTTAGCTTTCTGTGCCTTATGTTTATCGACCACAAGACCGATGCCCCGCTCCGAAGAACCTTGGGAAATAATACTAACGTTGATGTTGTTTTCTTCAAGGGCACGAAAAATTCGCGCATCTATTCCCACTTTACCCAAAAGCCCACGACCCTCTAAATTGATCAATGAAACCGCCTCGATCACGGAAAGCGACTTGATACCTTCCTTACTCGACTTTGCACTGATCAGCGTTCCTTCGTTATCCCCGTTGAAAGTGTTGAGTATCCGTAAGGGAATGTTCTTTTCAATTAGAGGGATAATCGTCTTGGCATGCAAGATGGTCGCTCCAAAATTGGCCAGCTCGTTTGCTTCAGCATAGGAAACATTCGATAACCGCCTCGCATCCGAAACCAAATCAGGGTTGGCGGTAAAAATACCATCTACATGCGTATAATTCTGCAGTTCTTCGGCATCTAAAAAATTAGCCAATAAAGCCGCGGAATAGTTGCTGCCATTTCTGCCTAAAGTGGTAGTTTCCCCTTTTTCATTCGAGGCTATAAAACCTGTGAAAATTGGTACGCTTTCAGATGGCAGTGTAGCAATATGGGCAAGGATGTTCTCCTTGGAGCGGTCTTCCAGAACCAGCGCATCGCCGAAACTATCATCAGTCTTGATGTATTTGCGAGAATCCACAAGAACGGCCTTGATGCCTTTACCGATCAACAATTTCGTAATGAGTTTGGCCGATATCAATTCCCCATGGGCAAGTACCTCATCTTTTATCTTCAGGCTGTAATCCCCTAGCAGGGAAACTCCTTCGTACAATTTCGCGAGATTCCGAAATTCTTCCGAAAGGTTGACATTCGCATAGGCATGCTGTTGGTATTTCTCGAACAGTTCAAAATCATCTTTATAATTACCGCCATTAGCGGCTTTTTCGAGCATTGTCTCTAGCTGGTTGGTACCGTCTTGCCGCGCGGATAATACTACCGTAATGTTTTCGTTGCGTTTTACTTTTGAAACGATGATTTCCAGTACCCGTTCAAGCCCTTCACCATTGCTGAGCGATTTGCCGCCAAATTTCAAGACTTTGAAACCTTCCGCTTTTTTGCTTTTATTGAAAACGGGGTGCAATAAACGCTGCAATTGTTCAAATTCTATCAAAAAAGCGTCATGACCGTGTACCGATTGTATCTCTCCGTAGGTTACGTTACTGTTGGCCTGGGCAAGTTGCTTAAAGGTCTCCTTGTTCTCTTTTGCCGTAAAAAAGAGATCGGAATTAACACCGACAATATGAATATTGGTATCGCTATTCTGTAAATTGATGAAGTTCTCGTCGCCATCTCTGGTAATATCGATGGTCTTCAGTAATTGGTTCATCAATTTGTAAGCGGAAAGCTGAAATCGCTCTTGCAATTTCTCCCCATGATGTAGCAGCCAACTTTCTACGTTAAAGACTTTGAGTTCGTTATTCGTACTCCGTTGAAAGCGTTCCTTGAACGATTCGGGTGTACGGTAACAAAGCATGGCGTGCATACGCGCATCATGTACCGGTTGTTTTGAATTTACTAAAAACTGCTCCTGAATCTGGCAATTAGCGATGAGCCAGTCGGTCGATTTCCAATCTGATGCCACGGGAATCAAATGCTCGGTCAATTTCGGGTTCAAAGCGGCCATTTCCCAAGCGATGCCCCCTCCTAGAGAGCCCCCGATTATTGCGAAAAGGCGATTGATGTTCAATTGCTTTAGGCCCTCCAAAAAGATGTTCGCCATATCACCGGCTACGAAATCCTTATAATTTTCAATGACGAATTTGTCATACCCATTCCCGGGAATATTGAAGGAAAGTACCGTGTACTTTTGGGTGTCGATGCATTTTCCGTCACCGATGAGAACAGACCACCAACCCTCTTCACCACTTGCATTCGAGTTGCCAGTAAGGGCATGGTTCACCAATACTATGGGAGCGGTATGCAAAGGCGCCCCAAAGAGTTGGTACGACAAATCGATGTCCTGTTCAGCACCGCTGAGGGTACGGTAATTTTTTATCTTCAAGTGATGGAGCATTTGGTACGGAATTAGACCCTAAAGGTTTTGACCCACTTGCAGAAACCATTTGGCAAAAGTGGGAAACCTTTAGGGACTTTTAGAATTTAAGCCAAAACCGATTTATCGATCGTTGCGAAAGCGTTTTCCAAATCTGATTTTAAATCTTCAAGGTCTTCGAGCCCGACTGAAAGTCGAATCAAATCCTTGGTTACCCCGGTCGATTCCTGCGCGGCATCATCCAACTGTTGGTGCGTGGTACTTGCAGGATGTATAATCAACGATTTCGAATCACCGATATTCGCCAACAACGAGAACAATTTCGTATTATCGGCGATCTTTTTTGCGGATTCGAAGCCACCTTTTACACCGAATGTTACGATACCACTTTGACCTTTAGGGAGATAGGCATCTGACTGGGCCTTGAATCTACTTGAAGCCAACCCTGGGTAGTTCACCCATGTTACTTCACTCCTAGTTTCCAACCATTTGGCCAAAGCCAATGCATTTTCGCTGTGCTTTTTGACTCGGATTTCTAGCGTTTCAAGCCCTTGGATAATCTGAAAGGCATTGAACGGACTTAGCGCCGCACCGAAATCTCGTAGCCCCTCTATTCGTGCTTTTATTATAAAGGCAATTGGGCCGACCGCTTCGTGATACACCAAGCCGTGATAACCTGCCGAAGGTTCGGTAAATTCCGGAAATTTTCCGTTTGCCCAATCAAAATTACCGGCATCGATTATGGCACCCCCCAAAGCGGTTCCGTTGCCGTTTATATACTTGGTCAGCGAATGTATTACGATATTCGCCCCGTGTTCGATTGGATTCAAAAGCGCCGGGGTAGCTACCGTATTGTCGACTAAAAAAGGAATTTTAGCGCTCTTCGCCTCAGAGGAGATTGCTTTCAAGTCTAAAACATCCAATTTGGGATTTCCAAGCGACTCTACGAAAATCGCTCTGGTATTCTCCTTGACAGCCTTACCGAAGTTAGATGGGTCGGAAGGGTCTACAAATGTAGTGGTGATGCCCAATCTAGGAAGCGTAACACTTAATAGGTTGTACGTACCCCCATACAAACTATTGGAAGCCACAATATGATCACCGCTTTTCAGCAGCACCATTAGCGTGGTGGCAATTGCGGCCGTACCCGAGGCGGTTACCAACGCGGCTACCCCTCCTTCGATGGCAGCCAAACGCTGTTCTAAAATATCATTGGTCGGATTGTTGATCCTCGTATAGATATTACCAAATTCGGCCAGACCAAAAAGATTGGCCGCATGATCGGAGTTGTTGAAAACATATGCTGTACTTTGATAAATCGGTACTGCTCTTGTACCACCATTCAAGGTCGTGTCGTGTCCAGCATGCAATGCATTTGTAGAAAATTTGTGATCACTCATGATTTAAAGATTTTAATTAATATAATATTAGGTAATGAAAATCCAAACCCATCGTCGCCGACATGCGCGAAGGTTAAATCGAAAAGTTATAAGAAAGCGAAAGACTACTTGAGGTAATCCGTATTGCGTTATCTGCCAAATACTGAAATGAACTCAGCACCAGTAGAATGTAGCACCTTCTTTGCAAAAGATCAAAGGGTTGCTAAGGTTTCGTAGGGTCTAATCCCTCCACCTTTCTTGATAACTTGTCAATAAATGTTTGAACTTTAAAGTAACAAATTAAGAACGGAAAATTGTATTATCCTAGGAATCGTAGAAAAAAATTAAAATCTATCGCAAAAAAAACGGCCGCATCACAAATACGGCCGTTCTTCGTGATTTTTGTAACAGGCTACAATTTAAAAGCAGCTTTTACTTTATCGACCATATCCAACTTCTCCCATGTAAAGAGTTCAACTTCTTTCTCGACACGGCCATTGTACGGCGATTCAAAAACCTTCTTCACGGTTTTCGGCTCCTTGCCCATATGACCATACGCAGCGGTTTCCAAATAAATCGGATTTCTTAATTTTAATCGTTTTTCGATGGCGAACGGACGCATATCGAACAATTTTTCAACCTTCTTCGCAATAGCACCGTCGGTGAGCTCAACATTTGCCGTACCGTAGGTATCGACAAAAATCGAGGTCGGCTCTACCACCCCTATCGCATAACTTACCTGAACTAAAATTTCATCGGCTACGCCGGCTGCCACAAGGTTCTTAGCTACATGTCTTGAGGCATAGGCGGCACTCCGGTCTACCTTGCTGGGGTCTTTTCCGCTAAATGCACCACCACCGTGGGCACCTTTTCCACCATAAGTATCCACAATGATCTTTCTACCCGTTAACCCAGTATCACCATGTGGCCCCCCGATAACGAACTTACCAGTAGGATTGATGTGGTACTGGATTTGATCGTCAAAAAGATTCTGTATTTTTTTGGGAAGCTTTTTCTTTACCTGCGGAATTAATATCTCAATAATGTCTTTCTTGATCTTGGCCAACATCTTTTTGTCATTCTTATCGAATGCATCATGCTGGGTAGATACCACAATGGTATCGATTCGCTGTGGTACGTTGTCGTCCGAATATTCTATCGTCACTTGAGATTTGGCATCGGGCCTTAGGTATTTAATCTGTTTATTCTTTCTGCGCAAATCGGCCAATACCTGTAAAATCTTGTGTGAAATATCCAACGCCAAAGGCATATAATTCGAAGTTTCCTTCGTAGCGTAGCCGAACATCATTCCCTGGTCCCCTGCGCCTTGTTCTTCCTTTTTACCCCGATCCACACCTTGATTGATATCTTGGGATTGCTCGTGAATCAAAGAAATTACGCCGCAGGAATCCCCGCTGAATTGATACTCTCCTTTTGTGTAGCCAATTTGATTGACCACCGCGCGGGCGATATTCTGAACATCGAGATAGGTGTCGCTCTTTACTTCTCCGGCCAGAATTACTTGTCCCGTAGTGACCATGGTTTCACAGGCTACCTTGCTTTCAGGGTCGAAAGCCAAAAAATTATCCAATAAGGCATCACTTATTTGGTCGGCTACCTTATCTGGGTGCCCTTCGCTAACGGATTCGGATGTAAATAAATACGACATAATTAACAGTTTTAGAACTAGACGAATTTGACGGTATTGCTTTGAGAAGTACGTCGGCACCAATTATGGCCGATCAACTGCTTTAGCATTTTAAACTACTGAATTGGTTTCAGCATCCGACCCGTGCGGGTCGAGGTCCTGAAACGAGTTCAGAACATTGAGGTTGCAATCAGTCAAATCCTTCCTCTTATTATTTTGAGCAAGCAAAAATATGAAAATTGTTCCGATGCAAAAGGTATTTGCAAAAGATTTGTTCAAAGACGACAAAAGTTCGATGTCTCGCTTCATAGCAAAGATTTCAAGGTCGCATCACTATTACAGTTCGAGTTCCAAGACCTTTTGGACATCTTTTGACAAATTTCCCCGGTATTTCACCTTTAAATTTTTCTGCAAACTCATTATTCGTTGTATCTTGTCAAGCACTGTGAAAAGATAGCCTAACCACTAAAAAAATCACAAATGCACATTGCCGTTGCGGGAAACATTGGAGCCGGAAAAACCACTTTGACCAGACTATTGGCGAAACACTATAAATGGGAGGCCCACTTTGAAGAGGTCGTCGATAACCCTTATCTCGATGATTTTTACACCCAAATGGAGCGATGGAGCTTTAATCTGCAGATTTATTTTCTGAACCACAGATTCAGACAAATTCTAAAAATTCGCGAAGCGGGCAAGAATATCATACAAGACCGTACCATTTACGAGGATGCCTACATTTTCGCACCTAATCTTCATGCTATGGGTCTTTTGACCAACAGGGATTTCACCAATTATTCAAGCCTTTTTGAATTAATGGAAAGTCTTGTGCAGCCGCCCGATTTATTGATCTATCTAAGAAGTTCGATTCCTAATTTAGTCAGTCAAATTCACAAACGAGGGCGTGATTACGAGAACTCTATTTCCATCGACTATCTGAGTCGTCTTAACGAGCGTTATGAAGCGTGGATACATGGTTACGAAAAAGGAAATCTTTTGGTCATCGATGTGGATAATCTCGATTTTGTAGACAAGCCGGAAGATCTGGGAGCAGTGATCAATAAAATAGATGCCGAAATCAACGGTCTGTTCTAATATGCTGTTCTAAATATTATTTAATAAAGCCATTTTCACGGGCATGGGCGACCGCTTGATCGCTGCTTTCTACCAAGAGTATCGGGGTTAATTTATAACTGTTTACCAGTCCCCTCACCCGGATCATCTTCTTTTTATGATTGACACTCCTCAAATAAATGGCCGCGATACTATCGGGATGGGCCTCTGCAATTTCAATGTAAATATCCACGTCATGCTCGCCACTGTCGCCGATTAAAATAAACTTCATATCGGGATAGGTCTTTAAGATGTTCAAAATCTCCTTTTGCTTTTGCGGTTTATCGCCTTGGGAACGCCTAGTGCCAAAATCGGTAAAACTTCGCAGTAGGATCGGCCCTTTCGGAAAATCGTTGTTAGTAAGGAAAAATTCGAGGTAGCGGTATAAATTCCACGGACTATGGCTTACGTAGAAAATAGGATTGGCATTTTTTCCTGATTTACCGCGGTGTAGTAGATGGTAAAATTCTGCGGCACCTTCTAGGGGAAGTCGCCGGCTCGCTCTTTTGAAGAAAGTATTCACTACCACTTTCCACTTTAAACTTGAGGCTACACCTGTATGTAAGATGGTATCGTCAATATCGGAAATAACCCCGAACTCAGCCGTTTTTGAGGGAATCAACAATTCTCCGGGAAAGCGGTTTTCAAGTAAAATCTCTCTACGCAAATCGGGATCGGCATAGGCGATTTCATAGGTAAGCCAACCCTCGCTATTCGTCAAAGTAGATAGGTTGCCGATATTTTCTTCGATACGATAATAGCCGTTATTGTCGGTGGCGAGTTTTCTGGTACGACCATCGGAAAGGGTCAAGAGTAGCGGCGTATTCTTAATTTCATCGGTTTCAAATCGTTTGAAAGCGTTCCATAACAAGGGGAAAAGTCCTTTTGCCGATAAATCAATTTCCTCATCTTCCAAGGCCCTACCCCGCGCATAGAAATGGGTATCGGTGCCATAGGCCTGAAAAGCGATCAACTGTAATTTGTCTTTTTTTCCAAATAGACCCATGGGATAAATATAGGATAATGAACTCAAGACAAGTTCAATTTTTGTGTTTATTTAAACGGATATCGGGTTCCATTGCAAATTCGGAAACTTTCCCGATTTCAATGCAACAATGCCCTCTTGCGATATTGAATGCTGTTACGAATGACATGGTGAATAGAGGTTCCAACTACAAGTTCATAAAAATTTAACCTATACCTCGGTACGGATCCCTTAGTCAAGCAAGCACTACACTCCTTCAAAAGCCTTGTTCCCTAATTCATCATTTTATCAAAGGCTGTTGTCGACTAGCTTTATACCAGCATTACAATTGACCGACCTCTAAAAACGAAGTGCGATAATTCCGGAAACGTCATTATAGACTTGCTCAATTTAATGTATAACGTAAACTTTAAAAAGATGAAACCAAAAAAGAATCCCAAAACCGATTTGAACCGCAACCGAGGACTGTATTTTGTCATGGGTCTTGCCACAGTAATGGCCTTGGCCTATGTTGCTTTGGAATGGAAGAGTTATGATACGACTTTTAAATACGATACGGCGTTAAACATAGACCCGTTGCTGGACGAGGAAGTACCCTTGATCGATATCAAACTACCACCACCGCCCAAGCCACCCGCGGCGCCAACGGAAATAGATATCGTTGACGATGAGGACCCAATTGAAGAAACGGTCATCGAAACTACCGAAACTGACGACGAACAGCCAATTCTCGAAGTCGATGACGTCGATGTGGTGGAAGAAGTTATCGATGAAGAAGTTCCCTTTTCTGTAATCGAAAACGTACCGGTATTTCCGGGTTGCGAAAATGAGACCGATAAAAAGGGCTGCTTTCAAAGCATGATGCAAAAGCACATTCGCAAACACTTTCGGTATCCTGAGATTGCACAGGATATGGGCGTTGAAGGTAGGGTCAGCACCATGTTCGTCATTCAAAAAGACGGTTCTATCGGATCGATACAAATGCGCGGACCTGATAAAAACTTGGAAAAAGAAGCGGCCAGAATTCTTTCAAAACTACCAAAAATGACTCCGGGCAAACAACGGGGAAGGGCGGTTCGGGTTCCCTTTAGTATTCCGATTACCTTTAAACTGCAATAACATTTTTCAAAAAAAAAGGGATGCCATTCGCACGGCATCCCCTTTTACATATAAACACTTGCTCTTTATTCCTTTTTGATATCCATCTTTTCGATAGTAATTTCAGTTGCCGTACCTTTCTGCTGCTCAACAGTAGCGCCAAATCTTTTCAACTCGGCCTCTACCTCATCTTTTGTTCCCTTGAATGTCTTTTGCTCCGAAACTTTTTCGCCGTTAACAACCGTCGTGTAGTTTATTGTGGCCTCGGCCATATCATCGTTCTCCACATTCATAGTAATCGTTTTGGTAACCTCTTCTGTAGCGGCCATTCCGGTCTCCACTGTCATCGCGATACTAGGCGCAATCACCAAGGCCACAACCGACATTAATTTCAACAGAATGTTCAATGAAGGTCCTGAAGTATCCTTGAACGGATCCCCAACGGTATCACCAACGACCGCCGCTTTGTGTGCATCAGTTCCTTTGCGACCATCGGATTCAATCATCTTTTTGGCATTGTCCCATGCACCACCTGCATTCGATTGGAAAATAGCCATCAAAACCCCTGCAGAGGTAACACCTGCCAACAAGCCACCCAACATTTCGGCCCCGCCGATAAATCCTACCGCAACGGGTACCGCAATCGCCAATAAGCCGGGCAATACCATTTCCTTAATCGAGGCTTTGGTTGAAATATCGACACACTTATCATATTCGGCATACCCATCCGCCGCATCAAAAATTGTCCGCTGCTCGGGCGTTGCTTTCGACATATCCGAATCGACGGCACGCATGACTTCCAACGCCGCTTTCAATTGTGGAATATCCCTAAACTGCCGACGTACCTCTTCGATCATCGCCATTGCAGCGCGACCTACCGCATTCATAGATAAGGCGGAGAATACAAAAGGCAACATTGCCCCGACAAGGAGTCCGGCCATTACCGTTGGTTTCGAAACGTCAATCGACGTAACGTTGGCCACTTTCATAAAAGCGGAGAAAAGCGCCAATGCAGTGAGTGCGGCAGAAGCAATCGCAAAACCTTTTCCGATGGCGGCAGTTGTATTACCAACTGCATCCAATTTATCGGTACGCTCCCGTACTTCCGGTTCCAACTCGGCCATTTCGGCGATACCACCTGCGTTATCGGAAATCGGCCCGTAAGCATCGACAGCCAATTGAATACCCGTATTGGCCAACATACCCACCGCTGCAATTGCGATACCGTAAAGTCCCGCAAAATGGTGTGACACCAAAATAGCGGCGGCGATCAATAAGATAGGAATCATGGTAGACATCATTCCTACCCCCAATCCCGCAATGATATTCGTCGCAGCTCCCGTTTCGGACTGCGCGACAATAGAGTTCACCGGCTTGGTTCCTGTTCCTGTATAATACTCGGTGATTTTACCAACTCCTAAACCGGCAACAAGACCGGCAAGGGTAGCCCAAAAAATGCCCATGGCACCGTATGGTAGGCCCGCAACACTTTCAGGAATCAATGCGTTGATGATAAAGTAAGATGCGACGACCATAAGACCGGCAGATCCAAATTCCCCAATATTCAAGGCAGTTTGTGGGTTTCCCCCATCCTTAACCTTGACGAAGAACGTACCTATGATGGACATCAATATTCCCACCGCGGCCAAAACCAAAGGAAGGTATACCGCACCTAGTCCGGCGAAATCCGGTGTAATGATAAAAGCTCCCAATACCATGGTACCGATAATCGAACCTACATACGATTCGAATAAATCAGCTCCCATACCGGCAACATCACCCACATTATCACCAACGTTATCGGCGATGGTAGCCGGATTTAACGGGTGATCCTCAGGAATACCTGCTTCGACTTTTCCCACCAAATCGGCTCCCACATCGGCAGCTTTGGTATAAATTCCACCACCGACCCTAGCAAACAGGGCAATAGAAGACGCTCCAAGGGAAAATCCGGATAAAACGTTTAAAACCAAGCCTAAGTTTTCGGGTCCGGTCCATATATTTTGATAGATCATAAACAAACCGCTGAGTCCTAAAACTCCAAGACCAACGACTCCCAATCCCATAACGGCACCACCGGCAAAGGCGACCTCCAACGCTTTTCCCAAAGAAGTTTTAGCGGCTTGAGTAGTTCGAACGTTCGCTTTTGTCGCCACTTTCATTCCTATAAACCCTGCCAATGCAGAACAGATGGCGCCTACTACAAAAGATAGCGCGACCATACCATTGGAACCGGTTTCATTGCTTCCTTTGAAAAACAAAAGAATGGCAACGGCGATGACGAAAATCGAAAGGATTTTATATTCCGCCTTCAGGAAAGACATGGCTCCATCGGCAATGTTTTTGGCGATTCGGGCCATTTTATCGTTTCCGACCTCCTGCTTGCCCACCCATGCATTTTTCCAAGCCACAAAAAGAAGGGCCACTACTCCGAATACGGGTAAAAATTTTACGATTAATTCCATTTTAAGTTAGTTTGTTAGATGTTTTTTTTAGCGGCTGCTAATGTACTAAAATTGGATAGAATAAAAAAAGCCACTTTCCTTGCGAAAAGTGGCTTTTTTTATTCTGTTTTTTAGCTATATCATAAAAGTGCGTTTGTCTTTGTGCTCGCTCTCATTGTAGCGCTTGACACACTCGTGGTAGATTTTTTTGGCTTCCTCGGCATTTCCCCATCCGCCGACATCTACTTTCTTCTTTTCCAAGTCTTTATATACTTGAAAAAAATGCTCGATTTCCTTTACCCGATGTGGATTAATATCCGACAAGTCATCTTTTTGATTCCAAATGGGATCGGAAACGGGCACGCAGATTATTTTTTCATCCGGTCCTTTTTCATCCGCCATATGAAAAACGCCGATAGGTTTAACTTGAACAACTACCATGGGATAGGTCGGTTCTGTACACAAAATCAACACATCCAAAGGGTCTCCATCCAAGGCCAAGGTTTCGGGAATAAAACCATAATCGCCAGGATACATCATTGAGGAGAAGAGTGTTCTATCGAATCTTATTTTATTCAGGGTGAAGTCGTATTCGTATTTGTTCCGACTCCCCTTTGGTATTTCAATCAATACATCAAAAGTGATGTTTGTTTTTTTACTCATCTTGTTTATTTAGGACTGCAAAAATAATTAAACTAAAGGGGTTAAACGGGTATATTTCTATGAAATTGTATAATTGCGATGGCATATGGATACGCGAAAATAATAGTGGCAAAATTCAACTCCAAATTGCTCGTAACACCGGATATTTTAATTCTTTCCTTTACTGTAACGAGTTCGGTGTAGGTGCCGGAAGGACCATAAAATCGATGTTTTAAAAGCTAAAACCAAAGCTTCCGGTAATACCGAAAGGTCTTGCGTCGGGAGTATCCAAATAATTACCCCTGAAATTGAAGTCAATACGGAATATCTTGAAAATATTACCTACCCCGACCGACCATTCGTAATATATCCTATCGTTTGGAGCGATGAGCGGAACGTTAGTCGGACTGCTCAAAGCGATATTGCTATCGGAAAGGTCACCCCAAGCACCTCGAAGACCAACGATTTCCCGTAAATTAAGTTTCCTCAAAAAGGGAATACGCGAAAACAGCCGTCCATTGAAATTGTGCTCCAAGTGAAGTGTCGCATAGGTATCCGTCACGAATTCATAAAAATCGAGATTGGCAAAGGTACCGTAGGTGGTAAAGAAGGTTTGGTTACCAGGAACCACGCTCAATAGGCCCAGTGGCACATCACCAAAGGTTTTGCCCAATTCTATGGTACTGTACAAGCGGCCAAAACCACCGATCTGCCAGGGTTGGCTATAGGAGAATTGTACTTTATCATAATTGAAGTCACTGTCTAAGGTGCCTTGAATACCTCGTGAATAATTCAATAGCAACGTGCTATAGGTGTCATTGATGTTTCTGCGTTCGACACCATAGCCAATGGTTTTTTTGCCTGGTGTATAAATGATCAGGGCATTCATTTCAAGCTGCTTGATTTCAGAGGATAATCCCGTAGCTGAAGTGGGATCGATATATTCCAAGCTGAAGTCATCCGGCAAAGCCGAACTCAAAGTTCGGAACGTGGTACCCAAACCTACTCTAAGATTGGTGACAGGCTCTATTTCAACTGCAAAAGCGCTTAAATTAATGTTCGTGAGCTTGTTGTTCGCGCCCACCGTCAATACCGATGAAGAAGCGATACTGCGACCGAGCACATCATTGGTAGATGTCAGGCTTACGCCCAGCTGCTCAATATCCCTTCTATGTCCTCCGGAAACGATTAATCTGCTCTTTTTATCCAACAAGAATTTCCCGGCCAGACCGTGTTTGAACTTTTTATCGAAAATACCATAGGCCATGTATCCTTCTAAACGCCACGGATCGTTCTGACCAAAAAACGTTCGTGCACCTACGCGGAACCTTGGGCCCTCGGCGTCGTTGTAACCGAAGAAATCATATACCGAACCAATATCCATATCCCATTTATCGATTTCGACATATCCGGAACCGAGCACCTCTACCAGATTATAATACGACTTGAATTTGGGTACGGTCTTTAGCGTATCGAGCAATTGGTATACTCCTTTCTCATCTTTGTTCAAAGCCTCGAGCCGATTGCGAGCCCAAAAGGTACTGTCCTGGTTCATTACCGCCGGGTCGAACGGATTGTTCTCCTTTCGGTAGAATTCCTTGGGCTTTACCTCATCGAATACATAATCATTGTATACCGTAGTGCGCTTGCCGTAGACTCCCCTTGATTGCTCTTTCTTGCGAAAGCTGAAATCACTGAGCATATAGTCGCGTTTCAAGAGAAAAACGGAATCGTTCACCACATCGAACTCCTGCTCGATGTAGATTTCCTTTACCCAGTTGATGTTGGCACTTTTGGTCACCTCCATGTTGATTTCCTTCAGGGCGTAAGTGGAATCGTTTACCCAAAAATCACCCTTAAAGGTCAATTCATTCTTGCGCCTAGGGTAGTACACGATATTATAGCACCATTTGTTGTCGATAAATGCGCTATCCCGTAAGGCGTAGTTATAGGTATCCACTCCCGTTCGGGAAATGGGACTGGTGAAACTCTTGTCGAAGATTTTCAGATAATTATCATAAACGTCATAATCCTGATAAAGGTCTTCGACAAATGCAATAATCGCTTGGTTATTATCAAACCCGGAGTTCTTGTTTCCCAAAACCTTTTCCTTTTCCTCGTTTAATAGGTTATCACCATGTACTTGGGAGAAGGTTTCGTTCAGGAATATCGGCAGGTAGGTTTTCCCGGTGATACGTGAGGTATCAAGATCTTGAAAAACGAATTCGAGTCCTTTAAAAATCTTGCGTTTCATTAAGGCACTATCGATGGTATTGAGGTCGAATTCTACCTTTTCATACTTATCGTATTTGTATTGTTTGAATTGGCGCACCCCGTTTTGACGTTTTTTAGCCCATATTTTTCTTAGGATATCGACCGCGGGATTATTCTTTTTGGATTGTTTCCCGGAGATCACCACAACCTCCTGTAAATTTTCGGTCGCTTCCTTCATAATGACCTTCATGTCGTAGTTCACTTTTCGGGTCAAGGTAATTTCCTGATCTTCATAGCCGATAAAACTAACGAGCAGGGTTTCATAGGTGTTTTCAGACTCCATATAAAACCGGCCATCATCATTGGTAATCGTTCCTTGGGAAGAATTTTTGAAAATAACGTTCGCAAAGGCAACGGGCTGATCGAATTCATCAAGAACGATACCGCCGACCTTACTTTGCGCGGTCACAAATAAGCCAAAAAGAAGAAGGAATGGAAAAAGAAATTTATTCATTACTAGCATTACGTTCCGAAGCACATTTAGCAAATAGCATACCAAAAAAAACTTCGCCGACCGTTTCGGTTGGCGAAGCAAAAGTACATTTCTCAAAGTCGTTCGTTAGCGATATAACACTTTCTTAACAGCTTTGATCACATCATCTTTGTTGGGCAACCATTCTTCCAGTAAAACCGGGGAATATGGCGCTGGAGTGTCGGCGGTATTTATACGTTGGATGGGCGCATCCAGATAATCGAAAGCGTGTTCCTGAACATGAGCGGTAATTTCCGTGGATACGTTCCCGAAAGGCCAAGCCTCTTCAAGTATCACCAAGCGGTTTGTCTTTTTTACCGATGCGACCACTGCGTCATAATCCAATGGTTTTACGGTTCTCAAATCGATTATCTCACAACTGATACCATCTTTCTCCAGTTCATCGGCAGCGGTATCGGCCTCTTTGATGATCTTTCCAAAAGATACGATGGTCACATCATTGCCTTCCCGACGGGTATCGGCAACTCCTATCGGAATGGTATATTCGCCTTCGGGCACTTCTCCCTTATCCCCGTACATCTGTTCCGACTCCATAAAAATGACCGGGTCATCGTCCCGAATGGCCGATTTCAAAAGACCCTTGGCATCAGCAGGATTAGAGGGTACAACTACCTTAAGCCCCGGACAGTTCGCGTACCAACTCTCAAAAGCCTGCGAGTGTGTCGCACCTAGCTGACCTGCAGAACCTGTAGGCCCACGAAAAACGATCGGACAAGGAAACTGACCACCCGACATCTGTCTGATCTTTGCGGCGTTGTTGATAATTTGATCGATACCGACCAATGCAAAGTTAAATGTCATAAATTCTATGATCGGCCTATTACCGGTCATGGTAGACCCAACACCGACACCTGCAAAACCCAACTCGGAAATGGGAGTATCGATAACCCGTTTCTCTCCAAACTCATCAAGCATACCTTTTGATGCTTTGTAGGCTCCGTTGTATTCGGCAACTTCCTCGCCCATTAGATAAATGGACTCGTCCCTTCTCATCTCCTCCGACATCGCCTCGACGATCGCCTCCCTGAACTGTAATGTTTTCATATGGTATGCGTATTTATAATTACGAAAGCGTTAAAACGCACGCAAAAATAGGAAATTATCTCTCAAAACTTCACCAAGCGCTACCAAAAAATATCTTAGGGTCATCGAACAAATGCCCTTGTTTTTTTCGAATGCTTTCCCTCCCGCTATCAAATCCCCCCTACTCTAGACATATCATCTTAACTAGTTTGATATAAATGGTAATATAGGTAGTAAGAACAGTGCCCAAGCGCGCGCTAAAATATACCAATAATAGCCCCCTTTGCGTGGGGATGAACGACTCGTTTAGGTAAAATCCAATACAAAATTTACTATGCATGCATAGTAAATTGTAGAATTTTCCCTATCTTAGCGCAGCAAAATAAAATTTCTAGAAATCGGCTATATCCAAAGCAGCGTCCTCAAGGTTTTTCCCAAGTTTCGAACCTAAGATTATCGGAGACTAGAATTTTATTTTTTGCCCGTCAGCAATTGGATTAAAGCGGTTCCGACCCTCCTTTGGGGAGGTGATTTAAACCCTTAGTTCAGTGAGCAGAGGCATCGAAAAAACATTAAAAAAAGAAGATAAAAATTAAAGGCTTATGAAGATATTAGTTTGTATCAGTAATGTACCCGATACCACTTCAAAAATCAATTTTACCGATGGTGACACCAAGTTCGACACCAACGGGGTTCAGTTCGTCATCAATCCGAATGACGAATTCGGCTTAACCCGGGCCATGTGGTTCAAAGAAAAACAGGGCGCGACCGTTCATATTGCCACAGTTGGCGAGGCAACCGTCGAGCCAACCATGCGAAAAGCGCTGGCTATCGGTGCCGATGAAGGCATTCGTATAAACGCTGTTCCCACAGATGGGTTTTTCGTTGCGCAGCAGCTGGCTGAGGTAGTCAAAAACGGAGGTTATGATCTTGTGATTGCAGGAAGGGAATCCATTGATTATAATGGCGGTATGGTACCTGGAATCATGGCGACCTTATTGGATATGAACTTCGTTAACACCTGTATTAGTTTAGAGGTCGATGGCGACACCGCTACGGCCATGCGGGAAATTGATGGGGGGAAGGAAAAAATCTCCACAAGCTTACCTTTGGTCATTGGCGGTCAAAAGGGGTTGGTCGAAGAAACCGATTTGAGAATCCCTAATATGAGGGGAATCATGATGGCCCGCCAAAAGAAACTTAATGTGGTCGAGCCCATTGATGCAACAAAGGCAACGACCGACCTAAAGTTCGATAAGCCAGCGCCTAAAGGAACGGTGAAATTGGCTAGCTCGGTAGACGAGCTCGTCACCATGTTGAAGGATGAGGCCAAAGTAATATAAGTGTTAATTATCCTTTCAAAGGATTAAAAAGAAAAAAAATGGCAGTATTAGTATATACAGAATCAGAAAACGGAAAGTTCAAGAAAAATGCATTTGAAGTAGCTTCCTATGCCAGTGAAGTAGCCAAGCAATTGAGTACCACGGTGACCGCCGTAGCCGTAAATGCCGGGGACAATGAAAGTTTGGGGACCTACGGGATCTCTAAAGTGCTCAACGTTTCCGATGATAAATTGAAACCCTTCAATGCTAAAGCTTTTGCCAATCTAATTGCGGAAGCTGCACAAAAAGAAGAGGCACAAGTGATTATCGTCAGTTCAAGCGCGGACACCAAATTCTTGGCACCGATTCTTGCGGCCAAACTATCCGCAGGATATGTTCCCAATGTGGTGGCGGCTCCAGAAAGTACAGATCCGTTTACGGTAAAAAGAACCGCATTCAGTAATAAAGGTTTTGCCCATACGCAAATTACCACTGAAAATAAGGTCATTGGTGTGTCGAATAACGCTTTTGGCGTTGTCGAGAACCCGACTTCTGCAGCCGTCGAAAGTTTCGCTCCTTCTTTGGAAGATGCGGATTTTACCGTAAAATCGGTTGAAGTGGACAAGGTAGTAGGCAAGGCCACCATTGCCGATGCCGATATAGTCGTTTCTGCTGGTCGGGGTCTCAAAGGTCCCGAAAACTGGACCATGATCGAAGAGTTGGCCGATGTCTTGGGCGCCGCTACCGCTTGCTCCAAGCCCGTCTCCGATTTGGGATGGCGACCTCACGGGGAACACGTAGGTCAAACAGGAAAACCTGTCGCCAGCAACTTGTACATTGCCATCGGTATTTCCGGTGCGATCCAACATTTGGCAGGAGTAAGCTCATCAAAGACCAAAGTAGTCATCAATACCGATCCTGAAGCGCCATTTTTTAAGGCCGCGGATTATGGAATCGTTGGAGATGCCTTCGAAGTCGTACCACAACTCATCGAAAAATTAAAGGAAATAAAAGCGCAGAACGCTTAATTTTTGTTAATTTGCGCGCCCAACAGGGCTGTTTAAATATATGGAAAGCCCAATATTTAAACAGCCTTTTTGTATTTTTATAGGAAGACCGCTGTTTGTTATCTTGTAAGTTCGTTTAGGGGTTCGATGCAAGAAACAGTTTATAGGAACAAGAGGTAGCGCGTCTCAATCGAAAGAATGAAATAGGATATGAGTTTAGTACGGTTAAAAATCAAGGGAATATCCTACAGCCAGACACAGAACGGTGCCTATGCCCTCATCTTGAACGAAGTGGAAGGCGATCGCAAGTTGCCCATAGTCATCGGAGCCTTTGAAGCACAGTCCATCGCCATTGCTTTGGAAAAGGAAATCAAACCTCCTAGGCCCTTGACCCATGACCTTTTTAAAAATTTTGCGGACCGCTATGAAATCGTTATCAAGCAGGTGACCATTCACAAATTGGTCGATGGTGTATTCTACTCAAGCATCATATGCGAGCGGGACAAGGTAGAAGAAATCATAGATGCCCGTACCAGCGATGCCATAGCATTGGCCCTGCGTTTTGGCGCACCTATTTTCACTTACAAGACGATTTTAGATAAAGCGGGGATTTTCCTGAAATTCTCCTCAAAGGACAAGGAAAAAGAGGAGAATGACGATAGTATCATGGTCGACGAAATCCTTCAAGAAGGGGAAACCGTAGAAATCGAGTCCGGTGCCACGGATGGCTATCAAGAATTGACCATTGATGAATTGAATAAGGAACTGGACAAGGCCGTAGCCAATGAGGATTACGAAAAGGCGGCCAAACTACGCGACGAAATTTCCAAACGCAATTAACCAACCCAACAAGCAACATGAGAACCAAACTGTGGATGCTATTGCTTGTACTTCTTTTTGCGTTCCCTCTACTCGGCCAAGAGGTTCCGACCGATTCGATAACCAACATTACACAGCTGGAAAGCATTCCGGAAGCTACTTTAAACGATGAGCTGGAAGCTATTCCCAATGCGGGATTTACCGTATCGGGTTTGGCAAGGGGTGTGCTCGGTATGACCGTCCTGCTCCTGATCGCTTTTCTGTTCAGTTCAAATCGGAGGGCCATCAATTGGAGAACGGTTCTCATCGGTTTGGCGATACAATTGCTCATTGCGATCGGGGTATTGAAAGTCACCTTTATTCAACGTATATTTGAAGCCATTGGAGAGGTTTTTATCAATATCTTAGGCTATACACGGGCGGGAAGCAAGTTCCTTTTTGAAGGGCTGGTCGTAGACATGAATACCTTCGGCTATATTTTTGCCTTTCAGGTACTTCCAACAATTATTTTCTTCTCGGCACTTACCTCGTTATTATTCTATTTGGGCATCATTCAAAAAGTAGTCAAAGCTTTGGCGTGGTTGCTTTCAAAAAGTTTGGGTATCTCCGGTGCTGAAAGCCTATCGGTCGCAGGAAATATTTTCCTGGGGCAGACCGAAGCACCATTATTGATTAAGGCTTATCTCGAGAAGATGACCAAGTCGGAGATTCTTTTGGTAATGATCGGTGGTATGGCAACCGTTGCCGGTGCCGTACTGGCAGCCTACATCCAATTTTTAGGAGGCGAGGACAAAGTATTGCAGTTGGTGTTCGCCAAACACCTTTTGGCAGCGTCGGTCATGGCGGCCCCTGGGGCCATTGTCATCTCTAAAATGCTCTACCCACAGACCGAGGCGGTCAATACCGATGTACATGTTTCTTCCGAAAAAATCGGGGCTAACCTTCTTGATGCCATCGCGAACGGAACCACTGAAGGCCTAAAACTGGCGGTGAACGTAGGTGCGATGCTCTTGGTTTTTGTAGCCGTTATCGCCATGATCAATGGTATCCTCGGCGGGTTTGGAAATTTTACGGGTATAAATGATTGGATCGCCTCGAATTCCGTTTACGATTCGTTCTCCCTGGAAGCGATTTTAGGTACCATCTTTGCACCCCTGATGTGGCTTATCGGTATTGCCAAAGAGGATATCATGCTCATGGGGCAACTATTGGGCATCAAATTAGCCGCTAGTGAGTTTATAGGATACGGCCAATTGGCCGAGTTGAAAGATATGGCCAACACCCCACACCTCACCTACAACAAGTCGGTAATCATGGCCACCTATATGCTGTGCGGGTTCGCCAATTTCGCCTCTATCGGCATACAGATCGGCGGTATCGGTTCTCTAGCCCCAGGTCAACGAAGGACGCTTTCGGAATTTGGTCTAAAGGCCGTTCTCGGCGGTTCTTTGGCATCCTTACTTTCCGCTACTTTTGCAGGAATGATTTTAGGGTAAAAAAGCCCCCTAGCCCCCAAAGGGGGAACTCGCATTCTTGCGGCACTTCTGGGGCGGTCGATAATCAATGATAACTGGAAAAACTAAAAGTTTTTCCTCGAATCTTGTTTGTTAATTATCGAAGCTAAATCAAAACATTCCCAAAGGAGGAACTGGTATTCCCGCGGCACTTCCAGTACGGTTGATAATTATTGATAAATGGAAAAACTTTTTGTTTTTCCTCAAATCTTGTTTGTTTATTTTTGAAGCAAAACAAATTAAAACACACCCATAAGAGTTCCCCCTTTGGGGGCTAGGGGGCTTATGAAACAATACCACGACTTACTCAGACATGTACTCGAAAACGGCAATCAAAAAGGCGACCGTACCGGTACGGGTACCAAAAGTGTTTTCGGCTATCAAATGCGGTTTGATCTAAGTGAAGGCTTCCCTATGGTGACGACCAAGAAACTGCACTTAAAATCCATTGTTTATGAATTACTCTGGTTTTTAAAGGGAGATACCAATGTAAGTTACCTTCAGGAAAACGGAGTACGCATCTGGAACGAATGGGCCGATGAAAACGGTGATTTAGGTCCCGTATACGGTCACCAATGGCGCAATTGGAACAATGATGAGATCGATCAGATCAAGGAAGTTATCCATTCCTTAAAAAACAACCCTAATAGCCGTCGTATGCTCGTATCGGCATGGAACCCTAGTGTGTTGCCTGATACCTCAAAATCATTCTCCGAGAATGTGGCAAACGGCAAAGCGGCCTTGCCGCCGTGTCACGCCTTTTTTCAGTTTTATGTGAGCCCCCCGGACCCCTCCCAAGCAGGGGGGAAAGCAAAATTGTCTTTACAGCTTTATCAACGCAGTGCGGATATCTTTTTAGGGGTACCTTTCAATATCGCGTCCTATGCGTTGTTTACGATGATGATGGCGCAGGTCTGCGGTTACGAGGCTGGGGATTTTATCCATTCTTTCGGTGATGCCCACATCTATGATAATCATATGGAGCAGGTGGCGCTACAATTAAGCCGTGAGCCCAGGCCACTCCCTAAAATGATTATCAATCCGGAAGTGACCGATATCTTTGATTTTAAATTCGAGGATTTCACATTGGTGGATTATAATCCGCATCCGCATATTAAGGGGGTTGTGGCTGTTTGATAAAGCTTATTGCGAAGGCGCATCGATAATACTTCCTGCGTTCCCGGCGCTAATAACGGCAACCAAATCCCCAAAAGCGTTACCCACCTCCTTTCCATTATCCGTATCTTTATAGCATAAATCATTTGCTATGATTCTTACCGATTCCCTATTGGATTTCTTTTTGGAAACCCGAAAACATACCGAGACCCTCTGCGAACCTTTGGAAATCGAGGATTATGTAGTACAGCCCATTATAGATGTTTCCCCGCCGAAATGGCATTTGGGCCATTCCACTTGGTTTTTCGAGCAATTTATTTTGGAACCCCACGCGACGAGCTATCGTGTTTTCGATACCGATTTTTCCTTTGTCTTCAATAGTTACTATGAAACCGTAGGCAAACGTGTAGTTCGGTCTGACCGAGGTAATCTTTCCCGGCCATCGGTTCAGAAAGTGTATGAATATCGGGACTATGTAACCAAGGCCATCAAATCGCTCTTTCAAGAGAAAAATGACCCAGAATTGTTGAATTTACTGGAAATCGGTATCCATCATGAAAAACAGCATCAAGAGTTATTGTTAACGGATATCAAATATATTCTTGGGAATAATCCTTTACTTCCGATTTATTCCGACACCTTCAAAGAACATCCAGTTGAAAAACATGTCCAAGATTGGGTTTCATTGGAAGAAGGTGTTTATGATATAGGCCATAATTCGGAAACATTCAGTTACGACAACGAATTGGGAAGGCATAAGGTATACCTTCATGCGTACAGTATCGCCAACAAACTGGTCACCAATAAAGAATATATTGAATTTATAACCGCCGGCGGATACCAAAAATTTGACCTATGGCATGCGGAAGGCTGGGACTGGGTGCAGCAAAATGGAATCGAATCTCCCCTGTATTGGCATCGTATCGATGGAAATTGGCAGCATTACACCTTAAAGGGATTGCAACCTATTCATCCTGAATCTCCAGTAACGCATATTTCCTATTTTGAGGCCTTCGCTTTCGCACAATGGAAAGGATGCCGCCTACCAACGGAATTCGAGTGGGAAGCAGCACAGCAGTATTTTCCCTGGGGCAGCCGATGGGAGTGGACGGAAAGCGCCTACCTGCCTTACCCCAATTACACCAAAGCCGATGGGGCCTTGGGAGAGTACAACGGTAAGTTCATGGTCAATCAAAAAGTGCTTCGGGGCGGTTCCGTAGCAACACCTATCAACCATACGCGGCCCACTTACCGCAATTTTTTTCAGACCGATCTTCGATGGCAATATACAGGCTTGCGATTGGTAAAATAATCGCGATTCGCGAACGGATAGTTTTATAAAAAACGTACGACTTATATTTTATGCATAGACATACAGCAATTAGATTTGAAACACTTTTCGAAGAAGAGGTCTATAAGGGTTTGACCGATTTTCCGAAGCATCTTTCCTCCAAATATTTTTATGATGAAAAGGGCGATAAGCTTTTTCAGGATATCATGGCGATGCCTGAATATTATCTGACGGATGCCGAGTTTTCTATTTTTGAGAACCATACAGAAGAAATTACGACGCTTTTCAGAAAACAGGGCGGACATTTTAATTTGATTGAATTGGGTGCCGGCGACGGCAAGAAGACCAAAATATTATTAAACCATCTTTCGCAAAACGGAGCTGATTTTACGTACCAGCCTATCGATATCAGCCAGAATGTACTGAACGGCTTAAAGGCATCGCTTGCCAAAGAACTTCCCGATGTTCCCATTCAAACGAAACAAGGCACCTATTTCGAGGCCTTGAACGAGCTTAACGGTTCCAATACCTCTCGAAAGGTCATCTTATTCCTCGGTTCCAACATCGGCAACCTGTTGCACGATCAAGCCATTGAATTTTTAAAACAAGTGCGCGCACTAATGCAGGAGGAAGATTTGCTCTTTTTGGGCGTTGACCAAAAGAAAAATCCACAAACCATCTTGGATGCCTATAACGATAAGACCGGTATTACCGCGGCATTCAATAAGAATATTTTGTCTCGCATCAATGCTGAATTGGGTGGCGATTTTGATGTAGACCAATTTTTGCATTGGGAAGTATATGACCCAGAATCGGGCACCGCTAAAAGCTACTTGGTTTCCAAAAAAGAACAGACGGTTACGATTGGGAAGCTTGATTTCCAGGCCGAATTCGGACCATGGGAGACCATACATACCGAAATATCGCAGAAATATGACGATAGAATCATAATGTGGCTCGCCGAAAAATCCGGGCTTCAGGTAGAAACGGAGTTTACCGACTCGAAAAAATTGTATAAAAACTATGTTCTTCGTAAGGCGTATTGAGCAGCCATACTGAGGGCAGCATTCTAGATTTTCCCCAGAAAGAAGCGACTATTATGTTATAACAAAACGATGCCGATACCGGGTCTCAACTACAAGGTAAGTACATAACAACTAAAAAACTGATTTATGAAAGCTATTTGGAACAATGCGGTTATCGCAGAGAGCGACGACACGGTGGTCGTCGAAAACAACCATTATTTTCCTGCGGAGAGTATTAAGAAAGAATATTTTACTGAAAGTGAAACCCATAGCACTTGCCCTTGGAAGGGTGTTGCGTCTTATTACACCTTAAATGTAGATGGAAAACAGAATCCCGATGCAGCGTGGTACTATCCTGAGGTGAGCGAACTGGCCAAAGGTATCAAAGGCAGGGTCGCCTTTTGGAAAGGGGTCACCGTTGAAAAGTAATTTATGTGCAAAAAGTTCTTCCTTTTTATTAAATGAAATAACAAACCACCTATAAAATGAGCATTTCAAAGGTGTTCATTTTATAGGTGGTTTTGTTTTAACCTTTACCTCTGGCATGGCTATCTTTCCAGAAGTCCTTCTTTATATTCCCATCTTTAAGTTTCCGTCGTGATTTCAAAAGGTCAGACGCTGTCGTTTGCCATTGAGAAAACCACATTTTCTCCCATCAGTCTGAATGCGACATCCGCTCATCTCCTACTCTTTCTCGAACTTAGAGCATGCTTTAATCTAGCCAATTCATATCGGTTTAATATAGCTTTTAGGTCTCGGACGCAGAGGTTGGGGGATAACCAGCCTATGGGTATAAGACTAGGAAATGAAAAAAATCCCCAAAATACACTATTTACGTAAAAAACTCATTATCAGTTACATAATAGACTATTAGGTGTCTTAAAATGTTAAAGTTTAAGAATATAGTACCTTTTTATACATAGTACTGTAACAAAATTAATACCCTCTCGTCTATTAGTTGTACCTCAGTTGAGAAACAACAATCAAAAGTCCCTGAAAAAAGTTCAGGGCGAGAAAACCTAGAAATCATGAAAGCAACGAACAACAGAACAGCAACCGAATCTAAGACCGGACAATACTTTTCATCTTTAAAGAGTAGTAAAAGAGCACAATGGGCACAATACAGAAATTTTAATCGATAAGAATTGTTCTGGAAGCGAATAATTACAATTTGCACCTCGTAAACAACAATTCAGAAATGAAAATTTCGACCACAAAGCAAATCAAAGCATATTTGAACCATCAATAAAAAACAACAATTTAAAAAAACAACAATCATGAAAGCATCATTCAGAAAAACGGCAACAGAATCAAGAACAGGACAGTACTTTTCATCTCTTAGCAATAGTAAAAGAGCACAATGGGCACAGTACAGGAACTTCAATCGCTAATCACGATTTAAACAATTCATCAATCAGATCCTGAAACAAGTTCAGGATAAAAAAACTACATCATGGAACATTTACCCTTACATCTACAGCGTCCCAGAATCTATTTTAGCATAGGCTTCGGTTGGAAGACCGATAGATTATACGACCAAAAAGTAAACAACAGAAAATCACTTTAAAACTAAAAATTATGAAAGCATCTAGCAACAGAACAGCAACGGAGTCCAGAACAGGACAGTACTTTTCATCCTTTAGCCATAGCAAAAGAGTGCAATGGGCACAATACAGGAATTTTAATCGCTAATCACGATTTGAACAATACATCAATCAGGGCCTGAAATGAACTCAGGATTAAAACAACATCATGAAAAGGTTCATCAACCTGCCTAAACGGCAGGTAGGTCAATCTCCAACAGATTCTAAAAGGTCCATCTTCCTTACGTATCTTTAAAATAGTAAGAAAATCTGTTGGACAGCATCTAGAAAGTACTAGTACCTTTAGCACCAATCCTTTGTAACGAGGAGTACAAAAACGGGATAGACCTTCATCAAAGTCTAACCCGTTTTTGTTTCAATGATTTGTTCGCTTCTATTTCAAATCGTAGGTTAAGAATTGAATTCCGCCATCAAAAGACTCCTTTTCAATCAGTTTACCTGTGAAGGAAGTCTTGGAATTGCCAAACAGCCGAATCCCATCTCCAAGCACCATAGGGTTTAATTTTAATTTCAATCGGTCGATAAGACCATTATCAAGAAGCCAGCCCGCAAATTCCCCACCGCCACAAAGATAAATATCGGTTTTGGCGGTAGCTACTATTTCTTTGATGCGCTCCAGCGATATTTTTTCAACATGTACCATCTTGTCAAGCGCCTTGATTTGTAAGGTCTCTGAAAAAATATAGTGTTCCATGTGCGGATAAGCCGGCTGTCCCGGTTCAAGCCCGAATTGATATCCGAATTCATAGGTTTTTCGCCCCATGATAACCGTACTGAAATTCAGCAAATCGGCTTGATATTTTTCCACTGCTTTATCGTGATATTCAAATTTGCTGATATCACCATTCACTCCAGAAATAAATCCATCGAGCGAACTTGCCACATAATAAACTACCTTATTCATCACTTCCTCTTTAAAACCTCGATGTCACCAATCAGACGGTCGATTTCTTGGTCCTTTGTGCCATCATAAACCCCTCGTATTTGCTTTTTCCTATCGACCAGTATAAAATTGGGGGTATGAATAAAATCCTGTAAACCCCCATCCCCTTCATCTACAACAGCAAAATAGCTCTGGCGCGCTAAGTTATAGATGTGTTTTTTGTCTCCTGTAGTAATATTCCATTTGGAAGCTATCGCTCCATATTTATCCGCGTATTCCTTTAATACTGGAATGCTGTCCAGTTCCGGGGTTACCGACATGGAGAGCAACATGACGACCTCATCTTCTGAAAATTTTTGCTGTAATTTTTCCATATTATTAGTCATAATCGGGCAGATACTCGGGCAGCGGGTAAAAAAGAAGTCAGCCACATAGACCTTATTTTCATAATCCGCCTGGGTAATGGTTGCCCCATTCTGATTAATGAGCTCAAAATCGGAAACGGTGTGGTTTTCACTTACAGCCTGCAGCGAACCATCGACCAGTTCCGGATTGAAATCCGTTGGATTGAATACGGGAAGCTGTTCTTCCTGAAAGTAAACGGTATACATAAAAACACCAAGGCCAACTACCAAAAAAGCCAATGCAGAAAATGAGATTCTTGATTTTTTAATTACGTTCATGAGTTCTGGTGTCTATAACACAGAGGAATCAATTTCAATATCAGCATGTTCCCAAGCTTTATCGAATTCTGCTTTGATTTCTTGAGCTTCTTTAAATTTGCCCTGCGCTTTTAAGCTGTTATGCAGTCCCATTAAAGACCATCCGTTTTGACGAAGAATTGCTAAATCTTCCTTAAATATACTTTCAGCTTCTTCAAACTTTTTAGCGTTCATTAAAACAGCTCCTAAATTCTGACGTGTTGGAATGTGCCATGCAGACGGCTCCGAATAGGTTAGCGCATCTTCAAATTCGACGGCTTTTTCTAAATGACCTAATGCCTTTAAAATCTCGCCCTCAGCTGCTGCCAATTCACCAGCTACAATTTCGTAAGCTATATTGGCCGAATAAATCGAAGCGTTGTTCGCAGTGGCGACTATTGTTTGCAATTCCGGGTCCTTTTTTAAAGTCTCGATGGCCTGGAGTTCTTCTTTTGCGTCCTTAAGATTTCCTTTTCTTATAAACGCGATTCCGCGGGCGTAGTGTCGAATTAGGTTTAGATGTTTGATATCGGGACTAGGCGCTGGGATAGTCAGAATTTCATTCCACTTACCAAAACGTGTGTAAGCCAATAAAGGGGTAGCGGAAAAGTCCTGTAAAAAAGGTAGCGCTACAAGTTCGCCTATAGGTACCTTTTCGGCTGTTTTTTTCGCGGCGTCAATAGCGATTTCGCTAGCCCCTAATAAACTTGCCGAAGACCACAGGAAATGAATATTATGCGGGTAATAGGCTAGCGGATAAAGGCCCTGAGCAAAGCATTGGGCAATATAATCCTCATCTGCTTGAATGGCCACCTGGTTTACTTTAACAGCATCTAAATATCGACCCACGCGAATATAAATATGTGACGGCATGTGAACAATATGACCAGCACCCGGCATAAGGGTCACTAATTTATCAGCGCTAGCTACGCCCATATCCGGATATGGTAATTCTACCATATGAATATAATAGTGATGCGCTCCTGGGTTTTCTGGTTCAAGTTCCATCGCAGTTTCAAGGGCAGCTTTCGCTTCTTTAATATTTGGTGATGGATTTCCGTCTTTATCCCAATAATTCCATGGAACTGTATTCATCACCGAAGCGGCATATAAAATCTGAATGTTCGCGTCTTCGGGAAATTGTTCGACCACTTTAGCCATAGCATGCATGTATGCCATATTAAGTTCCGCCACATCTGCGGTCAGATCTTCGCTATATCTAGCCGATAATGCTTCTATAAGCGCCTGTTCCTTTATACTCGCTTTTGACGATAATTTTCTGGCTTTTGTCATAGCCTCTTTAATTTTGACCTTACGTGCATCGACAGGCATAGGGTCATTGATATTCGGACCTAATGCAAAAGCCTGACCCCAATATGCCATTGCTGATTTCGGGTCTAATCTGGTCGCTTCCATAAACGAACGATGTCCTTCTGCATGGTTAAAAGCATAGGATAATTTTATGCCTTGGTCAAAAAATGTCTGTGCCCTTTCATTCTTGGTAGAAATAGGAAAATGAAGATTACCTAGATTATTGAACAGCGGTGAAATCTGTTGGCTAGTGTCAACCACATTCAACATAAATTTGGCGGGTGTACATTTGATAAAATTAAAGGATGCATTTTGATACTTGGTGGTTTGAATTCCGTTGGCATCGCTATTCATAAAATAGATGGACATTAATAGCGAGGCTCCCAAGGCTATGAGACTGATTTTTGTTTTCATTGTATTCCATTTTAAGATTGTAGTATGAATTCCTTGGCTTCAACAATTTCAGGTCGCAAACTGCTCGAATTTTTGGTCAATTCGATAAGTTCTTGGAAATAGTGTATCGCCTTCTCTTTATTACCGGACCGCTCGGCAGCCAGGGCAGCACCATAGAGTCCGTTGAATCTTTTGGGGGTCTTGTTTAGGTTTTCCTCGTAAGCCATTAATGCTTCCTCTGGTTTGTTCATCGCCAAATACATATCACCTAGTAATTCAATGGCCGGTAATACGTCTCCCGGTGTAAGCGGATGCAGGCTTGTATTGCGCTCCAAGGCCGCTGCTTCTTGCATAAGCGCTATTGCTTTTTTGGTAGCGTTTTCACTGAAATGCCGCCAAGCTTCCGCGGTTTTCATCTGAATTTCAACTTGTTTTACCTGAATAGCTATTGAACGGTCGTTTTCAGCAAGCATTTTTTGGTGTAATACTTTTAGCGTCAGAAGTTCCGCTTCGGCTTGGGCAAAATCTTTGGTATGCGCCGCACCTAAAGCTCTTGCAAAATGATGAATGGCCTTTTGCCATGGAAATTTTTCCCAATCCAAACCTGTTTCCTGTAATTGTAAACTTGCCGCCTTGTTCCAATTCTTGTTTTCGAGAGCCATTCGAGCAGGTATCGCTGCAAGCGGATACATGACAGCGGTAACATTTAAGGGATGGACAGTTGTGGACGCGCTAATTGCATTATACTCTCTTTCAGCCCGAGTATTATCACCCTGCTGTAAATAGGCATAAACAAGGTAATCTATGGCATGTATCTCTTCGAAAAAACCATCATTTATATGCATTGCTTGCTTGTAGCAACGTGCACTTTCGGCGGATTGAATGTTCGATTGTATGGATTCTTCCCAAATACCAAGTCGTGTGAAAATATGGGAAGGCATGTGCTGGGCATGTGAGGAGGATGGGGCGATTTTTGCGTACCTACGCGCCGTTTCCAGTCCTTTATCGGCTAAAACGGGGTTGTCGTAGTTGTGTATAATGTAATGCGCAATCCCGGGATGGTTAGGATTGTCCGCAAAGAGTGACTCCAGAATTTTTCCTGCTTTCCGTTCATTTTTATAGTCCTTTCCAACTCTATCCCGAGTTGAATATAGGGCCAAAGTATAAAAAATTGCCGCTTCCACATCCTCGGGATAATCGTGGTGAATTTTTTCCATTGCTTTTTCAAAACGCAAGGCCCTAGTGTTGTGATCTACATTTTGCCAATCGGCATAAAAGGCATCGATGGCATTGATATAAGCCCGCTGCTTTTCGTCCATAGCTAAGTTTTTGGCCACGGCCAATACTTTAGCACCTTTTATCAAGTCTTTTTCGGAAGGCGGAAACCAAGCAGCATGATAAATGCTCATGGCAACACCCCAATAAGCCATTGGGCAATCTGGGTCGGCATCTATTACCTTTACGAAGGCTTTCTCGGCATCGGCATATTGAAATGAATGCAATAAAGCAACGGCCAGATCAAAATCGTCCCTAGTTTCGTAATTGCAGGATAACGAGAATTTTAATTCGCCGAATTGGCCACTCCCACAAAGTTGAAGATCACCTCTCAATAGATTCAAAGAAGCTAAATCGATTTTTTGCGAATCATCCTTGCAGGTAAATAAAATTAAGAGGGAGGATAGAAATACTACTAGATTTTTTGGTTTCATAGTTCCGTGGTATCAAATTCAGTTCGTACACTGCTAGGGGAACTATTACCAAAAGGTAGCACAATGTAAGCAAGGTATGCAATAGTACCCTTCAAAAAAAATGCTTTTGAGTTAAACTGACTTTTATGATAATCTAGATAGAAATACTTTGTTACAAAAATTATCCCTCATGTCCATTACACTCGCGGTCATTTGGCCTTTTCTGTGATACATACATTATCGCTATTTCATGCAATACACTTTGAAGTATTTATATTTATTCGAATTACTGCTGCATCCTAAGCCAATGACAGAAACCTATACCGCTGGTTCAAAAGCTGGTATTAATTATTTTTCATAACTAAAAGTGAGGTCGACCAATTCCTTCTTTTTAAAACCATTTTGGTCAATGATCAATTCTTGTCTAATAATAATTTGAATTAAATTTTCTCTAATTAAAAGATCTGAACTAATGGGAGGCGCATCTAATGATAGTGCTCCATTGATTAGTTTAAATTGACCTGATATCTGCGACAATGCCATACATGTTATAGGCTCGTACGATGTAATAACACCAATTGAGCTGTTAGAATTTTGATTTATTTTTAGAAAACCAAAAGAGAAAGTATTGTCCTGATGTAAGGATAGTGTTGATGTACAAGTAACATTATCGATAAGTTGCACATCATTGAAAGTTCCCGTAACGTCCGGGTCGAGTGGTTGCCCCGATAAAATGGAAGTCAGCGTATAAACTCCAATATGATTTCTTATAGTTACCATGTAAATAACTTTGCTGCCATCTTCAGCGGTAACAGTATACGCCACTGGCTTGGTAAAATCTTGAACCGAAGTATGGTCCACCCTAGCTTGAGCAGATAGTCCTATTTCTGGTATCAAGGCCGTAATATCGCAACCTATGGGCATCGTAGCTAGAATTGTTTTCTTTTCCTCGTCAATAGTGGCTACCACATCTATATCGACGGGATTATTCCCAAGCAAGAACATAAAACTTGTAATTTGCTTCTCACTGCTCTTCATAATTTTCTGAGGTAAGGAATCATCATCTTTAGTACAACTTGTGAAGCCGAAAGCCATTACAAAAAGAATAATAAGCCTATGCTTTATATTTACTGTCAAAATTTTGCATTTTGTTTTCATGATATATGTTTTAAAATTTTCTGTAAGCAAAAGGAAAGGCGCACGGATTATTGGATTAATCCGTACGCTGGTAGGTTAGTTTACAGGAGGGTGTATTCCAACTTGTATATTGGCACAATACCCCACTACATCAGAGTCTGAGTATAGCGATGGGCCCGATGGTTCCCCGGATGTACAGCCACCATCCATGGTCTGAATCTGACTTGGTAACATTCCCGGTTGAACTGGTCCGTGCGTACGTAATGCCATATGCACTTCGGCCGTTTGTGGATTATTGAAATTTACATCGACGCTTTTATATGCCGAAAAGATTTCCGTTCCACTTTCTCCCGCTATATGACCGGCGGCATATATAGACATTGGAGGGCCCGGTTCATCGCCGAAAATGACAAACCACAAGGTATAGGCGTTATTTGGGATTAGATTTGTTGTTTTGAAATGTGCAGTAATTCCGTCCTTATCACGATATAGGGTCGATGAAGCTCCTAGAAGCACATTATCGTTATGATCCCTAATAGTGATCTCATTTATGCCGGCGCCGTTAACACCGTTTATACCATCGGCACCGTCAATCCCATCGACACCGTCGATTCCCGCCTCACCTTGAGCACCCATAGGACCAATCGGCCCCTCTTCGCCCTCTATGGTACAGGAAATACAGGTTAAGGCGAAGACCATAAGTACGTAAGTAAAAATTTTCATCATCGTTTTCATAATAGTTGTTTTTAGTATTATGATGCAATGATATCGAGCTTTGGAAAAAAGGGCGTTCAATATTTTTGCAAAGCCTTGGAGTTATAATGAATCGGAAAGAAAAAACGTGTGCTATTATTGCAAAGTGACGCAATGTTCAATTTTAAAAAATTGATAATCAGCTATTTGAAAATACTGCCGGGCGCAACCCCATATTCTTCCTTAAAAGCCCTACTAAACCATGAAGGATCATTAAAACCTACGGCATAGGCAATTTCCGAAACGGTTTTGTCGGTAGTTCGTAGTTGTTCTTTCGCCGATTCGAGGCGAATGGTTCTTATAAAAATAGCAGTAGATTTCCCTGTAATCGCTTTTAGTTTTCGATATACCTGCGACTCGCTTAGGCCTAATTTAGAACTAAGTTTGGAGACACCAAAGCTAGCATTGTCCAACTCCTCATGAATCAACTCAATAACCTTGGCGATAAATATAGTTTCGGTATTCTTGGGTTGTTTTGCCAATATCTTGGATATTTGGCCCTGTTGGAATTTGGCAATTAATTTTTTCCTTAGAAAAAGTAATTGTTCCAATCGCGCAAACAACTCTTCTTTCAAGAAGGGTTTTGCTAAATAGGCATCGGCACCTTGAGTAAGCCCCAAAACACGGTCTTTTGCCGTGACTTTGGCTGTAAGCAGTACAATGGGTATATGATCCGTACGTTGATCTTCCTTTAACATCCTGCAAACTTCATAACCATCTTTTCCCGGCATCATCACGTCGGAAATGACAATATCAGGCGTGTGTTCGAATGCCATTTCCAAGCCTACTATGCCATTAATGGCATGTATGGTTTTATAGTAGCCGTTTAGGCACTGGTTGAGATAATAGGCTACATCTTTGTTGTCCTCTATAATTAGCACCAATGGCAAATCTTCATTTAAATCGGTAATTTTTTTAAATTCTACGGCAGCTAGTTGTGAAACCGATCGTTCACCACGTTGCAATAGGTCAACACTGGTCTTTGGTGCATTTCGGGTTATGGGTAATGCCACTTTAAAAATACTACCTTCATTTGGCGTACTTTGAACTTCGATTTCACCTCCGAGCAGTTGTACCAATTCCTTGGTCAAGGCAAGACCGATACCCGTACCATCCCTTTTTCTGGTAACGGACGCATCCGCTTGGTAAAAACGATTGAAAATATGGGGTAACTCCTCTTGGGTTATACCGGTTCCCGTGTCCGTAACTTTCATCACCAACATCGTATCCTTTTCATTACGTATGTGTAAAACAATTTTTCCTAATGGCGGCGTAAACTTTATGGCATTTGAAAGGAGGTTAGAGATGATGGTCGACAATTTTTGGGAATCAGTGTCCATCATTAATTCATCGATTTCGCAATATACCGTAAAATGTATATCATCTTCTTGGGCAAAAGAATGAAAACTCTCCCCTAAATATTTGATAAAGGGAATCACGTTCATCTGCCCTAAATGTGTATCCATCTGACCGCTTTCGAGTTTGGACAGATCTAGCATCTCATTAACTAGCGATAACAGATTTTTTCCGTTTCTACGAATCATTTCAACCGCATTTTTGATAGGTGGATTCGTTTTAGACCGTAGTTCGCTCTCCAATGAATCGGTCATACCAAGAATGACGGTTAATGGTGTTCTAAATTCATGTGTGATATTGTCGTACAGGCTACTCTTTAATTGGCTGACCTCCTTCAGACGAAGGCTTTCTGAAATCGCCAATCTTTTGGAAAGCTGAAATCGGTAGAAACCATAGACCAAGGCCGTCGCTAATCCTAAATAGATCAGATAGGCCCACCATGTGGCCCACCAGGGTGGCAGAATTACTAAATTCATCTCCAATGGAGAGTCACTCCATTCTTGACCTCTTGAAAATCCGTTCACTTGCAATGTATAATTGCCGGTCGGAAGGTTTAAAAATTGGATCTCGCGATCTCTTAGTATGTTCCATCCTGTATCGGTGGGAAGTAATTTGTAAGCAAATGATACGTCTTTGTTCAACCTGTAATCGATACTTGAAAAGTCCAGGTAAAAAGGGAATTCGTCATGTTCAAATTGTAGCATCTCCGTTTTGTTTATCGCAGAAGTCAACCATGGCTTTGATGCATTTGTAGTTTTGGCTATTTCATCTTTTACACGTAATTGAGAAAAATAAAGAGGCTCCGAATGGTCTATCTTTTCTAAATCTTTGGGATGAAAATAAGTAAGACCTCCTTTTCCTCCTAAATAAATAGTACCAGCCTGATCTTTGAATTTGGCGTGCAGGATAAAATCGCTTTTCTGGATACCATCTGCAATACCGTAGATTTTGAAGTCTTCGGTTTCGGGATTAAAGCCTATGATTCCCGCAGTTGTCCCCATCCATAATTTATCGTCGTCATCATGTTGCACGCTAAAAATAAGTCCATCAAGACTCATTTGTTGATCTGTCCATGTTTTGAATTCATTGTTGCCTAAATACAGATTGAGACCATACGTAGATGCGAACCATCGGTTACCTTTGGAATCAACGGTCATGTCGAGGATAACACTAGGTCTTGCTTCAGGAGAATTTCGGGACTTTTCGAGCACCACTTTATTCGTGAAAATCGGATTCTTCAAAGAATTATCGGCAAAACTCAATCTACTTAATCCGCCTTGTGTACCTGCCCAAACAACATTCTCCGTATCGGCCATGATCTTCTCCACGAAATTGTTGATCAAGGAATTTGCATTCTCGGTGTCATTTTTAAATCGCACTACGTCTACCTCACCTTTGCCGTTAAGGTGAAGCCGAAAAATACCCTGCCCAAACGTTGCCCCCCACACATTGTTTTCCTGATCAAGGGTGATACTTTTCAATAGATCGTTGCTAATGCTATTGCGATTGTTTGAATCGTAAGTATATGTTTTAAAAAATGGCGAATGAGGATTAAAGGTCTTTAAGTCAATCATATTAAGCCCTTGCAGGGTGGCTATCCACAATCTATGATTCTGCGTGTCTTTTTGTATTTCCCGAATTACATTTCCCGAAATACTATTCGGATTTGATTGGTCTTCCCTGAAATAATAGGTACTATCATTCGTAATTAGATTTAATCCCCCATCCGTACCGACCCATATATTTTCGTCGTCCTTAAAGATCGTGGGCGTACTGTTGGCGTTCAGCAGATGTTCTCCTTCTTTGTTTTTCGAAAAATTTTTAAAGTATGACCCGTTGAAGTCCAAAAGGTCAAGATTACTATTTGTGCCGACGAATAATTGATTTTGGGTAAGCTGCAATAACGAAAATACTTGGTTATTACTCAACCCATTGACATCATTATCATCGTATTCGATTTTTTGCAACACTTTTTCAGTTTCCCGATCGAATAAGAACAATCCCGAGCCGGTACCTATCCAAACTCCTAAACTGCCCGCGTCTAGAAACTCGGTAATTTGTTTGGCAGTACCCTGATGCAGTTCGCTTAGATTGACTTTTTTAACAAATTTGGTCAGTATATCATAGATGTAAAAACCTACTTCCGTTCCGATAAATAGCTTTTTATCGAATCGATAAAAAGCTTGTACCCTACCCTCAATATTTAGTTGCAGTAATTTTGGTTTCGTAGTATTTTGTTTCAAGTCTATTGTAAAAATGTCCCCTTCTAAACCTCCGATCCATAATTGTTCTTGTGAATCTATAAATAGCGAGGTAATTGTAGTAGCATTCAAAAAATTGTCTTTTTCGAACTTTTTTTGCCCAATGGGAAGTAACCGATAGACCCCTGTATTTCTTGTGCCCACCCAAAGAGTGCCATTGTCTTGAATTTCTAGACTTGTGACACTTCTATTTTTCGCAGCATTTAAAACTATCTTTTTGAACGTTTCGGTATCAGGATGATATACATCGAGACCATCCAAGGTGCCGACCCAGATATTTCCATTTTTATCCTCTAAAAGTTTGTTGATATAATTCCCGGAAATAGCTGTAGTATCGCTTGCATTTGGTTTAAAATGCCGGAATGAATAGCCATCGAACCTATTCAATCCGTCGGAGGTGCCAATCCAAACAAACCCTGAACTATCCCTTAATAAATCGAAAATATTGGTTTTTGAAAGACCATCTTCTAAAGAATATGATTTTATATTCGGTTTATGGGTCTGTGCAAAGCCGGTTGCATATACCAAAAATAATATCCATACAAAGTTCTTATACTGGAACAATTTGTTCATGCGTGTTTTGGTCTAATCTTCATAATTGAAAAAGCTTGTATGCACCTAAAGTTTAAGCATGCTTTGGAGCAGAAAACCATATTGACTTAGATGTTAATTTGACCAGATATTCGGATGTCTCGACTATTAACCATGAATAACCTGGACGAATCCAAACATAGGTAGAACAAAAAGGTTTTACGTACGCTTTACTAAAATGGGGCTATAAATCTCCACTGCGTCTGTTGTGGTCTCCATAAACGCAGTGGCAATACGAATGTCGGGTCATTCGGAAACTTCTTCTTAATCGCTAATAGCCTTATTCTGAGGGATGTTCTAAAAATAAGCAAATAATATCAACAACTGAAGGTAAGCGATACATCAACCTTTTAATTTGCATGCATTTATTAGGTTGGAGATTGCATTGGAACATCTAAAATAAAGTTGATACGAAAATCTGTTAATTTTTGTATCATGTGGTTTGCTTTCAAAATTACTACGCAAAAAAAAGCCGAAATGTTCTAAACATTTCGGCCTTTAAATTTTTTAAGATCGAGACTACAATTCTAAAACTGCATTTTCGCCACCGGCGAAATCGTTCCATTGGTAACGATCGGCTTCCGCCTCGTTTACATAGTTACCATCGATGATGTATTTGAACTCGAAGGTACTTTCTTTAGGAAGTTCTAGGGTTCCCTTAAAGTTTCCGTTCTTCAACTTTTTCAATGCGCTGGACTTGTTTGCTTTCCAGTTATTGAAATCACCTACTACGGCTACTTTTTTTGCGTCTTCCGCAGGTACGGTAAAAGTTACCTTACATACAGGTTTTGTTTTTAGATACTGTTTTGCTATTGCCATGATAAATCCAATTTAAAATTAAAATTAATAAAGCGCGAAATTATGGTATTAAAGTACTCATAACCAAGAGCTAACATCATTTTTATCATTTTGATAAACTTGTGGCAACAATTAAGCGAGGAAAATAAAAAAACAGCTGTGAATTTCTGAAGATGACAAATGTCAAGGCCGCTTTTTTAGCATTTCAACAATAGCATCTATCTCTTTTTCAGTATTATAAAAGTGAAATCCGAGCCGAATACCTTCACCGCGCTGTGCACAAATGACATCACTATCGGTTAAATATTGGAAAAGTTGATCGTCACCCTTTATATTGAAAATGGTACTGTGCTCTTTTCGTTTAACTACAGCTTCCTGTAAAATACCAAGTTCGGTAAATTCCTTTTTTGCCTTTAGGGACAATTTCCTGTTTTGAGTGTCGATGACATCCTTCCCAACCTTATCCATAAAATACAAAGAAAATTTTAAACTCCCAAAATTCAAACACGCCAAATGTCCAGGTTCAAAACGCCTTGCGAAGCGCACGGAATCTTTCTTTTGAGGGTCGCCGTTAGCCGCATTGAATCCCATGGTATGCAATTGACAGCGCTCTTTAACGTTATCCTTAAACAGCATAAAACCACTACCGTAGCCCGATAAAAGCCACTTGTACGCACTTGTCCCCAGCACGTCGATACCGGATGATTCAAAATCAAAAGAGGTCGTGCCGCAAAATTGAGTGCCGTCGGCCAAAATCAAAAGGTTCGGATGTGCTTTCTTCAACTCCTTTAAAAAATCCAAATCTATTTTGATGCCGTTCTGCCATTGCACGATACTGAGGGCCAAAATGTCGACATCCCCTTTTTGAACAGCGATTCGGATATTATCTTCTAGATGTTCGTCAATTTCTACATAGGAGATCGGAAAACCTCTAGTTTCAAAAGGCCAAACTACTGAAGGGTAATCCTCCTCCAGAAGCAACACCTTTTGGTTTGGATCAAGAGCTCCCAAAAGCATGTTCATGCCCGTGGAAAAGTTGTTTACCAGTGCTATATTTTCCCCTTTACAGCCGAAATAAGTGCCTACAGCCGTGCGACACTCCGAAATGATCTGTAAAGTGGTATCCCGCATACCACTGGCCTTCATAATAAAATCCAAATCGTGTTCTTGTCGCCAATCGAGCAAGTCATCGTAGAGCGGTCCTAAAACGGGAGTATTGGCATAAATGTATTGTCGTAATATGGGAAATTGCTTGCGTACTTTTTCCATAAACCGTGGATAAACGATAGTTTACAAACTCAAGACGAGTTCTGTATCTTTGAAGTAAAGTTAACGATTACGATGTTCTCGAAAAATAAAAAAAGAACGGAATTGGATTTGGAACAGCACGAACTGCTAGAGGCCGCCCAGAGGCGCATCAAACAAAAAAAGCGCTTGTTCGCTCATTTCGTAATTTTTCTGATAGGCAGTGTTTTTTTGGTGTTGATCAATAAAATTTTAAAATATGGCGACACCTATGATTGGTTTATCTGGGCCATTACGGCTTGGGCTTTTTTGTTCGTCATACATGCCTTTAACGTATTCGTAACCCAAAAATTCATGGGAAGGGATTGGGAACGAAGCCAAAGGGAAAAATTGGTCGCCAAACAGAAAAAGCGTATCGCTGAAATACAGAAAGAAATCGAGACCGATTTCCCCTTGTCGCAAATCAACAAACCTAAAGACCCATGACCAAAATCACCATGATTGCCGCTGCGGCAGAGAATAATGCGCTTGGCAAAGATAATAACCTACTTTGGCATCTTCCCGATGATTTTAAACGATTTAAAAAGTTGACGACCGGGCACAAGATCATCATGGGTCGAAAGACGTTCGAGAGCTTTCCGAAACCGTTACCCAATCGAATACATATTATTATTACAAGGGATAAAAATTACAGGGTAGATCACGAAGATTGTCTTATTGTACATTCACTGGAAGCAGCACTCAAACTGGTACAGGAAGACGACCTTGCCTTTATCATTGGAGGAGGCGAAATTTATAAACAAGGGGAACCACATGCGGATGCCATCGAGTTGACCCGTGTTCATGCTTCTTTCGAAAATGCCGACACCTTTTTTCCGGAAATCGATACCGAAATTTGGATGTTGTCGGAAGGGGAATATCACGCCATCGATGAACGTCACAAATTTGGTTTTACCTATTTGACCTTTGTCCGGAAGTCGGAAAAATGATGCTGATTTCGTAGCCACGAACGATTGGACAACTTCTTTGCATATTGATTATCAAAAACTTTTTAGCTACCAGTCATTGCAAAGGATAGGATTTAATTGTGATTACCGAACAACAATATTTTGACCCAAATACCAACGGCACTATTCAAAAATCCAAATAAGAACAATGAATATCGGTACTATTTTCGAGAAAAGAGCTTAAAATAGTAAGGTCAGCATTGGTATAGAATTCGGAACGCTCTTTTGTTTGGGAGGTATTCTCTAAAGTATTTTTTAGAAGGACGGCCTTTGTCTGCCGGGCTACGGCCTCTCCGGAATCAATTACTTGTACCCGTTCCGGCAACAACTCCTTTAATATAGGAATCAGATAAGGATAATGGGTACACCCCAAAACCAAATGGTCGATACCAGAGGCTAACATGGGTTCGAGATACGACCTCAAAAGGGCTTTGGTCTCCTCAGACCCGGCCTTTCCCGCTTCGATAAGCGGTACCAAGCCCTTGCCTTCTTGTTCTACTATTGTGATGCCGTGCGCATGTATTTCGGAAGTACTATGAAACAAGCTACTTGACAAAGTTCCTTTTGTGGCCAAAACACCCACCGTTTTTGACTTTGATAGCAAAGCTGCAGGTTTTATGGCCGGTTCAATTCCGATGAAAGGCACCTCGTAATGTGCGCGTAAATAATCTATCGCATTGGTTGTCGCTGTGTTGCAAGCCACCACGATCAACTTGCACCCTTTTTCGAGCAACAGCTCCGTATTCTTGACACTTAATTCTAAAATTTGCTGCTTCGACTTTGCACCATATGGGGCATTTTTGCTGTCGGCGAGATAGATAGTACGCTCAAAAGGTAACAAGGTTCTTATTTCCTTCCATATGGAAGTGCCCCCTACTCCAGAATCGAAAATGCCGATGGGTTCCTTCATAAGACTTCTAGTATCGCAGCGCTTCCCCTACAGGACTCCCGGTGGCCCCACTTGGGAAAGCGACACCTAATAAACTCGATATTGTCGGGGCAATATCGGGTATTTCAGTGCGGTTCGTGGTACTGCCCTTGAGAATGCCCTTGCCAAAGAATAACAAAGGTACGTGGGTGTCATAGATTTGGGGCGACCCATGCGTTGAGCCCGTTATGCCGTACGAAACGGTTCCGGGTTGTAATACGACCAAAATATCGCCTGAACGCTTTTGATTATAACCATTCTGCAAAATATAGGGGATACCTCGGTCATAGCTGTTCTGCAGCATTTGGTTTCCGGTATACACCCGGTCTATACCCTTGTATTTTAATAGCTCGTTGGCGATTTTTTCCTGTACATCGGCCAAATTCAAATCCAGGTTCTTGATGATTTTATGATCTAGAAAATATTGGTAGTTCGAGAAATTCCTGACGATATCAGTGGTGCCGTACGTATATCGCAAAAATTCATCAAAAGCCGTATTCATGACCTCCCAATTCATATAACCCCCTGGAATTCGCTGTGCGTTCAAATAAGCCGGTACGTCGACCGCCCCGTGATCCGCGGTCAGGAAAAGGGTATACTCCCCCTCGCCTACTTTTTTATCCAAGGCCTTGAGGAGTCTTTCCAAATCGGCATCCAAACGTAAATAGGTATCTTGAATTTCCTTGGAGTTTACCCCGTACTTGTGGCCTACATAGTCAGTGCTGGAGAAGCTTACCGCCAGAAAATCGGTGGTTTCATCTGCGCCCAATCCCTCGCCTTCCAAGGCGGCCAAGGCGAAATCGGTCGTTAGGCTATTGCCATAGGGCGTGTATTTGATAATTTCGAAATCCTCTGTTTTGCTCAGTAAATTAGGAGTACTATGTGGAAACGTCGGAGTCGTTTCAGTTTCAAAAAGCCCCTCGTAAATCGTATTGTCCGGCCCACTTTCCGTATACGTTGCCATATTCTTAAAAGCGGTCCACGGCTTTTTATAGGATTGTGCCGCACTACCATCGTTGAAATTCGAAACCCACTTGGGCAATTGCTGCATATAAAAAGTACTCGTTACCCATTTACCCTCATTTTCGCCATGAAACCAATAGGCGGCATTGGCCGTATGACCTCCCGGCAGCACCGCTCCTCTGTCTTTCAAGGCTATAGCGATGGTCTTGCCTCTCATTTGGGTATGCAATCGCAACTCGTCGGTAATGGTGCCGACGTTCATTCTATGGGGCGACATTTTACCCGCTTCGGAGGCGGTACCTACCGAATTGTATTTAGCGTCCGATGCACAGTATACTGTACTATCCAACACCTTGTCGTACCAATTATTGCCGATTATACCATGTGTGGCCGGCGTCGTACCCGTATACACCGATGCATGCCCGGGACCCGTACTGGTGGGTGCATAATTAAAATGGTTGTTCTTGCAATTGAACCCTTCATTTACCAACCGCCTGAATCCCCCATCGCCATAATCATCCCAAAAACGGGTCAGGTAATCATAACGCATTTGATCGACAACGATACCAACTACCAGCTTAGGAGTTGTTTTCAGCTGTGTATCCGTATCGGCTTTAGATCTTCTTTGCCCGTTCACATCAAAGTGGCAGCACAACAGCATCAGAAGGGATACCACGGGGAACATTATTTTCTTCACCATTCTTTCGTTTTTGAAATCATAAAAGTAAATAAATTCCAACCTTTATGATTTTAAATGTAGGTTAAATGACAGCGAAGGGCTCTTGAGTTATCCTTTATTGTTATTTTTACGCTATAATTCCCATTCATCGTTCATGAACCACCTAGCCCAGATTGGCAGTTACTTTATAATGATACGTGAGGTTTTCAAGAAACCGACCAAGTGGCGAATCATGAAGACCCTTATCCTTAAGGAAATAGATGAACTGATCTACGGTTCGTTGGGTATCATAATTTTCATCTCCTTCTTTATCGGAGCGGTTGTGGCCATCCAAACGGCTCTGAACCTTACCAACCCGATCATACCCAGAAACCTGATTGGTTTCGCTACACGACAATCGGTCATACTCGAGTTTGCGCCGACCTTCGTCTCCATAATCATGGCAGGTAAGGTAGGGTCTTACATAACGTCGAGTATAGGTACTATGCGGGTCACCGAGCAGATAGATGCCCTTGAGGTAATGGGAGTCAACTCGTTGAATTATCTTGTGTTTCCGAAAATCGTAGCCATGCTCTTTTATCCGTTCGCCATAGCCATTTCAATGTATGTCGGTATTTTCGGGGGATGGATCGCAGGGGTATTCGGGGGTTTTCTCACCAGCGCCGATTTTGTAAGCGGACTACAGTCGGAATTCATTCCTTTTCATATCGCCTATGCCTTCATCAAAACCTTGCTTTTTGCTCTTGTCATCGCCACTGTACCCTCCTTTCATGGATACTATATGAAGGGCGGCGCCCTCGAGGTAGGAAAAGCGAGTACCACTTCTTTTGTATGGACTAGTGTGGTCATCATTATCCTGAACTATGTATTAACCCAAATGTTACTAGGCTAATGATAGCGATCAACGACATTCATAAATCTTTTGGCGATGCCCACGTACTCAAGGGGATTACCACTGTTTTAGAGAAAGGCAAAACCAATTTGATCATCGGGCAAAGTGGATCGGGAAAAACGGTTTTTCTCAAATGTCTCTTGGGGCTTTTCAGTCCGGAAGAAGGGGATATCGAATACGATGGAAAGAAGTATTCTTCCCTTTCCGGGGATGAACAACGCGACCTTCGACAGGAGATGGGGATGGTGTTTCAGGGTAGTGCATTATTCGACAGTATGACCGTTGAGGGAAATGTTCGGTTTCCGTTGGAAATGTTTACCAAGCAGTCTAAGTCTGAAATGAAAGAAAGGGTCGATGCCGTATTGAAGCGGGTAAACCTCATCGACGCGCATCATAAGTACCCCTCGGAAATTTCGGGAGGGATGCAAAAAAGAGTTGCGATCGCCAGAGCCATCGTAATGAATCCGAAGTATCTCTTTTGTGATGAGCCCAATTCGGGGTTAGATCCCAAAACCGCTATCCTTATCGACAATCTCATCAAGGAAATTACCGAGGAGTACAACATTACCACGGTCATCAACACCCACGACATGAATTCGGTAATGCAAATCGGGGAAAAGATTATCTTTCTTAAAGATGGTTTAAAAGAGTGGGAAGGCACCAAAAATGAGATTTTCAAAACCGAGAATGAAGCCGTAACAAATTTTGTATACTCTTCGGAGCTGTTCAAGAAGGTGCGCCAGATGTACATTGAAGAACGGAATTAATGCGTAATGCGCATTTGCTATTGTACCATTTCCCGCAGCAAAATAGACTCATCTTTCAACCTTACCTTGAGCCAGTCGTGAATTTTTTTATTGTCTCTCAAAATCTGGTTTTTACCGACACCCTTTTTCCATTTGATTTCGAAAATCGCCATAGTATCGATTTTTGAAAAATCGGTGCGAACGGCATTATCGTATTCCAATGAAATCAGATCATTGTAATTGGCCTTCGCCTCTTTGCTGATATCGGCAAAGGGAATATCCCTAGCCACTGACTTTTTCAATCGAGCTACTTCCGATTGCAGGAGTCTTATTCGTTCATCCTTGCCCAATAAATTCGCTTTCTGCGATTCGTACAGTTCTTCAATATATTTCGATTGATCTAGTCGCTCGTTCTGCGCACCTTGAATGATTTGCAGTTTGGTCTCCCTAAGTCTGTCGAAATCCTTGTTTTCATTTTTCTGGGCATTCCAAGTGGCGATAACGCTCTCAGGAATACGTTCATTTCCCATAAAGACCAATTCAATAGAGGGTGCTTCTGGTTTTTTAGATTCCTCTTTGCCGAAAAGCGTATTTGATATCGTCTTAAAAATAGAAGTTCGCTGATATTCGATATCGGTCAAATTCTCCACAAAACGACCGCCTTCGGCAAACTGATAGGTAGCGATTTCCTCATTTACGAACTGCTGTGCCTGTCTTCTATAAAAAGATTCTTGTAGGGCATCCCAAAACGTAAACCCGGCCGGAATCATGACCAGCACTCCCAGCAGAGAGGCGAATCGCGCAATGGCCCTACGGCGTGCCGAATTGGCATAACGTACCATCGGGAATCGAAGGTACTTGATGACCAAGAAGGTCGCCAAGCCGATAAAAATACTGTTAATGGTAAACAGGTACAAAGCACCAAGGGCATAGTCCCAATTGCCCCAAGCAATCCCGAAACCGACAGTACAAAGCGGCGGCATGAGCGCCGTACCGATGGCCACACCATAAATGACCGAAGCCATGGTACCTTTTTTGGCCCGTGCAATGACCAAGGCCAAGCCTCCAAAGAATGCAATGAGCACATCCCTTAGGTCGAAAGCCGTTCGCATTAAAAGCTCCGAAGATTCTACTTTTAATGGAAAGAGTAAAAAGAACAGATAGGCAGTCAGTACGCTCAAAACCACCATTACCGCAAAATTCTTCAAGGAACGTCGTAGGGTATCGATATCGTTGATAGCCAATGACATGCCGATACCCAAAATCGGACCCATCAAGGGCGAAATCAACATGGCTCCTATGACCACAGCGGTTGAATTGGCATTTAAACCTACCGAAGCGATAAAAATGGAGCAAATCAAAATCCACGAAGTATGTCCTTTGAAAGGAATATCGTCTATGATGGCTTTTTTGGTCGCTTCCTGATCGGTATTCGGGCGTACATCGAGCAGTTCGTGCAGAAAAATCTTGGTACTTTCGATAAGGCCCTTAAAGTCCTTTTTTACCTCAGCTCTATTTTGAGTGGTATCCTGCGTATGTTGTGCTTCGGTTTCCTCCTGCTTTTTCTGCTGCTCACTCATGATTACGAATATTGTTCGCCAAAACTATCCTTTACCTTGTTCAGCACCTGCTTTATATCCTGCTCCTTTGATTTCGGATAGATCAAAAGTACCTCCTCCTTGTCAACGATAATATAATCTTTTAAGCCATCTACCACCACGATTTTTCCTTTTGGGGAACGAATCATGTTCCCCGAAGCATCCTGTGCTACGACCTTGCTATTGACAATGGCATTGCTATTCTCATCCTTATCCAATTTGTCGTATAAAGAGCCCCACGTGCCCAAATCGTTCCAATCAAAGGTGGCCGGAAGCACGAAAATGGACTTCGAATTCTCCAAAATCGCATAATCTATGGATATGTTCTCGGCTTTTGAATAATTCTCTTTTATGAAATCGCTTTCTTCGTCGGTATTGTAACAGGAAACGCCTTGTTCGAACAGCGAATACTGCTCAGGCTGATAAGATTGGAACGCGTTCACGATGGTCTTTACGCTCCACATAAAAATACCCGCGTTCCATAGGAAGTTGCCTTGGGCCAAGAAACGCTGTGCCGTTTCGTAATTGGGCTTTTCTCGAAATTGGTGTACTTTTTTGAGTCCTTCCGAATTTTCTTTTTCGAATTCAATGTAACCAAAACCGGTATTTGGGAAAGAGGGTTTTATTCCCAAGGTGCATAGTACCGCTTGCTTCTCACATTTATCGAAACAGGTAATTACATCTTTCGCAAAGGCGTCCTCATCCTCAATCCAATGGTCGCTGGGCGCAACGATCATCACGCCATCCGGGTTCATTTTTTGGATTTTCAAGGCAGCGTATAAAATACAAGGCGCCGTATTTCGCATGGCAGGTTCCAAAACGACCTGCTCTTGTTTCACCAAGGGTAATTGCTTCAGGACCAAATCATTGTAGCGTTCGTTGGTCAGTATTAAGATGTTTTCCGTTGGCACGAATTTGTTCAATCGCATGAACGTTCGTTGAATCAAGGTGTCGCCAGTACCCAACATGTCATGAAATTGTTTCGGATAATGCGACGTACTGATCGGCCAAAACCGGGATCCAACACCTCCGGCCATTAAAACTGCATAATAATTTTTGTTCATAGTTGGTTTTTAGTTTATTCTAGTGCGTAACCATCCGCTGCGATTTCACAGCATCGAGCGTTTATAGAGTGGTGATTTCAGCAAGTTAAAAGTTGGGCGCTTACTCCGTTACAGGTTCCACTTCTGCATTTGGCTGAAAGAGGAACATCCTACCCGTCTTCATTTCAATACACTCGTAACGCTTTACCCGCTTGTTACCCTTCTTGTACAACTTGCCGTTATACAATCGAAACACGCTACCCAAAGGTAATTCAAAAACATATGATTTATCGCTATGCCGCTCGTCGTATTCCTTTAAGGCTATGGATAATTGAGCATCCGTACTGCTACTTGCTTTCGGATTTTTAAAATGTCTTGCCAGAAGCGGCAATAGTCTACCGGGAAATATCTCCGGTCGTATAAACGGCAACATCAGGTCTTGAAACGTGTGCTTCCATTCGCTTCCGTGTGGTTTAATTCGCTTACCGTACTTTTCAAAGGCGACGAGATGGGCTATCTCATGTACCAGAGTTATCAAGAACCTGTATTTGTTCAGTGTTGCATTGACCGTTATCTGATGCCTCCCATCGGGCAATCTCCGATAGTCGCCGTGACGGGTGACACGCTCGTTCACGATTTTCAAATGCACTCCCGTTCGCTGTACCAATGCCAAGCAAGATTGAACCGAACGCTCAGGGAGGTATTTCTTTAAAATATCATCCATTTCAATACAAAAGTAGGACAACTTTAGGTACTTGACGAAACCAAATGTAGCAAGTCATCCATACTATGGAATACCCTGGTACTCTTGTTATGAAAATATACTTCATGATAATTGTTGGCAAAACCCAAAACATCGAAACCGCCTGCTTTGGCTGCCTCTACTCCAATAATCGTATCTTCGATTACCAAACAGTCTTCCACTTCATAACCCATGACGAGTGCAGCATGTAGAAAAATAGCCTGGTCGAGTTTCCATTTTCCGATATCGTAGTAGCTAAGTATATTTTCCTGAAAATTATGTGATAGCCCGGTGGTTTGCAGGTTCAATCTGTTTTTTCCTGCGGACCGCTAGATGCCGTACAAAAAGAAATTTGTAATTCTTTCATCATCTTTTTGATTGCCTTTATCGGTTTGAGACCTTGCTTAAAGACTTAGAAGAATCTTTGGCGATATGCGTTTTCAAAATTGTTTCGCGGTGATTTTCCCAATAGCACTTCTATTTGGTGCATACAATCCGTTAAGAATCCACCTTCAAAACTTTTAAGCGCAAAGGCAAGGTCATATTCGCTCCCAATTCGTTCGCCATAGCTACTATGACCTGATTACTTAAAACTTCACTATCGACCAAGATGCCATCGCAATCAAAAATGATGCCCTTGTAATTTTTCATGGCGTACTACTACTTACCTGTAGTAATTTCCCATTGTACATCTTATTTCCTGTCAAGGCAAAATCCATGATATAGTTCGCCATTTCAGCTGCGCTGATGGGGGCTTCGTAACCTGGAAAGGCCTCTTCCAGCATTTCGGTCTGCACCGCTCCTAGGGCCAATACATTGAACGACGGACCTGTTTCTTTGAATTCCTCCGCCCATAATTCTGTAAGCGTTATTACCGCTGCTTTGCTGGAACTGTAGGCCGAAAGTCCCGGAAACTTCATACTGCCCTGCACGCCACCCATAGAGCTTATCGTAACCACATGACCTGTTTTTGGCATTTTAGGCAATACGGTTTTAGTGACCTCCGCCAAACCCAATACATTTACTTTGTAGACCGCCTCAAATTCCTCGGTCGTGGTCTCCAAGAATGGTTTGTTCAGTAATTTCCCGGCATTGTTGATGAGGATATCTACAGTGCTCCAATCGTCAACTAAAACATCATTTAGTTGAGCGATATCGGCCTTCGCGACCAAGTCGAAGGGAAAGCTGGTAATGTTTTCGTGCTGAAGTTCATCAATAGGGCCGTTATTTCTCGATAGAGCCAAAACCCGATGTCCATTATCAGCAAAAAGTCGGGCAAGTTCAAAACCGATACCCCTACTCGACCCGGTTATAAGTACGTTGGCCATTAGTTGAGCGCTATCATTTTAGTAAGCGAATTGGCGATACTCTCGATCATTGGAATAGAACGATTGACAACCTTGGCCATATGGTCAAAATTCATCAGACCCACTTCATCACCTACTTGATGGTAATGATCGAAATTGGTAAAATCAAAGGTGCTGAAGGTTTGACACGGTACCTTGAATTCGTTATAGAAGGGATAGTTGTCGGATCGTTGAAATAAATTAAATTCCTTGGCCTTGGGCAAATACCCGATCATATTCCGGCCAACGTACATATTGCAAACTCCGGCCAGATTCGACTCCTCAAAACCGGTTACGTACATTAGATAATCCTTACCCACCAAAGGCACACCGGTCATCTCAAAATTCAACATGGTGTACAGATTGAGGTTGGCAGCCTTTAGCCTCTTGGCCAGGTGTTTGGAACCCAACAGTCCTTTTTCCTCTGCGCTGAACAAAGCGAAAATGATACTTCGCTTATTGTTTCCCGTATTTCCAAAATATCGGGCAAGCTCTAATACCGTCGTAGTTCCCGAAGCATTATCATTTGCACCATTCGCTATGGCATCGCCATTCTTAGGTTCTATGATACCGATATGGTCGTAGTGCGCCCCAATGATAATAAACTCCTTTTTCAATTTGTCATCGGTGCCTTCTAAATAACCAACAACATTAAAGGCATTGTCAAAATTGGAAAGCTCGTCACGATAGTCGTCAAAATAAGGTTTGATGTTGTTGTTCTTGAAAACCGTTTCGATGTATTCGGCAGCCATCTCGATCCCTTCACTACCGGAATCCCGGCCCTGTAGTTCGTCAGCGGTCAAAAAAGTCATGATTTCCTCGACGTTACTTGCCGTTGAAAGACCTTTACCGGTAATCGCACTTGGTACGGCAGCTTCTGCCATAGGAGCTTTTTCCATTGTATCCTCAGAAGACATTTCCATCTCCTCTCCGGATGGTGCAGTTTCAGAGGACACTTCAGATTCTTCGACTACCTGCTCCTCCGCTACCTCAGCTTCTTCCTCGCCTATTTCTTCTTCCTCCGTTTCCATCTCCTCCATCATCTCGGCTTCTTCCTTTGGAGTATCCATAACCTCGATGGGTCGCTCCATATTTTGAGCCTTTTTGTATACCGGCCGTTGTACCAAGGTCACATCTTGGTCCACTTTGGAAGCCCCACAGGCCATTAGAAACAGTATCAATAAAAATCCGATTGCTTTTCTCATAGTTTCATAAATTTTTTAAAGATAAAAAAAGCATCCCATAGGCAAAGGATGCTTTAACGTATTGTTTGACGCTTTTCGACGAACTACACCTTATGCAAGCATAGTTACCGGATTCTCTAAATACGCCCTTAACGTTTGTAAAAATTGTGCCCCGGTGGCTCCATCGACCGTTCTATGGTCACAGGCCAAGGAAATTTTCATGGTATTCCCAACTACAATCTGGCCCTCTTTTACCACTGGTTTTTCAACGATCGCCCCTACGGAAAGAATTGCCGAATTGGGCTGATTGATGATGGAGGTAAATTCCAAAATGCCGAACATACCCAAGTTGGAAACCGTGAAGGTACTACCGTCCATCTCAGCGGGTGTTAGCTTTTTGTTTCGTGCTCGTCCTGCCAAATCTTTAACGGAAGCTCCTATCTGGGTCAGTGTCATTTGATCGGTAAATTTAAGCACGGGTACCACAAGTCCGTCTTCAACGGCAACAGCAACGCCGACGTGCACGTGATGATTGAATTTGGTGGTATCCCCTTTCCAAGTGGTGTTTACCTGAGGGTGTTTTTTGAGTGCCATGGCACATGCTTTGACCACCATATCGTTAAACGACACCTTGGTATCCGGCAAACTGTTGATCTGCACCCTTGAAGCCTTGGCATTATCCATATCAACCTCTATGGTGAGGTAGTAGTGTGGCGCCGTAAATTTAGACTCTGCCAATCGCTTGGCGATCGTCTTGCGCATTTGGGAATTTTTGACTTCTTCACTACCTTCTTGCCCCACAGGAAGGTTGACCGGAGGCGCGGCAACAGCGGACGAACTAGCAGTCTGCTCGGTGGCCGCGGTAGTTGTTGTTGCCTGCGATGGCTTGTAATTTTCAATATCCTTCTTTACGATACGGCCATTATCACCAGATCCGGTAACCTGAGCTAAATCGATACCCTTATCGGACGCTATTTTTTTGGCCAAGGGCGATGCGAATATCCGTTGCCCGTCCGCAACCGATTTATTGGAAGTGTCGGTCGCTGTCTTTGATTCCGTTTCTTTCTCTTCGGTAGCTTCGGTCTTCCCATCAGCTTTTGAGGCTTCCGGCTTGCCTTCAGAAGAATCGGCATTGAGTACCGCATCTACATCGGTGCCTTCCGGACCTATGACGGCCAATACGGCGTCAACAGGCGAAGATTCTCCCTCTTGAATTCCGATGAACAATAAGGTTCCAGAATAAAAGGATTCAAATTCCATCGTAGCTTTATCGGTTTCGATTTCCGCAAGAATATCACCTTCTTCTACGGTATCACCTACCTTCTTCAACCAGGACGCAACGGTACCTTCTTCCATGGTATCACTCAACCTTGGCATTTTTATTACCTCGACACCTTCTGGAATACTAGCCGGTGCATCAGAGGATTTACTTTCTTCCGACGTCGTTTCTTCCTTCTTGGTATCTTCCGCTTTTTCGTTGGCCTCGTTCTCCTCTGCAGGAACGTTGGTACCGTTCAATAAGCCGGAAATGTCCTCTCCTTCTTCCCCGATAATGGCCAAAAGTGTATCTACGGGAGCTCCATCACCTTCCGCAATACCGATATGCAATAGGGTACCCTCATGGAAGGATTCAAACTCCATCGTCGCCTTGTCGGTTTCGATCTCTGCCAAAATATCCCCTTCTTCTATGGTATCCCCGACTTGTTTTAGCCATTTGGCAACGGTACCTTCTTCCATGGTATCGCTCAAACGGGGCATATTTATTACTTCTGCCATTTACTTATAATTTATGTGGTACGAACGGAAAATCTTCTTGTTCATAAACCATGTCGTATAATTGTTGTACCGGTGGATAATCGGACTCCTCTGCAAACTTCTCACATTCGGAAACCATTTTTTTCACCCTTTTATTTATTGCTTCGATTTCAGCATCCGTCGCATAATCCTCGTCCTTAATAACATCCAATACTTTAGTGATCGGGTCTATCTTCTTGTACTCCTCGACTTCGTCTTTGGTTCTATAGTGTTGCGCATCTGACATTGAGTGACCTCGGTATCGGTAGGTCTTCATCTCAAGGAAAGTTGGCCCACCACCACTACGCGCACGTTCGATGGCCTTGTGCATTTCCTCCGCAACGACTACCGGATCCATGCCATCAACAGGACCGCATGGCATTTCGTAGCCAAGACCCAGTTTCCAAATCTCAGTGGAATACGACGTTCGCGCTACGGATGTTCCCATGGCGTACCCATTGTTCTCACAAACAAAGACCACCGGAAGTTGCCATAGCATTGCCAAGTTAAAGGTTTCATGCAACGATCCTTGCCGTACGGCCCCATCGCCCATGTAACAAATTGTCACATTATCCCTACCTGCATATTTATCCCCAAAGGCCATTCCCGCACCTAACGGAATCTGCCCCCCTACGATACCATGCCCGCCGTGAAAACGATGCTCTTTGGAAAAAATATGCATAGAACCACCCATACCTTTTGAAGTTCCCGTGACTTTACCGTAAAGTTCAGCCATTACCTTTTTGGGGTCTACCCCCATACCAATAGGCTGCACGTGATTTCTGTAGGCTGTGATCATTCTGTCCTTGGTCAAATCCATGGCATGCAAAGCCCCTGCCAAGACCGCTTCTTGTCCGTTGTATAGATGAAGAAATCCTCTTACTTTTTGTTGTATGTAAACTGCGGCAAGCTTATCCTCGAACTTACGCCAGAATAACATGTCTTCGTACCATTTGAGATAAACTTCCTTGGTGATTTTTTCCATTGATTCCTTTATTTGAAGAATTCTTATCAATCTCGACTTGGACGAAACCAAAAAAATCGAAAAACAAAAATACGTATTAAATCATTAGTGAAAAAAAATTGTAGAAAAAGGTTTGAATAAAAAAATGCTGTTGAATAGTGCACATTAAGGGTAGTCCTGCCAAGCAATGAACAGCTATTTCAAAAAAGAATTTGTAAAGGTCAAGGGAAGCAGATCGGCAATGGCATCGCATTTGAAAACCGGTCCGGTTTCTCCCATCATCAGGATGGCAATAGGCGTTTTTTGACGCACCTCATATTCCGATATCGACTGCCTACAATTACCACAGGGTGCTGCCGGTGAATCGACCGTATACTTCCGTGAAGTTGCCGATATCGCAATTGCCTTGATCGTTTCATCGGGATACAATGCCCCTGCCTGAAAAATAGCGACACGTTCCGCACAAAGTCCCGAAGGGTAACATGCGTTTTCCTGATTGTTGCCGATAACAATTTTACCATTGCCTAATAGTACCGCAGCACCTACTTGGAAATTGGAATATGGTGCGTAGGCTTTCTGCCTGGCCGCAACGGCCGATTTCATGAGGTTTATATCAGGAACGGACAAGGCTTCGATAGTTTCGAAGGTGGAGAGTTGAAACGATATCTTGGTTTTTTTCATATGGTCGAATCGAGAAATTCAAGAACCAAAAGGTAGGCTATTTTTACATTATTCGGAATATAAATCCTCTTCTAAAAGACAAAACCTGCACAAAGGCAGGTTTTGTCTAATTTTTAAATACTTTGATTTAGTCGTTGAACATCTCCTCACCTAGATTAAAAGCAAGTGAGAAACGTAATGAATTTTCTAAAGGATTTTTAATTTGAGATGTCGAGAACAGGTAAGAAAGGTCTATTTGTACCACGTTAAATTTAAAGCCCGCACCCAAAGTGAAAAACTTGCGGGCACCTTTATCCAAGCTCTCGTTAAAATATCCTGTGCGGATCATAAACGAATCCTGATATACATATTCCGCACCCAATGCCCATGTAAATTCCTTTAACTCTTCGCTGAAACCATCCGGTGCATCACCAAAAGATTTGAACATCCCTTCAAAGAAACTAATACTCTGGTATTCGTCGTTATCGGCACCATCAATATCACCATCATTATCGAAATCTTTTGGCGTGGGCACCAACAATTTACTGAATTCAGAAGTAAAGGCAATTGTATTGTCCTGATCTAAAATCATATCGAATCCTAAACCGAACTTTAAGTTGGTAGGCAAGAAGTTTTCCTGTCCGCCTTCGTCATACTGAATCTTTCCACCAAGGTTGGCCAGGTTAAAACCAGCTCTCCACCGGCCATCGAAACTACTGTACGCCTTTTCACGTGATCGATAATAACCCGAGACATCAACGGCAAAACCACTGGCTGCCTGTGAATCGATTCCAGATGTTTGTTGTGGTAATTTTAGGTTTGAGCGAATGTACCGCCCAGCTACCGACATTGAAAAAGTCGGGCTCAATTTTAAGGAATAAGACCCGTCGAAAGCCAATTCATTGGGTTTGACCCTTGTACCGGGTTCATTGATGGTCTGTCTAAGTTCTATTTCACCCAAGGTAAAATAGCGTAAACTAACCGCGAAGGCACTATTGTCGTCTATTTTATTGAAATAGCTACCTTGTAATAATCCGATATCCTTGATAACACTTTCTAAATACGGGGTATAGCCCAGGCCGATTCCCATCTTTCGCTCCGCAAAGGCGAATTTGGCCGGATTCCACTGTTGCGAATAGGCATCTGTGGAGGTGGCCACCCCCATATCACCCATACCAGCCGCACGTGCATCGGCCGCAATGGTCAAAAAGGGTACCGCTGTGGTAATTACTCTGTTCTGCTCTTGGGCAGTTAATTGCGAGGCAACGGCCAAAAGCATCAGTAGTGCGAATTTTCTCATTGGTTTACGTTAAAAGATTTAGTCAGTTATCAAAAACACGCTCGATTAACGTGTAATGCTACCTATATTATCAAGATAAACGGCGATTTTAATGATATCTTATAATGTGTATCCGATTTTTTAGTCCAAACGCTAAATTTTCAGCTACGCTACCGTTTTATATATTTTCTACCTTAAAGGTTAACGGCTGCAAAATACGTTTTTTTGCCGTTACCGAATAAAAATTCCGAAACGATAATATTATGTCATTTGTATCGTTATGAATGTAAACCACATTGTCGCCATCTTTATATTTGAGGCGAAAGGGATTTGGAAAATATTTTTTTACACCATGTAATATTATCCCCAAATCATCGTTTTATATGCCGAAAGTGACATTTAATCAATTAAAATACAATCCCGAAACCAACCCGAAGAGTGTGATGTTTCGGGTATTTGAACTCAAGTCCTAATTATGAAAAAACAGTTTATCAAAGTTGTACTTTCTTGTGCGGTCGTCGCAGGTGGCTTTACAGTAACCAGCTGTAAAAAGTCTGGCTCTTCCAAAGATGTATCCAGAGCCACAGGGTGGAAAATCAATGCCAAGGAAGGAGGATTCCAATACAACACGGATTTTAAAGAACAGGAGACCTCTCCTGGCTTGGTATTCGTAGAAGGTGGTACGTTCACCAAAGGAAAAGTACAGGATGATGTAATGCATGACTGGGATAACACGCCTACCTCACAGCACGTACAGTCTTTTTATATGGACGAGACAGAGGTAACCAACGTGATGTATTTGGAATACCTCGATTATCTAAAAACCGTGTATCCACCGGAAAATCCATTGTATACCAATATTTACAAAGGAGCACTGCCTGATACCCTAGTTTGGAGAAACCGATTGGGCTTTAATGAGACCATGACGAACAATTATCTCAGACATCCTGCATATGCAGAATATCCCGTAGTAGGTGTGAACTGGATTCAGGCTACCCAATTTGCGGAATGGAGAACCGATCGCGTAAATGAAGTATTGTTGGAAAAAGAAGGTTATTTGGCGAAAGACGCCAAATACAAGGCCGCTTCTGGAGAGGTTGCCGGAACATTCAGCACCGAGGCGTATCTAAACAGGCCCGAGTCTGTGTACAACGGTCAAATCGATTCGCTACAAGGAAATAACAAAAAGGATAGCGTAAATGTTTTTGCCAAGCGAAGTAGTGGCGTCATAGCTCCTGAATATCGCCTACCTACCGAAACGGAGTGGGAATATGCAGCACAAGCGAATCAAGGTACAAGAGAATACAATAATTACCGTGGTAGAAAAAAATATCCATGGGATGGTGACTATACCAGAAACGGACAACGCGTAGGTCGCGGTGATCAGTTGGCCAACTTTAAGCAGGGTAAGGGTGATTACGGCGGAATCGCAGGATGGTCTGATGATGGTGCTGATATTACTGCAGAGGTTATGTCGTACAAGCCGAACGATTTAGGATTATATGATATGGCAGGAAATGTTGCCGAATGGGTGGCCGATGTGTATCGCCCGATCGTTGACGACGAAATCAGTGACTTCAACTACTACCGTGGAAACATTTATATGAAAACGGCCATTGGTGAAGACGGCAAGGTAAACGTACTACGTGACTCGGTCATGTTCGATACCCTACCCAACGGGAAAGTTGTTGCCGTAAACCTTCCAGGAGAACTTAAAATGGTTCCCGTAGATGAGAATGAAACGTATTTGAGGACCAATTTCGACACCAGTGATAACCGAGGCTATCGCGATGGAGACCCAAGTTCTTCAAGATTCTTTGATCGTTTTAGCGATGAGGAAGAAGGAGAGGATGCCCGAAAAATGTACGATTCTCCGAAACATAGCGTAGAGCGCGATTCAACTGGTAATATTGTTCGCCAGTACGACAAATCGAACAACAGGTCAACTTTGATCAATGATGAAGTACGTGTGTTCAAAGGTGGTTCCTGGAGAGATAGAGCCTATTGGTTAGACCCTGCACAACGTAGATACCTGCCACAATATATGGCTACGGATTATATCGGTTTTAGATGTGCCATGTCAAGAGTAGGTTCAAAATCAAAGACAAAGAACAAAACTCCTAGAGGAAAGAAAGCAAAATAAGAAATTGCTTGAGAAAGATAAAAGCCCTGACTCCATCGTCAGGGCTTTTTTTATATTTTTACCTTATGACGATTACGCAGCTACACCATCTTTTTTTAGCCCACCCCATAGTATCTACCGACACCCGAAAAATCGAAGAACACTGTATCTTTTTTGCCTTGAAAGGGGATAATTTCAATGGAAACGAATATGCGGCCCAGGCTTTGGAAAAAGGTGCTGCTTACGCCGTTGTGGACGAAGAAAAGTATCATACCTCAGACCGGACCATACTTGTAGGGGAGGTGCTCACAGCTCTTCAGGAACTGGCCTGTTTTCATCGAAACCACTGCGAAGCAAAAATTATAGGCCTAACTGGGAGCAATGGCAAGACGACCACCAAGGAGTTAATCAATACGGTACTCGCCAAAAAATATAGAACGGTAGCCACCAAAGGCAATCTGAACAACCATATTGGTGTGCCGCTTACACTGCTTTCCATAATGCCCGATACGGAAATCGCAATTGTTGAAATGGGTGCCAATCACCAGAAAGAAATTGCATTTTTATGTGAAATAGCCCAACCCGATTTTGGTTATGTCACGAATTTCGGAAAAGCGCATTTAGAAGGTTTTGGCGGTGTTGAGGGCGTTATCAAAGGTAAGAGCGAACTATATGATTATCTTATCGCGAACGGGAAATCCGTTTTTATGAATGCGGATGATTCCATTCAATTGGAGAAGCTGGGAAGCTACATCCGCAAATACGGATTCAGCACGGAAAAGCAGGACTATTTCAAAATCAAGCTTTTGGGGGCAGACCCTTTTGTACATCTGAAAGCGGAAGATGTGGCAATCCAAACAAAACTTATCGGCAGCTATAATTTCACCAATTGTTGTGCGGCCCTTCTCATAGGGAAATATTTTAATGTACCCCTAACAGATATCAAACAGGCATTGGAAAACTACGTGCCCGATAATAACCGATCGCAACTTCTGGAAAAGAACGGACACCATATTATCTTGGACGCCTACAATGCCAACCCGACGAGTATGAAGGCCGCTTTGGAAAATTTTGCCACTATGGAAGCTAAACGTAAAACCGCCTTTCTTGGAGACATGTTCGAACTGGGAACGACCGCCCCGGAAGAACATCAAAAAATAGCCGATCTAGCCGCCGATATGAAGTTTGAACACGTTTTTCTGGTCGGAAAAAATTTTGATGGGACTAACACCTCCTTGCCGACTTTTGATTCCTTTGAATTGTTGTCCCTACATTTAGGGGAACATCCTATTGAAAAAAGTACTATTCTAATTAAAGGAAGTCGTGGAATGGCACTGGAACGCTTGTTGGATATTATGTAGTAGAAAGGCCAATCTAACAGTAAGGCCCAACGGATTTATCGTTAGATATCATAACAGTGCTATTGTAAGGTCTTAGTGACGCTACCGCAGGTCAGCATTGCATCCCCATAATAAGGGTTTTGAACCTTGTCCTGAAAACTGAGCCAATCGGCCCCTTTGTTATTATCGGCCATTGGGCAGTGCTGTACATAAATCGGCTGATCTAAGTCATTAAAACTAGAGGCGATTGCAATAACCGCTTCGGATAGTGGTTTAAAAGCTTCGCGCTGCTTTTTCAAATCATCGGTTGCTGCAATCTTTTTTGAGAATTTCTCCAGCGCATTTATACGGGAAGTTAGCATACCATCCAACATCAAACCTTCGAGTTGGGCCAACTCGGAAACCAGTTGTCTTCCGTCCGAATTCGCTTTCGTCGCATTAGAACCGACCAAGGCATTCTTCATTTCATCGTATATCATTAAGATGTACATGAATTTTTCCTTTAAATCCGGATCACCTTCCATATTCATTTTACTGTCGCCTATGAGCATTCCTTCCATCCCATTAAAACCCATCATCGATTTTTTACCTTGCAATTGTGCGGCGGCATCAACTGTAAAGGTGCCATTGGTGACCACTTCGTCACCGGGGGCCAACCCCTCTACTATGACGTAGGAATCCCCCATGGCATTGCCCAACGTTACTTCTGTCATTTCAAAAATAGGTTCGCTCGGATCTGGCTTTAGGTAAACCAAAGACCGTTTTCCGGTCCAAAGCACCGCAGATTTTGGCACGGTCATCACTTGATTGGCCTTTTCTGCTTGTACACTTCCCTCAATAAACATTCCCGGTTTTAAAACTCCTTCCTTATTGATCAAGGTGGCCCGAAGTGAGACTGTTCTTTTATCATTATCTAAAATCGGGTCGATAAAGTCTATTTTGGCCTTATGGCTTTTACCACTGAAGGTATTGGAAGAGATGGCAATCTCCTGCCCTACTTTGAGCAATGGCAGTTGGTTTTCATAGGCATCGAATACTGCCCAAACGGTGTACAGATTCGACACCTTGAACAGGGGGTCGCCTTGTTTGTACCAATTCCCTTCCGCACCGATGACCTCGGTTACCGTACCGTTTACGGTTGCCGTTATCGGAAAATTCATTATCGGTTTCTTAGTACTAAGGATTTCATTAATCTGGGCGTCGGTAAGCTTCCACACGCCCAAGGTATTCCGAGCCGCAGCAAATAATTTTTCATGGGAATCCTTATAGGATGCCGACGTCAATAATTTATCCTGGGCCGAATACAGCTCTGGGGAGTACATGGTGCCCAGCTGCTTCCCTTTCTTAATATATTGACCCACATAATTTACATTCAACTTTTCGATACGACCATCGAAAATACTGGTCTGAACGGCATTGGTCTTCTCGTTCGCCGTGATTTTTCCCGACAGCTTCAACGTATTCCCATTCATGTTACCGACACCAACGGTAGTTGTTTCAATATTTGCCAGTGCCAAGGCATTCTCGGTCATTTGAAATTGATTTTCATCAAGAGTGATTCCCCCTGAATTCGAGACAACCAAATCCATACCACAAATAGGACAGGAGCCCGTCTCGTTCTGTTGCACTTTTGGATGCATGGAGCAAGAATAGACCTGTTCAGTCGCATTGGAATGGGCATGCATTTCATCCGCACTACCACCACTAAAAAAAACATAGCCCAAAAGCAGTCCTACAATCAATACTGCCGCATATCCCCCATATTTCTTTATTTCATTCATCAGCTCACTTTTAAACGTTCTTCAAAGCAATTTCCTTTCTCCAACTAAACAATACCGGCACAACGAAGAGCGAAATGAGTGCCACCAACATGCCACCGAAACTAGGTATGGCCATGGGAATCATTACATCACTGCCCCGACCGGTAGCGGTCAAAACGGGTAGTAACGCCAGCATAGTCGTTGCCGTGGTCATAAGACAAGGCCTGATTCGTTTTTTTCCTGCTTCCAAGACCGCCTGGCGTACCGATTGTACATCCTTCGGCGTGTTTTTGTCGATCTGTTGTTTGAGGTAGGTCGCCATCACCACCCCATCATCGGTTGCGATGCCGAAAAGTGCGATGAATCCGACCCACACCGCAATACTTAAATTTACGGTTTTCATATGAAACAGCTCCCGGAAATTGACTCCTCCCAAACCAAAATTCATAAACCAAGGTTGTCCGTATAGCCAAATAAGGATAAAACCTCCAGCAAAGGCTACTGCGACTCCTGAAAACACCATCAATGATATCGATACCGACCTGAACTGGAAAAAGAGTATCAAAAATATGGCCAATAATAGCAATGGCATTACGAATGTGAGCGTTTTTTCGGCATGCAACTGGTTTTCGTAAGTTCCTGCAAACGAATAGGAAATGCCTTCGGGAATTTGCAACACACCATTTTTCAATCGCTCCTCGATTGCACTACGTGCATCATCCACCACATTAACCTCGGCATAGCCTTCGGCCTTATCGAACAACACATGGCCGAGCAAAAAGCTATCCTCGCTTTTGATTTGTTGTGGGCCTTGTTCATAGCGGATGTTCACAACTTCATTTAAGGGAATTGAAATACCCTCCTTGGATTGCATATATATTTGTTCTAAATCTTCAGGAGTGCCCCGCAGCTCCCGGGGATAGCGTACCCGAACACCATAACGCTCACGACCTTCCACCGTTTGCGCGAGTACCTTGCCCCCAACGGCTACCTCAATCAGTTCTTGTACCTCGGTAATCGAAATACCATATCGGGCAATCTTATTCCGATCTATATCGATGAGCAAGTATGGTTTTCCTACAATGCGATCGGCAAATACGGTTTCCTGCTTTATACCTTCGACCTGCTTCAGGATGCTTTCCAATTCCAATCCAAAACGTTCGATTTGCTTTAAATCCCGCCCTTTTATTTTGATGCCCATCGGAGAACGCATTCCTGTTTGCAACATGACTAATCGGGTTTCAATAGGTTGTAGTTTGGGGGCAGCGGTAATACCCGGTAATTGCGTGGCTTTTGATATCGCCTCCCAAATATCTTGTTTGTTTCGGATTTCCGGCCGCCAATTGCGATAGAATTCCCCTCCGGAATCCAAGATTAAATCGTTGTGGGCCATCCCAGTTCCAGAAGTGACATACTTTCCATTCTTCGTCTCGAAAAGACCCTCTTCGTTTGTCTTGAAGCGCTCAGGTCTTCCGCTTGCATCCAATAGGTATTCCGATTTATAAAAAATCATATTTTCGAACATAGACATGGGTGCAGGATCCAAAGACGACCCTACCCTTCCCGCCTTTCCGACAACTGTTTCGATTTCAGGAATATTGGCCACGGCCATATCCAACTGCGCCAACACCCTTTTATTTTCACTTACTCCCGCATGGGGCATGGCAGTTGGCATCAAAAGGTAGGATCCTTCGTCCAAAGACGGCATAAATTCTTTTCCGGATCGGAACATGATAAACGTTCCTAGCAGTACCAATACCAACGGAATACTCAAAAACAGGGCTTTGTTGTCCAATGCCCAAAGAAGTATCCGCTCGTAACGCCTTTTGAACAAAAGGATGCCGCCCAAAATGATAAAACAAAGCAACCCTACAAACAACATATTGACCACCACGTGATTTCCAAAGCCTAAGGGACGCCAGTAATAGCCCAAAAGCGACACCATCGAAAAGACACCCCAATACAATTGAAATACATTCTTTTTAGGTTGGGAAATTTTCCGTACTGCACCCAAAATACCTATGACTCCGAAGCCAGCAAGCAACAGACCGAATAAATTCCCAAAGAAAACGACCACAGCTCCCAATACAATCAATAAGCCGTTCGCTACAAGTTTTATACTCTTGGCGAAGTCTTTTTTTCGGAACAATCTAGCGGCCAACGGTGGAATCAAAAACAATGCAATACCCATCGAGGCCAATAAGGCAACCGTTTTGGTAAAAGCCAAGGGCGTAAAGAGCTTTCCCTCGGCCCCTGTGAGCAGGAATACGGGAACAAAACTTATAATCGTAGTAAGTCCGGCTGTAACGATCGCTCCCGACACCTCAATGGTCGCCCTGTACACTATTGTATCCGTTTGCGAATCGTTTGGGTTCGAATCGAGATGGCGAATAATGTTTTCGGAAAGAATAATTCCCATATCGACCATGGTGCCTATGGCAATGGCTATTCCCGAAAGCGCTACGATATTGGCATCTACTTTAAAGAGTTTCATGGCAATGAAAACCAACAGAACCGCGAGGGGCATCAAGCTCGAAATCAATATGGATAGGCGCATGTTAAAGAGTAGTACCAGCACCACCAAAATGGTAATCAACACCTCAAAAGCAAGCGCGTTGCCCAAGGTACCAATCGTTTCTTGAATCAATTCGGAACGGTCATAAAAGGGAACCACCGTCAGCTTTGAAATACGCCCGTCCTTTAAAGTCTTTGACGGCATGGCAATGGCAAGCTCTTTTATCTTCTCCTTCAGATTTGTGATAGTCTCCATGGGGTTGGCACCATAACGAGCGGTTACCACTCCCCCGACCACCTCGGCCCCCTCTTTATCCAGAATGCCACGACGGGATTCAGGCCCCAAGGTAACATTGGCAATATCCTTAATGCGGATAGGTGTGAAATCGGTCACTCGCACCGGAGCATTTTCCAGGTCCTCTATACTTTCGATATAGCCTAGACCGCGCACAAAGTATTCCGCTTGGTTGATTTCCAAGGTCTTAGCACCAATATCCTTATTGCTCTGCTTCACCGCATCGACAACCCCGGAAAGGGAGACGTTATACTGCCGCATCAGTTCGGGATTGACATCGACCTGATACTCTTGAACGTAACCGCCAATAGACGCCACTTCCGACACCCCGTTTGCAGCGGATAGGGCATTTTTTACATAAAAATCCTGAATGCTCCGTATTTCGTGGAGGTCCCAGCCCCCTGTTACATTGCCCTCTTGGTCTCTTCCTTCGAGGGTATACCAAAATAGCTGTCCCAATGCCGTAGCATCCGGTCCGAGTGCCGGTCGCACCCCCTGTGGCAGTAAATTTACCGGCAGCGCGCTAAGTCGTTCTAGGAGTCGACTTCGAGTCCAATAGAAATCGGCATCTTCATCGAAAATAACATAGATACTGGAAAAACCGAACATCGAAGTGCTACGAACACTCTTGACTCCGGGAACACCCAAAAGATTGGAAGTTAGGGGATAGGTAATCTGATCTTCAATATCCTGAGGCGATTGGCCTTCCCATTCGGTATATACGATTTGTTGGTTTTCGCCGATATCGGGAATGGCATCAACGGCAACGGGGTTTCTTGGCAGTAGACCCATACTCAAATCGAAAGGGGCATTGATGGTGCCCCACACCAAAAACAGTAGAAAGAGCACTACCGCCACCAGCTTGTTCTCGATTAAAAATTTGATGCTTTTGTTGAGCATAAAATCATATTCAACAGGGTATTACCGTTCATCGATAAACCCCTGTAAATGGTAACGTTCAAATGTAACAAATGATTGTGAAGGCGCCCCAACTATTTACGAGGGAAATGGAATTAGGAATTTAAGAAGAAAATGGGGCATATTGCCCCGAAGTGTAGGGGGAACTATCGACCTCTGCTCCGCCAGAAGCGGACATTACTGTAATGGGCCTTTTAGTGGAGTGTATTGCTCCGAAGCGTCGGGGGAACCAACGACCCCCGCTCCGTCAGGGGGCGGACAACGTAAATCAACTTTCTTGTGGAGTGTATTGCCCCGAAGCGTCGGGGGAACCAACGACCCCCGCTCCGTCAGGGGGCGGGCAACGTAAATCAACTTTCTTGTGGAGTGTATTGCCCCGAAGCGTCGGGGGAACCAACGACCCCCGCTCCGTCAGGGGGCGGACAACGTAAATCAACTTTCTTGTGGAGTGTATTGCCCCGAAGCGTCGGGGGAACCAACGACCCCCGCTCCGTCAGGGGGCGGACAACGTAAATCAACTTTCTTGTGGAGTGTATTGCCCCGAAGCGTCGGGGGAACCAACGACCCCCGCTCCGTCAGGGGGCGGACAACGTAAATCAACTTTCTTGTGGAGTGTATTGCCCCGAAGCGTCGGGGGAACCAACGACCCCCGCTCCGTCAGGGGGCGGACAACGTAAATCAACTTTCTTGTGGAGTGTATTGCCCCGAAGCGTCGGGGGAACCAACGACCCCCGCTCCGTCAGGGGGCGGACAACGTAAATCAACTTTCTTGTGGAGTGTATTGGATTCGAACCAACGACCCCCGCCCTGTCAAGACGGTGCTCTAAACCAACTGAGCTAACACTCCATTACTTCTAACAAAAAACTTTGTATAATCAGTATCCCTGTGGAACTATAACAGGGAGGCAAAAATAACCAAAAGATCGGATTTTGCACCTAACCTGACTATAAAAAATCACTACCACGTATATTCGGGTGGATCAATAGCGTTCATACGAAGGTACAGATTTGCTTTCGCTCTGTGATTGGCCATATGGTCCTGAACGTAAAACAGTGCGAAGGCCCTGCTTACGGTATTTCCGCTATGGTACATGGTACAGGTTTCATCCAGTTTTTCCTGCCCGATGGTCGAAATTACGTCTTCGGTATAGGCAAAACTTTTCCGAAGCATTTCGATAATCCCTGCTTTTGAAAATTGAGAGGCATCTGGGGTATCGGGCTTAACCTCAAGGCCCTCAACATAGCGTTTTGTCAATAATTCGGAAGCCGCGGCGATATGCACCATTTGTTCAGCGAAAGTTTTGTTTACTTCCGTAGGGCGATAGGCATACAAGCTGTCGGGCATTGCTTGTGCCACGGCCAAACAATGCTCTGTAGCTTCTAGCCATACCGGTAAATACATTTTGGTGAAATCGGTTTTCGGGGACTTCGGATTTTGAGAAAATGTGCAAAGCGTTATAAAAAGAAGTAGCAGGCAGCTGTTTTTTATCATTGGACTATTATTTAAAAATAGGATAAAGACATTGGTTGGCATCTCCCATAAACTTAATATACATCGCTTCCCCCTACGGAGTTGATTAAATTAAACAAGAAAATAACCGTCCAGATAATCGTTCGGTACCAGTTTTTGGTAACTATTCTACCCAAAAGCAATTCATTGCTTTGACCGTTTGCTATTGCTCGATGCGCTGGCACGAAGATGGTGAACGTTAACACCCAAACCAAAAGTACCAAAAACACGTCGATTCCCTTAAAAAACGATATGCCCCTTGAAAACAACAGTAAGGAAAGAATTAATTGCGCCAACATCAGCGGGATTACAATTATGGAAATTCCCATCGTATACTTCGTATGCCATACAATGAGATGTTGCCGATCCATAAAAATAAAACTGGGATAGACCACAAGTTGTACCATCCAGATGAGCACTAAAAGACCGAAATCGAACAGTAACTTGTAAAATGGAAGTTCCATGCCTATTTCTTATCCAAATTTTCTAGAAAACCATTTGCGTTATCAAGGTGTAGTTGCTGTTTTTCTTTGGGCATCTTATCGAACATTTTAACCAACATTCCCAGCCTCGGGTTGCGTTCGAAAAAATCACGGTGCACATGCATAAACCTCCAGAATAGTCCGTCCCAAGCCTCTTGCCATTCCCCTTTAGGGTAATCGCTCATTTTCATCAGGTAATTGCTCCCGCTAATATACGGTTTGGTCGACATGAGCCCCCCATCGGCGAACTGGCTCATTCCATACACATTGGGCACCATGACCCAGTCATAGGCATCTATAAAAAGCTCCATAAACCACTGGTAGACCTCATCAGGGTCAAATTCACACAGTACCATAAAATTACCGAGAACCATCAAGCGTTCGATATGATGGCAATAGCCCGTTTTCAAAACCTTTTTAATCGTCTGATCTATAGGATAAATACCCGTAGTACCGTCATAGAACGATGCCGGTATCTTTTTCGTGAAATCCCAAAAATGGTTTAAGCGTTCATCGCGACCGCGGGTTTCATACACGCCTCTTATGAACTCACGCCAACCAATGATCTGACGAATAAAACCTTCGGTAGAATTGATCGGAACATCGTGCTTTTTTGCGTAGGCGAGACTCTTGTCTACGATTTCCGTCGGGGTGATCAAGCCCACGTTCAACATGGGAGTCAATACACTATGATTGAGAATCGTATGCTCAGCTACGATTGCATCTTCGTAGGCACCAAACTCCATAAAGCGTGTTTCCAGAAATTGGTCAAACCAGGCTGCTGTGGCCTCATAGGATGTGGGGTACATTGACAGGTCCGTAAGGCTTCCGTAATTATCAGGGAAATGAGACTTCACATATTTCTTTGCTTCTTCGTAGTAAGTGTCTACATCGGGGTACGAAATCGATGGGGGTGTTTTTTTAGCCGGATATTTTTTTCTGTTCTCGGTGTCAAAGGACCATTTTCCTCCTTCGGGATTTCCCTCTTCATCGACTAAAATATTTCGCTTTTTACGTTGTTCATTATAAAAACTAGTCTGAAAATATTTCTTTTTGTCCGGTTTGAAGAATCCGGACAGCTCTTCCATTGTATTCAAGAACATGGGAGAATCATATTCTTTGATCTCAATACCGTTTTGTTCGCACTGTTTTGATAATCGTCTTTGCAACCAATCGTCAACAGGACATGCAAAATGAATTTGTGTACATCCTTCCTTCTTCAAAAAAGGTATTAGTTCGCGAATATCCGATTCCTTATCGATTGCTTCTATATACCTAACTTCTCTCCCTTTATCCTTTAAAAAAGCATCAAAACGCTTCATCGTGGCCCGATGAAACGCTATTTTTTGTTTATGGAAAGGATACTGTTTGAAAAATAAAAATTCTTCAACTAGATATACGGGCAATTCATTCTGCAAAAGCGGATGTTCCCTAAAAAGTTGATGTGGAAATATTAGATTTACTGCACTCATTTCAATTTGTTTCTACGGCATTTTTCACTACAATATCTTACGTCTTCCCAATCCCGTTCCCATTTTTTACGCCAGGCGAAAGGCCTTTCACAAACCGGACATATTTTCTCGGGCAAATCTTGCTTTCGCATCTGGATTTAATTAAAATCGGGCACCTCGTTCAGGCGCGCGAAGGGATACCGGTTTTTCTTTTCTAAATCGTAATACGTATTCAGGCCAGAAATACCAACACCGCCAATGGTTTCTAAGTTAATGTCGTCATCTTCCGTAAAAGCCTCTTGGGCAACGAGCAGGTGTTGTATTTCGCCAATTACGAGAATCGTTCCATTAACAGCCAGTGGAATAGCCTCTAAAAACTTCATCCCCATTTTAAGAAGACTTTCCTTAACGAATGGGGCCTTAAAATCGGTCACAAACTCTTCATGCAAATTACATGCGCTGAATTCAGATTCCTCCCTGTCGAACTTCGCGGAGGTATAATGGGCCTCTTTAATGAAAGAACTGTGCACATGATTTATGGTGTATAGGCCGTTCGACATAATATTCTCATAGGTATGTCGTGGTACTTCACCTATCGGGCGAACGATGAAACCAAGAACCGCCGGCTCGCTCCCCAGATGCAACACCGAACTGAATATGGCCAAATTGGTCTTGCCCTTGTCATCTATGGTCCCGATTAGATTGGCAGGCTTTATACCTGAGACCGAGTTGATGAGCTTTAACCGCTTTACCCGGTCCATTTGTTGTATGTCTTCCTTCGTATACTGCATGGCATGCTATCAATAGTTCAGTTCTTTTTTGCATTTCTTCCAAAATGCAAAAAATGAAGGAAAGTAACCCGTAACGCTGAACATCCAATCCCTCGCTTCCTCTTTTCCCCTATAATTTTTATTGGTGGGATGTTCGTTAAAATAGACTTCGCTTATAGGATATTGCGCCAAAAGTTCATCGAACTCTCCCACGAACACCTGAAGGTTTTCGATATTTTCACCCAAGGCGAGCATAAAATCCATACTCTTTTGACCTATGGGATATTTTGCAAAATGTGACGGTTCTAGTAAAAGAATACGGTTTGCGCTCAAATCGCCCTTCCAATTCGGGTCTAGATTGTAATAATTGTAAATCTGAGTCGGAAGCGCCTTATCAAATTTGATTTCTTTTTGCTCCGGAAGGGGCGTGATTAATTCAGGAAGATGGGTGTCGTCAAGCACTTCCGGAATTCCCATAGTACTGAACGCGTCATAGGGGATATCCAAGAAGGTCCCCTGCTGGGTCGTATGACAATATTTATTGATGTTTTCTTGATTAGCTACGTACTTTTTGTTTCTATTGCATCCTGCTACCCACTGCCAACTCAGCGCATTGCTAGCCCAATCGCCATCCAAGAGGTGGTAATACATCCATTGCGCGGGAATTTTCCAGTGGCTCTTTCCCATATTACAAGATATAGCCGCTATGTACATGCGCACATGATTGTGAAGATAGCCCGTGTCGTAAAATTGAGCGACTGCCCTATCTATCGCTTTTATCCCAGTTTCGCCTTTGACGAGGTTAGTAGAAATTTCGTGATTTTGAACGTCTGTCTGCAGGTGTCTCAGGTCATTATCGATGGCATTACCTTTGGCCATCCAGACCTGCTGCCAGTAGTCGCGCCAAGCAAGTTCCTGAATGAATTTTTCCGACTTTTTTACCGAATGCCCATTCTGAAGTAGTTGTTGCAAAACGAATTTTGTGGAAATAACCCCTCTAGAAATATAAGGGGAAAGATAGCTTACCGCACCGCTAATGTAATTTCGAGTTCTTGCGTATGTAGAAGGGTCGATACTTTCAACACGTTGCAGAATTTCGGAGTATGCTGAAGGGAAGTGTACTTTCGTTACATCGTAGTTTGACGCCATTAGCGCTTACTGATTTTATTGTTCGAAATAGCCCGTTGTCGCGTACATTTAAAACGGTCGATTTCTGGGTTTCGCTTTTTGAGATGCTTTTGACTTACCCCACTATTCACTCTCTTTCGCCATCTTTTAAAACTACTTGATTTTAGATTGGCCCGCATAAGTTTTATCACTTCTTTTTCCGGCAATCCAAATTGATAGGTAATTGCCGCAAACGGAGTACGGTCCTCCCAAGCCATTTCGATTATGCGATCTAATTGACGTTCGTTCAATTCGGCTTTCTCGTCTACGAAAAGTACTTTATCTTGTTTGAACGACGCTGCACCCATATGACCTAAACGTTAAGATTTCCCTTCAAACGTTTATCCAGCTTCTGTTTTTGAACCGTGAGCCGTTTCATAATATCCATGATACTGGAATCTTTATCCTTTTTATAGACCTCGTTGAGCTCAAGTATAAGCGCCTTTACCTCGCGCGCCGCAGAAACTCTGTCACTAGTGCTCATTCCAGATTTTTTTCTCGATTCAAATTCTTGAACCCTTTCCATTAAATCCATCCTATATACGTATTACTTACTGAATAATTTTTATGTAATTCTAACTTCGTCAAGTATATGACTAATTATCAAGTTTTACAATTTGTTTCATAATTTCCTCTGCCTCGAATACCTTTTCATCACTCTTTTTTCTATTGGAGGTTGAAAGTTGGTGTGCTTCCTTCAAGAGTTTTTGATACTTTTCATGAAGTATATCTTTTTGGGATTTTTTCTTGAAGAGTCCGAACATAATAAAAGTTTTAAATGCTTTTAACGGCCATTATTACACAAACATACATATTGTTTAATGAATATCTAATTTTATTAAACAAAATAACATATGTTTAACTAGGTCAATATTATCCAAAAAGCACGGGACAAATACTTGCTAATGAAATATGAAAACACATCTGCAGCATTACCACTTATGGGTCGAAAACCTACAAAAAAGTCACCGACCATGAGGGCGATGACTTTCTGTGGACGATGAATCCTGATATTCTTATGGATATCCAAAAGAATATCGAGACGGGGCCACTTGCGCCTTGATCGCCATAGGATCGACTCGAAGAGAAATATATTGGCGCCATTCAAGGAAAAGGGTTGGAAATACCTATAAAATTAAAAAAGTCACCGACCGTGAGATCGATGACTTTCTGTGGGCGATGAGGGGCTCGAACCCCCGACCCCCTCGGTGTAAACGAGGTGCTCTGAACCAACTGAGCTAATCGCCCTATTATTTTTACTTACGTTCATACCTACCCTCCTTATAAAAATCGGGATGTTCTGAACCAACTGAGCCCTGCCTGCCGGAGGCAGGTAATCGCCCATATAAGGAGTGCAAATATAGAATACTTTTATATTCTCCAAAAGAAAAACTGTACAAAAAATCAAAGCACTTCGGCCACTGTAAAATTACTGCCTCCAACAAAAATCAAATCGTTTGCCGACGCCTTGTTTCTGGCAGTTTCAAGAGCATCCATAACCGATGGATATACCTCTCCGTTCAAATCGAATTCATTGGCTTGTTCCCTTAAAGCGGTCGGTGCCAATCCTCGCTCTACCTTCGGGCTGCAAAAATAGTAATTCGCTGTCGTAGGCATGAGTGGCAAAACGCCTGTTAAGTCTTTTTCCTTTACAAAACCAATTACCATATGCAAGGTCTGAAAATCCTGCTCTAACAACTGTTGCAGCACCAACGTCAAACCTTCTTTGTTATGGGCGGTATCACAGATAATTTTTGGATGGTTGCCAATGGTCTGCCACCTCCCCATTAAACCCGTATTTCTCGTCACATTTTCAAACCCGGCCTTAATATCCCGTTCACTTATTTTAAAATCGGTCAATTTATCAATGGCAGCCAACACGCCCCTGCTATTCTTTACTTGGTAATCGCCCAGCAAATCGGTCCGATACGACTTCCGGGCTATCTTATCGGCAAATTCAAGTGCCGCACCCCGCTCAAGAGCTACCTTTTTGAACACATTTTGAATTTCCTGCTGTGTTTCGGAAATAACCACGGGTATACCTGGCTTAATGATGCCGGCTTTTTCAAGTGCTATTTTTTTAAGACTATCACCCAATACGTCCGTATGGTCATAGCCGATATTGGTGATAAGCGCGACTTCCGGCGTGATGATATTCGTAGAGTCCAATCGCCCTCCCAAACCGACTTCGATAATCGCTATGTCTACCTTACTCTCGGCGAAATATGCAAAAGCCATTCCGACCGTCATTTCAAAGAACGACAGACGATTCGCATTCAGAAAATCAAGATTGTTGGCTATAAAATCTATGACGTAGCTTTTCCCAACGGTTTGTCCATTAATGCATATTCTTTCGCGAAAATCCTTTAAATGGGGAGAAGTATAAAGACCTACCTTGTAACCGGCTTCCTGAAGTATGGAAGCCAACATATGGCTGCTAGACCCCTTGCCGTTCGTGCCGGCAACATGAATGCTCTTGAATTTCTTATGTGGATGGTCGAGATGAGTCGCAAATCGAAGGATATTATCCAACTTGCCGTTGAAGGCAGTTTTGCCTTTTTGCTGATACATTGGAAGCTGGCGGAACATCCAATCCAAAGTTTCGGAATAGGTCACTTACTCGCCTAGTTTGAAGTTCACCACCACAAAACCTATTTGCTGGCTTGGCGCATTGGAGTCGGAATTCCAACTGTGTTTGAATGCTGTCTCCTTGGCTGGTTGTAATAGACAGGCGGCATTATTCGTAGTGCCTTTTACACCCGGAGTGGCACTCACCACTTTACCATTGCGATCTACAACGATTTTAACCACTACACGACCTTCCTCATTACAATCCTGCTGTACTTTACCTTTACTCGAGAGCGAGCGTCCGTTTAGACCATAGCCTCCGGTCCCGCTTCCACTGCCGGGCGCTCCGTAGTAGCTGGTGGCATACGGATCTCCATCAGGACGACCTTTATCGCCTGCTCGGTCGTCATCACCTTCAGAGCCCGATGCGGTGCCATCCGACTTATTGAGGCCACCCATCATTTCATCCAGCTTTTTCTTTTTGGCCTCTTGTTCCCGTCGAGCCTTTTCCTCTGCCTCCTTTTTCTGCTGTGCTATTTTGGCCGCTTTTGCTTTTTCCCTCTTAATGGCCTCTTCTTTTCGTTTTTCGGCCGCTTTAGCAGCATCCTCGGCCTTTTTCTTCTCGGCTTTGGCCGTTTCCATTCTTATGGCTTCGGCATCTTCCCTGGTCATCAATTCTTCGGCAGGGGCTTCTTTGACCACGGCTTCTTCAGGAACGTCCTCTACCTCTTCTTCAACGACTTCCTCCTCCACTTCTTCCTGCTTTACAGGTTCGACCGGAGGCGTATTCAAAGGTTCGGATTGTATTTTTTCTTTGGGCTGTACCCTACCACTACCAAAGTCGGTAGTGCCGAAGTTGACCGAGATTCCGTTCTCTTCGGGTGGGTCCATGTAGGTAAGGCCTATATAGAATAATATAAGCAACAGTACACTTAAGAGCAGTGTAGTGAGTGTAAAGGACTGTTTTTTGTGTCTCGTGTTTAGGAACGACATTTAGTTCGGTCGCACGGCCAAGATAACTTTGTAATTATTCCTATTGGCAATATCCATAACGTTGACGGCTTCTTTGATGGCAACGTTCTCTTCTGCCCTAAGGATAATAGTCGGTTTATCTTGTCCTTCTAGTGCCTTTTTTAATTCAATTTCAATGTACTCTCCATTAATTTTCTCATTGTTCACAAAGTACTGTAAGTTCTTATCGATACTTACCGATACATTTTGCGTATTGGTCGATTTGCCTTTGGCCTTTGGCAATAACAAGTCCAGTGCATTGGGCGAATTTGCGGTCAACATAAAGAATATCAATAATAAGAATACGATATCCGTCATTGACGACATGCTAAAATCCGGGCTTACCTTATTTCTTCCTTTCAGTTTCACTACGCTAGGCTTAATTTTTATTAATCTTAATAGGGCAAAGATATAAGACCGCTGTGCTGATGGAATCAAGTCTTAATTAAAGCACTTGAAACTTGTAAAATTCTTTTTGGTCGCGGTTCTTGGCTCTTGCTTCTTGGTTCTTACTACAGCGGTTCGTTCAAGAGATCAAGGAACTCCACTGCATTGGCTTCCATCTTATGCACTACTTTATCCGTTCGGTTCACTAAGTGGTTGTAACCCATGTAAGCGATAATACCTACGATAAGCCCCGCTACCGTTGTCGTCATTGCGGTGTAGATACCCGAGGCCAAAGAGCCCATTTCGGCCTGTCCGCCGCTTGTTGCCATTTCATGGAATGCCAAAATCATACCGATTACAGTTCCCAAGAAGCCGATCATCGGTGCAGCTCCCGCAACTGTGGCTAAAACACTAACATTTTTTTCCAGTTTGTACACCTCCAAAGTACCAGCATTCTCGATAGCAGTGTTGATGTCATCAAGCGGTTTTCCGATTCGGGATACCCCTTTTTCGGTCAAACGCGCCACAGGCGAATCGGTTTGGGCGCAGAGCATTTTGGCCGCATCCAATTTACCGGAAGTGACATGGTCCCTAATCTGGTTCATGAAGTTCTTATCTATTTTCGAGGCAGCTTTTATTGCTAAAATTCGCTCAAAATAAATATATAACGCTACTCCCAACATAATAAAAAGCACGGAGATAATTACGATACTGCCCGTTCCACCGCTGAAGATCAAATCGATTACGGACAAGGTTTTTTCCTCGGATACTACTTCACCCATTTCAGGGTCTTGGAACAATAACATAAATTAATTTTGATGTTAACAATTGACTATTGCCCTTATAACGGTAGTTTGGCTATTAAATTATACGTTGAGTACAAAATTTCGCATTACCACGAAAGCCACGGCCCCTCCCATGAATCCAAGAAAGGCCAACCAAGCGATTTTTTTAAAATACCAGAAAAAATCTATCTTTTCCATGCCCATGGCGACAACTCCGGCCGCCGATCCGATGATCAACATGCTCCCTCCCGTTCCAGCGGAATAGGCGATGAAATGCCATACGGGATCATCGATAGGTACGGAGAACATCCCCATACTTGCCGCAACTAGAGGTACATTGTCGATTACTGCCGAACCGACCCCTAAAATCAAAACAACGAAATCGGAGACCAATTCCCCTTGGGATTCCGTTCCTAGCATAGGCAGCGTGCTTTCTAAGGAACCTGCAAATTCAAAGAGCATACCGAGGGATTCCAAGGCAGCTACGGCCAATAATATTCCCAAGAAAAAAAGAATACTGGGCAGTTCTATTTTAGATAAGGAGGCATGAACAGGACTATGGTGCCCTGCATGGTCGTCCCCTTCACCGTCAAGATTGGTAATATTGAATTTTGAACTACTGTAAATCTCGGCAAAGGCCGCCACGACGGCCAACGACAACATCATGCCCACATAGGGAGGCAAATGGGTTATCGTCTTAAAAAACGGTACGAAAACGATCATTCCCAGGCCTAGGTACAACATAGTTGACCCAAACTTGGATTTGGGCTCGGTCAATTCCTCCGGTTCGGACTCAATCGTTCCCTGAAAAGCGGAATACCGACTAGCGACAAATACCGGAATAATCATACAAACTATAGAAGGTATCAAAACGTGCTCTATCAGCACCAGGGCGGTCACCTTATTCCCGATCCAGAGCATTGTCGTGGTCACATCACCAATAGGAGACCAAGCACCACCGGCGTTAGCGGCTATTATAATCAAACCCGCAAACCAAAGGCGCGTTTCCCTTACCTTAATGACCTTCTGTAGAATGGTAACCAGTACAATTGTTGCGGTCAGGTTATCGATTATCGCTGATAGTATGAATGCCAGAATTGCGAACAACCATAGTAATTTGCGCTTACTTTTCGTTTTTATGTATCCTTTTATAGTCGCGAAACCGTCGAAATAATCAATGATTTCGACAATGGTCATGGCGCCCAATAGAAAGACTAGAATTTCGGCGGTCTTGCCCAAATGATGTAGCAGAATCTCATCTATATGTGTAGGCTCGAGTTCCTTTAAGACCGTATTCACCTCGAAAACATCCATATGGGCCAATGCGATTATCGCCCAAAGAATAGCCATCATGGCCAAGGCAGGGATAAGCTTATCGATTTTTAGGTTATGTTCTAAAGTAATGGCCAAGTAGCCAACTATAAATACGATAATAATAATAGTCTCCATATGTGGTCGGTTTTTTAGATTAGACTAGCTGTTTGAGTGCGATTTCGAATCCAGTGCTGCATAAGTTCACTTTGGTGGGATTCTGCTTAAAGATATTCAAAATTGCCTTTCGAATGGTATCGGAGGTATCATTAAATATTTCTTCATCATCGATCGCCACCCTTTTTTCCATAAAATAGGCAAAAACACGTGCCATTCCACAGTTCGAGACAAAATCAGGAATTAGACTTACCCGACCATCCGTATACTCCATAATAGGGCCAAAGAAAATCTCTTTGTCGGCAAAGGGTACGTTGGCGCCGCATGATATCACCTCCAATCCCGTATCGATCAATTGGGTTATTTGTTCTTTAGTGACCAATCTAGAAGCGGCACAGGGTACGAAAATCTCGGTCTGTAGCTTCCATATTCGCTGATTGATATCTTCAAACGGAATCAGGTCATGGGCATCCGCCATTAGGCTATTTCCTTTTTTGCTCAGGAAAAAAGCCTCTATTTCTTCAAAACTAAAACCCTCTTCATTGATTACCCCACCGGCCCTATCGATAATACCGACAACCTTTGCGCCCATTTTCGCCAGATAATATGCGGCCGCGCTACCGACGTTACCAAAACCTTGAACAACGGCTCGTTTGCCGACAACATTGCCGCCAAATATGTCATAATAGTGGCGAACCGCCTCGGCTACCCCATAACCGGTAATCATATCGGCAACTGTGTATTTTCGTCCTGTAGTCGGAGCATAAGCATCGCTTTCCAATGCCTTGATTACGCCCAACCGCAATTGACCGATACGATTTATCTTATCGGCCTCAGTGGGTTTAAAATGACCGTTGAACACACCCTCTTGGGGATGCCATACCCCGGCATCCTCAGTAATCGGGATCACCTCATGAATCTCATCGACATTAAGGTCCCCTCCTGTGCCGTAGTAGTTCTTTAACAAGGGCGAGACGGCATGGTACCAACGCTCCAAGACCCCTCGTTTGCGCGGATCGTTCGGATTGAAATTGATTCCCGATTTGGCTCCGCCTATCGGGGGTCCGGATACCGTGAACTTTACTTCCATCGTCTTTGCCAACGAGAGCACTTCATTCATGTCCAATCCCTCGCGCATTCGGGTACCTCCACCAGCTGCTCCACCGCGTAGCGAGTTGATTACTGTCCAACCCTCCGCCTCGGTCTCGGAATCCTTCCAGTTAAAAACGATTTCCGGCTGTTTATTTTCGTATACTTTGAGTAGTTCTTTCATTCCCTTAAAATTTAAAAAATTATGATCTTATGTTCTGTACGTACCGTTTACCATCCTCATATTTTTCTGAAGAAGTTACTGCTGATCCATAATTTTATATTTAAATTTTAAAGTGTAATAGCTATACGGACAAATATAAAATATTGAATCGACTTGCCCGATTTAAACTGAATCTAAAAAATGGGTTTTATTCGCAAAACCAATTCGAAATCGACCACTCGGTTTTAAACATAAGCTTATCTTTGCACTACTCAAACAAACGATTTTTAGTTATGAACTACTCGCTTTCCGAAGAACATCTGATGATACAGCAAGCCGCGCGGGATTTCGCGCAAAATGAACTTTTGCCCGGTGTAATTGAGAGGGACGATGAACAACGGTTTCCGGTCGAAGAAATAAAAAAATTGGGCGAGCTTGGTTTTATGGGCATGATGGTAGACCCAAAGTATAACGGGAGCGGCATGGATACACTTTCCTATGTCATCGCCATGGAGGAATTATCGAAAATCGACTCGTCGGCATCGGTGGTTGTTTCTGTAAACAATTCGTTGGTATGTTACGGATTGGAAGCCTATGGAAGTGAGGAACACAAAGAAAAGTATTTAAAGCGATTAGCCACCGGCGAAATAATCGGGGCATTCTGTTTGTCGGAACCAGAGGCCGGCAGCGACGCCACCTCTCAAAAGACTACAGCCATCGATATGGGTGACCATTATATCATCAATGGTACCAAGAACTGGATTACCAATGGAAGTTCGGCAAGTGTCTATTTGGTCATAGCCCAAACCGATAAGGATAAAGGCCACAAAGGCATCAATGCCCTAATCGTTGAAAAAGATACCCCTGGTTTTGAAATCGGACCAAAAGAAAATAAATTAGGTATCCGCGGAAGCGACACCCATTCTTTGCTATTCAATGATGTAAAAGTGCCGAAGACCAATCGCATCGGCGAGGATGGTTTCGGATTTAAATTTGCAATGAAAACCCTAGCGGGGGGCAGAATTGGAATTGCGGCACAAGCCTTGGGAATTGCCGCCGGCGCCTATGAACTGGCGTTGAAATATTCAAAAGAACGAAAGGCGTTCGGTACCGAAATTGCCAACCATCAAGCAATCGCTTTCAAATTGGCCGATATGCACACTCAAATAGAGGCTGCCCGGCATTTGGTCTACAAGGCAGCTTGGGAAAAAGACAATGGCATCAATTACGACCTTTCAGGTGCAATGGCAAAGCTATACGCCTCCCAAGTGGCTATGGAGACTACCGTGGAGGCGGTACAAATTCATGGTGGCAACGGCTTCGTTAAGGACTACCATGTAGAACGTTTAATGCGGGATGCGAAAATCACCCAAATTTACGAAGGCACCTCCGAAATTCAGAAAATTGTAATCTCAAGAAGCATTCTTAGAGACTAAGAAACGATTCATCCCTCAATAGATTAGGGTCACCTACCTAATATGGCCAAATAATGCAACAATAACCCTTTATTTCATAGGGGTTATTGGCTTAAAAAGTGTTATTTTCTGTTGTTACCCTAGATTTACGAGAACATCTTCACATACCTTCTGCCCAATTGCCATTCTATCAGAATAACAGGCATCAAATTACATATTTATATATTTTTTAGCATATAATAACTAACGTTGTTTTTTTTATTGCATTCGTTCTAATTCATTAAATATTATTCACCAATAATGCTATTTTTGAATAAATACGATAATCTATGGGATTGAAGAAGCAAGGGTTGTACCTACCGGAATTTGAGCATGATAACTGTGGCGCGGGATTTATTTGCAGCCTAAAGGGAAAGAAATCGAACGACATTATTCACAAGGCACTCGAGATACTCGATAAATTGGAACATCGAGGTGCCGTAAGTGCTGATGGAAAAACCGGTGACGGGGCCGGTATCTTAATCGACATACCCCATGATTTTTTTCAGGAAGAATGCGACTTCGAACTTCCAGAACCTGGTGAATATGCCGTTAGTAATGTATTTCTTCCACAAAAAAGTAACCAACGTGATTTTTGCATCTCCGTTTTTGAGGAGAACATCAAAAAGCAAGGTTTACGATTGTTGGGATGGCGGGATGTTCCGGTAAACAGAACCATTCCAGGCCGTATCGCTATGGAAACCGAACCATTTGTGAAACAACTTTTCGTGGCGAAAGCAAGTGAAGAACAAGATTACTTCAACTTTAATCTTCAGTTGTTCATCACCAGAAAGCTAACCGAGCATACTATTCTCAACTCAAAACTATCGGAGAGCATGTTTTTTTACGTGCCCAGCCTTTCTACCAAAATCATCATTTTCAAAGGCTTGTTAATGCCAAAAGACATTAGCCTTTATTACAAAGACCTCATGGATCCGCGTGTGGTAACCAGACTCTCTTTGGTACACCAACGATTCTCTACCAACACCTTCCCTACTTGGGATTTGGCACAACCCTTCCGTTATATGTGCCACAATGGAGAAATAAATACATTACGCGGGAACGTTTCCAGAATGCGGTCTAGGGAAGAATTGTTAAAAAGCGATTGGTTCGGACCGGAGATCAAAAATATACTTCCCATTATACTTCCCGGAAAATCGGATTCCGCTACAATGGATATGGTGGTAGAACTCCTTCTCATGACGGGAAGGTCGCTACCGGAGGTAATGATGATCTTAGTGCCAGAAGCTTGGGAAAAAAATCCCGATATGAGCGACGCCAAGAGAGCGTTCTATGAATACCATTCCTGTATGATGGAACCTTGGGATGGACCTGCATCGGTTCCGTTTACCGACGGTAATTATATTGGTGCCGTTCTAGATCGAAACGGGCTGAGACCATCAAGATATACCGTCACCAAAAATGGCAACGTGATCATGTCATCAGAGACAGGGGTCGTAGATATCGCTCCTGAAAATGTCGAGTTTCACGGTCGTTTAGAGCCTGGAAAGATGTTCCTAGTGGACATGCAGGAAGGCCGTATCGTGAACGATGAGGAAATCAAGGAAAAGATAGCCAAGCAGCGACCCTATCAGAAATGGCTTAAAGATAATCTGGTGCACCTAAAGGATATTCCCTATAACGATTGCCCTCTATTCCTGGGCGAGGCGTCTTTAGAGAAGCGACAGTCCGTTTTCGGATATACCTTGGAAGACATTAATACCATTATCCTACCGATGGGCAAAACGGCCAAAGAGCCCATAGGGTCTATGGGTTCCGACACACCTATCGCAGTGCTTTCGGAAAGACCCCAATTGATTTACAACTATTTCAAGCAACTTTTCGCACAAGTGACGAATCCACCTTTGGATGGTATCAGGGAAGAAATGATTACCGATATCAGTCTAACCTTAGGTAGCGACCAAAATATCTTTGATTTCAGCGAACTACATTGTCGAAAACTTAAAATTAGGAACCCGGTCATCTCCAAAGAAGATTTGGATAAAATAAAGAATTACGATGTCAGCCCAGACTATAAGGTAGTTTCCATTCCTATTCTTTACCAAATCGGAAGAGGCCATAACGGCTTGGAAGATGCTTTGGAATCTATTTTAAAAGAGGCGTCAAAGGCTATCGACGACGGTACAAACATCATTATATTATCCGACCGTAACGTTAGCGAACAGTTGGCGCCTATTCCCGCATTGTTGGCCTGTGCCTATGCCAACAGTGGCCTGCAGCGTTTAGGGAAACGTTCAAAAGTAAGTATTATCGTCGAATCTGCGGAGCCAAGGGAAGTGCATCATTTTGCCCTGTTGTTCGGATTTGGAGCAAGTGCTATCAATCCTTATTTAGTGAACGAAATTATTAGGGAACAAATCGAAGAACACGACATTACCGAATTTTCTTTTGAGGAAGCCGTCGAGAACTATAACAAGGCTATCGGAAAAGGCATTCTGAAAGTGATGAACAAAATCGGTATCTCAACTTTGAATTCCTACCGTGGATCACAGTTGTTCGAATGTATTGGCATCAATACCAAGGTGGTTGAAAAATACTTTCCCAATACCGCGACCCGTATTCAAGGAATCGGCTTATACGAAATTGAAAAAGAGGTCGCCAAAAGGCATCGCAAAGCATTTTCCGAAAAGGAGGTCGCCGCCAATCTTGATTTGGAAATGGGCGGCGAATACCGCTGGAGAAGGGATGGTGAGAAGCACATGTTCAATCCGCTTTCCATCGCCAAATTACAAAAGGCCGTTCGGAGCAATGAACCCAATGACTATGCAGAGTTTGCCGATATGGTCAACAAACAGTCTAAAAACCTGATGACCATCAGGGGGCTTTTTGAATTCTCAAACTTCGACCCGATACCCTTGGAGGAAGTAGAACCCTGGACCGAAATCGTAAAACGCTTTAAGACCGGGGCAATGTCCTACGGATCGATCAGTAAAGAGGCACATGAAAACCTAGCGATTGCCATGAACCGTATCGGGGGCAAGAGCAACTCCGGGGAAGGTGGTGAGGATGCAGAACGCTTTTATAAAAATGAAACCGGTGACTGGCGAAACAGTGCCATTAAACAGGTAGCATCAGGTCGGTTTGGAGTAACCTCCAATTACCTGACCAATGCCAAGGAGATTCAAATCAAAATGGCCCAAGGAGCAAAACCCGGGGAAGGCGGACAGCTGCCTGGCCCAAAGGTAAATCCCGCTATCGCCAAAACGCGAAATTCCACTCCGTATGTAGGCCTGATCTCACCACCACCGCACCACGATATTTATTCCATTGAGGATTTATCGCAGCTCATATACGATTTGAAATCGGCCAATCGAAAGGCACGAATCAATGTTAAACTGGTATCCGAAGTGGGCGTAGGCACAGTAGCGGCAGGTGTTGCCAAGGCCAAAGCCGACGTAGTGCTGATATCCGGTTTCGATGGCGGTACAGGAGCTTCGCCGTTGACCTCCTTAAAACATGCAGGTCTTCCATGGGAATTGGGTATTGCCGAAGCCCAACAGACTTTGGTTATGAACGACCTTCGTAATAGAATCGTATTGGAATGTGATGGTCAATTAAAAACGGGCCGTGATGTAGCGGTCGCCTGTTTGCTTGGTGCCGAGGAATTCGGTTTTGCAACGGCGCCCCTCGTGGCTTCTGGTTGTATCATGATGCGGGTTTGTCATTTGAATACGTGCCCAGTCGGTATTGCCACCCAAAATCCCGAACTGCGCAAGAAATTCGAAGGGAAACCAGAGCACGTCGTAAACTATATGTACTTCGTTGCCGAGGAGCTCCGGGCTATTATGGCGCAATTAGGTTTCCGTACCGTAAATGAAATGGTCGGTCAGGTTCAAAAGCTCGATCGTAACAAAGCCATCGCGCATTACAAAGCTGACGGGATAGATTTGACGCCTATTTTACATCAAGTTGATGTACCCGTGGGCACTAAATTCTATAATACCCAAAAACAACAGCATGATGTAGATAAATCCATTGAGTTTCAGATTATAGAAAAGGCGAATCCATCGTTGTTCCGTAAGGAAAAACTGAGTCTGGATTTCCCCATACACAATACCGACCGAGCCGTTGGTGCCATCATCAGTAATGAAATATCCAAAGTATATGGTGCCACGGGACTTCCGATAAATACGCTCAAGGTAAACTTCACCGGTTCCGCAGGTCAGAGTTTTGGAGCATTCGCCACGCGCGGACTCACCCTTACCGTGAACGGAAACACCAATGATTATCTTGGAAAGGGCCTTTCCGGGGCAAAACTGGTTATCAAAGTTCCCGACGGTTCCACTATCGTACCTGAGGACAATGTCATTACTGGAAATGTAACGCTCTACGGAGCAACCGCTGGCAGGGCATACATCAACGGTAAAGCCGGAGAACGTTTTTGTGTCCGAAATTCAGGAGCGAAAACGGTCGTAGAGGGTATCGGTGATCATGGCTGTGAATATATGACAGGAGGCATTGCTGTGATTCTAGGTGAAGTCGGCAGAAATTTCGGTGCCGGAATGAGCGGCGGTATTGCTTTTGTATATGACAAGAACAGAACATTCGAAAAACAGTGTAACAAAGAGGCCTTGAACCTTTTAAAGGTGGAAGAGCAGGAGGATATCGATCAATTGAAAGAATTGATAACCAGCCATTACAATAATACGATGAGTCCGTTAGCGCAGCGAATTCTTGAAAATTGGGAAAAGTGTCTTCCTGATTTTGTCAAGGTTTTCCCTGAAGAATACCGACAAGCGTTGATTCGTTTGGAAAAAGAGGCTTTACAAACAACATAAAATCGAGATATGGGAAAGATAACAGGATTTTTGGAATTCGATAGAAAAGTAGAGCAGTATACCCCTGCGGAAGAACGAGTGAAAAATTATAAAGAATTCACGTTACCGCTAAAGGAAAAAGAACTAAAGGAACAAGGTGCACGTTGTATGGACTGTGGCATTCCCTTCTGCCATAGCGGTTGCCCTTTGGGCAATCTCATCCCGGATTTTAACGACGCGGTATATAGCGGAAAATGGGAGAAAGCGACCAATATCCTCCATTCTACGAATAATTTTCCTGAATTCACTGGACGTTTGTGCCCAGCGCCATGCGAAGAAGCGTGTGTCTTGGGCATTAACGAAGACCCGGTGTCCATCGAAAATATCGAAAAGAACATTGCGGAAAAAGCATTCGAAAAAGGTTGGATCGTTGCGGAGCCGCCCTCAAAAAGAACGGACAGGAAAATAGCCGTAATCGGTTCAGGTCCGGCCGGATTGGCCGCGGCACAACAATTAAATCGCGCTGGCCATACCGTAACCGTTTTTGAAAGAGACGAAAAGCCAGGCGGACTATTACGCTATGGCATTCCCGATTTTAAAATGGAAAAGCAGGTGATTGATAGGCGGTTAGCCATTCTGGAGGAGGAAGGAATTGAATTCAAATGTGGTATTA